>JAFAGM010000065.1 GCA_023422775.1 Pseudomonadota bacterium
TTGTTGAGCAGGACGATCCAGAACGGCGGCACGCCCGGGATGAACGGGATCGCCGCCACGACGAGTGCGAAGACGATGAGGGGAAGCCGCTGAGGCATCAGTCCTTCTCCTCCTCGACCTCGGGCGCTGCGAGTGAGCGCAGCACCAGCACGGGTATGATCAGCGTGAAGACGATGACCTCCTTGAAGTTGCTGGCATAGAACGAGGAGAAGGCCTCGACGCAGCCGACGATCAAAGCCGCAACCGCGGTCAGCGGATAGCTCACCAGCCCGCCGATGATCGCGGCGATGAAACCCTTCAGGCCGATCAGGAAGCCGGTGTCGTAGTAGAGCGTCGTGATCGGCACGATCAGGATTCCGGAGATCGCGCCGATCACGGAAGCGAGCAGGAAGGCGATCTGTCCCGACAGCGTGGTGCGGATGCCGACGAGGCGCGCGCCGAGCCGGTTGACCGCGGTGGCGCGCAGCGCCTTGCCCATCAGCGTGAAGCCGAAGAACAGCCACAGCGCGACGATGAAGGCGATCGTCAGTGCGTATACCGCGAGGCTCTGGCCGGTGAAGCGCAACGGTCCGATCGTCAGCGCCGCGCTCGACAGTGCCGGCCCGCGCAGGCCCTCGGCGCCGAAGAACACGAGCCCGAGCCCCTGCAGTGCGAGATGGCAGCCGACGGAGGCGATCAGCAACACCAGCACCGAGGTGTGGGCGAGCGGCTGGAACGCGATGCGGTAGAGGAACAATCCGATCGCCGCGACGATCAGCAGCGACAGCGCGATATTGACCGCGACCGGCGTCCTGGGGCCGGCCAGCGCGTAAGTCAGCCCCAGGATCGCGGCTGGCAGGACGATGTTGAGCGCAAGCGAGCGCGCGACTCGCGAGAGCCGCAGCGATCGCCGGGCGTCGAACAGGTCGAGGGCAAAGGCCACCACGCCCATGGCGATGGCGAGCCAGGCGGTGCCCGGCACCTTGCCGGTCGCCAGCACGGCGTAGCTCAGCGCGCCATAGGTGACGAATTCGCCTTGCGGAATCAGGATGACGCGGGTTACGGCGAACACCAGCACCAGCGCGAGCCCGAGCAGCGCATAGATCGCGCCGTTGGTGATGCCGTCCTGCAGAAGGAACAGCATGATCGTCGTATTCAAGACTGGCGCTCCCCTCGACGTCGCCGGTCTCGACCTTATCAGGTCAGCGCCGGCCGTCCCCATCATCTCGGCAGTTGAAAGGCGCCGATATTTGATATAATCAATAACAATTATCAAATATAACATCAAGACCGGCCAAGGGCGGACCTGGTTTCGGGATGACGGGCATCAGCCGATGACAGTTTCCAAGGCAGCGACCGACGCCGTCAAGCCTTCCCGCGCCGGCGGCAAGGAATCCGCAGAGAACGGGGCGGAGAACACCGCGCTGCAGATGGGCGAACTCGCCGAACTGCTCGGCTATTCCCTCAAGCGCGCACAGTTGAAGGTGTTCGAGGACTTCCTGCGCTGCGTCGCACCGCTGCAACTGACGCCGGCGCAGTTCTCGGTGCTGCTGCTGCTCGACAGGAATCCGGGCCGCAACCAGACCGAGATAGCCAACACGCTCGGCATTCTCCGGCCGAATTTCGTGGCGATGCTGGATGCGCTCGAGAGCCGCGATCTCTGCACCCGGATGCGCTCGACCAACGACCGCCGTTCCCACATTCTGGTCCTGACCGACAAGGGCAGGGCGGTGCTGTTGCGCGCCAAGAAGCTCGTCGCCACCAAGCACGAGGCGCGGCTCAATGCGCTGCTTGGCCCGGCCAACCGCGTCGCGCTGCTCGAAATGCTGTCGAAGATCGCGGCGGAGTTCTAGGGGGCCTGTCATTCCGGGATGGTCCGAAGGACCAGGCCCGGAATCTCGAGATTCCGGGTTCGATGCTTCGCATCGCCCCGGAATGACGCGGGCACGGTCACGCCACGATGCGGCTGTTCGCTGTCTGCGGTGCGCGCCCCGACAAAAACTGCCGCTCGATCTCGGCTGCCGGAAGCGGCCGGCTGAACAGGAATCCCTGCATCTCCGTGCATCCTTCGGAGGCGATGCGGTCGAGTTGCTCCACCGTTTCGACGCCCTCGGCGGTGGCCGTCATGCCCATGCCGTTGGCCAGCGCCGCGACAGCGCGCACGATGTTGAGGGAACTTGCGTTCTCCGTGATGTTCTTGACGAACGAACGGTCGATCTTGATCTTGTCGAACGGAAAGCTCTGCAGGTACGTCAGCGAGGAATAGCCGGTGCCGAAATCGTCCATCGCGATCCGGATGCCGAGCGCGCGCAACTGGTGCAGCACGGCAAGCGCCGCTTCCCTGTTGTTCAGCAGGACCGACTCGGTGATTTCAATTTCCAGCCGGGTGGGCGCGAGGCCGGAGGCTGCGAGCGCGCCGACGATCAGCTGCATCAGGCCGGGACTGCGAAACTGGATCGCCGAAATGTTGACGGCGACATGGAGGTGGTCGGGCCATTGCGCCGCGGTGGTGCATGCCTGGCGGATGATCCACTCGCCCATCGGTACGATGAAGCCGATCTCTTCGGCGAGCGGGATGAAGTCGGCTGGCGAGATCATTCCCCTGATCGGATGATTCCAGCGCACCAGGGCTTCGAAGCCGGAGATTTCGTTGCTCGCCAGATTGACGACCGGCTGGTAGTGCAACTCGAACTCGCCGGCCGGCAGCGCCTTGCGCAGGTCCTGCTCCATGATGCGGCGGGCCTGCATCTGCAGGTCCATGACGGGTTCGAAGAAGCGGAACGTGCCGCGTCCGTCGCTCTTGGCGCGGTACAGCGCAAGGTCGGCGTTGCGCAGCAGCTTGTCGGGGCTCGAGCCGTCGCCGGGGCCGACCGAAATGCCGGTGCTGACGCCGATGACGGCCTGCTGACCGTCGATGTCATAGGGCTCGCTCAACTCCTTGATGACGCGCTGCGCCAGCGAGGTGGCGTCGGCGGGGTCCGCTATTGCGGTCTGCACGATGACGAATTCATCGCCTCCCATCCGCGAGATCGTATCGGCCTCGCAGGCGAGCCCGCGCAACCGTTCGGCGACGATCCTGAGCAGCCTGTCACCGCAGGGATGGCCGAACGTGTCGTTCACGGCCTTGAACTGATCGAGGTCGAGGTGATGCACCGCCAGCATTTCCCCGCGTTGGATTCGGCCCAATGCCTGTTCAAGCCGATCGTTCAGCAGCACGCGGTTGGCGAGACCGGTCAGTGAATCGTGGTGTGCCATGTACTCGATCTTGACCTCGGACTGGCGCTGTTCGGTGATGTCCTCATGGGTGGCCACCCAGCCGCCACCGGGCATGGGCCGGTGCCGGATCTTGATCGTGCGCCCGTCCTGCAGGTCGACGGTGCTGTCCTTTGCCTCGTTGGAGGCGGCGACGTCGTTGCGCCAGCGCACATACTCGTCGCGTGTCATCGCCGGAAAGCTGCCGGCCTCGATGCGCAGGTCGACGATCTCCGTCAGCTTCATGCCGGAATAGATGCGGTCGGATGGAATCTTGTAGATATCGACAAAGCGCTCGTTGCAGACGATCAGGCGGTGATCGGCGCCGAAGAAGCAAAGGCCCTGCGACATGTTGTTGATCGCGGTATCGAACTGGAAGTTGCTGGTGCGAAGGGCTTCTTCCTGCTCCCTGCCGAGTTCGCATTGCTGCTTCAGCCGGGCATTGAGCTCTTCGCGCTCGGTGACGTCCTCGTGAGTCGCCATTCCGCCGCCGCCGGGCAACGGGTAGACCGTGTAGGCAATGATGCGGCCATCGGTGAATTCCTGCATCGTGGTGTCGAGCGCGATATCGCGTCCAACGCGTTCGCGGACGTATTCATCCGGTGTCGTCTGTACCTTCAGGCCGAGGTTTAGCCGGTGCCGGATCAACTCGCGGGTCGGCGTGCCCGGCTTCACCTGTGCAGGCGAGAGCCCGTACATCTCCATATAGCGCTTGTTGCAAAAGACGACTTCCCGCTTCACGCTGAAGATGACGATGCCAAGCGAGAGATGGTCAAAGGCCTCTTCGAGGTGCGCGCTTGCGTGCGCCGCCTCCAGGTCAATTGAAGATTGGCCTCGATCGGTCATCTGGCGTTCCCCCTGCCGCGCGTGACGGCTCTCCCCTTTTGGAGGAGATCGGCCATTGGAAGCCGAAGCTGGTGAATCGCACCCTTGGAGCACAACAGATGTGCAGGGTTTCCCGGAACGTGCTCAACAAGGCGTTAATGCGGCTTCCGGCTGGGCGAGGCAGCGAGGCCCGAAAGCTAGGCCGGGTCGACCAGGATCACCCTGACGTCATTGACGTTGGTGAGGGTCGGGCCGGTCAGGACGAGATCGCCGGTGGCCGAAAAGAACGTCGTGGCGTCGTTGTTGGCGAGGTAGGCCGCGGGGTCGAGGCCAAGCGACTTCATCATGGTAAACGTGGCCTGGTCGATCATCGCCCCGGCCGGATCGGAGGCGCTGCCGGCGCCGCCGTCGGCGCCGTCGGTGTCGGCCGCCAGCGCCGCGATGCCGGGCGTGTCCTTCAGCAGGTCCGCCAGCGCCAGCGCATATTCCTGGTTGGGGCCGCCGCGGCCGTTGCCGCGGACGGTCACGGTGAGTTCGCCGCCCGAGACGATGGCGGTGCGCTTGCCTTCGCTCCGTGCGTTCAGCGCCAGCCGCGCATGGTCGGCGGCAACATCGCGCGCCTCGCCTTCGAGGTCGGCGCCGAGGCCGATCACCTCGTACCCGGCATCCTGCGCGACCTTGATCGCGGCATCGAGCGAAGCCTTCGGCTTCGCGATGATCTCGAACTGCGCACGCGCAAAGGCGGGATCGCCGGGCTTGCAGCTCTCGTTCCGGGGATCCTCGAGAGCGCGTTTGACGGCATCGTCGATTGCGAGATTGTACCGGGCGACCAGCGCGCGGGCGTCCGCCAGCGTGGTGGGGTCCGGCACCGTTGGTCCCGATGCGATCGCCGACGGATCGTCGTGCGGAACGTCTGATATCGCCAGCGTGACGATTTCGGCGCGTTGTCCGGCGCGCGCCAGCCGTCCGCCCTTGATCCGCGACAGGTGCTTGCGCACGATGTTCATCTCGCCGATCGGTGCGCCCGAACGCAGCAGCGCGCGGTTCACCTGCTGCTTCTGCGCGAACGAAATGCCCTCAACCGGCGCGATCCAGTTCGCCGAGCCGCCGCCGGACAGCAGCACCAGCAGCAGGTCGTCCGCGGCCGCCTCGGCCGCGAGGCGCAGCGTGTCGTCGGCGGCTTTCAGTCCGGCTTCGTCGGGCACGGGATGGCCTGCCTCGATCACCTTGATACGACGCGTCGGCACGCCGTGGCCATGACGGGTGGTGGCGATGCCGGTCAGCCGAGCCGGATCGAGTCCGAGCGTGTCGAGATAATGCCGTTCGGCCGCGGCCGCCATTGCCGCCGCGCCCTTGCCGGCAGCGAGGCAGATCACCCGACCTTTCGGTGCCGGGCGCAGATGCGCCGCCAGCACGACGTCGGGATGCGCAGCCGCGACAGCCGCGTCGAAGATCGCACGCAAGAGGGGACGTCGGTCGGTCATGATAGCATCTGCAGCTATGGAACTGGAAGTGAAGGTTATCCATCCAATCGCTGCAAAAGAAAACCCCCGCAGGACGTGCCTGCGAGGGCTGTCCGGCCCGCGAATGGGCCGTTTGGGTTTTCGAACAGTTAGCCGCCGACGTCGCCGCTCAGGACCTCGCCAAACAGCTCCCAGGCTTCGCCCTTGAACTTCTGCAGTTGGACCTGTGAAATCGGAGCGAAGTCGGTCGGGCTGGTGTTGACCTTGATGCCGGGCAGCAGGCCACCGAGCTCGAGCCCCTTGATGTTGGCGGCCTGCTTCATGACGTTTTCGCGCGTCAGGTTATCGCCGCAAGCCTTGAGGACGTGAACAAGTCCCTGGGCAACGGTGTAACCAAACATCACGCCGCCATCGATCCGGTTACCTTCCGGGAAGTACTTCGTCAGGAACTCATCGAACGCCTTCATGCCGGCATCGTTCTTCCACTGCGGGTCGGACGTGTCCTTGAGGTAGGCGGAGGAGATGATGCCCTGGCTGGCTTCGAAACCGGCGGGCTTCATGACAGCGCCAATCGAGGCCGACACGTTGTTGAGGAAGTGCGTGGGCTTCCAGCCGATCTCGTGGTTCTTCTTGATCGCCTGCGCCGCGAATTTCGGCGTGGTGATGTTCATGAACACGTCAGCGCCTGACGCCTTCAGCTTGACGATATGGGAATCGATCGTCGGCTGGGAAACTTCGTAGCTTTCCTCCGCAACGATCATCGATGCGCCCTTGGCGCCCAGGCCGTCCTTGAAGCCCTTCAGATAGTCCTTACCGTAGTCGTCGTTCTGGTAGAGGATGCCGATCTTGGCGTTCGGAAAATTCTTCAGGATGTACTTGGCGTAGATGACGGTTTCGCTCTGGTAGTTGGGCTGCCAGCCCATCGTCCAGGGGAAGTTCTTTGGATCGTTCCACTTGGTGGCGCCGGTGGCGACGAACAGCTGCGGTACCTTCTTGGAGTTCAGGTATTTCTGGATCGCCGTATTCGGCGGGGTGCCGAGCGGGTTGAAGACGATGAGCGCTTCATCGCTCTCGACCAGCTTGCGCGCCTGCTCGACCGTCTTCGGCGGGCTGTAGGCGTCGTCATAGCTGATGAAGTTGATCTTGCGGCCGTTGATGCCGCCCTCGGCGTTCACCTTCTTGAAGTAGGCCTCTTCGGTCTTGCCGATCACGCCATAGGCGGAAGCGGGACCGCTGTAGGGCATGATGTTGCCGATCTTGATCTCGGTGTCGGACGCGCCGGGGTCGTATTTCTTCTGTGCGAGGACGCTGCTCGACGATGCTGCGAGCAATCCAAGCGCCGCCGATAGAACCGCCAGTTTTTTGATTGCGGACATTTCTGTCTCTCCCTTTTCATTTAAACAAATGATCGCGGCCCCTTGAATGAAGCTCTTCTTACGTTGGGTGCTTACCATCTTGCCCAAAGCCCCACAACAGTAAGCCCCTGCGGCAAAGCCGCAGGGGCTGCTTCTTTAGTAGACAAGGTCTTGAGGCGTTAGCCGCCGACGTCACCCGAAAGGATTTCGCCGAAGCGCTCCCATGTCTCGCCCTTGAACCGGACCAGCTGCACTTGCGAGAGCGGGGCGAAGTCGGTCGCCGACGTGTTAACCTTGATCCCGGGCAGCAGGCCGCCGAGTTCGAGGTTCTTGATGCTGGCGGCCTGCTTCATGATGTTGGCCCGGGTCAGGTCGTCGCCGGAGGCCTTCAGCACATGAACGAGACCCTGGGCGACGGTATAGGCGTACATCACCGAGGCGTCTGCGCGGTTGGCTTCCGGATAGTATTTGTCCAGAAACTCGTTCCAGGCCTTCATGCCCGCATCATTCTTCCACTGCGCATCCGTCGGGTCCTTCAGGTACTGCGAGGAGATGATGTCCTGTGAATTCTCGAACCCGGCAGGCTTGATGACGCTGCCGATCGAGGCCGAGACGTTGTTGAGGAAATGCATCGGCTTCCAGCCGATCTCGGCGTTCTTCTTGATCGCCTGCGCCGCAAACTTCGGCGTGGTGATGTTCATGAATACGTCGGCGCCGGCGGCCTTCAGCTTGACGATGTGGGAGTCGATCGTCGGCTGGGAGACTTCGTAGCTTTCCTCCGCAACGATCATCGATGCGCCCTTGGCGCCCAGCCCGTCCTTGAAGCCCTTCAGATAGTCCTTACCGTAGTCGTCGTTCTGGTAGAGAATCCCGATCTTGGCATCCGGCTTGTTCTTCAGGATGTATCTCGCATAGATCTGGGTTTCGCTCTGGTAGTTGGGCTGCCAGCCCATCGTCCAGGGGAATTCCTTCGGATCGTTCCACTTGGTGGCGCCGGTCGCGACGAACAGTTGCGGTACCTTCTTGGAGTTCAGGTACTTCTGGATCGCCGTGTTCGGCGGGGTGCCGAGCGGATTGAAGACCAGGAGAACTTCATCGCTTTCGACCAGCTTGCGTGCCTGCTCCACGGTCTTCGGCGGGCTGTAGGCGTCGTCATAGCTGATGAAGTTGATCTTGCGGCCGTTGATGCCGCCCTCGGCGTTGATCTTCCTGAAATAGGCCTCTTCGGTCTTGCCGATCACGCCATAGGCGGAGGCGGGACCGCTGTAGGGCATGATGTTGCCAATCTTGATTTCGGTATCGGATGCGCCGGTGTCGTATTTCTTCTGCGCAAGCGCGCCGCTGCTGCTTGCAGCGAGCAATGCGAGGGCAGCCGAAAAGGCTCCCAAGCGCAAGTTGTTAACAAGCATCTTTTGATCTCCCTGGGATCGGTGAATGTGTCGGTGTTTTTGTGTCGGGAGCGCTTTGCGGCTCTTGGGCAGTATTGAATACCTTTCGGCGGCATCCAGCAACAAAAAGCCCCCCGCGAAGACTTCGCGGGGAGACCTCATTTGGTCGGATGCCCGCGAGACTGCCCGTCAGGCGGAATATTAATGATTGTTGCCGGCCGACTGATATCGGCGGCTGACAACTTCCGGTTAGAGCCTTTTCCGTTCCGATTGAATCGGAACGGGGCTCTGGATTCCTGTCTTGACGCGTTTTCTTGACGCGAACCGGTTTCTACTTCGCTGGAAACCGCTTTTGGCGCCTTCCAGCAAAAAGCCTCCGCGACTCGCGTCGCGAAGGCTTCCTGCTCGGTTGGACAGCAGCCTTACTGGGAGGCGACGTCACCGCTGATGATGTCGCCGAACAATTCCCATTTCTCGCCCTTGAAGCGCTGCATCTGCAACTGGCTGATCGGCGCGAAATCGGTGGCGCTGGTGTTGATCTTCACGCCCGGCAACAGCGTGTCGGGCACAAAGTCCTTCAGGCTTGCCGCCTGCTTCATCACGTTGGCCCGCGAGAGGTCATCGCCGCACATTTCCAGGACCTTGGCCAGGGTCTGCGCTGCGCCGTAACCATAGACGAGCGCACTGTCGGTGCGGTCGGCGCCCGGCATGTACTTGTCGATGAATTCGCTCCACTTCGTCATGCCGGGATCGTTCTTCCATTGCGCATCGGCAGCGTCCTTGGCGTAAGCCGCGGAAAGCACGCCCTGGGCGTTGTCGAAGCCTGCCGGCTGCATCACCGCGCCGACCGAGGCCGACACGTTGGTCATGATCTGCAGCGGCTTCCAGCCCAGTTCGGCGGTCTTCTTGATGGTCTGCGCGCCGAATTTCGGGGTGGCATAGATCAGCAGCACGTCCGGATTGGCGGCCTTGATCTTGACGATGTGCGAGTCGATGGTCGGCTCCGATATCTCGTAGCTTTCCTCCATGATGATCATCGAGGAAGCCTTGGCCCCAAGTCCGTCCTTGGTGCCCTTGAGGTAGTCTTTGCCGAAGTCGTCGTTCTGATAGAGGATCGCGATCTTGGCGTCCGGCTTTTCCTTCAGCAGATATTTCGCATAGATCTGCGCTTCGCTCTGGTAGCTCGGCTGCCATCCCATGGTCCACGGGAAGCCCTTCGGGTCGTTCCACTTGGTGGCGCCGGTGGCGACGAACAGCTGCGGTATCTTCTTGCCGTTGAGATATTTCTGGATCGCGGTGTTGGACGGGGTACCGAGCGGGTTGAACACCACAAGCACTTCGTCGCTCTCGACCAGCTTGCGGACCTGCTCGACGGCCTTCGGCGGGCTGTAGGCATCGTCATAGCTGACGAAATTGATCTTTCGCCCGTTGATGCCGCCCTTGTCGTTGATCATCTTGAAGTAGGCTTCTTCGGTCTTGCCGATCAAGCCGTAGGCGGACGCCGGTCCGCTGTAGGGGATGATGTTGCCGATCTTGATCTCGGTATCGTTCGCGCCGGTATCGTACTTCTTCTGGGCGAGGGCGTTGCCGGGGGTGAAAGCAATAGCGATGACTGCCGCCGAGAAGGCGGCAGTCCGTAGTGTCGAAAGCATAGTGTCTCCAGAGTTTGTTAGTAGGGTTCTTAGTTCTTCTTGAGTTTGTCGATCAGTTGCTGGGCAACGATCGCAACCTGCCTTGCGCCATGCGGCACGAGGAAGATGACAACGAAGAGGAGGACGCCGAATACGGCGCCGGAGAGGCCCTTCGAGATATGTTCGGCGATATTCGGCACGAAGATGATGAAGGCGGAGCCGACGATCGATCCCGGCAGCCAGCCGACGCCGCCGACGACCATGCCGAGGAACAGCGAAATCGCGAGCGTGATGGTGTAGCCGTCGGGGGCCACGAACTGCACCGCGATGGCGCCGAGGCCGCCGGCAACGCCGGTGATGCCGGCCGAGACGCCGAACGCCAACGTCTTGTACAGCGCAACGTCGACGCCCATCGCGGAGGCCGCGATCTCGTTGTCCCGGATCGCCATGAAGGCGCGGCCCGAGCGCGATTTCAGCAGGTTGACGGAGGCGATATAGATCCCGATCGAAACCACGAGCGTGAAATAATACAGCCACCTGTCCTGCGAGATCGGCAGCCCGAACGGCGCATCCGGCTTGGTCACGACCAGGCCCTGAACGCCGCCGGTCCAGTGTTCGAAGAAGCCGAGTTTCAGCAGTTGCGGCATGGCCACGGCGAGCGCGAAGGTCGCCAGGGCCAGATAGATGCCGCTCAGGCGCAGCGCGGGCTGACCGAACAAGAACCCGAAGCCGAAGCAGATGATACCGGCAATGGGCAATGTCAGGGCGTAGTTCATGCCCACATGTTCCATCAGAATGGCGGAGGTGTAGGCGCCGACCGCGTAGAAGGCGCTTTGACCCAGCGAAAACTGGCCGCTGCCGCCGGTCAGGATGTTCAGCGCCAGAACCGCCAGCCCGTAGATCAGCAACATCGTCAACTGGAAGACGATGAAGTTCTTCACGAACATCGGCCCGATGATCAACAATGCCAGCACCACGAGCGAGGTGCCGTAGCCCAGCGTCATGGCACGCTTCGGAACGGCCTCGACCGCCGGTGCCTCGTTTGCGACTTCGTCAACTGAGCTCATGATCAAACTCGCTTCACGATGGGACGGCCGAACAGGCCTGCCGGTTTGAGGACCAATACGGTGATGATTAATGCCAGCGCGATCGGCAATTTCAGTTCATTGCCGACGCCGGGGATATAGGTCCCGGCGAGATTCTCGAATACGCCGACCAGGAACCCCCCGATCACCGCTCCGAGCGGGCTGGAAAGGCCGCCGAGGACGGCCGCGGCAAATCCGTAGATCAGCACGCCGCCCATCATGTTCGGCTCCAGGAACACGACAGGCGCAATCAGGATGCCGGCGATGGCGCCGATGGCGGAGGCCATGCCCCAGCCCAGCGCGATCATCCACGAGGTGTTGATGCCGACCAGGCGGGCCGATTCGGGCAGCGAGGCGGCGGCGCGCATCGCAAGACCGATCCGCGTGAACTGGAAGAAGAGATAAAGCGCGATCAGCAGCAGCACGGTGACGCCGATCATGCCGGCCTGGTGGGTCGAGATCAGCTGGCTGCCGAGGAACGGCGAGGATCCGAACGGGGTCGGATACTGCTTGATGGTGAAGTCCCAGATCAGGCCGGCGACGCTGTTGACGATCGCAAACAGTGCGATGAATCCGGCGACGTTGGTCAGCACCGGGGCCTTGGCGAGCGGCTTGAACAACAGCCGCTCGATGATGATGCCGCCGGCAAAGGAGATCACCAGCGTGATCAGGAACGCCCACCAGTAGGGTATGCCCCACTGCATCAGCTGCCAGGAAATGAACGTCGAGAACATCGCCATTTCGCCCTGGGCGAAATTCAGGTGGTCGATGGCCTGGTAGATCATCACGACGGCGAGCGCCATACAGGCGTAGATCGCGCCCGTGGCGATTCCGGCCAGGACCTGGTTGGTAAAAAGCTCCATTGTCCTGCTCCTCAGTAGCCGAGATAGGATTTGCGGACGTCTTCGTTGGTCGCGATGTCCTTGGCGTCGCCCGACATCACGATACGTCCGGTTTCGATCACATAGGCCTGGTCGGCGAGTTCCAGCGCCAATTGCGCGTTCTGTTCGACCACCAGGATGGTGACCTTGTCCTCGCGGTTGATCTTGCCCAGGATCTTGAACAGGTCGCGCACGATCAGGGGCGCCAGGCCGAATGACGGTTCGTCCAGCAGCATCAGCCGCGGGCGCAGCATCAGCGCACGGGCGACCGCGAGCATCTGCTGTTCACCGCCCGACAGCGTGCCCGCCTGCTGGGTGTGCCGTTCTTTCAGCACCGGGAAATGGGCGTACATGCGCTCGATATCGCTGACGATGTTCTTCGAGTCGCGGCGCGTGATGGCCCCGAGCTGCAGGTTTTCCTCCACCGTCATGGTGGTGAAGGTGCCGCGGCCCTGCGGCACATGCGCAATGCCGAGGCGGACGACGTTTTCGGTCGTTTTGCCGGAGAGGGACTTGCCCTCGAACTCGATCGCGCCGGTGGAACGCACCATGTTGCAGATCGCCCGCAGCGTGGTGGTCTTGCCGGCGCCGTTGGCGCCGAGCAGCGTGGTCAGCGAGCCCTCGTTGAGGGAGAAGCTCAAGCCGTGCAACGCCTGGACCTGGCCGTAATAGGCGCGGAGATCCTTGATGTTGAGCATCGCGGTCATTGGTCCTTGCTCCCGAGATAGGCCTTGATGACATCCGGGTCGGCCTGGACCTGGGCCGGTGTTCCCTCGGCGAGCTTGCGCCCGAAATTGAGTGCGACGACATGGTCGGCGATCGACATCACCAGACCCATGTGATGCTCGACGAGCAGTACGGTCATGTGGCGTTCGTCGCGAATCCGGCGGATCAGATCGCCGAGGACATAGACTTCCTCGTGGTTGAGACCGCCGGCGGGCTCGTCGAGCAGCAGGATCTTCGGGTCGGCCGCCAGCGCACGCGCCAGCTCCACGCGCTTCTGGGTGCCGAACGGAAGGCCGGAAACCACGGTGTGCGCGACATTCTCGAGGTCGAGATAGGCGAGGATCTCCTGGACCTTCTTGTTGACGTCGGCCTCGCCGCGGCGAACCCAGGCGAGCCGGAGCGAGTCCGAGATGATGTCGCTCGAACTGCGGGCGTGGGTGCCGACGCGAACGTTGTCGAGCACGGTGAGATTGGGAAACAGCGCGACGTTCTGGAAGGTGCGGCCGATGCCGATCTCGGCGATCTTGTGCGCCGGGCGCGTCAGGATGCTGGCGCCTTCCATCAGAATGTCGCCGGAACTCGGCTGGTAGAGCCTGGAAAGGCAATTGAACAGCGTCGTTTTGCCGGCGCCGTTCGGGCCGATCAGGCCGAGGATGGCGCCCTTGTGCATGTTGAAGGACACGCCATTCAGCGCGATGATGCCGCCGAACACGACGCTGATGTCGCGAACCGCGAGCAGGGGAGCATTTCCCTGCGCGAGCTGAGCCTGCGTCATCTCGTCCCGCCCACGCTGATCATGGAGTGCGAGATACCGTGCGAATATTTTCGCCGGTCGTGATGAACGCTATCTGATCCCCTCGGCCAAACGTGCAACTTTCCCTCCTGCTTTCAGCTTCTTGTTCTCTTCTTTTTTGGATTTCGGAGCTGCGCCGCCCAGCGCTGCCTCGATGTTCCTTACCATCGTCACAAGACGAGGTCCAATGTCGTTGATCAAACGATCTTCCGTAAAACGGAAAGCGGGCGCGCCGCAATTGAAGGCATACGGACCGGTTCCGTCGTTGAGCTTTAACGCCACGCCTACTGCGTGCACATCGTCCTGCCATTCGCCTGCGGAGATCGTGAATCCCTGACGCGCAACCATTTCGCCCGCGCGCTCGATGCCGTCGCGCATGCGCGGCCAGCGATTGCCGTAATGGTCGCGCAGTTCGCGCAACAGCGCGGCGCGCTCGTCGTCGGGCAGCGCCCAGAGATAGGCGCGTCCCATCGCGGTGGTTGCGATCGGTACCCGCGAACCGACGTCGAGCTGCACGCCGAGCAGGCCGTTACGGCTCTGCCCGAAATAGATCATGCTGTGGCGGTCACGCCCGCCGACCGCGACGGCGCCGCCGGTCTCGCGCATCAGCGCTTCGCGATAGGGTTCGGACAAATGCCGAACGCCGAGATTGGCCAGCGCGGCATACCCCAGCGCCATGGCTGATGGTGCGAGCTGATACTTCTCGAACTTTGGAACAGGTGTAAGATAGCCCAGCTTGGTCAGGGTATAGGTCAGCCTGGAAATGGTTGGCTTCGGCAATTTGGTGCGGGCGGCAATCTCCTGATTGCCAAGAAGCCCGTCGTTGGGTTGGAATGCGCGCAATACATCGAGTCCGCGGGAAAGCGCGACGACAAAGCTGCGATCAGTCGCGACTTTCTTCCCTGGACGTTTCATTGCCTGTTGCTGCTGATGAGCTCGTTGACAAGGGACGTGCTTCAAAATAACCCTCCCTGTCAAGATGTGGAATTAAATTTCGCAGTGCGAAATTGACGAAACGCGACCGTAGCCACTCAACGCAAGTCGGGCGGCAATCCAAGAACAAACGATCCAGGGAGAGTCCCGTGAACGAAGTCGTAAAACTCGAACGCAACAACGCCATCGCCATCGTCACGGTCGACAGTCCTCCCGTAAACGCGCTGAGCGCCGCCGTGCGCGGCGGCATCTTCGAATGCATGAAGAGCGCGATCGCCGACGCCGAAGTCAAAGCAATCGTGCTGACCTGCGGCGGCCGCACCTTCATCGCCGGCGCCGACATCACCGAATTCGGCAAGCCGCCGAAGCCGCCCGGCCTCGCCGAGGTGCTCGAGCTGATGGAAAACTCGCCGAAGCCGATCGTTGCCGCCATTCACGGCACCGCGCTCGGCGGCGGTCTCGAAGTCGCGCTGGCATGCCACTATCGCGTCGCCACCAAGGAAGCACGTCTCGGTCTGCCCGAGGTCAAGCTCGGCCTGCTTCCGGGCGCCGGCGGCACGCAGCGGCTGCCGCGCGCGGTCGGTCCCGAACTCGCGGTCAAGATGATCGTCGGCGGCGATCCGATCAGTGCGGCGGATGCGCTCAAGAACGGGCTGATCGAGGAGATCGTCGAAGGTCCGGCCTCGGGCGGCGAGGCCTTCGCCCGCAAGTTGCTGGCGGAGAAGCGCCCCTTGCGCAAGCTGCGCGATGACGACAGCAAGCTCGCGGCCGCCAGGGCCGATCGTTCCATCTTCACCAATGCGGTCGCAGCCCTCACCAAGAAGGCCCGCGGGCTGGAAGCGCCGTTTGCCGCGGCCGATGCGGTCGGCGCCGCCATCGACCTGCCGTTCGACGAGGGGCTGAAGAAGGAGCGCGAGGGATTCCTGAAGCTGGTGTCGAGTGACCAGTCGAAGGCGCAGCGCTATGCCTTCTTCTCCGAGCGCGAAGCCGCCAAGGTCGCCGGCGTGCCCGAGGGCACCAAGCCGCGCAAGGTCGAGCGCGTCGCCATCATCGGCGCCGGCACCATGGGCGGCGGCATTGCGATGTCCTTTGCCAACGCCGGCATCCCGGTCACGCTGATCGAGACCGGCGAGGAGCAGCTCAAGCGCGGCATGGGCGTGATGCAGAAGAACTACGAGAACACGGCCGCTCGCGGCGGCATCCCCGCCGATGCGCCGGCCAGGCGCATGGGCCTGATCGACGGCAAGGTCGGCCTGGAGAACGTCAAGGACGCTGACTTGGTGATCGAAGCCGTGTTCGAGACCATGGCGGTCAAGAAGGAAGTGTTCGAGGCTCTCGACAAGCACGCCAAGCCGGGCGCGGTGCTCGCTTCCAACACCTCCTATCTCAACATCGATGAGATTGCGAAGGTCACCAAGCGTCCGCAGGACGTGCTCGGCATGCACTTCTTCTCGCCGGCCAACGTGATGAAGCTGTGCGAGATCGTGCGCGCCGACAAGACCGCGCCGGATGCGCTGATGACGGCGGTTTCGATCGCGCGCAAGATCGCCAAGGTGCCGGCCGTGGTCGGTGTCTGCGACGGCTTCGTCGGCAACCGCATGCTGGCGCAGCGCGGCAAGCAGTCGGAAAAGCTGCTGTTCGAGGGTGCGCTGCCGCAGCAGGTCGATGCCGTGGTGACGAAGTTCGGCATGCCGATGGGCCCGTTCGCGATGAGCGATCTTGCCGGCCTCGATATCGGCTGGCGCTCGCGCAAGGACCGCGGCATCAAGTCGGAAATCGCCGACGCGCTGTGCGAGGCCGGGCGCTTCGGCCAGAAGACCGGCAAGGGCTACTACAAGTATGAGGGCGGCTCGCGCGCCGCGCTGCCCGATCCGGAAGTCGAGAAGCTGATCGACGAAACGCTGCAGCGCCTCGGCCGCAAGAAGCGCGTCGTCAGCGACGACGAGATCCTCGAGCGCATGATGTACCCGATGATCAACGAAGGCGCGCGGATCCTCGAAGAGAAGATCGCGGCGCGTCCAAGCGACATCGACGTGATCTGGCTCTACGGCTATGGCTGGCCGATCTACCGCGGCGGCCCGATGTTCTACGCCGACCAGGTCGGGCTGAAGCACATTGCCGACCGTCTGTCGTATTACGCCAAGGAGACCAACGATCCCTCGCTCGAACCGGCGCCGCTGCTCAAGCGTCTCGCCGCGGAAGGCAAGACCTTTGCGTCGCTCGCTGCGGCTTCGAAGGCGGCTTGATGGGCGGATACGCTCTCTCCACGTCGTTCCGGGGCGCGCGCAGCGCGAACCCGGAACCTCGAGATTCCGGGTTCGCTCGCTGGTCGCGAGCGCCCCGGAATGACGGGTTTTTCTTCTGAAGGCGCGAATGACCCACCCCGGCGAACAGTTCTATCCGCGAGGCGTCCGCTGGGATGATCCGATCCCGCGCGGAACGCTGCCGGATTTGCTGTCGCAGGCGGCAGCCGATTACGGGTCACGGCCGGCGCTCGAGTTTCGCGATCGGCCGATCAGCTACAGCGAACTGGAGGAAAAGGTCGAGATTGTCGCCAGCGCCTTCCTGCGCGCCGGCTACGGCAAGGACCATTCGGTCGCGCTGTTCCTCGGCAATTCGCCCGATCATCCGATCAATTTCTTCGGCGCGCTGAAAGCGGGCGCCCGAATCGTGCACCTGTCGCCGCTCGACGGCGAGATCGCGTTGTCGCACAAGCTGTCGGACTCCGGCGCGCGCGTGCTCGTCACCTCCAACCTTTCGGCGCTGCTGCCGACCGCGCTGAAGTTTCTCGACAAGGGCCTGCTCGATCGCCTGATCGTTTGCGAGGACGATGATTGGGGCAAGGCCGGCACACAGCAAGCGGCGCTGCCCGACAATCCCGCCATCATCACCCACAGGCAGTTCATCGACGGCGCGGCGAAGCCTGTGCAATGGCCGGCGATATCGGCCGACGACACAGCCCTGCTGCAATATACCGGCGGCACCACCGGATTGCCCAAGGGCGCGATGCTGAGTCACGGCAATCTGACGTCGGCGGTCTCGGTCTACGATGTCTGGGGCAAGCCGGCGCGGCTCGAACGTAATGCGATCGAGCGCGTGATCTGCGTGCTGCCGCTGTTCCATATCTATGCGCTGACGGTGGTGCTGCTGTCGTCGATCCGTCGCGGCAATCTGATCTCGCTGCACCAGCGCTTCGACGTAGATGCCGTTATGCGCGATATCGAGCTCAAGCGCGCCACGGCGTTTCCCGGCGTGCCGACGATGTGGATCGCGATTGCCGCCTTGCCGGACCTGGACAAGCGCGATCTGTCCTCGCTGGTCAGCGTCGGCTCCGGCGGCGCGCCGCTGCCGGTCGAGGTCGCACGCATCCTGGAGCGCCGGGTCGGCATGAAGCTGAAGAGCGGCTGGGGCATGACCGAGACCTGCTCGCCCGGCACCGCCCATCCCAAGGAAGGCCCGGACAAGCCCGGCTCGATCGGCCTGATGCTGCCGGGCATCGAGATGGACGTGGTTTCGCTGGAGGATTCGACCAGGCTAATGCCGGTCGGCGAGGTCGGCGAGATCAGAATCCGCGGTCCGAACGTCACAAAAGGATACTGGAACCGGCCGCAGGAAACCGCGGAAGCCTTTGTCGGCGACCGCTTCCTCACCGGCGACATCGGCTACATGGACGCCGACGGCTATTTCTACCTGGTCGACCGCAAGAAGGACATGATCATCTCCGGCGGCTTCAACGTCTATCCGCAGATGATCGAGCAGGCGATCTACACCCATCCTTCCGTGCACGAGGTGATCGTGATCGGAATCCCCGACGATTACCGCGGCGAGGCGGCCAAGGCCTTCATCAAGCTGCGCGACGGCGCAAACGCGTTCACGCTGGAGGACTTGCGCGCCTTCCTCGCCGGCAAGCTCGGCAAGCACGAACTGCCCGCCGCGCTCGATTTCGTCGATGAGCTGCCGCGCACCCCGGTCGGCAAGCTCTCGCGCCACGAACTTCGTCAGCAGCAATCACCGCCGCAGGGCGCTTCACAGAAACTCGCAACAGGAGGCCGGACATGACCTCCATCGTCGTCCCTGCGTTCGCAGGGACGACGAGAGATAAGAGTTCGCGTTAAGAATCCAATCCGTTCACAAGGAGGGTCCGATGGATCTCGCTTTCAGCAAGGAAGAAATGGCGTTTCGTGAGGAGGTGCGGGCCTTCTTCCGGGACAACGTGCCGCCGGAAACGCGGCGCAAGATGGTCGAGGGGCGCCACCTCTCCAAGGACGAGATGATCGCCTGGTGGCGCATCCTGAACAAGAAGGGTTGGGGCGTTTCGCACTGGCCGAAGGAATATGGCGGCACCGGCTGGACCTCGGTGCAGCACTACATCTTCAACGAAGAGCTGCAGATGCATCCGGCACCGGCGCCGCTCGCCTTCGGCGTCAGCATGGTCGGTCCGGTCATCTACACCTTCGGCAACGAGAAGCAGAAGAAGCAGTACCTGCCGCGCATCGCCAATGTCGACGACTGGTGGTGCCAGGGCTTCTCCGAGCCGGGTTCCGGATCGGACCTCGCCTCGCTCAAGACCAAGGCCGAGCGCAAGGGCGACAAGTACATCATCAACGGTCAGAAGACCTGGACCACGCTGGCGCAGCACGCCGACATGATCTTCTGCCTGTGCCGCACCGACAACAATGCGAAGAAGCAGATGGGTATCTCCTTCATCGTGTTCAGCATGAAGTCGAAGGGCGTCACCGTGCGTCCGATCGAGACCATCGACGGCGGCCGCGAGGTCAACGAGGTGTTCTTCGACGACGTCGAGGTACCGGTCGAGAACCTGATCGGCGAGGAGAACAAGGGCTGGGATTACGCAAAATTCCTGCTCGGCAATGAGCGCACCGGCATTGCCCGCGTCGGCGTCTCCAAGGAGCGGCTCCGCCGCATCAAGGATCTCGCCTCCAAGGTCGAGTCCAACGGCAAGCCGATCATCCAGGACCAGGGTTTCCGCGAAAAGCTCGCGGCCTGCGAGATCGAGCTGAAGGCGCTCGAACTCACGCAGCTTCGCGTCGTCGCCGACGAGGGCAAGCACGGCAAGGGCAAGCCCAATCCGGCCTCCTCGGTGCTGAAGATCAAGGGCTCGGAAATCCAGCAGACCACCACCGAACTCCTGATGGAAGTGATCGGCCCGTTCGCCGCGCCCTACGACGAGCATGGCGACGACGGCTCCAACGAGACCATGGACTGGACCGCCCAGATCGCGCCGAGCTACTTCAACAACCGCAAGGTCTCGATCTACGGCGGCTCGAACGAGATCCAGCGCAACATCATCACCAAGGCGGTGCTGGGGCTTTAGTGCCCGCAGTGACGCGGCCGCACGCACCATCGTCATGGCCGGGCTTGACCCGGCCATCCACGTCTTGACGCAAAGGAAGCAAGACGTGGATGCCCGGGACAAGCCCGGGCATGACGGAGAAATTTGGTTAGCCGGAGAGAGTAACGAACATGGATTTTGATCTGTCCGAGGAGCAGCGCCTTCTCAAGGAAAGCATCGACGGTCTGTTGACCGATTCCTACGATTTCGATGCGCGCAAGAAGTACCAGAAGGAAAAGGGCGGCTGGAGCAAGGCCGTCTGGAACAAGCTCGCCGAGCAGGGCCTGCTGGGCCTGCCGTTCGCGGAAGCCGATGGCGGCATCGGCGCCGGCGCGGTTGAAACCATGATCGTCATGGAAGCGCTCGGCAAGGCGCTGGTGCTGGAGCCCTATCTGGCAACGGTGGTGATCGGCGGCGGCTTCCTGCGCCACGGCGGCTCGGCCGAGCAGAAGGCGGCGCATATTCCCGGCATCATCGACGGCAGCAAGACCTTTGCCTTCGCGCAGCTCGAGAAGAACTCGCGCTACGATCTCGCCGATGTCTCCACCACCGCCAAGAAGAAGGGCGCGGGCTGGATCATCGACGGCGAGAAGTTCGTCGCGCTGAACGGCGAGAATGCCGACACCCTGATCGTGACCGCGCGCACCAAGGGCGCGCAGCGCGACAAGAGCGGCATCGGCGTGTTCCTGGTGCCGGCCAACGCCAAGGGCGTCACCCGCAAGGGCTATCCGACCCAGGACGGGCTGCACGCCGCCGACATCACGCTGACCGGCGTCGAGGTCGACGGGAGTGCGGCGATCGGCGATCCCGAGAACGGTCTGCCGCTGATCGAGCGCGTGGTAGACGAAGCCCGCACCGCGATGTGCGCTGAGGCGGTCGGCGCGATGGACGAATCGCTTAAGACCACGGTCGAGTATCTCAAGACCCGCAAGCAGTTCGGGGTTGCGATCGGCACGTTCCAGACCCTGCAGCACCGCGCCGCCGACATGTTCGTGGCGCTCGAACAGGCCCGCAGCATGTCGATGTTCGCGACCATGGCGGCCGATTTCGAGAGCGCCACCGACCGCGCCACCGCTGTGGCCGCCGCCAAGGTTCAGATCGGCAAGTCCGGCAAGTTCATCGGCCAGCAGTCGATCCAGCTCCACGGCGGCATCGGCATGACCCAGGAAGCCAAGATCGGCCACTACTTCAAGCGGCTGACCATGATCGAGAACACTTTTGGCGACACCGACTACCACCTCCGCCGCGTCACCGACGCGGGCGGGCTGGTGTAAGCCGCACGCTCTCCGTCATTGCGAGCGCAGCGAAGCAATCCATAGCCCCGCGCGGGAATAGATGGATTGCTTCGTCGCTACGCTCCTCGCAATGACGGGGAGAAATCAGGGAATAAACAACAATGAAAAACACCCCGTTCGATCTCACCGGAAAAGTCGCCGTCATCACCGGCTCCAGCCGCGGCATCGGCCGCTCTTCCGCCGAGCTGCTGGCAAAGCTCGGCGCCAAGGTCGTGATCTCCAGCCGCAAGGCGGATGCCTGTCATGAAGTCGCCGAGGGCATCAGGAAGGCCGGCGGCGACGCCCACGTCATTCCCTGCAACATCTCGCGCCGCGAGGAAGTCGAGGCGCTGATATCAGGCACCACGAAGCATTACGGCAAGGTCGACATCCTCGTCTGCAACGCCGCGGTCAACCCGTATTACGGCCCGCTGCTCGACATCAAGGACGAGGCCTTCGACAAGATCATGGGCAGTAACGTCAAGAGCAACATCTGGCTCTGCGCGCTGGCGATCCCGCAGATGGCCGAGCGCGGCAACGGCTCGGTGGTGATCATCTCTTCGATCGGCGGCCTGCGCGGCTCCACCGTGATCGGCGCCTACGGCATTTCGAAAGCCGCGGATTTCGCGCTGTGCCGCAGCCTGGCCGGCGAATGGGGCCCGAAGGGCGTCCGCGTCAACTGCGTGGCGCCCGGCCTGGTCAAGACCGATTTCGCTCGCGCGTTGTGGGAAGATCCGGACAACCTCAAGCGCCGCACAGCAAGCTCGCCGCTGCGCCGCATCGGCGAGCCGGAAGAAATCGCAGGCGCAGTAGCCTACCTCGCCTCCGACGCCTCGACCTTCATGACCGGCCAGACCATCGTGGTCGACGGCGGCGTGACGACCGCGGCGACGTAGCTTTCTCTATCCGCCTGTCGTCCCGGCCTTGAGCCGGGACCCATAACCACCGTCGCCAGTTGGTGAGAAGCAATTGGCCCCAGCGCAAGATGGAGAGGCCGCGGCGTATGGGTCCCGGCTCAAGGCCGGGACGACGGGGAGATATTGACCTTCGCCTCCCAATCGGATTGCCTCTGGCGCAGCCACATTCCTTCCGGGAAGCAATGCCAGGAAAACCGCCATGTCATTCGTACTGGCCATCGATCAGGGCACCACGTCGTCGCGCGCCATCGTGTTCCGTAGCGATATCTCCATTGCCGCGACGGCACAGCAGGAATTCCAGCAGCATTTTCCGGCGTCGGGTTGGGTGGAACATGAACCGGAGGATATCTGGACCTCCACCGTCGCGGTCTGCCGTGAGGCGCTGGAAAGAGCGGGCCTGAGCGCAAAGGACATCGCCGCGATCGGGATCACCAATCAGCGCGAGACCACCGTGGTGTGGGACCGCGCGACAGGCAAGGCCGTGCACCGCGCCATCGTCTGGCAGGACCGCCGCACCGCCGATATCTGCGCCAAGCTAAAGAGCGAAGGCCACGAGCCCGCAATTTCGGCCAAAACAGGGTTGATCATCGATCCCTATTTCTCCGGCACGAAAGTGGCCTGGATTCTCGACCACGTGCCGGGCGCGCGCGAACGCGCCGACCGCGGCGAACTGATGTTCGGCACCGTCGATTGCTACCTGCTGTGGCGGCTGACCGCTGGCCGTGTGCACGCGACCGACGCCACCAACGCTTCGCGCACGCTGCTGTTCAACATCCACACCGGCGCGTGGGACGACGATCTCCTGAAGCTGTTGCGCGTTCCGCGTTCGATGCTCCCCGAGGTCAAGGACTCCTCCGCCAAGTTCGGCGACAGCGACGAGAGCCTGTTCGGCGGCGCGATCGCCATATCCGGCATCGCCGGCGACCAGCAGGCCGCGACGATCGGCCAGGCCTGCTTCGAGCCCGGCATGATCAAGTCGACCTACGGCACCGGCTGCTTTGCCCTGCTCAACACCGGCGCGACGCCGGTGGCCTCGAAGAACAAGCTGCTCACGACGATTGCCTATCAGCTCAAGGGAAAACGCACCTACGCGCTGGAGGGCTCGATCTTCGTGGCAGGCAGCGCCGTGCAATGGCTGCGTGACGGGCTCGGCATCATCAAGCAGGCGTCCGAGACCGGCCCGCTCGCCGACAAATCCGATTCCATGCAGAGCGTCTACCTGGTGCCGGCCTTCGTCGGCCTCGGCGCGCCCTACTGGAATCCGCGCGTGCGCGGCGCGCTGTTCGGTCTCACCCGCAACACCGGCCCCGCCGAACTGGCGCACGCCGCGCTGGAGAGCGTCTGCTACCAGACGTTCGACTTGTGGGCAGCGATGCGCGCCGACTGGCCGGATGCCAACGCCGCCAACATCGTGCTCCGCGTCGACGGCGGCATGACCGCATCCGACTGGACCATGCAGCGGCTCGCAGATTTGCTCGACGCCCCGGTCGATCGCCCGATGATCCAGGAAACCACTGCACTCGGCGCCGCCTATCTCGCAGGGCTTCAGGCCGGCGTCTATCCCGAGCCCGCCAAATTCGCCGACAACTGGCGGCTCGAACACCGCTTCAGGCCGGCGATGAGCGCGGCGACGCGCGAGCGGAAGCTGGCCGGATGGGCGAGGGCGGTGAAGGGTGTGCTGACGAGCGACGAGGGGGAGGGGTAGCCCCACCTGTCATGGCCGAGCTTGTCCCGGCCATCCACGTTTACCGACGAAACGATAGCAAGTAAGACGTGGAGGGCCGGGTCAAGCCCGGCCATGACGAGCTGAGAGCGCATCGACCATGTTCCTGATCGGCCAATACGACTCCCCCTTTGTCCGCCGCGTCGCCATCGCCATGCGGCTCTATGGCATCGCCTTCGAACACAGGCCGTGGTCGACTTTCGGCGATGCCGACAAGATCGCGCCGTACAATCCGCTGCGGCGGGTACCGACGCTGGTGCTCGACGATGGCGAGGCGCTGATCGAGAGCGCGATGATGCTGGATTATCTCGACGATCGCGTCGGCCCCGACAAGGCGCTGATCGCGCGCAGCGGCGACGTCAGGCGGCGGCATCTGCGGATTTGCGCGTTCGCGATGGGTCTTGGCGACAAGGCCGTCAGCCTGCTGTACGAGCGCGTGCTGCGGAAGGACAAGCAACTCGATCTCTGGGTCGAGCGCTGCCGGTCGCAGATCGCGGGTGTGCTCGAACTGCTGGAAAAGGAGCGTGCGGATGTCAAGACGCCGTACTGGTTCGGCGAAAGCATCGGCCACGCCGATATCGTGGTCGCCTGCGTGCTGCGTTTCGTCGGCGAGGCGCATCCGCCGCTGTTCGATGCGCGCTATCCTGCGCTGAAGGCGCACGCCGAACGCTGCGAAGCCCTGCCGCCGTTCCAGGAAATCGTGCAGCCGCTGGCGCCGCCGAAGGAGTGATTGGTTTGCATGGGGCCGAACCGGACCTAATCCTACTTTGCATGGGGTTGTTTTGCGATTTTTGTCAGGCCGGCCTCACGCCTTCGGCCGCATCGCCTCCGGCGTGTCCGGCTGTTGCAGCGGATGCGCGCGGGCGAATTCCGGCAAGGCCATCGCGGTTTCGTAGATGCGCTTCACGGCAGGCCAGGTCGAAAGATCGATCTGTTGCGTGACGGCTGCGGTAACGTGGCCGACCATGCAGATATCGGCCAGTGTCGGCGCGTCGCCATGGCAGAAGCTGCCTGTCGCCTTGTGGCCGGCAAGGTGTCCCTCCAGCGCGGCCAGAGTCTCCACCGTCCAGTGCCGCCGCCATGCCGCCTGCTGCGTGTCGCGCAGGTTGAGTTCGTGGTCGAGATAGCGCCGCACCCGCGGCGTCAGCAGCGGATGGCCCTCGCAGGCCACCATCAGCGCCAGCGCACGCACGCGGGCGCGGCCGGCCGGATCCGGCGGCAGCAGGGGCGGGGCCCGATATTTCTCGTCGAGATATTCGAGGATCGCCAGCGACTGAAACAGCGTGGTGCCGTCGTCCTCAACCAGCGCCGGCAGCGCCATCTGCGGATTGATCTTGCGGTATTCGGCGTCGCGATGAGCGTTGGCGTCGATATCGACGAACACGACGTCGACAGGGACATTCTTCAGATTGAGCGCGATCCGTACGCGAAAACTCGCCAGCGATCGCCAGAAGGAGAAGAATCTCATGGAGCGCTCCGCATTCTCTTCCCTTCTCCCACAAGCGGAGAAGGGAAGGAAGCGGATATCAGGCCCCGACGGCCTTCTTCCGCCAGGCCAGATGCACGGCGCAGGTGCATCCGGGCGGATGCGAGGCGACGTCATTGGCGGGAACGGCAGCCATCGGCGCCGGCTCCTTCGAGGGAATGTAATTCAGCACCGGCGCCAGCCAGCGTTCGATCTCGCTGGCGCTCATGCCCTTGCGCGCGGCATAGTCCTCGACCTGGTCACGCTCGATCTTGCCGACGCCGAAATAGTAGCTTTCGGGATGGGAGAAATAGAGCCCTGACACCGACGAACCCGGCCACATTGCAAAGCTCTCGGTCAGCTTCACGCCGGCGGTGTTCTCCGCAACCAGCAGGCGGAACAGCGTCGCCTTCTCGGTGTGGTCGGGCTGCGCGGGATAGCCGGGGGCCGGGCGGATGCCGGCATATTGCTCGAGGATCAACTGATCGGAGGTCAGCGCCTCGTCCGGCGCGTAGCCCCAGAACTCCTTGCGGACACGCTGATGCATCCGCTCGGCAAAGGCTTCCGCAAGCCGATCGGCCAGCGCCTTGCACAGGATCGAGGAGTAGTCGTCATTGGCGTTCTTGAAGCGGTCGGCGACCGCGTCTTCGCCGATTCCCGCCGTGACCACGAAGCCGCCGATATAGTCAGGCACGCCCGAGGATGCGGGCGCGATGAAATCCGACAGCGCGGCGTTGAAGCGGCCCTCCCGCTTCTCCAGTTGCTGGCGCAGCGTATGGAAGGTTGCAACTTCCTTCCTTCGCGTATCGTCGGCATACACGGCGATATCGTCGCCCTCGGCATTCGCCGGCCAGAAGCCGACGGTGGCGCGCGCCGTGAACCACTTCTCCTTGATGATGCGGTCGAGCATCTTGCGCGCGTCGTCATAGAGCGAGCGGGCGACCTCGCCGATCTTGGGATCATCGAGGATAGCCGGGAAGCGCCCGGTCAGTTCCCAGGTCTGGAAGAACGGCGTCCAGTCGATGTATTCGGCGAGTTCCGCAAGATCGTAGGCGTCGAAGCTCCTGAGGCCGAGGAAGGAAGGTTTTTTCGGCGGCGTCTTCACAAAGTCGGCCTTGACCGCGTTGGCGCGGGCGTCCGAAAGCTTCAGCCGCTTCTTGTCGGCCTGCGCGCGGAAATGCGCCGCGGAGATTTTGGCGTATTCGGCGCGGATGTCGGCCGCATAGGCCTCGCGCTTGTCGGGCGATAGCAGCGACGATGCGACGCCGACCGCGCGGCTGGCGTCGTTGACGTGCACGACCGGCCCGCCCTTGTAATTCGGGTCGATCTTCACAGCGGTGTGGACGCGGCTCGTCGTGGCGCCGCCGATCAAGAGCGGCATGTTCATGCCCTGCCGCTCCATCTCGCCGGCGAGAAAACTCATCTCGTCGAGCGAGGGCGTGATCAGGCCGGACAGCCCGATGATGTCGGCGCCCTCGGCTTTCGCGGTCTCGATGATCTTGTTGGCCGGCACCATGACGCCGAGGTCGATCACCTCGAAATTGTTACATTGCAGTACGATGCCGACGATGTTCTTGCCGATGTCGTGGACGTCGCCCTTGACGGTGGCGAGCACGATCTTGCCGGCGGCGTTGCGGCCGTCGCCGGTGACGCCGTTGGCGAGGTTGCGCGCCTTCTCCTCTTCCATGAACGGCATCAGATAGGCCACCGCCTGCTTCATCACGCGGGCGGACTTCACCACCTGGGGAAGGAACATCTTTCCGTCGCCGAAGAGGTCGCCGACGATGTTCATGCCGGCCATCAGCGGGCCTTCGATCACGTTCAGCGGCCGCTCGACCGTTTTACGCGCGGCCTCTGTATCCTCTTCAATGAATTCGGTGATGCCGTGCACCAGCGCGTGGGACAGCCGCTTCTCTACCGGCCATTCGCGCCAGGCGAGATCCTGCTCCTTGGCCTGCTTCTCCTTGCCGCGGAACTTTTCGGCGAGCGCTAGCAGCCGCTCGGACGCGCCCGGATCGCGGTTGAGGATGACATCCTCGCAAGTCTGGCGGAGCTCGGGGTCGATGTCGTCATAGACGATCATCTGCCCGGCATTGACGATGCCCATGTCCATGCCGGCCTTGATGGCGTGATACAGGAACACCGAATGCATGGCCTCGCGCACCGGCTCGTTGCCGCGGAACGAGAACGACAGGTTGGAGACGCCGCCGGAAATATGCGCGCCCGGCAGGTTCTGGCGGATCCAGCGCGTCGCCTCGATGAAGTCGACGCCGTAATTGTTGTGCTCTTCCAGCCCGGTCGCGATCGCAAAGATGTTCGGGTCGAAGATGATATCCTCGGGCGGAAAGCCGACGTCGTTGACGAGAATGTCATAGGCGCGCTTACAGATCTCGGTCTTGCGCGCAAACGTATCGGCCTGTCCGACCTCGTCGAACGCCATCACCACGACGGCCGCGCCGTGGCGTCGCGCGATGCGGGCCTCGTGGATGAATTTTTCCACGCCTTCCTTCATCGAGATCGAATTCACCACAGGCTTGCCCTGAACGCATTTCAGGCCGGCCTCGATCACGTTGAACTTCGACGAATCCACCATGACAGGCACGCGGGCGATGTCTGGCTCGGCGGCGACGAGGTTGAGGAAGGTCACCATCGCGGCTTCCGAATCCAGCAGGCCCTCGTCCATGTTGACGTCGATGATCTGGGCGCCGTTCTCGACCTGGTCGCGCGCCACCTGCAGCGCCGCGGTGTAGTCGCCCGCGGTGATCAGCTTGCGGAATCTCGCGGAGCCCGTGACGTTGGTGCGCTCGCCGACGTTCACGAACCGGATCGCGGGCGTCAGTTCGAACGGCTCGAGGCCCGACAGCCGCAGCCGTGGTTCGATCACGGGAATGGCGCGCGGCTTGTGCGGGGCGACAGCAGCGGCAATCGCCGCAATATGGTCCGGCGTGGTGCCGCAGCAACCGCCGACGATGTTGACCAGGCCGGCCTCGGCGAACTCGCCGATCAGGCGGGCCATGTATTCCGGGCTCTCATCGTATTGGCCGAACTCGTTGGGCAGTCCGGCGTTCGGATAGGCGCAAACCAGCGTGTCGGCAACGCGGCCGATATCGGCGATGTGGGCGCGCAAATCTTCGGCGCCGAGCGCGCAGTTGAAGCCGATGCTGATCGGCCTGGCGTGCCGTACCGAATTCCAGAACGCTTCCGGCAATTGCCCGGACAGCAGGCGGCCGGACTTGTCGGTGATGGTGCCTGAGATCATCACGGGCACGTCGATGCCGCGCGCTTCGGCAATCTCCGAAATCGCATAGAGTGCCGCCTTGGCGTTCAGCGTATCGAAGATGGTTTCGACCAGCAGCAGGTCGGCGCCGCCGTCGAGCAGGCCGTTGACCTGTTCGCCATAGGCCTTGCGCAGATCGTCGAAGGTCACGGCGCGGTAGCCGGGGTTGGAAACGTCAGGCGAGATCGAGGCGGTGCGGTTGGTCGGGCCCAGCGCGCCCGCGACGAAACGCGGCTTGCCGTCCTCGGCGCTGACGCGCTCGGCGGCGGCGCGGGCGAGCTTTGCGCCGTCCCGGTTCAGCTCGTAGGCGAGGTCCGACATGTCGTAGTCGGCCTGCGCGATCGAGGTCGAGGAAAACGTGTTGGTCGCGACGATGTCGGCGCCGGCGCGCAAGTATGCGGCGTGGATGTCCTCGATCGCTTTCGGCTGGGTCAGGATCAGCAGGTCGTTGTTGCCGCGGACATCACGATGAAAGTCGGCAAAACGCGCGCCACGAAACGCGGCCTCGTCGAACTGCAGACCCTGAATCATCGTGCCCATGGCGCCGTCGAGCACCAGGATGCGTTCGCGGGCGGCGGCGAGCAGGGCGGTTCGCTTGGGCGACACCTTGGGCGAAATCGAAACGGTCATTGGATCAGGCGGCTTTCTTTGCGCCATTGGGACGTATGCCCAGCAGATGGCTGATCGCGAACACGAGGTCCGCGCGGTTCATGGTGTAGAAGTGAAAGGTATCGACCCCGTGCTTGGCGAGCTTCTGCACCTGGCCGGCGACGACGGTGGCGGCGACGAGCTTGCGGGTCTCGGCGTCGTCGTCGAGGCCTTCGAACTTGTCTGCGAGCCAGTTCGGGACTGACGTGCCCGCACGGGTCACGAAGCCGCGCGCCTGCTTGAAATTGTGCATCGGCATGATGCCGGGCACGACCGGGATATCGATGCCGCGCGCGCGGACGCGGTCGAGGTAACGGAAGTAGAGATCGTTATCGAAGAACACCTGCGTGATGGCCCGCGCCGCGCCGGCATCGACCTTGGCTTGCAGCGTGTCGATATCGGCATCGATTGTCGGGCTCTCGGGATGCTTCTCCGGATAGGCCGAAACCGAGATTTCGATATCGGGATAGCGCTTCTTGATGCCTTCGATCAGATCGGGCGAACTCTGATAACCGTCGGGATGGGCGCGATAGGCGGTGCCGATGCCGGTGGTGGGGTCACCGCGCAGCGCGACGATATGGCGGACGCCGACCTCGTGATAGCGCGCCACCACGTCGTCGATCTCGCCCTTCGGCGCACCGACGCAGGTCAGGTGCGCGGCCGGAACCAGGTCGGTCTCCTTCAGGATGCGGGCGATGGTCGAATGGGTGCGCTCCCGGGTCGATCCGCCGGCGCCATAGGTCACCGAAACGAAATTGGGCGCGAGCGGCGCCAGCCGGTTGATAGTCCCCCACAGGCTCCGCTCCATCTCCTCGGTCTTGGGTGGGAAGAACTCGAAGGAAATCTTCGGCGAATGGAGCGCGCGCGGGCCGTCGAAAGCGGAAGGCGTAACCTCGGTCATGGCTCACAGGGCTCCAATGGGCGGACATCAGGCCTGGCGGCCATCAGCTAAAATAGGCCAAAGGCAGCGTCCTAAACAGCCCATCTGCCGTGGGAAATAGCCCAATATGCATTCAAAAGTTCATATATCATCGCGAAAATAGGAATTTGGTGGGTCAATCCAATAGAAATAAAACTTTTATTTATCAGATAGGTAAAGTGATGTTGATGGCTTGTCAAAGGTCGATTACGTGTGGGCAGCATCACATTGTAACGAATTTGATACATTTCATCCCATCCTACGTAAGCGCGTTGGCCAAGGCTTTCTCCACAAGCGCGTGCCTGATCTGCGCCAGCCGGACCTTTGTCGCCTTCGCTTGCCGCACTAGCTTAGCGCGATGATCCCGCTTTCAGTCCTCGATCTCTCCGTCGTCACCACAGGCACAAAACCCGCCGCAGCGCTGCGCAACAGCATCGATCTGGCGCAGCATGTCGATGCTCTCGGCTATGTCCGCTACTGGCTTGCCGAGCACCATAACCTCGCCTCGGTGGCGAGCCCGGCGCCCGATCTGATGATCGGGCAGATCGCGGCGGTGACAAAAAATATTCGCGGCGGCTCCGGCGGCGTGATGCTGCCCAACCACGCGCCGCTGGTCGTGGCCGAGCGCTTCAAGATGCTGGAGGCGCTGTTTCCCGGCCGGATCGATCTCGGCCTCGGCCGCGCGCCCGGCACCGATGGCGCGACCGCCCACGCGCTGCGCAGCCGGCTCGATCGCCGCGAGGGCGACGATTTTCTCGAACGGCTGAGTGAACTGGTGTTGTGGGAGACCCGCGGTTTCCCGGCCGGCCATCCCTACAACAATGTGGTGGCGATGCCCGACGACACGCCGCTGCCGCCGATCTGGCTGCTCGGCTCATCCGACTACAGTTCGGAGCTCGCAGCCCAGGTCGGCATGGGCTTCGCCTTCGCGCATCACTTTGCGTCCTATGACGCGATCGCGGCGATGACGAACTACCGCAGCCACTTCAAGCCGTCCGCCTGGCGCCAGACGCCGCACGGCATCCTCGCGGTCGCGGCGGTCGCCGCCGAAACCGATGTGGAAGCCGAGCAACTCGCTGCCTCGATGGACCTCAATCGCTTGCGCCGCGATCGCGGCCAGTACCTGCCGCTGCCAAGCGTCGAGGAAGCGCTCGCCTACGATTATACGGATGCCG
>JAFAGM010000003.1 GCA_023422775.1 Pseudomonadota bacterium
TTGTAGAACAGCACATAACCGGTGCGGCCACCGACAATGATGCCGATGGTGACCCACAGGATGAAGTCATCGAGCTGCACCAGCGTGATCGGCGCCGGCCCGCCCCACAACCGTTCCTTCTTGACCAGCGAGCGCGCGTAGATCCACCCGAGCACGATGCCGCCGATATAGGCCAACGCATACCAGCGGATCGCGATCGGCCCGATCGAGATGGCGATCGGATCGAATACCGGAAAGTCGATGGTCAGAAAGGGCATCGTGCGTGATGTCTACTACGGCATCAGGTTGCGGCGATAGAGCGCCAGCAGCCGCTCCCAGTGCCGTTCGGCGGCGTCGCGGTCGTAGACCGGCCGCTTGGGGAAGGCGAAGCCGTGATGCGTGCCGGGATAGACCTCGACCTCGTTCTTCGAGCCCTTCATGGCCGCCGTCACCTTGTCGATGATCTCCTGCGGCGCGTAGATATCGGTCTCGGCGCAGGCGAAATAGAGTTCAGCCCTCGTCTTCGCCGCGGCAAGATGCGGGCTGTCGGACTGGTCGGTCGCAAGGTGCGTGCCGTAGATCGAGGCCGCCGCCTTCACACGATCCGGGAAGTGAGTCGCCGCGTTGACCGCGTAGCGGCCGCTCATGCAATAGCCGACGGTGCCGACGATCTTCGTGTTCGCGGCGGGTTGGGTCTCGGCGTAAGCGAGCAGCGCCTTGGTGTCTTCCATCACCATCGGAATGTTGATGGAGTTCATGAATTCGAACATCCGCTTGCGTTCGGGTGCTTCCGCGTCCGGCGGGATCGGGCCGAGTTCCATGACGCCGGAGCGGTAGTACATATTCGGCAGCATCACATAGTAGCCCGAGGTGCCGAGCCGACGCGCCATGTCGCGCAGTTCCTCGCGGATCGCCGGCGCGTCCATGTAGAAGATGATGACCGGAAAGGGCCCGCCGCGTTCGGGATGGGTGATGAAGGTGGTGGTCTTGCCGTCCTTGGTCGCGATATCGATCTGCTGGTCGATCATGGGCTTTTCTTCTTGCTTTGCGATTCTGGTTTCCGATTGGGCGCTCGATACGATTGCAAGGAAACCGGAGCATGACAAGGCGAACGGGCGCTATGTTGGGCCTGAACGGCGCCCTTGAACCTTGCCTCCGGGATCGCCATTGTCTTGCCGGTGACGATCAATTTGCAGCGACCGGAGCGTTCCAGATGACCCAGACCAGCAATCGGTTTTTCGACGAGATTGGCCGTTTGATGAACGACGCCGCCGGCGCCGCCCAGGGCGTCAAGCGCGAGGTCGATACGGTCGTTCGCAACCAGGCCGAGCGTATCCTGCGCGACCTCGACCTCGTCAAGCGCGAGGAGTTCGACGCGGTCAAGGACATGGCCCGCCTGGCGCGGGAGGAGAATGAGGCCCTGAAGACACGAATTGCCGCGCTGGAAGCCAAGCTCGGCATTTCGCCGTCGCCGGAGGTTGGCAACCCGAACGCGGGCGGGTAGGACACTGCTCGTCATGGCCGGGTTTGCCCGGCCGTCCACGTCCTTCGTCGCGGCGGCAAGGGCGTGGATGCCCGGCCCAAGGTCGGGCATGACGGCTAAAGGCACCGCCGGAACCGCCAAAAAATCCCTTCATTTCCTTGTCATTTCGTCCCTTTGGGGCTAAAAGCCCGCCACGTCCGCAGCCCCCGCACCCCTGGAGGCTTGCTGCAGACGTCAACGGGCCGCGCTGCGGCCTTTAACTTTTTGGAAAACAAGGACTTAGCACGATGGCGACCGTCAACGAGTTGAAGGCGACTTCGCGTCCGAAGAGCGGCAAGGGGGCCGCCCGGGCCGAGCGTCGCGCCGGGAGAGTGCCCGGAGTGATCTATGGCAACAACCAGCCCCCCGTGACCATCTCGGTCGACGACAAGGAACTCCGCCAGCGCATCCTGGCCGGCCGGTTCCTGACCACGCTTTTCGACATCAATCTCGAGGGCAAGAAGCACCGCGTGATTCCGCGCGACTTCCATCTCGATCCGGTGCGTGACTTCCCGCTGCATGTCGATTTCATGCGGCTCGGCGAAGGCGCGACCATCCGCGTCAGCGTTCCCTTGCACATCGTGAACGCGGAAACCGCCCCTGGCGTCAAGCGCGGCGGCACCGTCAACATCGTCACCCACACCATCGACCTCGAATGTTCGGTCGACAACATTCCGCAGTACATCGAGGCCGATGTCGGCGCGCTGGAAATCAGCTACTCGCTGCATCTGTCCGACATCAAGCTGCCGACCGGCGTGAAGGCGCTGTCGCGTGAAGACGCGACGCTGGTGACCATCGTGCCGCCGTCCGGCTACGCCGAAGAACAGAAGGCGGCGGCTGCCGCTGCTGCCGGTCCGGCCGCTGCTGCGGCTCCCGGTGCTGCTCCGGCGGCGGGCGCTGCCCCTGCGGCGGGTGCTGCTCCGGCGGCGGGTGCGAAGGCGTCTGCCGGCGGTGGCGACAAGAAGAAGTAGGCCAAGGCGGGATGCCGGGGATGCCGCGCCATGCGCTTGTTTGTTGGCTTGGGTAACCCCGGCGCGAAATACGCGAACAACCGGCACAACATCGGCTTCATGGCCGTCGATGAAATTGCGCGGCGTCATGGTTTCGCACCATGGCGCCGCCGCTTTCAGGGCGAGACATCCGAAGGCACCCTCGATCATGAGAAGGTCGTCCTGCTTCGGCCGGCTACCTACATGAACGAGTCCGGGCGCGCGGTTCAGGAAGCTGCCAGCTTCTTCAAGCTGTCCGCTGGCGAGATCACCGTCTTTCAGGACGAACTCGAACTGCCGGCGGCCAAGGTGCGCGTCAAGGTCGGCGGCGGCATTGCCGGCCATAACGGGCTGCGCTCGATCTCCTCGCATATCGGCAACGACTATCGCCGGGTACGGCTCGGGATCGGTCATCCCGGCATCAAGGAACTGGTGCACAGCCACGTGTTGTCGGACTTTGCCAAGAGCGACCGGCCGTGGGTCGAGGCCCTGTGCCAGGTGATCGCGGACAACGCCGGCCTGCTCGTGACGGGCAATGATTCGACGTTCCAGAACAAGGTGCACCTGGCGCTGCAGGCCAAGGGATTTTTCGAGAAGGAAGACGGCGAGAAACAAGGCTGATTTCTCGCGCTGATGCTAAACAGGTACCCGGCGTCATGCTTGGCCTTGTGCCGGGCATCCACGTCTTCCTTGCCGGAAGCAAAGCAAGACGTGGATGGCCGGGACGAGCCCGGCCATGACGAACAGAATTTGTTGAGGACGAAATGGGATTCAAATGCGGTATCGTCGGCCTGCCCAATGTCGGCAAGTCGACGCTGTTCAACGCGCTGACCGAGACGGCAGCGGCGCAGGCGGCGAACTATCCGTTCTGCACGATCGAGCCGAATGTCGGCGAGGTCGCTGTGCCCGATCCCCGGCTCGACAAGCTGTCTGCCATCGCCGGATCGGCGCAGATCATCCCGACGCGGCTGACCTTCGTGGATATCGCCGGCCTCGTGCGCGGCGCGTCGAAGGGCGAGGGCCTCGGCAACCAGTTCCTCGCCACCATCCGCGAGGTCGATGCGGTGGCGCATGTGGTGCGCTGCTTCGAGGATTCCGACATCACCCATGTCGAAGGCAAGATCGCGCCGTTGGCTGACATCGAGACCATCGAAACCGAGCTGATGCTGGCCGACCTCGACAGCCTCGAGAAGCGCGTCGACAATCTGGCGAAGAAGGCCAAGGGGAACGACAAGGACGCCAAGGAGCAGCTCGAACTCGTCAACCGCGCGCTGGTGCTGTTGCGCGAGGGCAAGCCCGCACGGGCGCTCGAACGCAAGCCGGAGGAAGAGCGCGCCTTCCGCATGCTGGGCCTGCTGACCTCCAAGCCGGTGCTGTACGTCTGCAACGTCGAGGAAGGCTCGGCGAAGGAGGGCAACAGCTTCTCCAGGCAGGTGTTCGATCACGCGAAGAAGGAGGGCGCGGTTGCGGTGGTGATCTCGGCCAAGATCGAATCCGAGATCGCGACGCTATCACGCGAGGAGCGCGCCGAGTTTCTGGATACGCTGGGCCTCGAAGAGGCCGGCCTCGACCGCCTGATTCGCGCCGGCTACCAACTGCTCGACCTCATCACCTATTTCACGGTGGGGCCGAAGGAGGCCCGCGCCTGGACCATCAATCGCGGCACCAAGGCGCCCGCTGCGGCCGGCGTGATCCATACCGATTTCGAAAAGGGCTTCATCCGGGCCGAGACGATCGCCTATCCCGACTACGTCGCGCTGAACGGCGAAGCCGGCGCCCGCGATGCCGGCAAGCTGCGGCTGGAAGGCAAGGAATACGTCGTCGCCGACGGCGACGTCATGCATTTCCGGTTCAATACCTGAGACCTGCCGTCGTCATTGCCTGCGACAAACGCAAAGCGTTTGCGCAAGGGAGCGAAGCGACGAAGCAATCCATGCTTGCTGCGACATGGATTGCTTCGCTGCGCTCGCAATGACGCTTGAGAGTAAGCCCTACCGCATCTGCCCCTGATCGCGAATCGCGCCGAGATGTTCGTTGATGCGGAAGACGATCAGGATGAATTCCGCGGCGATGCGCGCGAAGATCACGCCTACGACGACGCTGGCGATCGAGGTCAATAACAGGACGAATCCGTAGAACGGACTGATGGCCATCGCGGAAAGCGCCGACAGGATTCCGGCAATCCCGAACAGCGCGATCACCGCCATGATGAGCCAGTAGAACGTCTTGATGATCGTGGGTGTTATGAATCTATCCCACTGAAACAGATCCTGGAAGTCGAACATCGGTGGTTCTCCGGCGGGTCAAGTAAGCTGGTTCCATCAGACATACGGCTAACCCCGAAAACTGCTTCGGGCAAGTCAAGGTCGAGCGCCACGCGCGGTGCTCGCCCTCAGCGAGATAGCTATGCGGATGGGCGAGTTGAGAATGCCGCAAATAAGGGCCACAATCGGGCCTCTCCACAGGATATCCTCAACTCGCATCGCAATCCGAATCCAGATTTCATGACAACGCTCACCTTCGAAGACTTCAAGCCCGGCCATTTCGGCACCTTCGGGCCGCGCCATGTCACGCGCGAGGAGATTCTGGCGTTCGCCGCCGAATACGACCCGCAGCCCATGCATCTGGACGAGGCGGCGGCCAATGCCTCGATGCTGAAGGGGTTGTCCGGTTCGGGCTGGCACCTCGGCTCGCTGATGATGCGGATGCTGTTCGACGGCTTCATCGGCCGTACCGCCTCGCTCGGCTCGCCCGGCGTCAACGAGATGCGCTGGATGGCGCCGCTGCGCCCGGGCGACGATCTGACGCTGGATGTGGAAGTTGCGGAGGCCAGGATTTCGCGCAGCCGTCCCGAGACCGGCATCGTGACTTTCAAGGGCACGATCCGCAACGCGGCCGGCGTGGTGTTGTGCCAGATGGAATCGCCAATCATCGTGCGCCGGCGCGCCGAGGCGGGAGCGGCCTAGCGATGCGTTTCTTCGAGGACGCCGAGATCGGCGCACAGCGCGAGTTTGGCTCGTTCACCTTCACCGCCGAGGACATCAAGCGGTTCGCCGCCCAGTTCGACCCGCAACGCTTTCACCTCGACGAGGAGGAGGGGCGCAAATCCCTGTTCGGAGGACTGGCCGCATCGGGCTGGCACGTCGCCGCGGTCTGCATGAAGCTCCTGGTCGCCGACGGCCAGCGCCTGGCCCGAGAGGCTGCCGCGCGCGGCGAGCAGGTCGCGGTCGGGGGACCCTCGCCGGGCTTTCGTGAGTTGCGCTGGCTCAAGCCGGTGCTGGCCGGCGATACCATCCGCTATTCCAGCCGGATCGAGACCAAGCGGACCTCGGAGAAGCGTCCCGAATGGGGCATCCTGCAGGCCCGTAACACCGGCACCAACCAGCGCGGCGAGGTGGTGTTCTCGTTCCTGGCGACCGCCTTCGTGCCGCGCCGGCCTGTGGGCTGACGGCCGGCCACCCCACCACCTTCCTTCTCCGCTGCCGCCAGGACGCATATGCCCGGAACAAGCCTGGGCATGGTGGATGAACATGGTTAGCGAACTGAGTTGTTAGTTCCCTGTAATCCATGACTCCAGGGAACGGATTTTTTGCTAACGCAATTTGAACTTTCTACCTGCCATAAGCGTCATAGGGGATGTACCG
>JAFAGM010000013.1 GCA_023422775.1 Pseudomonadota bacterium
TGCGAGCGTAGCGAAGCAATCCACCTTTCCGCCAACGGAAGTATGGATTGCTTTGCCGCTTCGCTCCTCGCAATGACGACGAGCCACCTTGTAGCCCGGACGTGAGCGGGACGACGAACCGGCGCCCATCCTACTTTGCATGGGGTTGTTTTCGATATTTTGTGTCTGGGCTTCTCAATAGCCCGTCATCTCCAGATACCCCACCCCGGCATGGCTTCCAGCAAAGCTGATCGGGCCTTCCCAATAGGGAAAGCTCGTGCCCATCCAGCTCCTGGCATTGAGCGGTGTGCAATCGATCGCGAGCGCGAATTTCGGAACCGCGATGCGCCATGAGGTCGGGATCTTCCTGGCCTCGATCTCGGTGAAAACCAGTGGCGTCATGGCGATGTCGACGGAGGCGAGCAGTTCGGCCTTGCCGTCGGGTGCGATCCATTTGCCCGAACTGTAATGCTGGCCGTCGTTCTGGCGCATCCGGTACAGCATCAGCTTGTCGCCGTTCGTCAAGTGCAGCGAGAGCCAGTCCCATCCGCTTTGATCCGACGCCAGCGGCTGGCTGCTCCACTCGCGGTCGAGCCAGGCCTGTCCGGTGACATCGACCGGCTTGTCGTCGATCGTGATGCTGCCCTTCGCCGTATAATGCGGCTGGCTGTAATAATACGAAGCCTGTTCGCGCAGCGATTTCCGGCTGTAGCCGCCGTCGCCTTGCAGCACCAGCGGGCGGTCCGCATCGAGGCGCAGTGCATAGCTGTAGTCGGTGCCGGACGCGCTGAGCCGGAGCGGCGCGACGTTGCTGTCATTGATCGCATCGAGGGAGCGCATCTCCCAATTGTCGATCCAGGCGTGAAACGGCGCGGCATCGACGCCGGCCTGGCCGACGCCGCCGCGCGCGAAGGTCTGGCTGACGCGATGCGTATCGGCCCGGGTCACCGCCGCATGGCCCATCCATATCTGCTGGTTGGCCCAGCCTTCCTGCGGAGGGCCTGCTGCGATCGCCTGGCGAAACAGGGTCCATTGCGCGCCGTAGGCCGTCCCGTCTTTGTCAGCGAGATTAGCGGTCACGTACCACCATTCGATGCGAAACGCCGGATGCGGGCCGTGGTCGGCGGGGAATGCAAATGTCCTGCCGGGGACGACGGCCGCAAACCCGTCGGCGCTTTCGCCGAGCCCGGCGAAGCCTTGCGAAAAGGCCTTGCCGCCGAGGCCTGTGAGGATTGTGCCGCCGACGAAGCCGCGGCGGGTGATCTTGCCGCTAGCGTTCATTGGCAAACACCCTGATCAGGCTCGCCGGCTGCATGCGCGCCAATCTGATGACGGGGAGCGCCGCCGCCGCAAGGGCTGCCGCCATCGCAACGCCGACGAGCCAAAGCAGTTGCATCGGGAAGACGTGAAACGGCAGGCGCCAGCCGAACGCCTTGACGTTGACGATCGCAAGCAGGCACCACGCCACCAGCAATCCCAGCGGAAGCGCCAGCATGGTGGTGATCAGCGCCACCGACATCGTTTTCAGAAGCTCGATGACAGCGAGCCGCCGCCACGTGATGCCGATCGCCCACAGCGGCGCCAGTTGCGGCAGGCGCGAATTGGCCAGTGTCAGCAGGCTGGTCAGCAGCGCAACGCCGGCGACACCGAGCGTGAAGGCGTTCAGCGCCGCGGTCACCGCAAAGGTACGGTTGAAGATCCGGGTCGATTCCGCCTTCATCGTCGCCTGATCGGCGACGCTGCGATCGTCGAGCCCGAATTTCTCCTGCAGCGCCGAGATCAGCGCGGGTATCTCTGGCTGCGCAACCCGCAGGCCCATTCGCGTCAGCGGCACCTCCGGAAAGCGCCGCGTCAGCGCAGCGAAGTTGACCGCAATCTGGCCCTTCGGGTTGCCGTAATCCGCATAGATGCCGACGACCCTGAGCGGCCAGTTTCCGCCCGGCGCGGGAATTTCGATATGGTCGCCGACCGAAAGCTTCAGACGGCGCGCCAGTTGTTCGCTGACAAGGGCCGTGTCGCCGGGTCGCAGCTTGTTCCAAGGCTTTTCAGCCGATTGCAGCAGCGGCCAGTTGTCCCGGTAGGTCGCATGATCGGGCAGGCCCAGCACTTCGATCGGCGCGCCGCCCAACTGCGTATCGGCGCGGCCGCCGGGCAGGATCGCCTCCACCTCGGGCCGCTCGCGCAGCCACGTTCTGATCTCGGTCGCCTGTGCATCGTTGGCGGCGCTGATATAGACGTCCGCCGCCAGCCGGCCGTCGAGCCAGACGAGGAACGTGCGGCTGAAACTTTCGACCATGGTGGAGACGCCGACATTGACCGCCAGCGCAAGCAGCAGCGCCATCAGGGCAAGCGACAGGCCCGATAGCTGCTGGCGGCTGTCGGCCCAGAACCACACGCTGATCGGCTGTCGTGCATGCCGCTGACCGAACGATAGCACGAGTTCAAGAAACATCGGCAGGATCAGCGCCGCGCCCAGCATCAGCGCCGCGAGCAGGGCAAATCCCGAAATCAGGGAGTCGCCGAACCACAGAAAACCCAGGGCGGCTGCGAAGACCGCAAGCGCCAGTATGCTCTGGTAGGTCAGCCAGCGCCGCTGCGCCTGCTGCCACGCGTACGGTTGGGCGGTGGCGAGCAGCGGCATCCGGAGCGCCCTGGTCAGGCTCGCTGCGGCAGCGGCGAGCGCGCCGAGAATGCTGATCGCGATGCCTGCGATCCACCATTGCGGCTTCAGCGTCAGTTGTCCCGGAATTTGCGCGCCATAGAGCCCGCGCAGGGATGCGGCGACATCGGGCAGCAGCGCCGCGGCAATGAAATAGCCGCACACCAGCCCGATCAGCCCTGCGACCAGCGCCAGCGACACCAGTTCGACGACCAGCACGGCGTTCAGCATCCGCGCCGAGACGCCGCACGCGCGCAGGGTACGCAGGGTCGGCAGGCGCTGCTCGAAGGCGAGCCCGATCGCCGAATTGACGATGAACAGCCCGACAAAGAACGACAGCAGGCCGAACGCGGTCAGGTTCAGGTGAAAGCTGTCGGTGAGGCGTTCGAGATCGGTCTCCGCGCTGGGCTCAACCAGGCGCAATCTGTCACCACTGATGCTCTCAAGCGATGCGCGCTTGCCCGTCGCCTTGCCGATCAGCAGGCGTGAAAGCTGGTCCGGCATCTTCAATAGGCTCTGCGCGATACCGATGTCGACGACCAGTACGCCGGGCGCCAGTTGCGGCTGCATGCGGAGCGGCGGCAGCATCGCGCCGCCATGGGCCTGGGGCCGGGTGCCCTCGGCGAGCCTGAGATCGGACAGCGTCTCCCGCGCCACCAGCATTTCGCCGGGTGGGGTCATGAAGGATCGCAGATCGTCCTTGCCGACGGCGGGCGCGTCGCCGACTTCAGCCGGAAGCGTCACCGGCTCGATGCCAAGCAGGCGGAACGAACGTCCGTCGATCTGGATCCGGCCTTCGAGCACCGGCGAGACCGGCCAGCCCGCACGGCGCAGGTCGATGAACAGTTGTTGCGGGAAGGTCGCGCTGTTCTGGCCGACCAACATGGCGGTGCGCGTGCCGCCGAACAGGGCGGCGGCGCGATCATAGGAGGTGCGCGCCTGCTGGTTGAGCGCCTGCACGCCGCTCCATAACGCCGTCGCCGAGATCAACCCGATCAGCAGGGTCGCAAGCTGCATCGGATGCCGGCGCCAGTGGCTCAGGAGCACGGCGAGCGACCACAGCGCGCGCTTCACGCGATCACCCCTGCATGAAGGTTGACCTGTCGGTCGAGCGTGGCCGCAATCCGTGCGCTATGCGTCACCATCAGGAAGCCGCATCCGCTGCGCGCCACCAGGTCGCGCGCCAGCGCCAGCACCTCGTCCGCGGTATCCTCGTCGAGATTGCCGGTCGGCTCGTCGGCGAGCAGCAACAGCGGCTTGATCGCCAGCGCCCGGCCGATCGCGACGCGCTGTTGCTGGCCGCCCGACAATTGCTCGGGATATCGCTTCAGGAGTTGGACGAGCCCAAGCCGCTCCACCAGTTCGCGGTGCCAGGCGTCGTCGTGGCGGCCGGCGATGCGCGACTGGAACACGAGATTGTCTTCGACGGTCAGGCTCGGGACCAGGTTGAATTGCTGAAACACCAGACCGAGATGGTCGCGCCGCAATTCCGCGCGGCCGGCATCGTCGAGGTCGGTGACCGGCGCATCCGCCAGCCTGATCTCGCCACTATCGGCCGCATCCAGTCCGGCAATCAGGTGCAGGAGCGTGCTTTTGCCGCTGCCGGATTCACCCGTGAGTGCTACGCTCTCTCCCGCGGCGACCGTCAGGTTCACCCCGCGCAGCACCGCGACCACTTCGCCGGCGGCGCGGTAGCTCTTGGTCAGGCCGACAATGCGAAGCACGTTGGGATTACCGTTGGTCATGCGCGACGATGGACCGATCTGACCATGAAAATCCCCTGATACGATGGCATGCAACATAACAGGACCATTTCGCCATATCACGGTTTTCAATCACGATATGGCGCGACCGTGATCCGGTTGCGACGTCGGCCCGCGGCACCGGCCGGCAGTTGCGAAGCTGGCGCCCCCGCAAAATCCCCGGTTGCCTTGGCCGGGAACCCGCTTGTACCATTCCGCCCGGCCGATCTTACAGAGCCTTAATGAACGCTGGACGGGGAAAGCAGCCATGACCGCGCAAGCGACGTCCAGGGAAACGCCGACGGGCGCCTGGAAAATCACATTTCTCCTCTTCCTGTTCATGCTGGTGAACTTTGCCGACAAGATCGTGGTCGGCCTCGCCGGCGCGCCGATCATGGACGAATTGAAGCTCACGCCGGAACAGTTCGGCTTGCTCGGCTCCTCGTTCTTCTTCCTGTTCTCGATCTCGGCCATCATTGTCGGCTTTATCGTCAATCGCGTCGACACCCGCTGGGTGCTGCTCGCGATGGCGGTGATCTGGTCGCTGGCGCAGTTTCCGATGGTCGGCACCGTCAGCTTCACCACGCTGGTCATCTGCCGCATTATCCTCGGCGCAGGTGAGGGGCCGGCGTTCGCGGTGGCGGCGCATGCGCTCTACAAATGGTTTCCCGACGAGAAGCGCACGCTGCCCACCGCCATTCTCTCGCAGGGCTCGGCGTTCGGCGTGATTCTCGCGGTGCCGGCGCTGAACTGGATCATCGTCAATCATAGCTGGCACTACGCGTTCGGTGCGCTCGGCGTGGTCGGCCTGATGTGGGCGGCGGCGTGGCTGGTCTTGGGCAAGGAGGGCCCGCTGGTCAGTACCGCCGCAGCGTCCGCGACTGAGCAGCGCATTCCCTATTTCCAGCTCCTGACCTCGCGAACCTTCATCGGCTGCTGTGCCGCTACCTTCGGCGCCTATTGGGCGCTGTCGCTCGGATTGACATGGTTCACGCCGTTCATCGTCAAGGGACTGGGCTTTTCGCAAAAGGATGCGGGCTGGATTTCGGTGCTGCCCTGGGTGTTCGGCGCGACCATCGTGCTGCTGACGGGATGGATCTCGCAGGTGATGCTGACGCGCGGCTACACCACGCGCGGCGCCCGCGGCGTGCTCGGTTCCGTGCCCTTGATCGTCGGCGGACTGATCCTCGCCGTGCTGCCGCATGTCAGCGGCGCGGGATGGCAGATCGCGTTTCTCGTGGTCGGCTCCGGGTTCTGCGGTTCGATCTACGTGGTTTGCCCGCCGATGCTGGGAGAGTTCACCCCGGTACAGCAGCGCGGCGCCGTGATCGCGATCTATGGCGCGATCTATACGCTGGCGGGGATGATCGCCCCGTTCGTGATGGGGGCCGTGATCCAGAGTGCTGCGGTGCCGCTCGACGGCTACATGACCGGCTTCACGATCAACGCCGTGATCATGGCCGCGTCGGGCCTCCTGGGGCTGCTGCTGCTCTGGCCCAACAGCGAGCGCGCAAGGCTGATGCGGCAGGCGGCGTCACAGCCGAAGTTCGCGTGAGGGAATCGCAAAATCTCTCGTCGTCCCTGCGAACGCAGGGACCCATAGCCACCGAAGTTGATTGTTTGAGCAAGACGTCTGCCACATCGCCATGAACGATGGGCCGCGGCGTATGGGTCCCGGCTCAAGGCCGGGACAACACCGTGCTTGTGTTTGCTGGACTAACTCGCCGCCGCGTCCAGTTGCGGCTTTGACCCCTGCGATCCACGTACCAGCCGGCCCGGGCGCGCGCCGGTGGCCTTGCCGCCGCGCTGCGTCACCACGCCCGAGACGATGGTGGCGTCGTAACCGTCGACCTGCTGCATCAGGCGGCGGCCACCGACCGGGAGGTCGTAATGCACCTTCGGCGGATGCAGATGCAGGCGATCGTAATCGATCACGTTGACATCGGCCTTGAAGCCCGGCGCGATCACGCCGCGATCATACAGGCCGACCGAGAGCGCGGTCTTGCGCGACTGCGCCGCCACCACGAACGGGATCGAGAGCTTCTCGCCGCGGCTGCGGTCGCGGGTCCAGTGCGTCAGCAGATAGGTCGGGAAGCTGGCGTCGCAGATGATGCCGCAATGCGCGCCGCCGTCGGAGAGGCCCGGTACGGCGCTCGGCTCGCGAAGCATTTCGTGCACGGCATCGAGGTTGCCGTCGGCATAATTGAGGAACGGCACATAAAGCATGCCGCGGCCTTCGTCCGTCAGCATGGCGTCGTAGGCGAGTTCTTCCGGCTGCCGGCCCTGGCGGCGGGCCTGCGGACCGAGCGCGTTTTCCGGCGGCTGTTCGTAGTCCGGCGGATTGCCGAGCAGATACATCTTGTCGTAGTTCGGCCGGAAGAACAGAGGATCGTCGGTCGCCGTCGCGGTCTCGCCCAGGATCGCCGCGCGCACTTCGGGCCGGCGCAGATGCGCGAGCCGCTCGGCCAAAGGCAGCTTGGCGACCGCGCGATAGCTCGGATGCGTCTGGAACGGATTGCGCGACAGTTCGAGACCGAGCAGCAGGCCAACGGGGCGCGCGGCAATCTGGGTCGTGATCGACAGGCCGCGGGCCGCGGCTTCATTGATGGTGTCCATCGTCTGGCGCCAGCGCCGCGGCGCCTTGTCGGCCTGGGCGACGGAGAACGAGATCGGGCATTTGGTGTTTTCAGCGACCCGGAGCATCATTGGCAGGTCTTCGTGCACGGTGCTCTGGTCGAGCACGAATTGCAGCACGCTGCGGCCGACGCCGTGCATCGCAGCCGCGATGGCGGTCAATTCGTCTTCGCCCGCTTTCAGCGTCGGCGTGTAATCGCCGGTCGAGGTGCGGTGGTTGAGCGTGCGCGAGGTCGAGAAGCCCAATGCGCCCGCGCGCACGGCGTCTCCGGCGAGCGCCGCCATCGTCTTGTTGTCCTCCGCCGTTGCGGGGTCGCGACGCGCGCCGCGCTCGCCCATCACATAGACGCGCAGCGCCGCATGCGGCAGTTGCGCGCCGATGTCCATGTCGAAATTGCGCTTCGACAGCCAGCCCATGTAATCGGGAAAGCTTTCCCAGGCCCAGGGAATGCCGGCGCTCAGCACCGGCTCGGGGATATCCTCGACGCCTTCCATGAGCTGGATCAGCCTGAAATGATCGGCCGGTCGGCACGGCGCAAAGCCGACGCCGCAATTGCCCATGATCGCCGTGGTGACGCCGTTCTGCGAGGAGGGCGTGATGTCCTGGCTCCAGGTCACCTGGCCGTCATAGTGGGTATGGACGTCGACGAACCCCGGTGCGACCAGCTTGCCCCTGGCGTCGATCTCTTCCTTGCCGGTCCCCGCCACCTTGCCGACTTCGGTAATGCGGCCGTTTGTGATGGCGACGTCGGCTTCGTAGAGTTCGCCGCCCTTGCCATCGGCAATGTTGCCGCCGCGAATCACGAGGTCGGGGGTCGAGGTCATGGCTTCCATCCCGTGTCTGGTTTTTGTTGGCCCGCATCATCTGACGTTCGCAGATGCAGTCAACCGCCGGGATCGAGGCTCAGGAATGCAATAGAGCGTTTTCCAGCGAAGCGGACGCCGGTTCGCGTGAAGAAAACGCGTCAAAACAATAATCTGGAGCGCCGTTCCGATTCAATCGGAACCGGGCTCTAGGTCCTTGCCGGGGTCTCCGACGGCTCTTGCGGCTTGCGGTCGGTCACCAGGGCCAGCAGCACCGTCATGACCATGAAGATGACGGAGGCGCCGAATACCCAATGCGGCATGCTCTGGTCCATGATCCAGCCGAACAATAGTGGACTGAGGATGCCGCTGAAATTGAAGCCGGTGGACACGATGCCGAAAGCCCTGCCGGCGGCGCCCGGAGGTGCGGCATTGCGGACCAGCATGTCGCGGGAGGGCGCGATCACGCCACCGAGGAATCCGGCGATACCCATCGCGGCCGTCAGCGCCATCGACGGCAGCGTGGTCGTCGCGATCACCAGCATGATGACCGCGTTGATGCCGAAGCAGGCGGCGGCGACCTGCCCGTGGCGCGTGGTGCGGTCGGCCAGATAGCCGCCGGCCAGTACGCCGGCGGCGCTGGCGCCGAGAAACGCCGTCAGGGCGATGTTGGCGGCCGAGAAGGTCACGCCATAGCCGCTCATCAGCGCGACGACGCCGAAATTGCTGATGCCTGCATTGGAGAGCCCGAGCAGCATGAAGAAGATCGTCAGCATCATGATCGCGGGCGTGATGACGCTCTGCTTCGACGGGGCGGCGCCATCCTGCTTGCGATCGGCCGAACTCGCATCGGGAATGCCTGCGATCATCAACCCCAGCGCCACCACGGGGCCGACGGCGCCGGCCACGATCAGCGCGCCGAGGCCTCCGACCGATGCGACGAGCGCGGCCATGATCGCCGGCGCCACCGCGCCGCCGAGGAAGCCCGCGAAGGTGTGGATCGAAAACGCGCGGCCCATCCGCGCTTCATCCATGTGCGTGGACAGGATCGCGTAGTCGCAGGGGTGATAGACGCTGTTGGCAAGCCCGAGCAATGCGGCGCAGACGATCAGCGAGGCGTAGCTCAGATGCAGGCCGAGCATGATCAGCGCCACGCCACCGACGGTGAGCCCGATCAGCAGGACTTTCCTGGCGCCGATATGGTCGGCCAGATATCCGATCGGCGCCTGCGTCAGGCCGGACACCACGCCGAAAACCGTCAGCGCAAAACCGAGTTCGATATAACCGACGCCCAGTTGCACCTTCAGAAACGGAAACAGCATCGGCAGCACGAACAGATGAAAATGGCTGACCCAATGCGCCACCGAGATCGCCGCGAGTGTGCGCAGCGAGCTATCCGCCTTGCGATCCCGCTTGGCTTGTTGCGGTGCGGCCAGAACGTCGACCATGTCGGCTTGGAACCCCGTGATACCTGCTGCCCGGCAAGGGCCGCGGTGAAAATAGAGGCAAGCCGTTATTTGTCCATGAATGCCGACGCATAGCTGCCCTTGCGGAGGGCAGGGATGGACGCCCCGTGGGCAGGCTTCGCGTTGCCACCTCAGGAATGATCCGCAACGCTACAACGGCTCGTCATCGTCGCCGTGACGGTCGCGCTTCGGCGTCGCGATGTCGCCGTCCTCGTAGTCGTCGTCCTCGACGGGAACGTGCTCCGGCTTCTTCGGCTTCTCGGTGGGCTTTTTCGGAGGCTCGCCCTTCCTGCCAGTTCCGTTCATCTGTTTCCTTTTTTGCCGGCGGAATCGGCGTTTGCGCTACGTGCCGATTCGGGGTAACCGCATGATCGAAATCCGACTGCATTGGGCTGGCATTCTAGCGCCGGCCATTCGAACTTTCCTGCCCTTTTTGCGGCGTTCAGTCCAAGGGGCCCTCACACGGAGCAAGCATGAAGAAGCCCCGCATCGCGGCGGACGAACCGCAGCCGCGCAAAATTCTCCGCGCCGACAAGGCGCCGACCAGCGGCTATTCGCTGGTCGTGGACGGACATTTCAAATCGCATCACGAGACGGTGGAGGCGGCCGAAGAGGCCGGCATGGCTCTGAAGAATCGATTCCAGATGCTTCAGGTGCAGGTCTACGATGCCGAAAACAAGACGCGATCGCTGATCGACTGGCCCGGGCCGGCGCAATAGCCGTCGACGAATTCGATCGCCGGGTCTCAGGTTCGACGGCCACCGTTCTGTTGGCTCGCAAGCCACTCGGATAGCGCCGGCGTTTTTTTGTCCGGCGTCTTCGTCTTGGCGCGGACCTTCCTGGCCGTGACGGCGCGCGGTGGTTCAGCCGCTTCACGCGCGAGCCGCAACGCTTTCAGCCTCGCCATGTTGTCGAGCACGGCTTTGGAGGCGGCGTCGCGCTCGGCCTTGCCCTGATCACGATCCTCTTTGGTCATGTCAGGTCAGCCCCTCTTCGCGGTCTTGGCCCTGGCCCTGACCTTCGGTTCCGGCGGGTTTTCACGGTCGGCTGCTTCCTTCGCCAGCCGCAGCGCGCGCAACCTTTCGGTCCGCTGGCGGATTGCGATATCCGCGGCTGCAATCTCGGCCATCGCCTTGATGCCCTCGATTTCCTGGTCGCGTTTGCGCTTGAGCCGAATTTCCTTCAACTCGGCCGCGCTCTTCGGCTCATCGTCCATCTTATACCTCTGAAATCACGATTATATCTTCGAGCGATCTGAGGGCGGTTTACCACGGATCGGACGGCGGAGGACGTAATTTTCGGTCGAAAAAGGCTTCCTTTCGGGCCAAATCAATCGCGGTGGTGAAGGACTGCTTCGTCGTCGCCCTCTTCGGAACTTGCCTGATCGAAGCTGGTGAGCCAGGCGTCCAGCGTCGTTGATGCATGCCCTTGCGATTTCATCTGCCGCAAGGCGATGCGGATGCTGGTCCGACCGTGACGGCTGGATGCGATGGATGCCGGCGGCTCGCCGGCAAGCACTGCATCCATCACACGCTGCTTGACGGCAAACGCTTCGGCATCGCCGCACGCGATCAGCATCGCCTGAAACGCGCGATGGTGCGTGGCGTCGAACGGTCGGGCCTCGCCGAGCCCGTCGCGCGCCGGGTGCGGCGGGTAGAGGTGCGCGCATGGAACCATGCCGTCGGGCACCGGTTCGGTGGCGGGATGAGTTCGGCGGTTTCGCAAGAGCCTCGGCAGCACGTGGGTGTGCGGACCTTCCGGGCTCCTGCCTGACGGCGGCGGGATCGGCTGATAGACCTCGATGCGCCCGAGCCGGCTGATGAAGACCCGGTGCGGATTGGCCTCGAGGATCATCCCCATGACGGGATTGCCGGGTTCGAAGACATCGCGGCCAGCATGTTCGCGCAGATCGCCGGCGAGGGTGCGGTCGCCGATCCGGACACAGAAGTCCGCCTGCAGCGCGCCGAAGCCGAGATCGAACAGAACCGAATCCCGATCCTCCTCGCGGGGCGCTTCGCGATCGGGGCCGATCTCCGTCAACGCGACGCGCCGGTTCATGGCGCAGGCTTGTTTCGGCAGGCAAAGCGCGACGCGCTGACTCCATCCCGATTTGGTGAGACCCTCGGAGGCGAAGGCGCGCGTGGCGGCATCCGGTTTCAGCACGATGGCGCCGCGCGACGTCCGTGCCGAAACGGTCCCGTCCGAACGGGCGAGGTGCACCGGCTCACCCTGGTCGCGCGAGAATTCAGCGATGGCGCCGAAGGTGCCAAGGCTCCATTGCGTGTCGGGATTGGATATTTCCCGCTGCAGAAGTTCGCTGGCTGCCGCGCTCATGGCAACCCGCGAAATCGAGGCGTTCTGGACATGAAAAGAAATCCTCCCGGGCAAATATGACCGGGAGAATATCGTGTCGTCAGGTCAGGACAAGCCGGTCCGGCGCGACCGGACCGGTCATTTCGCTCAGAACGTCGCGCCGGCCTTCACCAGGTAGGTCCGTCCGGGTAGCGGGTAGGCTGAAAATCGGCCGGGCGTGAATGAACTGGCGACCGCGTAGTCGTAATACTGCGCATCGAACAGGTTGTTGACGCTGACCGACCAGAAGAAGCGGTCGTAGGCGCCGCTCAGTTTCAGATCGACGGTGGCGTCCGCCGGGATGCGGCGCTGGGTGTTGGCCTGGTCGTTGTCCATGATGCGCTCGCTCCAGGCGCGCACGGTGGCATCCAGCACCAGATAGTTCTGCCAGATGTTCCAGGTCACACCGCCGCTCGCTGTGTAGCGCGACACCAGCGGCACGTCCTTGCCTTCGAACTCCCCTTCGCGAAACACGGCGCGCGTGTAGGCCAGTCCGCCGCGCAGCAGCACGCTGTCGCTGACGCGCAGCGAGGCGCTGGTCTCCGAGCCGTAGCGGCGGGTCGGGTCGAGGTTGACGTTGTAGAACAGCGCCGGGACGTAGTGGATTTCGTTCTCGAGGTCCATGCCGTAGATGCTCGATTGCATCTGGAATCCGCCGGCCTTGACGCGGAAGCCGCCCTCGATGTCGTGCGAGGTCTGGGTCTTCAACCTGAAGTCCTGAACGGCCGGAAAGGGAGCAAACGGCAGCAGGGGTCCGGAGGACACGCGTTCCTCGACGTTCGGCGTGCGGAACGCATGCGCGGCGCGGCCGAATACCGAGAATACGCTGTTGAAGCGATGCTCGAGACCCACGTGGAGCGCGTAGTTGGTCTCGCTGCTGTCGAGCGGGAGCGCGGCGGTCTCGAAGCCGAAGGTACCGGGCGCGTTGGGATTCAGGTGATCGCGCGCGCTGAGCCACGTGTTCTGAAGCCGGGCTCCGTAGGAGAAGTCGGTGGTCGGCAACAGGCCGATCGTATGTTGCCAGTATCCGCCCAGCGATTGCTGCGACAGGTCGTAGACGTGGATCGGCTGCGCGCCCTTGAACAGCGGCCGGTCCGAACTGTAGGTGGCGTCGTAGTAGTCGATGCCGGTCAGGATCTGCGACGGCACCCCGAACAGCGAGTTCTTGATGCTCAGGCGTGGGGTGATCGACCAGGTCTGGAGATGAGTGTCGACGTAATTAAAGGGAATGGTCGGCAGCGGGCCGAAGAAGCCGCCCTGTGATTTCTTGTCGCGCACGCCGCCATCCACGATCAGATCGACGCCGTCGATGATCGTCCTGGTGAAGCCGGCCGTCGCGCTGGCGCCCTGCTGGTTGCCGTAGTCGAACGGCGTGTTGGTGCCTTTGCGGTTGGTGACGAGCTGATCGAGCCCGATCGAGGGGTCGACCGTGCGACCGCCGGGGAAGCCGAGCTTCTGGTCGTCGCCGGTGACGGTGAGGAATGCCTTGAGGTCCGACGTGGTGTAGTTGAGGTTGCCGACGCCGTTCTTCTGGTCCAGCGCGTTGTTGTCGCGATAACCGTCGGACTTGATGGCGTTGCCGTAGAATGAGGTCGACCACGGCCCGTGATTGGTCGCCGCCGAGACGTTTGCAAGGCGTGTGTTGAACGAACCGACACCGGCCTCGGCGCGGAACGCCGCCGGCGGCCCGCCGACGCCGCTTTTCAGCACGATATTGATGACGCCGCCGATCGCGTTGTCGCCGTAGAGCACCGCGCCGCTGTTGCCGCGGGTGATTTCGACCCGCTCGATCGACTGGAGCGGGATGGTCGACAGGTCGACCTGTGCCATGTCGACGTCGTTGAGACGCCGGCCGTTGACCAGGATCAGCGTGTTCGATGTCGCGAAGGCGCCGAAGCCGCGCAGGTCGACGGCAGTCTTCGCGCCGTTTGCCGTAACGCCGTACAGCGAGGTGAGCTGTACACCGGGCACCTGCGCTAGAATGTCAGGCAGGTTGTTCGACGGCGAATTCGCGATGTCCTGCGCCGTGATCACGCTGGAGGCGGTGCCGACAATGCCGTTGAACTGCCGGCCGCCGGTGCTGGTTCCGCCGCCGTCGGCGATCCCCGGGGATGCGCCATCGGAGGTTCCCGTGCCGGCGCCGCGCGAGGGCCGCGCGGTGCGCGCCGGGCGCGTGGTGCCGCTGCCGTCGGCCTCCAGCGGCCGGGCGCGGGTCTTGTTCGGGTCGGTGGGTGGGCTGACCTCGACCGGCGGCAGGGTCGTCGTCGGCGTTTGCGCCGAAGCGAGCGAGCTGCTCAGCGCAAGGATGCTGGTGGCGAGCAGGAGCGCGCTGCGCCGCTTCGCGATTTCGATGTTGGCAGGCATAGTTCTGGGCCTCGGTATGACGTCAGTGGCACGTCACAGCGAACCAGTCTCACCATTCGCTTTGAGCAGCTTGGGTGAAGCAAATGCCTGTACTCCCCGACCGACATCTTCGCGTGTGACCACGGCTGACGGCAGGTCTCCTGGCTCGCGGGTCGTTACCCTTCGTCGCCTTCCCAGGACCGAGATTCCCAGTGGCGTATGACGAAGGATTCGCCGCTTACAGTTGCGGGGGCAGCCGCGGAATTGGGGAATTCTCCCCGCACCGCATTCCCTTTTGATCCCCGAACGGGAACCGTCGGGAATTATGGTTGAACTTTGTCAGAGTCCGAGTCAATCCCGCCCGGAGGCGCCTGCGATCTCACTGGACGAGTGCGCCATTTTTGCCGCATGAGCAGAGGCGCCCGGACTCATATACCGGTGCGGGCAAAGCCGTTCGAGGACGATTGATGAGTGTTCAGGCCGTTACCGTGACCAGCGAGGATGCCGCGCGCCGGCGGATCGGCGCGACCGCGGCGCTTGCCGCCCTCGTGACGCTGCTGGTGCTGATCTCGCTCGGCATCGGGCCGGTGCGGCTGTCGCCGCTGACCGTTCTGGAAGCGCTGTTCGGCGGCGGCAGCGAGGTGTCGCAGGTCATCGTGCGGGAAATCCGTCTTCCGCGCACGCTGCTGGCGCTGGCGATCGGCGCCATTCTCGGCCTGTCGGGTGCCGCGCTGCAGGGATTGCTGCGCAATCCGCTGGCCTCGCCGTCGCTGTTCGGCGCGCCGCAATCGGCCGCCTTCGGCGCGGTGCTGGTGATCGCGCTCGGGCTCGCCGATGTGCGCTCCTATGCGCTCCCGGTGGCGGCAATCATCGCCGCGTTCGGCTCGGTGTTCGTGCTGCTGACGATCGCCGGCCGCAACGCAGGCCTGCTGATCCTCATTCTGTCCGGGCTGGCGATTTCGAGCTTTGCGGGTGCGGCCACGGCGCTGGTGATGAATCTCTCCAGCAACCCCTTCGTGGTGCTGGAGATCGCGTTCTGGCTGCTCGGCTCGCTGGAGGACCGCAGCTTCCAGCACGTCATGCTGGCGCTGCCGTTCATCGTCGCCGGCGCGATCATGCTGTATAGCCAGCGCCATGCCTTTCGTGCGCTGAGTTTGGGCGAAGAAACCGCGCAAAGCCTCGGCGTCGATGTCGGCCGTTTGCGGCTGTTCGTGATTTCGGGCGTCGCGCTCGGCGTCGGCGGCGCGGTCGCCGTGACAGGCACGATCGGTTTCATTGGTCTGGTGGCGCCGCATCTGATGCGGCCGTTGATCGGGCACGATCCGGGTCGGCTGTTGGTGCCGAGCGCGCTGGCAGGCTCCGCGCTGCTGCTGGCTGCCGATATCGCGGTCCGCATCATTCCCTCGACGTCCGACATCAAGGTCGGCGTGCTGACGTCGATCATCGGCGTGCCGTTCTTCCTTTATCTGATCATGCGCGAACGCCGTGCGCTCGGCGGAGGTGTCGCATGAGCGAGGCAGCTCTCCTGAAAGCACGCAGCCTCGGCGTGACGCTGTCCGGCCGCGTGGTGCTGAAGGATGTTTCGCTGGCGCTGTCGGCGGGTCACCTGGTGGCGCTGGTCGGGCCGAACGGCGCCGGCAAGACCACGCTGCTGCGGTCGCTGGCCGGCCTGATCCCTCACCAGGGCGAGATCGAGATCGGTGGCGAGGCGTTGTCCGCGCTGCCGCTGCGCGACCGTGCAAAACGTTTCGGCTATCTGCCGCAGGGGCATGTCGTACACTGGCCGCTGCCGGCGCGCGATATCGTGGCGCTCGGCCGCTATCCGCATGGCGCGACCGATCCGGCGCGGCTGTCGCCCGGGGATGCGGAGGCGGTGCTGCGCGCGATGCAGGCGGTGGACGTGGTGCAATTCAGCGAGCGCCGCGTCACCGAACTGTCGGGCGGCGAGCGCAGCCGCGTCGCGCTGGCCCGCGTGCTGGCGGTGGAGGCGCCGGTCATCCTGGCCGACGAGCCGACCGCCTCGCTCGACCCGCGGCACCAGATCGACGTCATGAAGAATCTTCGTACCACCGCCGACAGCGGCGTGCTCGTCATCGTGGTGACGCACGATCTCGGGCTTGCGGCGCGATTTGCCGACCATGTGCTGGTGCTGCGCGAGGGCCGTCTGGTGTCGCAGGGCGCGCCGATGGTGGCGCTGTCCGAGCAGGTGATGGCGGACGTGTTCCGGATCAGCGCATACCGCGCGGAATATCAGCGCGAGACCGTGATCGTGCCGTGGACGGACCTCTGATGCGGTGGCGGTCCGCAGCCCTGGTGGCGATCGCGCTGGCGATGCCGGCTAGCGCTGCGTGCGCAGCGGGCCTGCCGCGCATGGTGTCGATGAACGTCTGCACCGATCAACTGCTGCTGACGCTGGCCGACCCCGAGCAGATCATCGGCCTGAGCCGTTTCTCGCGCGACGGCTGGCAATCGATGTCGGCCCGCGACATGAAGCGCTATCCGGTGTTGTCAGGTGGGGCCGAGGATGTGCTGCTGGCAAAGCCCGACATCGTCGTTGCGAGCCTGTTCGACAAGCGTTCGACGCGGGAACTGCTGAAGGCCAAGGGGCTTCATCTGGCCGAACTCGCCGTGCCGCGAAACCTTGCCGAGGCCCGAGCGCAGATCCGCGAGGCCGGCGACATCACCGGCCACCCCGATCGCGCAGCCGCCGAAATCGCGCGGCTCGACGCGGCGCTGGCGCGCGCGAAGGCCGCAGCCAGCGAGCGGCATTATCGCGTGTTGCCGTTGTCGCGGCGCGGCTGGGTTGCGGGCAGCGACAGTTTTGTCGGCTCGCTGCTTACCGAGACCGGGCTGTTGAATGCGGCCGGTGATCTCGGATTCACCTATGGCGGATTTGCCTCGCTGGAGGCCATCGTCAGCCTGCGGCCGGACTTCATCGTGGTCTCCCGGGCCGGCGATCATGCCGGCGATGAGGGCCAGGCGTTCCTGCTGCATCCGGCGCTGGAGCGGTTCTATCCGCCGGCGAAACGCATCGTGATTCCCGAGCGCATGACCGAATGCGGCGGCGTGATGCTGGCGGATGCGCTGGACGCACTGACCGCGGAATTGAAGCGGGTGGGGCGGTAAGCGGTCGCTCCGTCATTGCGAGCGAAGCGAAGCAATCCACCTTGCAGCAAAAGAAAGAATGGATTGCTTCGTCGCTTTGCTCCTCGCAATGACGGCGAAACTCACCCGTGCACCACCGGCCCGCCGACCTTCTTCCACGCATCGATGCCGCCCTCGATATGCGCGGTGTTGGCGAGTCCTGCGCTCCTGGCGGCGGCCACTGCCATCGCCGAGCGTTCGCCGAAGGCGCAGAAGAACACCACGCGGCGACCGGTGGCAGCGGCGACTTCGCGCAGCATACCGCCGGGCTGCAGGTTCTCGCCGATCGAAGGATAGGGCGCATGCAGCGCGCTTGAGATCGTGCCGTGCTTGGCGCGTTCGCTGTTCTCGCGCAGATCGACCAGCAGGATGTCGGGCCGGCCGAGGCTTGCGATCGCATCGCGGGCGGTCAGCGCAAGCCCCTGCTTGGCGAGTTCTTCCTGGTGCAGGCCGACATGCATGTTGTCGGGAACGGCCACGTCCATCATCTTCGGGTTGGGCAGCTTCAGGTTGGCCATCAGCTCGATATATTCATCGACGTTGCGCACCTGCAGCCGCGGATTATAGCGCTTCTCCTCGCCGATCGTGGAAACCGTGTCGCCCTTGTAGTCGTGCGCGGGGTACACCAGCGTCTCCTCCGGCAGCTTCAGCAGCCGGTTGAAGATCGACTCATACTGCGCGCGCGAGCTTCCGTTCTGGAAGTCGGTGCGGCCGGTGCCGCGGATCAGGAGCGTGTCGCCGGTGAAGACGCGGTCTCCCATCAGGTAGCTGTAGGAATCGTCGGTGTGTCCGGGCGTGTACATGACGTCGAGGCTCAGGCCCTCGATCGTCACCTTGTCGCCGTCGGAGACCCGCATCGACACCACGTCGGCCTTGCTCTGCTCGCCCATGATGGTGATGCACCGGGTGCGGTCGCGCAGTTCGCCGAGGCCGGTGACGTGATCGGCATGCAGATGGGTGTCGACCGCCTTGACCAGCCGCAGGTCGAGCTCGCGCAGCAGCTGGCAATAGCGGTCGGCCTTTTCCAGCACCGGATCGAGGATCAACGCCTCGCCGCCGGCACGGCTTGCCAGCAGATAGCTGTAGGTACCGGAGACGCTGTCGAAGAGCTGACGAAAGATCATGCCTGCTGCCGCTCACTCAATCTGAGTTTCAGGCAGGATATTATTCTAGTTTGAGAGCCTTCTCAAACATCTTTCATCTATGTGAATGAGCCTGATCGAGGGAATTTTACTTCCTAGGGCCGCACCAGCGTATATCCGTTCTCGGTCAAGAACAGGATCTGCGCGACGCCGACCTGCACCGGCGTCGCCGCGGCAATGAATTCCGGCCGCTTGCCGGACTCGCGCTCCAGCGTATCGACGGTGTTGAGGCAGATATCGACCCGTGCGCCCTGCGCCACCAGGCTTTCGACCGCCTTGCGGTTGGGATTTTCCGGACGCAGAAGGTCGATGCCCGGACCGAACGCCACGATCTCGATCGCGACCTTGTCGGGATCGTAGAACTTCATCAGGTTGTTGGCGACGCTGATCACCAGGCCCTGCTTGCGCGGGTCATTGTCGGAAAGCTGCAGCACGACCTTGTGCTCGGCGAACGGCTTGTCCTGCAGCGGCGCCTGCTGGGCGCGTACGTCCGGCGCGGCAATTGCGATCAAAAGCGTCGCAGCCATGATGCGAATGATGGTCGAAAGCCGCATCATCCCAATCCCGCTATGCCCGGGTTGTCGTCAACGCCTTTCAGCGTGACGCCGGGCGCTGACCTGTTGGGCGGCTTGCCCGATTTCAGATGTCTGGCGACCACATCCCAGATCGGCGCGCCGGTCTGCTCGTTGACGGAAGCCCAGCCCGCCACCTTGTAGCTTTTGCCGGCCTGCAGCGCACGGCCATTGCCGAGCTTCACGTCGGAAATCCGCTTTCCGACGGATTGGTCCGGCGTGCAGGTGTAGGACAGGCCGCCGACGCGAACCATGTCGCCGCCCTGCTGGTAATAGGGGTCGGTGTTGAAGAGATTGTCGCAAACGTCTTCCAGCACGTCCTTGATCTGGCTGCCGGTCATGTTCTGCATGTAGGTCTGCGGATAGCTGATGGCGGTTTGCGAAAGCACGTCCTCCATCGTCAGCGGCTGGGCGGCCAGCGCCGTCGTGCCCCAGCGGAAGCCGGGTGAAAGCGCGATCTCGGCATTCAATTCGCCGAGCAGCGCGTCGCAGATCAACTGGTCCATGCTGCCCGAGAAATTGCCGCGGCGATAGAGCAGGCGGTCGGCGACGCCGACCTTCTCGCCAAGCGCGGCCTCGTGCGGCTCGCGGATCTTGTCGATCAGCGCCTGCATGGCGGGATCGGGCTTCAGCAGTTCCGAAAACACCGGCAGCAGCCGGTAGCGCACATTGGTGACCTTGCCCCTGGCCAGTTCGAGGTCGAGCACGCCCAGGAACTTGCCGTTCGAGCCGGCATTGGTGACGAGCGTGACGCCGCCCGCATTGGTCACCGCAATCGGTTGCGGCACGGCGTCGTGGGTGTGGCCGCCGAGAATGACGTCGATGCCGGTGACGCGGCTTGCGAGTTTGAGATCCACATCCATGCCGTTGTGCGACAGCAGGATAACGGCATCGATCTTGTCGTTGCTGCGGTGCGTATCGACGAGCTTCTGCAGTTCCTCGTCGCGGATTCCGAACTTCCAGTTCGGCGTAAAGCGTTTGGGATGGGCGATCGGCACATACGGAAACGCCTGTCCGATCACCGCGACGCGATAGCTGCCGATCGCCTTGATGACGGACGGCTTGAACACACGTCCCGATGCCGGGTCGAACGCCCTGGCGTCGTTGAAGGCGGCCTCCTCGGTGAGGAAGACGTTCTGCGCCAGGAATTCGCCCTTGAAGCGCTCGAGATTGGCGCGCAGTACTTTCTCGCCGTAGGTGAACTCCCAATGGCCGGTCATCGCCTCGATGCCGAGCAAATTGGCGGCATCGACCATGTCGGCGCCCTGCAGCGTGTTGGCCAGCCCTGTTCCCTGCCAGAGGTCGCCGCCGTCGAGCAGCAGCGAGCGGCCGTTCCCGACGTCGCTGCGCAGCCGGTCGACCAGGGTCTTCAGGTGGGCAAAGCCGCCGAGCTTGCCGAACCGCCCGGCGGCCTTTTCGAATTCGACCGAGGTGAAGGCATAGGCATCGGCACTGTCGGGGCGAATACCGAAGCGATCGAGGAAGGCCTTTCCGACCAGATGCGGCGGGGTGCCCCGCATCGCGCCGACGCCGAGATTGACGCTCGGCTCGCGATAGAACACCGGCCGAAGCTGCGCATGCACATCCGTGATGTGCATGATGCGCGCATTTCCGAAGCGTTCCAGATCGTACACGCCGGCATTGTCGGCGCTTCGGGCCGGCCGCGGCAGGCTGCTGGAAAAGGTAGCAGCGCCTGCCAACGCCAGGAACTCACGGCGGCGGATGGTCATGCGGGTCTCCGCGCGTCGTAGCGGCTTCTGCTTTGGAGCATGATCTCGGCGGAAAACCGGTTGCCACTTTTCCGGATCATGCTCTAACGAATTTCCATTTCCTTCCAGCGGGTCTTTTCGCTGGTGGCCTGGAAGATCGAGGCCTTGGCCAGCGCTTCGGCTTCCCTGGCCGAGGCGGTGGCCTTGTCGAATTCGCCGGCATCGGCTGCCTTCTTCGCCGCCGCCAGTGTCGAGGCCGTGGTGGTCCATTGATTGCGCAGCTTGCCGGCCTCCTTGTTGGCGGCCTCAGCCGCGGCATAGGCCGTCTTGAACTCCTCCTCGGAGCCCGCAGCGCGCGCGGAAGTCATCCCCGCAGCGAGCAGCGCGAGAACCAACGTCGACTTGAACATCCTGTTCCTCATGGCCGCGCTCCGGGACCGGAAATCGGCAGTCCGTTGCTGACATAGGACAGATAATATTCGACGTTGCGGTATTCATCGTCCTGCGGTTTGAGCGGCACGCCGCGGATCTGGCTGTTGCAGCTGGTGAAGCGCCGGCTGGTGGTGCCCATGCCGCTCCATTCGGAGCGGTAGATCGGCATCGCGTTGACGATGCCGAGCGCAGGCGCCAGGATTTCAGCGCGAATGCGTTCGCCCGGGCTCTGCACATGGCAGGTGGCGCAGGAGAAGTTGAGCTGGCCGCGGCGCGTATAGAAATACTCCTTGCCGGCCTGGTAGGCCTGCAGCGCGCGCGGATCGTTCGGGATCTTGATGTCCATCAGCTTGCCGCGCGAGGTGAAGGCCATGTAGGCGGTCAGCGCCGCCATTTCGTCCTTCACGTAGGAGAACGGCGATTCGCCATTGGCCTCGCGGCAGCGGTTCAGCGCCAGCTCCAGCGTGATGACCTTGCCTTCCTTCTCGTCGAAGTAAGGATAGTTCTGGCGGATGCCGATGCCCTTGTTCGGGAAGCAATCCTCGTAGCTCCTGCCGTTCCTGAACGGCCTGGAAAACATTTCCTTGCCCATTTCGAGCGAGAATTCGTAGGGCGGGAATTGCTCCTTCTCCTGCCACTGCCGGTGCAGGTCTTCGTTCATCGAATAGGGGCCGTTGACGAAATCCTCGAACTTCACCTTGGGAAACTTGTCGGTGAAGAATTTCTGGAACGCCTTGGCGTCGGCGACGGGGTCGATCCTGTCGGCCGCGCCGGAGGGCAGGGTGCCAGCCACCGTCATCACGGCGAGCGCCAGCGCGGCCGACGCCAGGCTGATTGCGGATCGCAGCCTCATTGAATCTTCGCCGTGGTGGTGTCGGTCGCGCCCTTGTTGTCGATCCAGCTGATCTTCAACTCGTCGCCCTTCTTTGCGCCCTTGAAGGAGAACTTGACGTAGGGGTCCTTTGAAATGCCGCCGCCCCAGTCGGCCGCGAATACCGTCTTGCCGTCATGTTCGAATTTCAGTTGCGTGATGAAGTGCGGCGGAATGAGCTCGCCCTTGGCGTCCTTCACGAATCCGGAATCCATCGGATGCTGGATCAGCGCCTGCACTTCCGTGTTCTCGCCGCTTGCGTTGGCGCGCACGCGAATGCTCGATGCCATTTGATTTCTCCTTAGCCGCCGCAGCCGCCGACGGTCACCTTGACTTCCTTGGTGGCGCTGTAGAGCTTGCCGCCGGCCTCCACGACAACGATCACGTTGCTGGTCCGTGCCATCTTGACGCGGTTCGCGACGCCTGGAGTGGTTCCTGCAGGGATCCTGTAGGTCGCCACCAGCGCAACCGGATTTTCGCTGACCAGGAACGCGATCGAGGTCACGTCCGAAAGCGTCGTCGAGACCGATATCGGTACCACGGCGCCATTCTCCGCGATTTCCGGCGCATCCATCTTCACCTTGTCGGAGGGTTCCGGGCTCTTGCCGTAAAGCGCCTTGATGGCGTCGGCTTCGCTCTTCGCCTTGAATGCGTCTTCCGGATATTTGTCATTGGCCGCGGCGAATGCCGGTGCCAGGCCGAAGGGAATATTGCCGAGGCCGACGAGCGCGACCGCGCCTGCGCCTTGCAGGATCAGCCGCCGCGTGGCCGAAAATCCGACGTCGCTCATATCTGTTCTCCTGAACCGTGCGCAAATTGTCGCCCGGCGTCACAGCGTCTGCAGGAAATCCACCACCGCGTCGATTTCCCTGGGGGTCAAGATCCGGTTGCGTCCGAACGGAGGCATCACCGTCAGCGGATTGCGCAGGGTTTCGTCTGATATGATGGCGACGAGATCCTCGCGATTGGGATATTTGCTCTTGATGTCGATCAGCTCCGGTCCGATCGTGCCGGGCAGGTTGCCGCCCTTGATGACATGGCAGGTCAGGCAATTGCCCTTGCTGCGGTTGAACGCAAGCTTCTGGCCTTCGGCCGCGGAGGATTGCGCCTGCGCGGCGCCCGCGGCTGCGAATACGCCGATGGCAAGCGTCAGCGCGAAAGCCGGAAAGGTCGCCGATATCGACTTGGACGGATGGCTCAGGGGCGGCTTCGTCATCTCAGTTTTCGGTTGCATCATATCGGGCGGCACGCGTGGCGAGTTTTAGCGATCCGCAGCGAATTTACGGGGAACGAAGGCGTTCAAGCTCGGAATATAGGGGGTCAAAGCATAAACGTCATCCGCTGACAATGTGCGCGGCGCGGCCATCGCCGGGTTGCGGTTAATATCATCTCATAGGGTCGGGGCAAACGGCCAACAGCTTCCAAGCGCAGGCTCCGTGCGTTCGTCCGGGGGCGATCAGACGCCGCCAGCCGGGAAAGCGGCCTTCGCTGAAGGTTCCCTGACGGCGCGGTCCGCATTCATAACCAGAAGGTGCTGAAGCAGGTTTATTATGGCAACCTGAAGTGACGCTCTGCGCGTGCCGGTCCGGCCAGAGCGGTTTCGCGAGGGTGAGATGGCTGAGTTTGTGGTGGAATTCGGCAAGGATGGCCGCCCGGTCGAGCCCGACGGCCGTCTCGACGCGGCGGCGTTTCACCGCAACCACGCGCCGATCTGGGCCGTGCTGGAAAATTTCCTCGCAGACAAATCGGGTGACGTGGTGGAGGCCGGCAGCGGCACCGGCCAGCATGTCGTCCACTTCGCAACGCATACCCCGGGCATCACGTGGTGGCCGAGCGATCTCAACGAGCGCCATCTGAAGAGCATCGAGGCGTGGCGCGCGCATGCCGGCTTGCCGAACATTCGTGCGCCGCTGCGGATCGATCTCACCGATCCCGCCTGGTGCCCGCAGATGCATGACGGCAGCGGACCGGCCGACCTTAAGGCGGTGTTTTGCGCCAACGTGATTCACATCGCGCCATGGCGGGTCGCCGAGGGCCTGTTCGCCGGCGCAGGCCGCTACCTGCGCGGCGACGGCAGGCTCTTTCTCTATGGCCCGTTCAAGCGCGACGGCAGGCACAGCGCGCTGAGCAATGCCGTGTTCGACACCAGCCTGCGCGAACAGGACCCCGAATGGGGCGTGCGCGACATCGCCGATCTCGAAAAGTTGGCGAAGGCGGTGGGCCTCGCATTGGTCGAAACCACGGAAATGCCGGCCAACAACATGATTCTGGCCTTCGCGCGATCCACCAAGGGCGACACGCGCGCATAGCGCACGCCCGTTTGCGTCGGTTGATCGGGTCCGCCCGCATCTCCATAGTGCCGGGAATCAATCGATCAGGCTCCCTGCCCGGGGCCTGCCGGGCGGGAATGCCGATGGACGCGACTGCCACCAAGGAGATTGCCGACGACGCACGCGCGCGCGCCAACGTGTGGCGGCTGGCGGCGGCGCAGGCGCTGACCGGGGCCAATTCGGCGGTGATTTTCGCCACCGGCTCGATCGTCGGCGCGACGCTGGCGCCGGACGTCTCGCTCGCCACCGTGCCGCTGTCGATGTATGTGCTGGGCCTTGCCGCGGGCACGCTGCCGACCGGCGCGATCTCGCGGGCCTATGGCCGCCGTGTCGCCTTCATCATCGGTACCTTCTGCGGCGTCCTCACCGGCCTGCTCGGCGCGTTTGCGATCCTGCATTCGCAGTTCTGGCTGTTCTGCTGTGCGACCTTCCTCGGCGGGCTCTACGGCGCGGTGGCGCAATCCTATCGCTTCGCCGCCGCCGACGGCGCCAGCGTTTCTTTCCGCCCCAAGGCATTGTCGTGGGTGATGGCCGGCGGCGTGTTCGCCGGCGTGCTCGGTCCGCAACTCGTGCAGTGGACCATGGATATCTGGCCGCCCTACCTGTTTTCCTTCTCCTTCGTGATGCAGGCCGCCGTCGCGCTGGTGGCGATGGTGGTGCTTTCGGGCGTCGATGCGCCGAAGCCCGCGCCATCCGATCTGCATGGCGGCCGGCCGCTGTTCGAGATCGCGCGGCAGCCGCGGTTCATCGCGGCGGCGTTGTGCGGCGTGATCGCCTATCCCATGATGAACCTGGTGATGACGTCTGCGCCGCTCGCCATGAAGATGTGCGGGCTCACCGTCAGCGATTCCAATTTCGGCATTCAGTGGCATATCGTGGCGATGTACGGGCCGAGCTTCTTCACGGGCTCGCTGATCGCGCGCTTCGGCGCGCCCGCCATCGTGGCGCTCGGCCTGGCGCTGGAAGGCGCCGCCGCCGCGATCGGGCTTTCCGGCATCACCGCGATGCATTTCTGGGCGACGCTGTTCGTGCTCGGGGTGGGGTGGAATTTCGCCTTCATCGGCGCTTCCGCGCTGGTGCTGGAGACGCACCGGCCGCAGGAGCGCAACAAGGTGCAGGCCTTCAACGACTTCCTGGTGTTCGGAATGATGGCGGTCGGGTCGTTCTCGTCCGGCCAGTTGTTGGCCCATTACGGCTGGTCGATGGTGAACATGGTGGTGTTCCCGTCCGTGCTGCTCGGCCTTGTTGTGTTGTTGCTTGCATCGTTCGCCAAGCGGCGCGCAAGATTGCGGGCGGTCGAACAAGTTCCCGATCCGGGTATCTAGAGCGTTTTCAAGCGAAGTGGATGCCGGTTCGCGTGAAGAAAACGCGTCAAAACAAAAATCCAGAGCTTCGGTTCTGATTCAATCGGAACCGAAGCTCTAGCTAGTTCCCTGCTGCTGGAGGACCCATGCCGACGCGTGCCCGTCTCGATGAATTCATTGCGGCGGTCGTCTCTGGCGACCACGCCGGCGCAATCGAGCGCTATTACACCGAAGACGCCAGCATGCAGGAGAACGCCGCGCCGCCGCGGGTCGGCCGCGACGTCCTCGTCGCGCATGAGCGCGCGGTGCTGGAACGGGTCAAGAGCGTGACCTCGACCTGCGCGGCCTCGGTGGTCGAAGGCGACCGTGTCGCGATCAACTGGGTGTTCGAGTTCATCTACCACTCCGGCAAGACCGCTCGCTTCGACGAGGTCGCGCTGCAGGAATGGCGCGGCGACAGGATATTTCGCGAGCGCTTCTTCTACGATCCGTCGAAGCCGGCGGCCTGATGACACCTGCTGACAGTTCGGCCGGCGCCGAAGCAATTGACAAGCGGGTCTGCTATCTCTCCGCGTCATGGCCGGGCAGCCGTCCGAAGGACGGCGTCGCTCCCGCTCGCCTGCCCCCGGGCATGACGATGTAGCAAATACCAAGAGAAGCAAACGGCATTGGACGCCTCCACACATACCTCCATCGACGAGACCTCGATCCGCTACGACGGCTGGCGCATCGTCGTCGTCTGTTTCCTGCTGGCGACATTCGGCTGGGGCCTCGGCTTCTATGGCCAGAGCGTTTATGTCGCCGAACTGCACCGGCTGCACGGCTGGCCGACGTCGCTGATCTCCTCCGGCACGACATTCTTCTATTTGTCCGGCGCAGCCCTGGTCGCCTTCGTCAGCGAGGCCATCAAGGCGTTCGGCCCGCGGAGCTGCATGGTCGCGGGAATTCTTACGATGGCCGTCGCCGCGATCTCGCTCGGTCAGGTGACGGAACCCTGGCAGCTCTATTTCGCCAACGCCATGCTGGCGTTCGGCTGGGCCGGCACCAGTCTCGGCATGATCACCAACACGCTTGGCCTGTGGTTCGACCGGAAGCGCGGCATGGCGATCAGCCTGGCGCTGAACGGTGCGAGCTTTGGCGGCATAGTCGGCGTACCCTTGATGGTGGCCGCGATCGGCTATTTCGGCTTTTCCGGCGCGATGATCGCGTCGGCGGTGGTGATGGTCGCGCTGATGGTTCCGGTGATCCTGATCTTCGTCGGACGGCCGCCGATCCATTTTGGCGCAGGCGCCGTTGCGGCCGCCGACGCACCGTCACCGACGCAAATTCGCGCACGGGCCTTTCGTGACATCGGCTTTCTTACGGTCTCGACCGCATTCGCGCTGGTGCTGTTTGCGCAGGTCGGCTTCATCGTCCACCTGATCTCGTTCCTGGATACGGTGATCGGGCGCGAGCGTGCGGCCATCGCGGTGGCGTTGCTGACGGCGATGGCGGTGGTCGGCCGGGTGTTGTTCTCGTTCGTGATCGACCGGTTGAACCAGCGGCTGGCGTCGTCGCTTTCGTTCGTCAGCCAGGCGGTGGCGCTGCTCGTCGTCATCAATATCCATAACGACTACGCGCTGATCGCGGCCTGCGCGCTGTTCGGCTTCTCGGTCGGCAATCTGATCACCCTGCCGGCGCTGATCGTGCAGCGCGAGTTCGATCCGCGTTCGTTCGGCGTTCTGATCAGCCTGATTACAGCGATCAACCAGATCACCTACGCATTCGGCCCCGGCGTGATCGGGCTGCTGCGCGACCTGTCGGGAAGTTACACGCTGCCGTTCTACGGCTGCGTCGCGCTTGAATTGATAGCGGCCGTGCTGATCATGATTCGCGGACGAGCAAAGACCGCATCCTCATCCTGAGGAGCGCGGAACGCGCGTCTCGAAGGATGGGCCACGGGCCACATGGTTCGAGACGGCGCAAGAGCGCCTCCTCACCATGAGGAGTTAGAGCGTTTTCGAGCGAAGTGGAAACCGGTTCGCGTCAAGAAAACGCGTCAAAACAAGAATCTAGAGCCCCGTTCCGATTCAATCGGAACGGAAAAGGCTCTAGTTTTCCCGCGCCCGCAGCAGATCCTCGAGATCCAGCCGCCTGGTGAACATCGCCAGCGATCCGTCCGGCGCGCGGGGCCACTCTTCCTTCGGCCGGTCACGATACAACTCCACGCCATTCTCGTCGGGATCGCGCAAATAGAGCGCTTCGCTGACGCCATGGTCGCTGGCGCCGTCGAGCTGGATGCCCGCCTGGATCACGCGATGGAGCGCATCCGCCAGCGCCGGGCGTGTGGGGTAGAGAATGGCGGTGTGAAACAGTCCGGTCGTGCCCGGCGGCGGCGGGTGGCCGCCCTTGCTTTCCCAGGTGTTGAGTCCGATGTGATGGTGATAGCCGCCGGCCGAAATGAACGCTGCGCCCGAGCCCATCCGCTGCATCACCTCAAAGCCGAGCACGCCGCAATAGAAGCCAAGCGCGCGATCGAGATCGGCGACCTTGAGATGGACATGCCCGATCCGCGTACCGGCAATGACGGGTGGATTTTCGGTCATGCGCTTCTCCTGTTGCGACGGCTCCTCCAGCCGATCTATGCAGCGCCAGGAGTTCCGGCAAGGTCCGACACTTCGCCGTCCGGCAGCCCGAACTCGAACGTGTTCAGCGTCATCGACACCATCGTGTAGTAGCCGCACAGCCCGATCACCTCGACGATCCCGCGTTCGGTGAGCACCTTTACAGCCTCGTCGTACAGTGGCTTCGAGACGCCTTTGCCTTCATGCAGCGACTTGGCGAGGTCGTAGATCATCTTGCCCCTGGGATCGTCGAATAAAGGCGTGCGGCGGTCGCGGATGTCGTCGATGATCTTCGGGTCCATGCCGCCTTTCAGCGCCAGCCGCTTATGCGCATACCATTCGTAGTGCGAGGTCCAGTGCCGCGCGGTGACGAGGATCGCGATCTCGGAAAGTTTTGCGGGAAAGATCGTGTTGAAACGGAGCTGTTCGCCCAGGCGCGTGGCGTGCCTTGCCATCTCGGGGCTGTTGAGCCAGGCCATCATCGGCGCCGGCGGTGCGCCGCGCTTGCCGGCGATCGCCTCGTCATAGGTTTCTTTTTGCCCGGCGCTCATTTCGCCAGGCGAAAGCAACTTCAGCCGCATGCCCGTTTCCTCTTGTTTTTCAATCGTTCCCCTCTGCGCATACACCCGATCCGATGCCGTGACCACCGCCGGTGCGGCATGGGCTGATGCCAGACATATGTTGAATTCCGCCATGCGGCGGCTAAGGTCGATCCAAATATTCCCACATGGAAACGCCATCATGTCCGATCTGGAAACATTCCGCCGTGAGACCCGCGCCTGGCTGGAGGCGAACTGCCCGCCGGAGATGCGGCGGCCGATGACCTCCGAGGGCGATACGTTCTGGGGCGGCCGCAACACCAAATTCTCGTCCGAGCCGCAGCGCCTGTGGTTCGAGCGGATGCGCGACAAGGGCTGGACCGTGCCGGACTGGCCGAAGGAGTACGGCGGCGGAGGGCTGGATGCGGCCCGGCACAAGGTGCTGCGCGAGGAGATGGCGGCGATAGGCGCGCGCCCGCCGCTGTCGAGCTTCGGCATCTGGATGCTCGGCCCGGCGCTCCTGAAATACGGCAGCGAGGCGCAGAAGAAGGAGCACCTGCCGAAGATCGCCGCCGGCCTGATCCGCTGGTGCCAGGGCTACTCGGAGCCGAACGCCGGATCGGATCTTGCCTCGCTGCAGACCCGCGCCGAGAGCGATGGCGACGACTACGTCATCAACGGTCAGAAGATCTGGACGTCATATGCGAACTACGCCGACTGGATCTTCTGCCTGGTGCGCACCGATCCCACCGCGAAGAAGCATGACGGCATCAGCTTCATCCTGTTCGACATGGCTTCAAAAGGCGTGACGACCAAGCCGATCCTGCTGATCTCGGGCTATTCGCCGTTCTGCGAAACCTTCTTCGACAATGTGCGGGTGCCGAAGTCGCATGTGGTCGGCACCGTCAACCGCGGCTGGGACGTGGCGAAATATCTGCTGCAGCATGAGCGCGCGATGATCTCGGGCATGGGCGAGCGCGGCGTCGGCCGCCCGCTCGGCCAGGTCGCCGCCGATACCGTCGGCACCGACGGGCAGGGGCGGCTGGACGATGCGATGCTGCGCAGCCAGATCTCGACGTTCGAGATCGACGAAGCCGCGCTGTCGGCGGCGGCCGAGCGTGCGGTCGATCTGGCGAAAGCCGGCCAGTCGCATCCGGCGTTCTCCTCGGCGATGAAGTATTACGGCACCGAGCTCAACAAGCGCCGCCATGAAATCCTGATGTCGGCCGGCGGCGCCGATGCGCTGGAGTGGGAAAGCGAGCGCTCGAAAGGCGGCGCCCGCCCGCGCGCCTGGCTGCGCACCAAGGCCAACTCGATCGAAGGCGGCACCTCGGAGGTGATGCTCGGCATCGTCGCCAAGCGCATCCTCGATCTGCCGGGGGCTTAGAAAGTTCCTCATCCTGAGGAGCCTGCGAAGCAGGCGTCTCGAAGGATGGGCCACGGGCTTCATGGTTAGAGACGGCGCAAGAGCGCCTCCTCACCATGAGGGTCAACAGAAATCAAACGAACAAGATCTCAACGGAATCCTCCAATGGCCCTCGTCCTCACCGAAGAACAATCCATGCTGCGCGACAGCGCGCGCGGCCTCATCTCAGACAAGGCGCCGGTGTCGCACCTGCGCCAGCTGCGCGACAGCAAGGACGCCACGGGATTTTCCCGCGACCTCTGGAAGGCGTTTGCCGAGATGGGCTTTTCCGGCCTGCTGGTGCCGGAGAATTTTGGCGGCAGCGGGCTCGGCTATGTCGAGGCCGGCGTGGTGATGGAGGAGATCGGCCGCACCTTGATGCCGTCGCCGTTTCTTTCCACCGCAGTGCTGGCGGCGTCCGCGATTTCGCGCGGCGGCAGCGAGGCGCAAAAATCCACGTACCTGCCAAAAATATCCAACGGCTCGCTGCTCGCGGCGCTCGCCGTCGATGAAGGGACAAAACATCGTCCGCTGCAGACCAGTCTGCAGGCGGTGCGCGCGGGCAACGGTTTCAGGCTGAGCGGCGCCAAGGCGTTCGTGGTCGACGGCCACACCGCCGATCTCCTGATCGTCGCGGCGCGGACCGGCGGTGCGGCCGGCGAGCGCAACGGGCTGACGCTGTTCCTGGTCGATCCCAAGGCGAAGGGGCTTGCCGTCGAGCGCACCGCGATGGTCGATGCGCACAACGCGGCGCGGATCGAGTTCGGCAATGTCGAGGTCAATGCCGATCATGTGCTCGGCGAGGTCGACCAGGGCGGGGCGCTGCTGGAAGGCGTGCTCAACATCGGCCGCGGCGCGGTGGCTTCCGAAATGGTGGGCCTGAGCGAGGAGGTGTTCGGCCGTACCGTTACGTACCTGAAGGAGCGCAAACAGTTCGGCAAGCTGATCGGCGAATTTCAGGCGCTGCAGCACCGGGCCGCCCAGCTCTATGTCGACATCGAGATCACCCGCGCCGCGGTGCTGAAGGCGCTGCAGATGCTCGATGGTGATCTCGAACACGCGGCCGCCGCGGTCGCGGTCGCAAAGGCCCGCGCCGGCACCACCGCAACGCTGGCCGTGCAGGAAGGCGTGCAGATGCACGGCGGCATGGGCATGACCGACCAGTTCGACATCGGCTTCTTCATGAAGCGCGCGCGGGTCTGCCAGGAACTGTTCGGTGATAGCAACTTCCACGCCGATCAGCTGGCGCGGATGAAGAGTTATTGAGGCTGCACACCCTCGTCGTCACCCGCGAAGGCGGGTGACCCAGTACGCCGCGGCTTCTCGATCAATCATCGACGTCTCTGGAATACTGGATCGCCCGGTCAAGCCGGGCGATGACGGCAATGTATGTGGCTGGCGAAGAAACGCCCCCTACCTAATCGGCGGCGCGTACTGGATGCCGCCGTTGCTCCAGAGCGAGTTCAGTCCGCGCGGGATCTTCAGCTTCGATCCGTCGCCGACGTTGCGGTCATAGACCTCGCCGTAATTGCCGACGTGGCGGATGATGCGCGCGGCCCAGTCCTTGGGTAGCCCGAGGTCTTCGCCATACGCGCCTTCGGTGCCGACCAGCCGCATCACGTCCGGCTTCTTCGACTTCAGCGCCTCGTCGATGTTCTTCGAGGTGATGCCGAGCTCCTCGGCGTTGAGCATGGCGTACAGCGTCCACTTCACGATCATCATCCAGTCGTCGTTGCGCTGCCGCACCACGGGGGCGAGCGGTTCCTTGGAGATGACGTCGGGCAGGATGACGCTGTCGTTCGGCTGGGTGAGGTTCAGCCGGAGCGCGTAGAGCTGGGAGACGTCAGCGGTAAAGGTGTCGCATTTGCCGCCCTCATAGGCTTTGAGCACCTCTTCCAGCCTCGGAAACTTCATCTCCGTGTATTTCATGTTGTTGGCGCGGAAATAGTCGGCAAGGTTGAGCAGCGTCGTCGTCCCTTCCTGCACGCAAACCTTGCTGTTGTTGAGGTCCAGCGCCGAATCGATGTTGCGCGAGCGTGGCACCATGAAGCCCTGGCCGTCGTAATAGGCGACTGCCGGGAAATAGAGCGCGTAGTTGCTTTCGCGCGACATGCTCCAGGTCGTGTTGCGGGAGAGGATATCGACCTTGCGGCTCTGCAACTCCTTGAAGCGCTCGCTGGCGTCGAGCGGCAGGAATTTCGCCTTCTTCGGATCGTCGAAGATCGCGGAGGCTACCGCGCGGCAGAAATCGACGTCGAAGCCGGTCCAGTCACCCTTGTCGTCGGGGATCGAGAATCCCGGCAGGCCCTTGTTCACGCCGCACAGCACTTCCCCGCGCTTGAGCGTCCGCTTCAGGGTCTTGGTGTCGTAGCGCTCATAGGTAATTGCCGCAGCCGCGATCGCGATTGCGACCGCCAGCCCGATCAGGAGGCCGCCTCGAAATGTCCGTAGCATTTTCTAACTCACCAATTTCAGGGAAACGGATCGGCTGGAGCAGCCGTGGCGTGATTGCAGGTCAGGCTTCCGGACTACAGCGTGGGCTTCTGCCGGATGATGACCTTGGTTCCGACCGGCACGCGCTCGTAGAGATCGGCAACGTCGGCGTTGACCAGGCGGAAACAGCCGGAGGAGACAGCGGTGCCGATGGTATCGGGGCGGTTGGTGCCGTGGATGCGATAGACGGTGGTGCCGAGATACAGCGCGCGGGCGCCGAGCGGATTGCCGGGGCCGCCAGCCATGAAGCGCGGCAGATAGGGCTGACGCTGGATCATCTCCGGCGGCGGCGTCCAGTCCGGCCATTCCGCCTTGCGGGTGATGTTGACGAGACCCTGCCACTGGAAGCCGTCGCGGCCGACACCGATGCCGTAGCGCAGCGCGCGGCCATTGCCCTGAATCAAATAGAGGTGACGTTCGGCGGTAACGACGATGATGGTGCCGGGCGGCTCGTTGGTGCGGTAGAGCACGGCCGTTTTCTTCCATTGCGGATCGAGCTCGACGGAGTCGTCCGCGATCAGTCCCGGCTGGTCGCCGACGTCGGGCTGTCGCAGCTGCGCCTGGCTCTGCGAGGCCGAAAGGATCAGACCGGCTGCAGCAATCAACATCCAGGTCAGGTGCCGAAACTTCGTCATCGCAAAACTCCTTGTTGGCGCGTGGGCCCAATGGGTGGCGGCGTCGCCGAATGAGCAGAAACCATCAAATCTCAGGGCTAGCTTGATGGCAAGTTTAGGGCGAATGCGGCGAGCAGGTGACTGAAATGCCTTCTATTTTCGTCGCGTCCGTAGTTTACCGGAGCCACGGAGTTCTCTCATTTCGGCGCAATCCACAGCCGCAGGCAAAACGAAATCAGCAGCACGGTACCGACGCCGCCGAGCCACAGGCCCGCGAACCACAAGAGACGCTGCGCCAGCGGGCGCCGACCTGGCTTGAACTCGATCAATGGTAGCCGCTCTCCGGTTTGACCTTGCCGCGGAAGACCCAATAGGCCCAGGCGGTATAGCCGAGAATAAGGGGTATCAGGATGGCGACGCCGAACAGCATGAAGAGCTGGCTGTTGGCCGGCGAGGCCGCCTGCCAGATGGTGATGCTCTGCGGCACGATGTACGGAAACATGCTGATGCCGAGGCCGGCATAGGACAGCGCGAACAGCGCCAGCGTCAGGAAGAACGGCTGGTAGTCGTATTTGTTGGCAAGGCTGCGCAGCAGCAGCACCGTGACGGCGGCCACCGCGATCGGCACCGGTGCGGTGAGGACGATGTTCGGCCAGGTGAACCAGCGCTGCGTGTACTGCACGGCGAGGAACGGCGTCGCAAGACTGACCGCGCCGATGGCCCCGAGCATCGCGAACAGCAGGAACCAGCTCAAGTGATAGGCGCGGTCGCGCAACGCGCCTTCCGTCTTCATCACCAGCCATGTCGCGCCAAGCAGGGCGTAGCCGATCACCAGCGCCACGCCGGTCAGGATGCTGAACGGCGTCAGCCAGTCCCACCAGCCGCCGGCATATTGCCGTCCCTCGACATGCACGCCTTGCAGGATGGCGCCGAGCGCGATGCCCTGCGCCAGCGTCGCGAGCAGCGATCCGCCGGCAAAGGCAATGTCCCAGCGGTTGCGCTCGGCTTGCGCTCGCCAGCGGAATTCGAAGGCGACGCCGCGGAACACCAGCCCGAGCAGCATCACGATCATCGGGGTATAGAGCGCGGGCATCAGCACCGCATAGGCGAGCGGAAACGCGGCCATCAGGCCGCCGCCGCCGAGCACCAGCCATGTTTCGTTGCCGTCCCAGACCGGGGCGACGCTGTTCATGATGACGTCGCGGTCCCGCTTCTCCGGGAATAGCGGAAACAGGATGCCGAGGCCGAGGTCGAAACCGTCCATCACGACATAGACGAACACCGCGAACGCGATGATGAAGGCCCAGATGATCGGTAGGTCGATGGCCATCATCGGGCTGCTCCCTCGGCTGGCGCGCCCGCGGCCGGCGTAATGCCGGCGGTGCGGGTCGGGGCCTCGTGCGTCGGTCCCTGTTCGCCCGGATGCGGCGGCGCCGCCATCAGGCGCAGCAGGTAGATCACGCCGGCCGTGAACACCACGAAGTAGACGATGATGAACGCGATCAGCGAGGATGCGACCGCGGGCGCCGCCAGCGGCGAGGCGGAGTCGGCCGTCCGCAGCAATCCATAGACCGTGAACGGCTGGCGTCCGGTCTCGGTGGTGATCCAGCCCGCGAGCACGGCGATAAAACCGGAGGGCGCCATCGCGACCGCGAACATGTGCAACAGGCGGGAATCGTAGAGCTTGCCCTGCAGGCGCATCAACAGGCTGAACAGGCCGAGCGCCAGCATCAGCAGTCCCATGCCGACCATGATCCGGAACGACCAGAACGTGATCGGCACCGGCGGCCAGTTCTCGCGCGGAACGGTGTCGAGGCCGGCCATCGGCGCATCCGGCGAGTGCTTGAGAATCAGCGAGCCCAGCTTCGGTATTTCCACCGCATAGTCGACCCTGCCGGCGGCCTGGTTGGGCAGGCCGAACAGGATCAGGGGCGCGCCGTCCTTGTGGCTCGTGAAGTGGCCTTCCATCGCCATGATCTTCACCGGCTGATGTTCCAGCGTGTTGAGCCCGTGCTGGTCGCCGGCGATGATCTGGATCGGCGCTACCAGCGCGGCCATCCACATCGCCATCGAAAACATCACGCGCGGGCCGGCGAGGTGGCGGTCGCGCAGCAGATGCCAGGCACCGACCGCGCCGACCACCAGCGCGGTGGTCAGGTATGCCGCCAGCACCATGTGCACGAGGCGGTACGGGAATGACGGGTTGAAGATCACCTTGAACCAGTCGGCGGCGATGAACTGTCCCTCGGCATTGAACGCGTGGCCCGCCGGCGTCTGCATCCAGGAATTGGCGGAGAGAATCCAGAACGCCGATATCAGCGTTCCGATCGCGACCATCAGTGTTGCCAGGAAATGCAGTCCGGGGCCGACGCGCTTCAGGCCGAACAGCATCACGCCGAGGAAGCCTGCTTCGAGGAAGAATGCGGTCAGCACCTCATAGGCCATCAGCGGGCCGATGACGGGACCGGTCTTGTCGGAGAAGGCCGACCAGTTGGTGCCGAACTGGTAGGACATCACGATGCCGGACACGACCCCCATGCCGAACGCGACGGCGAAGATCTTGAGCCAGTAATTGAACAGGTTGATGTAGACCTCGCGCCCGGTCGCGAGCCAGAGCGCTTCGAGCACGGCGAGATAGCTGGCGAGCCCGATCGAGAAGGCCGGGAATATGATGTGGAACGACATCGTGAAAGCAAACTGCGCCCGGGCCAGCACGACCGCATCCCAGCCTTCAAACATCGGCACCACCCGTCGCAAGTTTCACCGGTCGCGACATCTTCGAAAACGGAGCTACCGCCTTGAAAACTGCGCCCGAACCAGGGTCGCACCTTACCATGCCTGATGCGACGATCATACCTGCGCGCCGTGCGGAACAGGCGTGCGGGCCTATCCGGCACGCCCTGCATTCAATCCCAGCCGCCGGATGATTTCGGCCTGCACCGCGCGGGTCTGTTCCTTGCCGACCAGCACCGGGCTGCGAACCGTTCTGCCGGAGTGGAGGCGGGCGGCGAGCGCATAGTGTGAGCCGCGTCGGCCGCCGCTTTCGACATCGATGTGCGCGACGTCGTTACCGCCGGCGGCGATGATTTCGATCGTGCCGGTCAACGACAGCCGCTCCATCCGCAGGCCGCCATCGCGGATAATCCAGCATCCGCTCGCCCGGTAGAGATACCTGGTCAGCAGGAAGGCGGCGATCGCGCCGAATGACCAGACGGCGACGCCAAGTCCGGTCAGTTTGCCGCTCCACAGCGCGAAGGCGGGCGGAAGAACCACGGAGCAAGCCAATAGCCCGGTGAGCGCCCGGAACGCCCACAAGCGCCGGGTGCTGACCGGCTTCCCCAGCCGTATCGCGGCGTTCGCGGCGTCGAGCGGATTCTCGGCGAGTTCCGGCGCCGGTAGTCGCAGCAGTCGCGCAATTTGCGCGGTGGTCCTTTTCACCTGTGTGACGTCAGGCAGTGGGGGCGAGGTGAGCGTATCGCCCGATCCGGTTTCGAAGATCAGGGTGAATTCGATCGATTTGCCGATGCTCCGTCGCAGCCGCATCTCCGACAGTTCTTCTTCCCGGATCGATCGCCGGTGCAGTTTTCCGAATGGGCGCTGTTCGCCGATCAGGATTTCGCCCGGCGTGACGATCCAGACGACGTTGCGGTCGAACAGGGCTGCGACCAGCAGCAGGCAGCCGAACAGCAGCGCGAACAGCGCGGCGATGCCGAGCCACTGGTCGTGTGCCAGATGGGCGAGGCCGGGCAAGGCGATCAGGCACACCACGATGGCAATGCCTGCAAGAACGAGCCGCTCATTGAGCGACGTGCCCTTGCGCAGTCTGACTTCGTTCTCGTTCGCCACAGTGTCCATCGCCGGCAGCAAACATCACGACCGCCATGGTCGCATCAAGCGGCAATGTGTGGGGCTGAAATGCGGCAGGCCCGATCACTTCATGGATCACGAAACCAGGTTCTGCAGCAAGCTCCCAAAAGCAGAGCGACCCGGCCGTGGGGGGCATCCCGGCCGGGTCGTTGGAGGTCGCTTGGGGGTCTGGTACTTGGGGGTCTAGGACTTGGGGGTCTAGGACTTGAGAGGCTTGGAGGCAGAAATTCAGCGGGGGGGCACGCTGTCGTAGGAGATCACACAGATCTCTTTTGGATTCTTGCTGCTGCAATCGACCACCTGTTCACGCACGAACGTCGAGCCGCCGTCGCGCTGGGCGCGCGGCTGGATGTTCTGGGCCGACAGGGTGGCCAGCGTCGCAACCGCGCCGAGCGGGACGATGAAAAAGCGGAAGGACGGCTTCAGCATGTTCGCTCTCCTGTTCGGCGTTGGCGTTGCGTTGCTGTTCATCGGTATAAGGGGCGAGTTTTTCCGGGTGATGTCGCCAATCGTTTCATTTGTTTCGTCGGAGGTAATCCTTTTCCGCCGAAACCGACACGTTTTCCGCTCCCAATGCCTTTTTAAGGCATTGAAATAGTGGAGGTTTATGCCGCCAGACTGTCCACGCCGGCGCCCTTAAGCAAGTCGGCCAGTTGTTTGCGGGCATAGAACATCCGGGTCTTCACCGTGCTCTGGGGAATACCGATGATCTCACCGGCCTCCTCGACCGACTTCTCGTGGTAATAGACCAGATTGATGATCTCGCGGTGGGCCGGCGACAGCTTGGCGATGCAGGCGCGCAGGATGGCGCTGGTGTTGTTGCGGTCCAGCGACGCTTCCGGCGTATCGGCATCGTCGGCGATCTCGAGCACGTCTTCCTGGTCGATGTCTTCATGCTTGCGCTGGCGCAGCGCGGTCAGCGCCTTGAAGCGGGCGATCGACAGCAGCCAGGTGGAGACCTGCGAACGGCCTTCGAACTGGCTGGCGGTGCGCCAGACGTCGAGGAACACCTGGCTCACCAGGTCTTCCGCCATGGTGGTGTCGCGCACCATGCGCAGCACGAAGCGGTAAACGCGAACATTGTGACGCGAGTAAAGTACATGCATCGCGTGCCGATCGGCCTTGGCGATGCTGTCGAGAAGCATCTCATCCGAAATCGCACGGGCAGCGGTGATCGACTTGCGGGCTGCGGCGTTGATGGCGACGACGTTCGGCATGACAGGCTCCCAGTTCGCCGTGAGTGCGGCGGTTCGTTGGGAGGATTGTTAGTCAGCCTCCGTTTCGGGACGTCTGCACCAAAAGGGAAAAATGGTTTCGTGGAGGGAAGAATTGTTTCGTCGGTGAGCCCACGACGAAACATTCGGGGGAAAAATGCCAGTAATTTCAATATGCGGAAAATCGAGAGGCGGGATTTTTGCTCCACGGAACAAATCCCGCGGTCCTGAACCTGCGTGGGACGATCACCGACCCAGAGTCGTCACCCGGTGCGCCGGGAAGACCGTGAGCGCTCAGCCCTTCTCGCCGGTCGGGGAGAACAGATAGCCGCCGCCCCGGATGGTGCGGATGACAGCGGGCTTGGTCGGGTCGATCTCGATCTTGCGGCGGATCCGCATGATCCGCAGGTCGACGGCGCGGTCGAACGCCTCGGCGTCGCGGGCGTTGGCCAGTTCGAGCAGCCGCTCGCGCGACAGCACGCGCTTGGGATTGGCCGCGAATACTTTCAACAGCCCGAATTCGGAGGCCGTCAGCGGATGCTCGTTGCCTTCGTCGTCGCGCAGCGCCTGCGCTTCGAGGTCGAGCCATTTGGTGCCGAACCGCACCAGCTGCTCCTTCTCCGCCTTTGCGGCCGCAGTCTCGGATGCCGCGGCTTTCACCGGCGCACTGCGGCGAAGCACGGAGCGGATGCGCGCCATCAGTTCGCGCAGTTCGCAGGGTTTTGCGATGTAGTCGTCGGCGCCGAGCTCGAGGCCTACGACGCGGTCGATCGGGCTTGCGGTCGCCGTCAGCATGATGACGGGAACGTTGATGCGGCTCTTGAGGTCGCGGATGATCGAAAGTCCGTCTTCCTCGGGCATGTTGAGGTCGAGCACCACGAGGTCGGGCACATTGGTCTCGATCACGCTGCGCAGGCTCTTGCCGCCGTCGCACAGCGTTACGCCGAAGCCGTGCATCTTGAGGTAATCACCGACCATCTCGCGGGCCGGTGCCTCGTCATCCACGATGATGATGTGCGGGCTCTGGGTCATGACGTCTCTGATGCAGGCAGTGTAACGGTAAACGTCGACCCCTGTCCGGGGCCGGCACTGTCGGCGGTCACATGACCGCCATGCATGTCGATGATCCGCTTGACGATCGACAGGCCGAGGCCGGTCGAACTTTCTCCCGCCGTCGGCTTGGCCGACAGCCGCTGGAACCGGCCGAACAACCGGCCGAGGTCCTCGGGGCTGAGGCCGGCGCCCTCATCGGCAATGCGGATCACAGTGTCGTTGCCCTCGTGGCTGACGGCAACCGCGATCTTGCCGCCGATCGGTGAATATTTGATGGCGTTGCTGACCAGATTGTCGATCGCCTCGCGGATCCGGTCGGCGTCGCACATGGTCACGATGTTGGGCGGCGCCGATACGTTGATCCTCTGCTGCTTGTTGACCGCCGAGGGCAGGTTGGAATCGGCGACTTCGGAAACGAGGGCTGCTATGTCGACCGGCTCGCGGCGTATCGTGATGTCGAAGGCGTCCGCCATCGCGTCGGAAATCAGGTGATCGACCATCGAGGTCAGGCGCTTGGTGGCGTCGCGGATGTGCTCGACCTGCGCGGTGACGTTTTCCCTGGGCGAGCCGGCGCCGATCAGTTCGGTCAGCATTTCGGTGCGGCCCAGGATCACCCCGAGCGGGTTCTTCAGATCGTGCGCCACGGTCCCCAGGATTTCGTTCTTGAAGCCGTTGGCGCGCTGCAGCCGCAGCCACTGCGCCGAAAGGCGGCGGTTGGCCTGCATCAGCGCGCGGGTGCGCTGGGCAACGCGATCTTCGAGCTGGGTGTTGGCCTCGTGCAGTTGCCGGTAGAGGATCACGTTGTCGAACGCGATCGAGAGCCGGCTCGAGAAGATCTCGACGAGTGCGCGGTCGGTGTCGGATAGCTGGCGCTCCGCCTGCAGCAGCACGACCACTTCGCGGCCGCTTCCGGTGCGCAGATAGAGCACGCTGCGGTGGTCGGCGAACTCGTTCTTGCGCCGCTGGAAGGCGGCTTCCACCATCTGGCGCAAATCCGGATCGAGCGACTTGGAGCTCGTCGAGCCGATGAAGCGGCTGTAGCAGCCCGAGCCCGCGAGCACCGAAAACTCGCTGCCGGGCGCGCCGTCGTCGCGCAGCACCAGAATGCCGGCGCAGTCGACGTTGATCAGCGAGGCGAGCTGTGTCAGCACGCCTTCCGCGAGGCGCTGCATCGATTTGAAGTCATAGAGGGTGGAAGCGGCGTCGATGATGATTTCAAGCCCGCGCCGGGTCTGGACCATGCGCTCGAGCTGCTGGTAGCTGCGCAGCGCCGCGGTCAGCGAGGTGAACAGCTTGTCGGCCGTCAGCTCCGTCTTGGCCTTGTAGTCGTTGATGTCGTACTGCACGATGACGCGGCGCTCGGGCGCCTGGCCGGGCTGGCCGGTGCGCAGGATGATGCGCACGGTCTCGTTCTTGATCTCGTTGCGGATATATTCGACGAGTTCCAGCCCCGCGATATCCGTCTCCATGATGACGTCGAGCAGGACCGCCGCGACGTCCGGATTGTCGCGCATCAGGACGCGACCTTCGGCCGCGGAATAGGCCGACAGGATTTCCAGCGTGGCGCCGTGGAGGGTGTAGTCGCTCAGTGCAAAGCGGGTGCCTTCGTGCACCGCGGCATCGTCGTCAATGACGGCGATCTTCCATTTGCGTACGGACGAGTCCTCCGGAACGGTCCCGGTATCGTCGATCAGGTGGAGGACATCGTCCTGTTCGGCCATTGCGAAGTTCCGTCGGCTACTGCCTGGTCTGAAATCGTGGGTTCGCCCTTTGCGACTTTCGGCATGATAATGCGGAAGGTGGTGCCCTGTCCCAGCCTTGACTCCAGCATCATCCGGCCGCCGAGCTGTTGAGTGACAAGATTATAGACGATATGCAAGCCCAGTCCGGTACCGCCTTCGTTGCGGCGCGTCGTAAAGAACGGGTCGAACGCCTGCCGCTGCACATCCGGGGTCATTCCGGCCCCGTTATCGGCGAAAATGATCTCGACATCGTCACTGCCGCGGGCCCGGGCCGAAATCGAGATCGTCCCGGAACGGCCGTCGGCAAAGGCGTGATTGGCGGCGTTGAGGAAAAGATTGGTTAATATCTGGCCGTAGGAGCCGGGATAGCCGTCGATCATCAGGCCTTCCGGCACGTCGACCGACAGGGTGATCGCCGCCTTTTTCAGCACCGGACGCAGGCTGGCGACGATCTGGTCGGTCGCCTCGCTGAGCATGAATTGCCGGCGTTCGGCGTGCGAGCGGTCGACCGCCACCTGCTTGAACGACTGGATCAGTTCGCCGGCGCGATGCAGGTTGGCGACCAGTTGCCCTGCTGCGTCGCGCGAGGACTTGACGAAATCGTCGAGCTTGGATCGGCGCAACGGCTCGGTCCGCAGCTCCTGCTCGAACGTATCGGCGCGGCGCGCAAAACTCGACGCCACCGTCAGGCTGATGCCGATCGGGTTGTTCACTTCGTGGGCGACGCCGGCGACGAGGCCACCGAGCGCCGCCAGCCGTTCGGCGTCGATCAGGTTCTGCTGCGCAGTGTTGAGTTCCAGCAGTGCGCTCTCGGCTTTTTCCTTCGAGGCGCGCAGTTCGTCCTCGGTCTTGCGCTTGGCGATGGCGTTCTCGCGGAACACTTCCACCGCGCGCGCCATGGCGCCGACCTCGTCTCTCGCGGTGGTGCCCTGGACGCTGCGATCGTAATTGCCCGAGGTGATCGCATGCATCGCTGCCAGGATCTGCTGCAGCGGCAGGCGGATCGAGAGCGCGATCAGGACGCCGGCGGACAGGATGACGCCGAGGAAGATCACGGCGATCGACAGCACGCGTCTTGAAATCGCCGAGAGCGTCCGGTCGAAGGTTTCCTGCGCCTTCTGCTCGCGCTGGCGCATCTTGACCGATAATTCGTCGATGACGCCGATCGCCTCGGCCTGGCTGGCATCGATGGTATTGCGCAGCAACGCGGTGCGGATCGCAAGCTGTTCGGTCAGCTTCGCCATGCCCTCGCGCAACGCCACGGTCCGCGCGCCCAGGCGCGTCAGCGCCATGCGTTGCAGGTCGTTGTCCGCGAGTTCGGACATCGCGGGGATGGTCTTTTCGATCGTCTCGGTGTTCTTGCGGGCGTCCTCGGCCGATGCGGTTGCGAGCGACAGGTAATAGGCGTTGGCGGCGACCAGCATGGCCGTGAACGCCTCGCGGGATTTTCCGAGCGACGGCCAGATCGGCGCGTCTCTGTGGCCGGTGGCGCCCTCGATGATCGAATACAGCCCGGCCATTTCGCGCGCCGGTCCCAGCACCTGCTGCTCATAGGTCTTGGTGATGGTCGTCTGCACCGTGCGCAATTCGCCGAAACCGTTGAGGAAGCGGTCGGTGACCTGTTCGAGCCGCTCGACCGATCCCGAAAGCATCGGGTCGTTCGAGGCGCGCGTCGTGAGCGTGCCGAGCACCGCTTCGCGCAGCAGCAGGATCTCGGCGAACAGTTCCGGGCTCGGCTGGTTGATGTAGCGATGGATCAGGTTCTGCAGCCGGCTGGTTTCGCTTTCCAGCAACGCCAGGATCTTGTCGGACTCGCGTACATGCCGGACGTCGTCCCAGGCCGATCCCAGCACCTTGACGCCGTTCCATATCAGGATGGCGAGCACGACGACGACGGCCGAATTCAATCCGGCGATCGACAGGATGCGCCAGCGGATCGGCACCGCGCGCAACAACTGGACGATGCGGGTACGGCTGCGTGCGGCAAAGCTCGCCAGCCGATCCGTCGCCCGGTCCTGTTGCGGTTTGCCCGTCAATTTACTCAATTTACTGCCACCTCGCGAAACGCAGTACGAAAATCGCGCGCACAAACGCCCGTTGAAAGCGCCGTTACAAACAGCGAAACAACAAGCATCACGGTCCGCGAAAGTTCGGCGCGGCGGCACACAGGCGACACATCCCCTTGGTGATTGAGTCGGCGGCGGGAACAAAAGGTTCAACGCCCTTTTTAGCAGAATTTGCCGATACTTGGCTATCTTGTACGTGGCCGTGGGAGGCGTGATCCTCAGGTTATCCCGGCTGTTCGGCTACAATCGTCAATTGTGCGCTGCGACGACGTTGCGATGGATTGAAACCATCGCCGCAGCGATCTATGAGGGCTTTTGCGAACAAGTTCATTGCAGGATGATCATCGGTGAAACTGGCCTTGAAATTCTTGCAACTCGTCACGCTGGCAGCATTGCCGCTTGTCTCTCCCGCGCACGCCGCGACCGAGATCATGTGGTGGCATGCGATGTCGGGGCAACTCGGCAAGCAGGTGGAAAAGCTGGCGGCCGATTTCAACGCGTCGCAGTCCGACTACCGGATCGTGCCCGCGTACAAGGGCAGCTACACCGAGACGGTCACCGCTGCGATTTTCGCGTTCCGTTCGCGCAGCCAGCCCGCGATCGTTCAGGTTAACGAGATTGCGACCGCCACCATGATGGCGGCAAAGGGCGCGATCTATCCGGTATTCGAGCTGATGCGCGATCAGTCGGAGGCGTTCTCGCCGGAAGCATATCTGCCGGCCGTCACCGGCTACTACTCCGACGTCGCCGGCAACATGCTGTCGTTTCCGTTCAATGTCTCGACGCCGATCCTCTACTACAACAAGGATGCCTTCCGTGCGGCGGGCCTCGATCCGGAGGTGGCGCCGACGACCTGGCCTGAAGTCGGCGCCGCGGCCAAACGCCTGCGTGCGGTTGGCTTGCCTTGCGGGCTGACGACATCCTGGCCCTCATGGATCAATGTCGAGAATTTTTCCGCGTTCCACAATCTGCCGCTGGCGACGCGGACCAACGGCTTCGGCGGTCTCGATGCCGAGCTTGCCTTCAACAATCCGCAGGTCGTCCGCCACATCGCCCAGCTTGCCGAATGGCAGGGCACGAAAGTCTTCGATTACAGCGGCCGGGGTCAATCGGCCGAGCCGCGCTTCCAGAAAGGCGAGTGTGGAATCTTCATCGGCTCGTCGGCGACGCGGGCGGACATCAAGGCCAATTCGAAATTCGAGGTCGGCTACGGCATGATCCCGTACTGGCCCGAAATTGCCGGCGCGCCGCAGAACACCATCATTGGCGGCGCCACGCTGTGGGTGCTGCGCGACCGTCCGCGCGCCGAATACGCCGGCGTCGCCCGCTTCTTCGCCTATCTTTCGAGGCCGGAAGTCCAGGCGGCCTGGCATCAGAACACCGGCTATCTGCCGATCACCCGCGCCGCCTTCGACCTCAGCCGCGCACAGGGCTTCTACGATCGCACGCCGGGCGCGGCGATTTCGATCGAGCAGCTGACCCTGAAGCCCCCGACCGAGAATTCGAAGGGCATCCGGCTCGGATCCTTTGTCCTGATCCGCGAGGTCATCGAGGATGAACTGGAGCAGGTCTTCAGCGGCAAGCGGACCCCGCAGGCCGCCCTCGACCATGCCGTCGAGCGCGGCAACCGCCTGTTGCGCCAGTTCGAGCGCGCCAATCCGGACCGGTAGGGCGACCGCACAGCAAACGGGCGCTCAAAATTTCTGCACTAATTGTAGGCAAATATGCATCTTTGTATGCAATCCGCCAGAGTGTCGCAGCCGGGCGATCGAGGCCATTGTGAAGTAGATTCAGTAACTTGATCCGAAATTAGCCCTTCCCTAAGGGTTGGCACGAACCTTGCGATCCCTGTTCCAAAGCCCGTTTCCCTCTGGCGTTGGAGCATCACCCCATGAAGCGTCGCGATTTCCTCAAATCCGTCACCGGCGTTGCCGCGGGCGCGCTGGTGCCGGCGCCTGCGATCTGGTCCTCTGCAAAAGCGCAGTCGCGCTCGGAGACTCTCCTGATCGTTTCGGAAGGCGGGCCCAACAATCTCGACATCCACGGCGTCGGCACCAACGTGCCCGGCTACGAGGTGTCGTGGAATTGCTACGACCGCCTGATCACCCACGAGATGAAGAGCGGTCCCGGCGGCGTGCCATATTACGACCGCGACAAGTTCAAGGGCGAACTCGCCGACGACATGAAGATCGACGACATGTCGGTGACCTTCAAGCTGAAGAAGAACGCCAAATTCCACGACGGCGCGCCGGTGACGGCGAAGGACGTCAAATGGTCGCTCGACCGCGCCGTCTCCGTCGGCGGCTTCCCCACCTTCCAGATGAGCGCGGGCTCGCTGACCAAGGCCGAGCAGTTCGTCGTCGTCGACGACAGCACGGTGCGGGTGGACTTTGCCAGGAAGGACCGCCTGACGATTCCCGATCTCGCCGTCATCGTGCCCTGCATCGTCAACTCCGAACTGGTGAAGAAGCACGCCAGCGAGAAGGACCCCTGGGGGCTCGAATACACCAAGCAGCAGACCGCGGGTTCCGGCGCCTACAGACTAGCGAAATGGACCGCCGGCACCGAAGTGGTCATGGAGCGCAACGACGAGTGGGCCGGCGGCCCCTTGCCGAAGATCAAGCGCGTGATCTGGCGCATGGTGCCGCAGGCCGGCAACCGCCGCGCGCTGCTGGAGCGCGGCGACGCCGACATCTCCTACGAACTGCCGTTCAAGGACTTCCAGGAGATGAAGGCCAACGGCAAGCTCAACGTGGTGTCGCTGCCGTTCTCCAACGGCATCCAGTATATCGGCATGAACGTCACCAGGCCGCCGTTCGACAATCCGAAAGTGCGGCAGGCGATGGCGTACGCGATGCCGTACCAGAAGATCATCGACGCGGTGCTGTTCGGGCTCGCCAATCCGATGTTCGGCGCGGCAAAGGACAAGGCGACCGAGGTCGCCTGGCCGCAGCCGACCAAATATTCGACCGACATGGAGAAGGCCAGGGCGCTGCTCGCGGAGGCCGGCTACGCCAACGGCTTCGAGACGACGATTTCGTTCGACCTGAACTTCGCAGGGGTCAACGAGCCGCTCTGCATCCTCGTGCAGGAGGCGCTCGCCCAGCTCGGCATCAAGACCACGATCAACAAGGTGCCCGGCGCCAACTGGCGCACCGAATTGAACAAGAAGGAGATGCCGCTCTACACCAACGTGTTCTCGGGCTGGCTCGATTATCCCGAATACTTCTTCTACTGGTGCTATCACGGCAACAATTCCGTCTTCAACACCATGAGCTACAAGTCGCCGGAGATGGACAGGCTGATCGACGGCGCGCGCACGGCCGCCTCGAACGGCGATACCGCGACCTACGACAAGGACGTCAAGGGCTTCGTCGATCTCGCCTTCACCGACATCCCGCGCATCCCGCTCTATCAGCCGTTCGTCAACGTCGCGATGCAGAAGAACATCTCCGGCTATCAGTACTGGTTCCACCGCCGGCTGGATTATCGCGCGCTGGTGAAGGCGTGATCCGCCATGCTGACGGTCGGCGACGCATCGGCATTTGTCGGCTCCGTTGATTCAAGTGAGGTGGCCGCCGCGCTCTCGCTCCCTCCCCCCTTGTGGGGGAGGGGCGGGGAGGGGGGTAGCCACGAACTCCGACCTCGCCTGGGGTCACCCCTCTCCCCAGCCTTGAGAGCGAGCTTCGCTCGCCTCGGACCCCACAAGGGGGGAGGGAGCGTGGCACGGTCTGTGGCGCGATTGTGCATGCAAATTTGGAGCACGCCATGCTGACCATGATCGGCAAGCGGCTGATGTTTGCGATCCCGTCGCTGATCGGGGTCGTGATCGTCACGTTCCTGCTGACGCGCGCGCTGCCGGGCGATCCGGCGGCGTATTTCGCAGGGCCTGCCGCCACGAAGGAGGCGGTCGAGCAGATCCGCAAGAAGCTCGGCCTCGACAAGCCGCTGATCGAGCAGTTCATCCGCTACACCAGCGATCTCGCGCATGGCGATTTCGGCAATTCGCTCACGACAGGCCAGCCGGTCGCCACCGAGATCCGCAACCGCCTGCCGGCATCGGCCGAGCTGACGCTGCTCGGCCTGTTTGTCTCGGTCGTCATCGCCATTCCGCTTGGTGTGCTCGCCGCCACCCGGCCGGGATCATGGATCGATCATCTCTGTCGCGTCACGACGACCGCGGGCGTATCACTGCCGGTGTTCTTTACCGGGCTGGTGCTGGTCTACGTGTTCTATTTCAGGCTCGGCTGGTCGCCGGCGCCGCTCGGCCGGCTCGACGTGTTCTACAGCGCGCCACCGACCATCACGGGCTTCTATCTGATCGATACATTGATTGCGCGCGACTTTGAGGCGTTTCGATCCGCGCTGAGCCAGCTCATCCTGCCGGCGACGACGCTTGCGATCTTCTCGCTGGCGCCGATCGCGCGCATGACGCGGGCGTCCATGCTGGCGGTGCTGGCGTCCGAATTCGTCCGCACCGCGCGCGCCTCAGGGCTGTCGCCCTCGACCGTGATCGTCACCTACGCATTCCGCAACGCGATGCTGCCGGTCATCACCACGCTCAGCATGGTGTTCTCGTTCCTGCTCGGCGCCAACGTGCTGGTCGAGAAGGTGTTCGCCTGGCCCGGCATCGGCTCCTATGCGGTGGAAGCCTTGATCTCCTCGGATTTCGCGCCGGTGCAGGGCTTTGTGCTGACCATGGCCGTCATGTACGTCCTGCTCAATCTGGTTATCGACATTCTCTACGGCGTGATCGACCCACGCGTCCGGCTTGAAGGATGAGGTTGGAAGATGAGTGCTGTTCTGCCTGCCGTCGAACCCGCCGGTCCCGCGCGCACTTCGGGGCTTGTCGCGATCCTCGAACACACCCGCTATGTGCTTGGCGAGAACCGCGTAACCGCCTTCGCCTTCGGCCTGCTGGTGATCATCCTGTTCGCCGCGATCTTCGGCCCCTACATCGTTCCCTACGATCCGCTTGCCAGCGACACCGCCTCGGCGCTGAAGCCGCCGTCGGCCGCGCACTGGTTCGGCACCGATCAGCTCGGCCGCGACATCTTCAGCCGCGTGATCGTCGCAACGAGGCTCGACACGTTCATTGCGGTCGCCTCCGTGGCGCTGGTGTTCCTGATGGGTGGCCTCGCAGGCATCGCCGCCGGCTATTTCGGCGGCTGGACCGACCGCATCGTCGGCCGCATCGCCGACACCATCATGGCGTTTCCGCTGTTCGTGCTGGCGATGGGCATCGTCGCAGCGCTCGGCAACACCGTGCAGAACATTATCATCGCGACCGCGATCGTCAACTTTCCGCTTTATGCGCGCGTCGCCCGTGCCGAAGCCAATGTCCGCCGCAACGCCGGCTTCGTGCAGGCGGCGCGGCTGTCGGGCAACGGCGAAATGCGGATCCTGCTGGTGCATATCCTGCCCAACATCATGCCGATCATGATCGTGCAGATGTCCCTGACCATGGGCTACGCCATCCTCAACGCCGCTGGATTGTCCTTCATCGGCCTCGGCGTGCGGCCGCCGACGGCGGAGTGGGGCATCATGGTCGCCGAAGGCGCGGGCTTCATGGTGTCGGGCGAATGGTGGATCGCGCTGTTCCCGGGCCTAGCGCTGATGCTCGCGGTGTTCTGCTTCAATTTGCTCGGCGACGGCCTGCGCGACATCGTCGATCCGCAGCGGAGGACGTGATGGAGGGCGTCATTGCGAGCGAAGCGAAGCAATCCATCTATCCCCGAGTCGAGGCATGGATTGCTTCGTCGCTGTCGCTCCTCGCAATGACGAACGCGGCGCACCAGTGGGGAATATGTTCATGACCGCGCAGCCCCTGCTCGACGTCAGCGACCTCACCGTCGAATTCACCACGCGCCGCGGCATCGTGAAAGCCGTGCAGCACGTCAACATCTCGGTGGCCAAGGGCGAGACGCTCGGCATCGTCGGCGAATCCGGTTCCGGCAAGTCGGTGACGTCCTATGCCGTCATGCGCATCCTCGACCGGGCGGGGCGGATCGCCGAGGGCTCGGTGATGTTCTCCGGCATCGACGTCAAGGCCGCGACCGAGAACCAGATGCGCGATCTGCGCGGCCGCGAAATCTCGATGATCTTCCAGAACCCGCGCGCCGCGCTCAACCCGATCCGCAAGGTCGGCGACCAGATCGAGGACGTGCTGCGACAGCACGTGCAGCAGTCGCAGGTCGGCGACCGCGGCGAGAAGGCGATCGAGGCGCTGGAGCAGGTCAAGATCGCCCGCCCGCGGGAGCGCTACCATGCCTATCCGTTCGAACTCTCCGGCGGCATGTGCCAGCGCGTCGTGATCGCATTGGCGCTCGCCTGCAATCCGCAGCTTCTGATCGCGGACGAGCCGACCACCGGCCTCGACGTCACCACGCAGAAGGCCGTGATGGACCTCGTCGTCGAACTCACCAGGCGCCGCAACATGTCGACCATCCTGATCACGCACGATCTCGGCCTTGCCGCCGCCTATTGCGATCGCGTGGTGGTGATGGAGAAGGGTCACGTGGTGGAGACCGCGAAGTCCGCCGATATTTTTGCCAGGCCCGAGCATGCTTATACAAGGAAGCTGATGCGCGCCACGCCCCGGCTCGGCGTCTCGCTGCGCGACCTGCTGCCGGAGGAGGATGCGCTTTCTTCGGCCTCGCCCCGCACTTCGTCCGTCACACCCGGGGGTGACGAGAATGCGAAACCACTCCTCCTCGTCGAAAAGCTCGTCAAGGAATACCCGCGCCAGGGCGCGAGCGCAGTGCTCTCAAAGCTGTTCTCGCGCAAGCCGCCGGTCGAGGCCGAGCAGTTCCGCGCGGTCGACGGCATCAGCTTCACCGTCGGCCACGGCGAGAGCGTGGGCCTCGTCGGCGAATCCGGCTGCGGCAAGTCGACGACGTCGATGATGGTGATGCGGCTGCTAGACCAGACCTCCGGCCGCATCGTGTTCGACGGCGACGAGATCGGCACCATCCTGCCGCAGGCCTTTGCACGGCTGCCGCTGCGCAAGAGCATCCAGATGGTGTTCCAGGACCCGACCGACAGCCTCAACCCGCGCTTCACCGCGGCGCGCGCCATCGCCGATCCGATCTTGCAACTCGGCGACATCAGGGGCCGCGACGCGCTGCGCGCCCGCTGCGAGGAACTCGCCGGCCTGGTCGGCCTTCCCGTCAACCTGCTCGATCGCTTTCCGCACCAGTTGTCCGGCGGCCAGAAGGCCCGCGTCGGCATCGCGCGTGCGATCGCGCTGCATCCAAAACTCGTGATCCTCGACGAGCCGACCGCGGCGCTCGACGTTTCCGTGCAGGCGGTGGTGCTCAACCTGCTGCAGGATCTCAAGGCATCGATGGGCATGAGCTATTTGTTCGTGTCGCACGATTTGAATGTGGTACGTTTGCTGTGCGATCGTGTCATCGTGATGCGGAGCGGGCGTATCGTCGAGCAGGGCTCGTCCGAACGCGTGCTCGGCGATCCGCAGGACGCTTATACGAAGGAATTGCTGACGGCGATTCCGCATCCGCCGCTGCCGGCGTAGCCTGTCATGCCCCGCGGAGGCGGGGCATCCAGCAATCACCGATGCCGGCGTGTACTGGATCGCCCGGTCAAGCCGGGCGATGACGAAGAAGGAGGGAATGTTGACCAATACCAGTACCAACCCCCTGGACAACTACATCGACGCCGTCGCCAAGGCGCTGGCGCTGCCGGTCGAGGAAGCCTGGCGTCCCGCGGTGCGGGCGAACCTCGACGTGTCGCTGAGACTGGCAAAACTGGTCGATGAATTCCCGCTGCCGGATGAAACCGAGCCGGCCAGCATTTACTCGGCCTGATCGCCATGACCGTGAAATCAGACGGGCTGTCGGCCCAGCAGATCGCGCAGGCGATAACCGACCGCAAGCTTTCCGCCCTTGAAGCGACCGAGGCCGCGCTGGCGCGCATCGCCGCGCATGATGGCGTGCTGAATTCCTTCACAGATGTCACCGCGGATCGTGCCCGCGCCACGGCGAAAGCGATCGACACGAAGATCGCCGCCGGCGAAAAAGTCGGCGCGCTCGCCGGCGTGCCGTTCGCGGTCAAGAACCTGTTCGATGTCAAAGGCCTTTCCACCCGCGCCGGATCGAAGATCAATCGCGACCTTAGCCCTGCACCGCGCGACGCCACGCTGATCGAGCGCATGGAGGCCGCCGGCGCCGTGCTGGTCGGCGCGCTCAACATGGGCGAATACGCTTACGATTTCACCGGCGAGAACGTGCATGACGGCCCGTCGCGCAATCCGCACGATCCGACACGGATGAGCGGCGGCTCCTCCGGCGGCTCAGGCAGTGCAGTCGGCGGCGCTCTGGTCCCGATTGCTTTGGGATCCGACACCAATGGCTCGATCCGCGTGCCGTCGTCGTTCTGCGGCATCTTCGGTCTGAAGCCGACCTATGGCCGGCTGTCGCGGGCGCGGTCGTTTCCCTTTGTCGCAAGCTTCGATCATCTCGGCCCGTTCGCGCGCAGCGTCGGCGATCTCGTGCTTGCTTATGACGCCATGCAGGGCCCTGACGCCGACGACGCGGCGTGCACGACGCGCCCGGTCGAGCCGGTCTCGCCGCTGCTGGCCGAGGGCCTCTCCGGCCTTCGGATCGCGATTGCCGGCGGATATTTTCAGAACAACGTGTTCCCCGAAGCGGTCGAAGCCGTGGCGCGTGTCGCCAAGGCGCTGGACGCGACGCAAACGATCGAAATTCCGGAGGCTGCCCGCGCCCGCGCTGCGGCCTACGTGATCTCCACCACCGAAGGTGCTTCGCTGCACCTCGATCGCCTGCGCAAGCGTCCGAACGATTTCGATCCGGCAGTGCGCGACCGCCTGATCGCGGGCGCAATGGTGCCGGCGCCGTTGGTCGATCGCGCGCAGAAATTCCGCCGCTGGTATCGCGCAAAGGTGCTCGAACTGTTCAAGTCGGTGGACGTGATCATCGCGCCGGCAACGCCCTGCATCGCGCCGAAGCTCGGACAGGTGACGTTCGTGCTCGACGGCGTCGAACTTCCCGTACGCGCCAATATCGGCATCCACACCCAGCCGATCTCCTTCATCGGCCTGCCTGTCGTCGCTGTGCCGGTGCCGCTTGAGCCGATGCCGATCGGCGTGCAGATCATCGCGGCGCCCTGGCGCGAGGATATCGCGTTGCGCGTCGCGCATGCGCTGGAACACATGGGCGTCGCCGCAGCGCCAGCCCCGAGAGGATTGTAATCATGGAAATCGATCTTCCGGACGTGCTGGCCGAGGTCTCCGCGCAATTCGCGCGCTACGAGAAGGCGCTGGTGTCCAACGACGTGGCCGTGCTCGACGAATTGTTCCGCAACGATTCCCGCACGCTGCGATATGGCATCGGCGAAAATCTCTACGGCTACGAGGCGATCAAGGGGTTTCGCGCCGCGCGCTCGCCGGTGGGGCTGAAGCGCCGGACCGACCAGACCATGATTACGACCTATGGCCGGGATACCGCTGTTGCCTCCACGCTGTTCTACCGCGAGAGCACGAAGGGCAGGGTGGGGCGGCAGATGCAGACCTGGGTGCGGTTTCCCGAAGGATGGAGGATCGTCGCAGCCCATGTCAGCGTCATCGACGATCCGAAGGATTCATCCACATGAGTCTGGACGATCTTCCCACCCGCGTAGCGCCAGGGACGATGGTCCGGCGCATCGACCGCCCGTCGCCGCAACGGGACAAGGTCACGCGGGCGGAGGAGTTGCGGCTGCAGCTTGCCGACGAGATCGTGCGCGGCGTGCTGCCGCCCGGATCGGCGCTCGACGAGACCGACATCGCGCGGCGCTTTTCCGTGTCGCGCACGCCGGTCCGGGAGGCGCTGCGCCAACTGGTGGCGAGCGGCCTGGTCGAGGCGCGGCCCCATCGCGGCGCCGTGGTCGCGCAGCCCTCGCTGGATCGCTTGACCGAAATGTTCGAGGCGATGGCGGAACTCGAGGCGCTGTGCGCGTGGTTTGCCGCCGAGCGGATGTCGCCGGCAGATCGGCAGAAGCTGGAAGCGATCCACGAGGAGTTGCGGGTCCTGAGCCATGCCGGCAATCCCGAGCGGTTTCACGAGGTCAACGAGCGCTTCCACAACGCGATCTATGCGGGGTCCCAAAACAGCTACATCGCCGAGATGACGCTGGCGACGCGGGTGCGGGTGCAGCCGTTCCGCCGCGCCCAGTTCCGCAACCTCGGGCGGCTGGCGAAATCGCACGCCGAACACGACCGCGTCGTGGTCGCCATCATGCGCGGCGACAAGGCGCGTGCCGCGAGTGCAATGCGCGCGCACATCGAACTGGTGCGCGGGGAGTACGAGCTCTACGCGGTTTCAGTGTAGTCCTCCGTCATTGCGAGCGAAGCGAAGCAATCCATCGCTCTACGCACGCGGAGGGATGGATTGCTTCGTCGCTTCGCTCCTCGCGATGACGGCCTAAACTGCCTTCTCCGCCATGAATGCGCGCCAGCCGCCGAACGATGAAATATCGCGCGCGCCTTCGATGGCTATTGGCTCCACCACGAATCCTTTGACGCCGCGTCCATCCGCCAGCCGCACCGTGCCGATGCCGAGCGGCGGCGGGATCGCGGCGACGAATTTGCCGAACGCCGCCGCCGACAATGCCCAAAGTTCAACCTTGATCGAACTCCCAGCGCCGGCATCGACGCGCAGCATGCCGGGCTTGGGTGGTGTGGTGTCGAGCGCATAGAGCCTGTAGTCCGGCGCTGTCGTGGTGGCTTCGATCAGCCTGCCCCCCAGCACTTGCAGTTCGCCGTTGAGCGCCATGCCGGAGAGATGCGCGCCGACCACGGCGATGGCGATTTCGTCGCCGCCAACTTCCACGGGCAATGCTGCGAGCGGCGGCTGCGCCAGGTGCTTGCTGCCCATTTTCAGTTTGGTATCGGCGTGGAACGCGCGGCCGATGCTGGCGAGTTGCGCGTCGCGGCCAGCGGGCGCCAGCAGCGTGATGCCGAACGGAATGCCGTCTTCGCGCATTGCGGCCGGCAGCGCCAGGCCGCAGAGATCGAGCAGATTCACAAAGTTGGTGTAGGTGCCAAGCCTGGAGTTGAGTTCGATCGGATTGGCCAGCACCTGCGCCGTCGTGTAGGCGGTCGGCGCCGTCGGCAGCACGATCGCGTCGAACTTGGCAAAGGCGCGCTCGGCGATGCGACGCAGCGACTGCAGGCGATAGAGCGAGGCGAACGTGTCCGCCGCCGTCAACCGCGCGCCGGGCGCGGTGATCTCGCGCGTGATCGGATGGATCGAGTCCGGCGAGGAGGCCAGCAGGTCGCGGATCACCAGATAGCGCTCGGCGACCCACGGTCCCTCGTAGAGCAGCCGCGCGGTCTCATAAAACGGTTCGAGGTCGAACTCGACCAGCGTGGCGCCGAGCGCGGTCCAGCGTTCGAGCGCCTCGCCATAGGCTTTCTCCGAGGCGCGATCGCCGAAGAAGATCAGTTGGCCGTTGCGCGGCACGCCGAGCCGGAGTTGGCCGGACAACGCCGTCATCTTTCCGAGCGGCCGGTCGCGCGAGAACGGATCGGCGCCGTCGGTGCCGGCCATGGCTGACAGTGCCGTCATCGCGTCGTCCACCGCCAGCGAGAACACCGAGATGCAATCCAGCGTCCGGCATGCCGGCACCAGGCCTGCGTTCGAAATCAGCCCGAGGCTCGGCTTCAGCCCGACGATGTTGTTGAGCATCGCCGGCACGCGGCCGCTGCCGGCCGTATCGGTGCCGAGCGCCAGCGGCACCAGGCCGGCGGAAACCGCCACCGCCGATCCCGAACTCGATCCGCCCGGAACGAGATCGCCGCGGACCGGATTGACCGGAATGCCGTAGGGCGAACGAACGCCGACGAGACCGGTCGCGAACTGGTCGAGGTTGGTCTTGCCGATGATGATGGCGCCCGCCGCGCGCAGTCTTGCGACCGCCGTCGAGTCCTGCGCCGGCATATATGAGAACGCCGGGCAGGCGGCGGTGGTCGGCATTCCCTGTACGTCGATGTTGTCCTTCACGGCAACCGGCACGCCCAGAAGCGGAAGCGCCTCGGCATCCTTCGAGGCCAGCGCTTCGGCTTCCGCCAGCGCATCCTTCTCGTCGCGCAGGCTGATGAACACGGCAGGGTCATTGTGGTCGCGGATGCGCTGATAGCTGCGCGCCACGGTCTGCGCCGGGCTGACGCGGCCGGCGCGGTGCGCGGCTACGATCGCGGCAACGGTTTCAGGCGCGTCAGACCCCATGGCGAGCAAAACTCCAGCGAGCAAATGTTACCGTGGCCGTAGCAAGCGATGTGCCATTGTGTACATTGATGGCGCAAATGGCATCGAGTAAATCGTCGTATAATTTCAGATGCTTATATTGCTCACCGCGGCATGGCGCAGGCAGTGCGGTTGATCGGATGCACCACATTTGCCCAATAAATAGGCGGATTGTTCTCAATCCGGCAATGGCGTCGTCGGCATTGCCGGGCCGAGCCGATCTCGCGTAGAGCAGGCTCTCCTGCCCGAGAAACATGACAAGAGGGGCAGCGGAGGAAACCGATGACGACAGCCGCAGCCCCAGGCCGCGACCAAACCGAAACGCTGTTCGCGACACCTGCGATCATGGCCGACCGTCGCGCCGATGGCAGCATCATTCTGAAATCGGCGACACCGCTGCGCGGGAGCGCGCGCTGCATCGGCGACTGGCTGGAGCATTGGGCGCGGCAGGCGCCCGGGCGCATTTTCCTCGCCGATCGCGCCAGCGCCGACGCGCCGTGGTCGACGGTTACCTATCAGGACGCGCTGAAGCAGGTGCGCTCTGCAGGCGCGTGGATTCTCGCGCAAGGCCTGAGCGCCGAGCGTCCGCTGGTGATCCTGTCCGACAACAGCGTCGAGCATGCGCTGTTTGCGCTGGCGGCCCAGCATGTCGGCGTGCCCTCGGCCGCGATCTCTCCGGCCTATTCGCTAATGTCCAGGGATTTCGACAAGCTCAAGAGCATGGTCAAGCTGCTGGAGCCCGGCGCGATCTATGTTGCCGCCATGAAGCCGTTCGCGGCGGCGCTGGCGGCAATCCAGCCGCTGCATTCGGCGATGATTGTCAGCGGCGATGCCGCGGGCACCGGCGCGATTTCATTTCGTACCATCGCGGCGACGCCGGAAACGCCCGACGTGGCAAGAGCGTTTGCCGCGGTCACGCCGGACACAATCGCAAAATTCCTGTTCACCTCGGGCTCCACCGGTACGCCGAAGGCCGTCATCAACACCCAGCGCATGCTGACTTCGAGCCAGCAGGCCAAGGCGCAGACCTGGTCGTTCCTCGAAGCGGGCGGCGAGGATCTCGTGATCCTCGACTGGCTGCCGTGGAGCCATACCTTCGGCGCCAACCACAATTTCAATCTGGTGCTGCGCAACGGCGGCACGCTCCATGTCGACGGCGGCAAGCCGGCACCCGGGCTGTTCGCGACATCGCTGGCCAATCTGCGCAGCGTGATGCCGACAGTTTATTTCAACGTGCCGCGCGGCTTCGACATGCTGATCGCCGCGCTGCGCGGCGATGACGAACTGCGGCACAAATTCTTCAGCGAAGTGAAATTCGCCTTCTATGCCGGCGCAGCGCTGCCGCAGAATCTCTGGGACGCACTGGAAGAACTCTCGATCAAGACAGTTGGCCGCGCGCTGCCGATGGTGTCGGCCTGGGGCTCGACGGAAACCTCGCCCTTGGCGACCGATTGCCATTTCCAGGCGCGACGCTCCGGCAATATCGGCGTGCCGATCCCGGGCACCGAACTGAAGCTGGTGCCGTCGGGCGACAAGCTGGAGGTACGCGTGCGCGGCCCGAACGTCACGCCCGGCTACTGGAAGGCGCCGGAACTGACCGCACAGGCGTTCGATACGGAAGGCTTCTACCTGATCGGCGATGCCGTGACCCTTGCCGATCCGGCGCGCCCGGAACTCGGCCTGTTCTTCGACGGCCGCGTCGCGGAAGACTTCAAGCTCAATTCCGGCACCTGGGTCAGCGTCGGCACGCTGCGCGTCGCGGGGATTGCCGCACTGGCGCCGCTGGCGCAGGACATCGTCGTCACCGGCCATGGCGGCGATGAAGTCCGCTTCCTGGTGTTTCCGAATATCGCGGCATGCCGCGCCCATGCCGGCCTGCCTGACAGCGCCGACGTGAAGGACGTGATCGGACATAGCAAGGTTCGCGGCGCGATCGCTTCCGGCCTTGCAAGACTGAAGGCGCAAAGCGGCAACTCGTCCGGCCACGCCACGCGCGCGCTGCTGCTGGCCGAGCCAGCGTCCGTCGATGGCGGCGAGATCACCGACAAGGGCTACATCAACCAGCGCGCGGTGCTGACGCGGCGGGCGCAGGCGGTGGCGGCGCTTGACGATGCGGCGTCTACCGAATGGATCGGCTGTTAGCTCGTGTCCCGGAGGCGGTGCGGCACGAAGTGGCGCTCCGCAGAACCGGGACCCGCCGATAACGCGGGGCTCGTGAGATGGGGCCCCGGCTCAGCAGCGCATCACTGCGTGCTGCGCTGCGTCCGGGACACGGAGACGTGGAGCGTGGCGCGGACCTTCGGACGAAATAGCTGATCGGACGGATAAAAGTCTTTCGCTGACAAATTTGTTGCCAAAGCAACTAACTTGTGAAAGTTTCCGTGCCGCTGCACGGCTCACCGACAGAGCAGTTGAACTGCCACGCCGTGCCGGGAGAAAACGATGCATGAGAGGATCGGCCCATCGGGGCCGCGTGCCTGCGCTTGTCCGGCCGTCCGGAGTGCCGGCGCGCGATCAGGTGCTGCTCTGGCCGGTCACGGCGCCGAGATTTTCGTGCAGCCGCCGCAGCAGGTCGATCAAGACTTCCCGTTCGTCTTTCTTCAGGCAGGACAACAGCCGCCGTTCGCGTTCGAGGGCTGCCATGATAACCTTGTCATGGATCGCGCGACCACGCTGGGTCAGCGAGATGGCGTGGGTGCGGCCGTCGTCGGGCGCGGTGCGGATCGCGACCAGGCCACGCTTCTGCAGCACGGAAAGATTGCGACTCACCGGCCCCTTGTCGAAGCCGATCACGTTGCAGATCCGCGAGGCCGGGATGCCGGGCTCGATCGCCAGCAGCGACATGATCCGCCATTCCGTGACGTTGACGCCGAAATTGCGCTGATAGAACACCGTCGCACTGTTCGACAGCTTGTTGGCGATGAAGGTGATGAACGCTGGAACGTAGCGGTCGAGATCGAGCAGCGGGCCGTCTTCGGCGGCGGGCTCCGCCGGACGCGGCCGGCGCGGCTTCCGGCTAAGGGGATTCTGGCTCATGTCTCGATCATCGCTGCGGAATCGCGACCGAGCAATAGGGACATGAGGCGGGGCTTTGCGCGTCATGCGGAAGTCTGGCGGTCGTTTCTCGGGATGAGGCCGAATGTGCGGTGCGCGGCCTCACGGCTCGCAGGAATAGCTTCTCGCCAGGTTGATCGGTCGTCCCGCCTTGTAGTGCGGCCATGCCGGCCACTGGCACAGCGGAAGCGACCGCGTCGTCTCGAATGCCGGCGCTTCGACCTTCTGCTCGATCACCTGGAGATCGCCGGGCGCCTTGCCGTTCTCGACCCAGTCGACGAGCACGGCCAGCATGTCGATATTGGCGGGTGCGCCCGAGCCGACATGATCGACGCCGGGCGCCGTATAGAGGCGGGCGAATTCCGCGGCCTTCTCCTTGCCCATCGTGCGCTGGACGTTCTCGAAATAGCGGATCCCCGCATAGGGGCTTTGGGCGTAGTCCGCCATGTGCTCGAGGATGACGAGCTTGCCGCCGCGCGCGCTGAAGCGGCTGAGATCGGGATTGGTCGAATCCATCAGCTTCGATACGTGAAGCAGGCGCTCCTTGTAATCTTCGGGCTTGTATTTGGTGACGTCGAGCTGCGGGTCGCCCGCAAACACGTACTGGATGCCGCCCGCGCCATAGATCCATGCGATGCCGTTGTCAGGCGACGGCGGCAGCACTGGCGCCGCCTTGCCGAGCCACCAGGCGCTCCAGCCGCCGGTCGGGCCGAAGGCAGGGATGCCTTCGCCCGAGACGCCCCAGCCGGGATAATCATCCAGCCCGTTCTCCAGCGCGAACGGGAATTTGTAGGTCGAATGCAGCGTCTTGATCGCGTTGATCTGCGCGTCGGTCAGGCAGGCGTCGCCGCTCTGGCCCGCCGAGCAGCGGAGCTGTTCCGGCTGGAATTTCGCCTTGCAGCCGACGGGATCCTGAATCAGCCGATCGTCGGAGCCGTCGGCCTTGTCGCAGGCCTGCAGCACCGCGTTCGCAACGAGTTCGACCTGCGCGGGGCGGATCCAGCCTTCGCCCATCGTCGCCAGCCCCGCTCGCGTTCCGGCATGCTGCAGGCCGACCCAGTTGATCACCGGCACTCGGGCGAAAATGCCGTCGAAATCGTCAGGGTAGCGCTGCGCCATCGTCAGGCCCTCGCGGCCGCCTTCCGACGATCCCATGAAGTACAGTTTGATCGGCGAGTTGCCATAGGCGCGCACCATCAGCGCGACCGCAGCGTCGCGCACGCGCTTGTAGGACCGGTGCGCGAAATTCTCGAAAGCCTCGTCGTTGAGCGCAAACAGTTGCGGAGGCTCGCCCGGCCTGGTCTCGTGTCCGGAGTCGGTGCCGTAGGTGACGAAGCCTCGCGCCAGCGGCGACGTGGTGTCGAACGGAAACGCCGGCGGCAGCGCAAGGCCCGTTATCAGCACGCCGTTGAAGCCGCCGCCGCCATATTGCAGCGAGCGGCCGTTCCATTCGACCGGCAGGTTGACCTGGAATTTGATCGGCGGCGCCTTGGGATCGGACGGCGCGATCTGGCCGAGCACCTTGCAGAATTGCGGATTGGCCGGCGTGATGCGCGCTGCCGGCGTCGGCCCTTTTTCGGCGACGATGCGCGGCGTCGGCCCAATCATGGTGGCGGAGTCGATCCGGACGACGTTGTCGGCCGGCCGGATGAGGTCGCCGCAGGTCGCGGCCGGATCGCCGGCCATTTTTGCGGCCATTGCATCGGCCAAGCAGAACGAGGCCACGGCAACCAGCGAAGCCAGGTGAGCGGCCCGGCGGGCGCACGCGCGAATGCTGTCTGTAAACCCCTGCATCGTCCTCTCCCCCACGGCTGCCTCCGCGCTCCTGGCACGCGGCTGCGCTACAATGGCCGGGCCGCTGCGGACGTCAACCGAAACGGCGCGCCGCTCCATCACAACATGGCTGGCCGGCGCAAAACCTATCCCGTGACCTTGCTGGAGCCCTGCGTGATCAGCCGCGCGGCGCGCTGGTTGCGGGCGTGGATCCACAGCCAACTGATCGCTACGCCGAGGCGGTTGCGCAAGCCGATCAGGAAGTAGATGTGGGCGATGCCCCAGATCCACCAGGCGAGGGTGCCGCGCAGCTTGATCCAGCCGAAATCGATCACCGCCTTTTTCTTGCCGATCTGGGCGAGGCTGCCGGCATGCTTGTAGCGGAACGGCGGCAGTTTGCTGCCGTTCAAGCGCGCCTTGATGAGCGCCGCGACGTAACGCCCCTGCTGTTTGGCCGCCGGCGCGATGCCGGGCACCGGATTGCCGTCGGGGCCGGCGATCGTCACGGTATCGCCGATGGCGAAGATGTCGGGATGGCCGGGCACGGTGAGATCCGGCTGGACCTGCAAACGGTAGGCGCGGTCGGCCGGCGCGTTCAGCCATTCCGCCGCGCGCGAAGCGCGCACGCCGGCGGCCCAGATGATGGTTCTGGCCTCCAGCCGCTTGCCGCCATAGACGACACCATCGATCGCACATTCGGTGACGGGCTGGCCCAGCACCACTTCGACACCGATCTCCTCGAGTGCGCGTTGCGCGTAGGCGGAGAGATCCTCGGGAAATCCCGCAAGCACGCGCGGCCCGGCCTCGACCAGCACGACGCGCGTCTTGTGGGTGTCGATGCTGCGGAAGTCCGGCGGCAGCGTGTCCTTGGCGAGATCGGCGATGGTCCCGGCCATTTCGACGCCGGTCGGACCGGCGCCGATGATGACGAACGTCAGCAGTGCCGCGCGCTTTGCCGGATCGGTCTCGCGCTCGGCGCGTTCGAAGGCGACAAGGATGCGTCGCCGCAGCGTGGTGGCGTCTTCCAGCGTCTTCAGGCCGGGCGCGAACGGCTCCCATTCGTCGTGGCCGAAATAGGCGTGGCGCGCGCCGGTTGCCAGCACCAGCGTGTCATAGGGCAGGGCGCCGCCGTCATCGAGCAGCACGCGCTTGCCCGCGGCGTCGACGCCGTTCACGTTGGCGAACAGCGTTGTCACCTCGCGGCGGTGGCGCAGCAAATAGCGGATCGGCCAGGCAATCTCCGACGTTGCGAGCGAAGCGGTCGCGACCTGGTAGAGCAGCGGCTGGAACAGATGATGGTTGCGGCGATCGACCAGCGTGATCTCGACCGGCGCGCCGGCAAGGCCGAAGGCGGTTTCCAGTCCGCCAAAACCTGCGCCGACGATCACCACGCGGTGCGGCTGTTTCGGCGCTGTCGTCATGATTTTGGCCTCGGTTCGAATGCCTGCGTCCGTCGGGTAATGTAATCATTCGGCGCTGCGGTCCAAACTTGCTTGCCAATCGGTCGATAGCGAGCGGGCATCAACGGCGATTTCCACGTCGCGGCCGAAGGGTGGGCCGGTCCAAAAAACGCGCGATTTCAGCGCAGACTTGGGAATGCAGACTTGGGAATGCAGACTTGGGAATCGAGGCGGAGGTGTTCGAAGCCTTGTCGCCCATGCATGGCACCGATCCGCAGACGGCGCCTTTGCCTTGCCGGGCCGGGCTACCTGGGCACGGCAACTGCGACAATCGTTGCCTACGCAACCGGCATTATAATTCTTGCCATCTCCGCCGTCAGCGAATTATGGTGCAGGCCACCGGGGGGCATGGGCCGAAGGTTCTAATCAGGGCCGCTGGTTCATGCTTGCCGCTGTACGGCCATTTCGCGCACAAAACACCTCACCTGATAAGAGGCGCGCGGAACAGGCGCGACCCGTCGCGAAGCGGCGGGCCTGGTTCGATAACGAGGAGGGGAGTGATTATGAAAAAGGCATTCTGGCTGGCGGGCGCAACAATCCTGGCGCTGGCGCAGCCCGCATCCGCCGGCGACACCATCAAGATCGGCTTTGTCTCGACTTTCAGCGGCCCGACCGCCGTGATCGGCAACGACATGCGCAACTCGTTCGAACTGGCACTCGACCATCTGGGCCGCAAGATGGGCGGCAAGCCGGTCGAGGTGATCTACGAAGACGACGGCCAGAAGCCTGACGTCGGCAAGCAGAAGACCGAGAAACTGATCCAGTCCGACAAGGTCGATTTCATCGCCGGCTACATCTGGTCGAACGTGCTGCTGGCCTCGCTGAAGACCGCGGTCGACGCAAAAACCTTCCTGATCTCGGCCAATGCCGGCCCCTCGCAACTCGCCGGCGAACTCTGCTCGCCCTATGTGTTCTCGACCTCCTGGCAGAACGACCAGACCCCGCAAGCGGTCGGCACCTACATGAACCAGAAGGGCGTCAAGTCGGTGTTCCTGATCGGTCCGAACTATGCGGCGGGCAAGGACATGCTGGCCGGCGTGAAGAGCACGTTCAAGGGCCAGGTGGTGGGCGAGGAATACACGGTGTGGCCGAGCCAGCTCGACTTCTCCGCCGAACTGACCAAGGCGAAGAACTCCAAGGCCGAGTCGATCTTCGTATTCTATCCGGGCGCTGCCGGCGTGCAGTTCCTCAATCAGTATGCGCAGGCCGGCATCAAGCAGCAGATCCCGCTCTATACGGCGTTCACCATCGACGAATTGTCGCTGCCGCTGCAGAAGGAAAACGCGCTCGGCGTTCCCGGCGCCCAGCAGTGGGTCAACGACCTGCCGTTCCCCGAGAACAAGAAGTTCGTCGAGGACTATCGCAAGAAGTACACCGGCCTGCGCCCGACCTTCTACGGCGCCCAGTCCTATGACGCCGCCAACCTGATCAACAGCGCGGTGGTCGCGGTCAAGGGCGACACGTCGAAGAAGGACGAGATGCGGGCCGAGATGAAGAAGGTGAACTTCAAGTCGGTGCGCGGCCCGTTCAGGTACGGCAACAACCAGATTCCGATCCAGAATTTCTACCTGCAGGATGTGGTCAAGGACGCCGACGGCCAGCTCTCGCTCAAGACGGTGGCCACCATCGTCAAGGACGACCAGGACCGCTTCCACGAAAAATGCCCGATGAAGTGATGGTTGGCATGGCCGGTGCATGATCTCGCGAACACACAGCCCTCGGGCTTGACCCGGGGGCAGTTCGCGAAAGATCATCCGCCCAACAAGAAAATGGCGGCGGCGCAGATGTGCTGCCGCTGTTTTGTTAGGTACAGAGATTAGTCCAGGGGGCCATGCTCGTCCTTATCGAACAATCGCTGAACGGCCTGCAGTTCGGCCTGCTGCTGTTCCTGCTGGCGGCCGGCTTGACGCTGGTGTTCGGCATCATGGATTTCGTCAACCTGGCGCACGGCTCGCTCTACATGATGGGCGCCTATTTCGCCGCTACCTTCGTGGCCTGGACGGGCAGCTTCGTGCTCGGCATCCTGCTGGCGCTCGGCGCGACGCTGCTGCTCGGCATCGTGCTGGAATTCGTCGCGCTGAGGCATCTCTACGGCCGCGACCATCTCGACCAGGTGCTGGCCACCTTCGGCCTGATCCTGTTTTTCAATGACGCCGTGCGGCTGATCTGGGGCCCGGCGGGCCTCGCGCTGCCGCTGCCGGCCTGGCTGACGGTGCCGGTGCAGATCCTCCCCGGCGTGTTCTATCCGGCCTACAGACTGTCGATCATCGTGGTCGCGCTCGCGGTCGCGGCGCTGTTGTACATCGTGGTGATGCGGACCCGAATCGGCATGCTGATCCGTGCCGGCGCCTCGAACCGCGAAATGATCGGCGCGATGGGCATCAACATCAAGCTGCTGTTCACGCTGGTGTTCGGCCTTGGCGCGGCGCTCGCCGGCCTGGCCGGATTGATGCAGGCGCCGATCCTCACCGTGCAGATCGGCATGGGCGAGAACATCCTGATTCTTGCCTTCGTCATTATCGTCATCGGCGGCATCGGCTCGATCCGCGGCGCGTTCCTGGCCGCGATCTTCGTCGGCATGATCGATACGCTCGGCCGCGCCTTCCTGCCCGACCTGTTGCGCACCGTGCTCAGCTCCGCTGCCGCCTCGACCGCGGCGCCTGCGCTATCGTCGATGCTGATCTACCTGTTGATGGCGATCGTGCTGGTGCTGCGTCCGGAGGGGCTGTTTCCGGCCGCCAAGCGATGAAATTTCAATTCAACGTCCGCAACGTCGTCGTGGCGCTCATGGTGCTTGGCCTGCTGTTGCTGCCGGTCTATTCGCAGCTCACGGGCAACATCTTCATCCTGACGCTGTTTACCCGCATCGTCATCTTCGCGCTCGCTGCCGCCAGCCTCAACCTGATCATGGGCTATGGCGGCATGATGAGCTTTGGCCATGCCGCCTATCTCGGCATCGGCGGCTATGCGGTCGGCATCCTCGCCTTTGAAGGCACAGGCTCCGGCTTCATCCAGTGGCCGGTGGCGCTGGCGGCGTCGGCGCTGTATGCGCTCGTCATCGGCGCGCTGTCGCTCCGCACCCGCGGCGTCTATTTCATCATGATCACGCTCGCCTTTGCACAGATGGCTTATTACATCGCCTCCGGCATGTCGCGTTATGGCGGCGACGACGGCCTGACCATCTACAAGCGCTCTACCTTCGGCGGCCTGATCGACCTGTCGAACCGCGTGCAATTCTATTATCTCTGCCTTGCCTGCCTGTTCGGCGGCATCTACCTGATCTGGCGCATCGTCAATTCGCGCTTCGGCATGGTGGTGCAGGGCGTTCGTTCCAACGAGCAGCGCATGCAGGCGATCGGCTATCATGCCAACCGGTATCGCCTGGTCTGCTTCGTCATCTCGGGCACGATCTGCGGCCTTGCCGGCGCCTTGCTGGCGAACAATACCGATTTCATCAGCCCTGCCACGATGTACTGGACCCGCTCCGGCGAACTCATGGTGATGGTGGTATTCGGCGGCATGGGCTCATTGTTCGGACCGGTGCTCGGCACCATCGTGTTTCTCCTGCTGGAAGAGCTGCTGTCGCAGTTCACCGAATACTGGGCGCTCATCATGGGTCCATTATTGCTGCTGATCGTGTTGTTCGCGCGTGGCGGCATCATGGGTTTGCTCGGGAGGTTTAGCCGTGGCTAGTTCTTTGGCGGATCCTTTGCTTCGCGTCGAGAATCTCGTTCGACGCTTCGGCGGCGTTCTCGCCACCGACAATCTGTCGCTCGACGTCGCGCCCGGCGAACTGCACGCCATCATCGGCCCCAACGGCGCCGGCAAGACCACGCTGATCAGCCAGTTGACCGGGCAGTTGATGCCCAACTCCGGCGTCGTTCGTTTCGCCGGCCGTGACGTCACGCGGCTGCCGTCCTACCAGCGCAGCCGGCTCGGGCTGGCGCGCTCGTTCCAGATCACCTGTCTGCTGCCGGACTTCACCGCCGCCGACAATGTCGCGCTTGCCGCGCAAGCCCATGACGGCCACTCCTTCCGCTTCTGGGGCAGCGCGCGCAAGGAGCGGCATCTCCGCAACGCGGCGCAGGCGGCGCTCACGCGGGTAGGGCTGGCGAAACGCGCGGACGTGGTGGTATCCGAACTCAGCCATGGCGAACAGCGAGAGCTCGAACTCGCGGTGGCGCTCGCGACCAAACCGCAATTGCTGCTGCTCGACGAGCCGATGGCCGGCCTCGGCGTCACGGAGTCGGCGCGCATGGTGGCGCTGCTGAAGGAATTGCGGAAGGAAGTCACCATCGTGCTGGTCGAGCACGACATGGACGCGGTGTTCGCGCTCGCCGATCGCATCACCGTGCTGGTCTATGGCCGTGTCATCGCGTCCGGCGATCCCGACGCCATCCGCAACAACGAGGAAGTCAAGCGCGCCTATCTCGGCGACCAGCATGCGGTGACCCGTCATGGCTGACACTCTGCTGGAAGTCGACGGCATCGAAACCTGCTATGGCCTCAGCCAGGTGCTGTTCGGACTGTCGCTGTCGGTGCGTGCGGGAGAGATGGTTGCCCTGATGGGCCGCAACGGCATGGGCAAGACCACCACCATCCGCTCCATCATGGGCATGACGCCGGCCAGAGCGGGCACCATCCGCTTCGCCGGCGAGAAGGTGCGCAGCCTGCCGTCGTACAGGATCGCAAAGCTCGGCATTGGTCTGGTGCCGGAAGGCCGCCAGATCTTTCCGAACCTCACGGTGTACGAAAATCTCGTCGCAGCCTCAGGCAACCGCGCCGGCAATTCCGATCCCTGGACCATCGAGAAAATCCACGCGCTGTTCCCGCGGCTCGCCGAGCGCGGCAACAACATGGGCGTGACGCTGTCCGGCGGCGAGCAGCAGATGCTGGCGATCGGCCGCGCGCTGATGACCAATCCGAAGCTTCTGATCCTGGATGAAGCCACCGAAGGCCTCGCGCCCTTGATCCGCGAGGAAATCTGGAACTGCCTGTCGATGCTGAAGGGCCGCGGGCAATCGGTGCTGGTCATCGACAAGAACGTCGCCAACCTCGCAAAGATCGCCGATCGCCACTACATCATCGAACGCGGCCGCACGGTGTGGACGGGCACGAGCGAGCAACTGGTCGCCGAGCCGGATCTGCAGCACAGGTATCTGGGGATTTAGACTATCTCTCTCGTCGTCCCGGCGAACGCCGGGACCCATACGCCGCGGCCGATGTGAAGGGCACGCGGGGAGACGACTTCGCTCCATGGGTTTATGCGCCACTCGATGTAGGAGGTCGCCTGCACCGCGCTTCCTCGATAGATCACGCGGTATGGATCCCGGCGTTCGCCGGGACGACGAGAGGGTGTACCCCCTCCCTCAAAACATCTCGAAATATTCGCGGTGCTCCCAGTCCGACACTTCGGCCTGGAAGCGTTCGATCTCCGCGTTCTTGATGTGCACGTAATAATTCACGAATTCCGCGCCCAGCGCCTGCCGGAAGAACGGATCGTCGTTCAGCGCGAAAACCGCCTCGCGCAGGCTCTTCGGCAGCAGCGCGGCCTTGGTCTCGTACGGCGTATCCGCCGAAGGCCCCGGATCGAGCTTGCGGTCGACGCCATCGAGCCCCGAGAGAATCTGCGAAGCCATGTAGAGATACGGGTTTGCCGCCGGTTCGCCGATCCGGTTTTCCAGCCGCGTCGCGGCGTCGCCCGCGCCACCCAGCACGCGGATCATGACGCCGCGGTTGTCGCGGCCCCAGATCGCGCGGTCCGGCGCCAGCGAGTAGGAGCGGTAGCGCTTGTAGCCGTTGATGGTCGGCGTCGTGAACACGGTCGATGCGCGCGCGTGCTCCAGCAGGCCGGCGAGATAGGCGCGGCCGAACGGGCTCAGCGCCTCGCCCTTGTCGCCGGCCATGAACGCGTTCGTGCCATCCGTGCGCGACACCAGCGATTGATGCAGGTGCCAGCCGGACGCAAATACATTTGGCAGTTTCGGCCGGCACATGAAGGTGGCGTGAAAGCCGTGGCGGCGCGCGATCTGCTTCACGGCTGACCGAAACAGCACCATGTTGTCGGCGGGCGTAAGTCCCCTGGCCGGCGCAAAGGTGAATTCGCATTGGCTCGGGCCGAACTCGACCTCGACAGAGCGTAAGGGAAGGCCGAGCGCGAGCACGTCGCGGCGGATGATTTCCAGCGCCGGCTCCATCTGGTCGAAGCGCTGCTCGGTTAGATACTGGTAGCCGTGCGAGAGCAGGCTGACGGATGGCGGCCGTCCCGGCTGGCCGGCGTCTTCCGGCGCCATGTGCGCGTCGTCGAGCTTGAACAGGTGGAATTCGACCTCCAGCCCGGCGACGAAGTCGTAGCCGCGCTGTCCGAGTTGATCGATCACCTTGCAATAGAGATGCCGGGTCGCGAACGGCACCGGGCGGCCGTCGTTGAAGTAGAGATCGCACAACAGCCAGCCGGTCGTCGGCGCCCATGGCAGCACGCGAAACGTCGAGGGATCCGCGACCATCAGCACGTCGGCCGCGCCTTCCATCTCCTTCATGCCGAAGCCGCCGCCCGACGTGAACACCGGAAACACCGTCTTGTGCGAGGTGTCCTTGGCCAGCATCGTTGTCGTGATAGAGCAGCCGCTTTCGAGCGAGGCAATCGCTTCGCTGGCGATCAGCGTCTTGCCGCGCAGGATGCCATGCTGGTCGGGGAACGAGAGCCGGATGACTTCGAGATTTTTCTCTTCGACGATTCGGCGCAGGCTGGCGGCTGCTTCCTGCTGCTCTTTCGACCAGAGACCGTGACGTTCGACGAAACTCAACGCGCTGCTCCCGCGAGTCTCACTTGCTGCATTGGAACTGCGCAATATCGGCCGTCATTGCGAGGAGCGCAGCGACGAAGCAATCCATCTCTCCACCTGCCGAGCGATGGATTGCTTCGCTGCGCTCGCAATGACGGGGAGGGAACCATCACTCCGCCGCCGACAGATGCCGGATCTTGCCGGCGATCTCGTTCGGCACCGGCGCCGCCCATGGCGCGCCGCGGCGGCGTTTTACGTCGACTTCCATCCAGTAGATTTCCCAGCCTTGCGTCGGTCCGATGCCGTCCATCGTCGCCGGTCCCTGAATGCTCCGTGCATGGGCCGCGTCCAGAAACAGCATCGGCTTCTCGCCGCCGGAAACCTTCTCGATCTCCTGCCGCAGCAGGCGGCGATATTGCACGATCGCCTTGTCCGAGGTGCCGAGATGCTCGTTGGTGCGATCCTGGATCGCGCCCATCGATTCCACCGCCCACTGGTCATGGACGTTGATGTCGGTGCCCATGCCGGTATAGGTCTCGGTCGCCTGTTCGTGCGGATCGAAGCCGTAATCGTTGCTCCTGTTCTTGCGCGATTTGTAGTCCGGCAGTTCGTAGAGTTCGAGCCGCTGGTCGCGCATCTTCTTCTTGTCGACGGGCGTCGTGTAGCTGGTGAAGATTGCGTACCAGTAGCAGTTCTCGTCGTCGACCGGCACGTGCCACTGCGTGATCGTCATCTCCGTGCTCATCGGGATGACGAAGCCGTGCGGGAAAAGCTGGTTGGTGACGCGCACATGCGTCCGCTCCGCATCCAGTTCGCGCAGCGCGATCAGGCGCAGGCCGTATTCGGTGTGCTCGACATTGATGATCGGGCTGTCGTATTCGCGCAGGATCTTCGTCATCGGCATGTCGCTGCCGGCGGACGCGCCGCGGAACTGCTTGCCGTAGGCGGTGGAAGTATCCTCGTCCTCGAAGAAGCGATGCAGGAAGGATGCATGCGCCGGATCGATGCCGACTTCCAGCGCCTGCAGCCAGTTGCAGTTCATGTGGCCCTTGAAGGCAAAGGTGTGGCTGTCGGGCGCGACGAAGCAGTCGATCTCCGGAAACGCCGGCGGCTCGCCTTCGCCGAGGTAAGCCCAGAGGATGCCGCTCTTCTCGACCACGGGATAGGCGCGTTGCCGGATGCCCTGGCACAGCCTGGAGTCCTTGGGCTCGGCAGGGGTCTCGAGGCATTGCCCGGATACATCGAACAGCCAGCCATGGAAGGCGCAGCGCAGCCCGCCATTCTCCAGCCGGCCGAAGGCGAGGTCGGCGCCGCGATGCGCGCAATGGCGGTCGATCAGGCCGTAGCGGCCTTCTTCATCGCGGAACAGCACCAGGTTCTCGCCGAGCAGCCTGACGGGCCGTACCGGCCGCGGTCCCTGCAACTCATCCACCAGCGCCGCCGGCTGCCAGTACATCCGCATCAGCTTGCCGCAGGGGTCCTTGCGGGCGGTGCGGGTGATCAGGTCGTTCGCTTCCTGGCTCATCATGGCGAGGGTCTCCAAGGTGGCTTTGAAGGTTCGATTTGTTCGCCTATTGAACTTTTGTGCGATTCTAACGTAGGCTGCGCGTGAGGCAAGCGGATTATGGAGGCAGCGATGCCCAAGCTTAAGCGCGCGGAAGACGCAGACAACCGCGGCGCGACCGATTTCATCGAAAGCCTCGACCGCGGCCTGCGCGTGCTGGAATTGCTTGGCGGCGGACGGCAGCCGATGACGCTGAGCGACCTCGCCAAAGCGGCCGATCTTCCGCGCGCCACGGCGCGGCGGATCCTCTTCACCTTCGAGCGCGCCGGCTTCGTCGCAAGCGATGGCAAGCTGTTCAATCTGACACCGCGCGTGCTGGTGCTGGCCTCGGGCTATCTCGCCTCCAACCATGTCGTTTCGGTGCTGCAGCCCGCGCTCGACAGATTGTCGAGCGAGGCGCAGGAGATCAGTTCGATGGCGATCCTCGATAGCAACGACGTCGTCTTCATCGCGCGTGCCAGCCCGACGCGGATCTTCTCTGCGGGCATCGACGTCGGCTACCGGTTGCCATCGTTCTGCACCTCGGTTGGCCGTGTGCTGCTGTCGCGCTTGCCGGACGACGAACTCGCAGCTGCGCTCAAGGCCATGGACCTCGCACCGCTGACGCCGTTCACCGTGACCGACAGGAAGGCGCTGCTGAAGACGATCATCGCCGATCGCGCCCAGGGTTTTTCGCTGGTAGACCGCGAAGCCGAGCCCGGCTTCCGCTCGATCTCGGTGCCGGTCCGCCGTTACGACGACGCGATCGTCGCTGCCATCAACATGGGCGCCCACGTCGATCGCGTTTCCGCGGCCGAGATGGTCGAGCGCTTCCTGCCGCTGCTGCGCAGGACGGCGGCGTCAGTCAAATCAATGCTGGTGTGACCCATGCGAGGAGCGCAAGCTACGAAGCAATCCATGCTTCAGCAAGCGGAGGCACGGATTGCTTCGCTGCGCTCGCTATGACGGGTTCAGCAAGGACGGATCTAGCGCTTGAGCGCCGCAACGATGGCCTCGAACTGTTCGACGATCTGCGGCGTCACCTGATAGCGGAGCACGCCCGCGACAGACAGGCTGACGAGGATCGCGACGATCGTGTACTGCGCCGTGAGCACGGCCAGGAATATCGCGCGCAGGCGCCGCCGTCGGACTTTCGGCGGCGGGGCTACGGCAAGGATGGCAGCGTCTTCGCCTTCGATCGTGCTCATGCAGTCTAATGCCCGGATAGAAGGTAATCGAGGCGCGACCGGAGTTTCCGGTTGGCTCGTTCTGTCTCGCGCAGCTTGCGCGCCCAATCCAGCGGAACGACACCACTCGTCTCATGCGCGTTGGTGAACACCAGCCCTGCTGCGTCACGGTCACGCCAGACCATGCGCGCCACGCAGGAAATGCTCTTGCGCCCGATCTCGAAGTCCACCGTGTCGGGGACAAGGGCCGCGCCCTCGAATTCGACCTTGGCCCCGAACATGCTGAAGTTGCGGACAACGCAGGCAATGTTCGAGGTGCGGTCGTTGAACGTGACCATTCCGCCGTAGTAGACGCGGTCTCTCGGCTGTCGGCGCCGCTCCAGCATGATCCGTCTCCCGTTCCGTTAACGGTTTGCTAACGCTTTCGGATTGGTAGCACCATCTAAGGGTGTATTGGAGTCAATGCTCGCACCAAAGTGTTGCGGTAGTTAACGGTAGCGCCCGTCTGCAGCCGCAACCATTGGGCGCGTGGCTTCAGGAGGCCACGCTGCGCAGGCCGAAGGCGTGCCTGTCGTGCAGCACCGGCGCCACCGCATCGATCAGGCGTGCGGCGGCGGCATCGACGGAAAGGCCGGCGGTATCGACCACGGCCGAGGCGCGGGCATACAGCGGTTCGCGGCTGACCAGGATGTTGCGCAACTCGGCCATTGCCGAGCGGTCGTCCGCCATCGGGCGCAGGTCGCCCTGGCGTCGCACCCGCGCCATGTGCTCTTCCGGTTCGGCCTTGAGCCAGATGGTGTAGAACGACGACAGGATCAGGTCGAAGGTCAGCGGCTCGGAGACGATGCCGCCGCCGGTCGCCAGCACCATCAGCTCCTTCCGCGCCAGCAGTTGCGTCAGCGAGGCCTGCTCCATGCGGCGAAAGCCTTCCTGGCCGTAGAGCGCGATGATCTCGGCGACGGACAGTCCGTTCTGCGCCTCGATCTCCTTGTTGAGTTCGACAAAACTCCAGCCGATCTTCTTCGCCAGCATCCTGCCGAGCGTGGATTTGCCGGCGCCGCGCAGCCCGATCAGCGCGATGCCGGAGAAGGAAATCCGCCGCTGCGCCGGATGGCCGCTGCCGCCGAGCATGTCCTTGGCCTGCGCGATCTGCGCCGGCGACGCTTTCCGCAAGAGATCGCGGATCACGGCCCAGTCGGGTGCCGGCTCGGAGGAGGGGATGAGGTCTTCGAGATGCGCGCCCATCGCGTTGGAGACCCGGCGCAGCAGCACGATCGATACGTTGCCCTTGCCGCTTTCGAGCTGCGCGATGTAGCGCTCGGAGATGCCGGAAACCTTGGCGAGTACCTTTCGCGACATCCCGCGGAGGGCGCGCATGGTGCGGACGCGCTGGCCGAGCTGTTCGAGAAAGCCGGTTTCGGGGTCGCTGGCCTCGGACATTGCCTCGTTCGGCTTTGGCTCTGGGTGAAGCTGCTGGGAGTGAATGAACTTCGGAAACATAATGCCGATGAGGATTGACAGCAAGCGTAGCCAGTGTCTTTCTATGAATTATAATTCTTATAATCTGGGGAGAACGCGTCGTGAGCGGCACGTCCGGTTCCTACAATGCAGTGACCTGGCTGCTCGACCGCAATGTCGACGAGGGCCGCGGGACGAAACTCGCCTTTACCGATACTGTCTCCGAACTCAGCTATGGCGACTTGCAGAAACAAAGCTGCCGGGTCGCCAACATGCTGCGCCGGCTTGGTGTCCGGCGCGAAGAACGCGTCGCGATGATCATGCTCGACACGGTGGATTTCCCATGCGTTTTCCTCGGCGCGATGCGCGCCGGCATCGTGCCGGTGCCGCTCAACACGCTCCTGACCTCGGATCAGTATGCCTACGTGCTGGCGGATTGTCGGGCGCGAGTGCTGTTCATTTCCGAAGCGCTGCTGCCTGTGGTCAAGGACATGGTCGGGCGGATGCCGGATCTCGAGCACGTCATCGTCTCCGGCAATGACGCCCACGGCCACAAGAAGCTCTCCGACGAACTCGCGCGCGAAAGCGATACATTCACGACGGCGGCGACCCATCCCGACGAGCCGGCATTCTGGCTTTATTCCTCGGGCTCGACCGGCATGCCCAAGGGCGTCCGGCATTTGCACGCCAATCTCGCCGCCACCGCCGAGACCTACGCGAAACAAGTGCTCGGCATTCGCGAGGACGACGTCGGTCTTTCGGCGGCAAAGCTGTTCTTCGCCTATGGCCTCGGCAACGCCCTGACGTTTCCGATGTCGGTCGGCGCGTCAACGGTGCTGAACAGCGAGCGGCCGACGCCGGCGGCGATGTTCGCGCTGATGAACGAGTATAACCCGAGCATCTTCTTCGGCGTGCCGACATTGTTCGCCGCGATGCTCAACGACGAGACGCTGAAGGAGACGCGCGCCGGCAAGCGGCTGCGGATCTGCACCTCGGCCGGCGAGGCGCTGCCGGAATCGGTCGGCAACACCTGGAAGGCGCGCTTCGGCGTCGACATTCTCGACGGCGTCGGTTCCACTGAACTGTTGCACATCTTCCTCTCCAACGCGCCCGGCGACATCAAGTACGGCTCCTCCGGCCGTCCCGTGCCCGGCTACAAGGTGCGTCTGGTCAACGAGGCGGGCGCCGATGTACCCGACGGCGAGGTCGGGGAACTGCTGGTCGATGCGCCCTCGGCTGGCGAGGGTTACTGGAACCAGCGCAGCAAGAGCCGCCAGACGTTTGAAGGCCACTGGACCCGCACCGGCGACAAGTACATTCGCGACGCCGAGGGCCGATACACCTTCTGCGGCCGCAGCGACGACATGTTCAAGGTTTCCGGCATCTGGGTGTCGCCGTTCGAGGTCGAGAGCGCGCTGATTACGCATCCGGCCGTGCTGGAGGCCGCCGTCGTGCCCGAAGCCGATCCGGAAGGGCTGTTGAAGCCGAAAGCCTTCGTCGTGCTGCGCGCCGATACCAAAACCGACGGCCTGCACGACGCGCTGAAAGAGCACGTCAAGCAGAAGATCGGCCCGTGGAAATATCCGCGCTGGATCGACGTGGTGGAAAGTCTGCCGAAGACGGCGACCGGGAAGATTCAGCGGTTCAAGCTGCGCGACGGTATGCCTTAACTCTCACGTCGTCCCGGCGAACGCCGGGACCCATACGCCGCGGCCCCTGTTGTTCAGGAAGGTGTCGGCCATTCTGCCCATGCGAGAGGCCGCGGCGTATGGTCCCGGCTCAAGGCCGGGACGACCAGCTTGAGGATGCGACGATCACCCTCGGAAAGTTGACAAGATGACAACCCTTTCCCCCTCTGGCTTCCTCACGATCGGCGCGTCCGATCTCGAATACCGCATGATCGGCCCATCGCCCGAGCAGGCGCCGACCATCGTGATGCTGCATGAAGGCCTCGGCAGCGTCGGCCTGTGGGGCGACTTCCCCGAGAAACTTCAGGCCGCGACCGGCGCCGGTGTGTTCGCCTATTCGCGCGCCGGCTACGGCGCCTCGACGCCAGCAAAACTGCCGCGCCCGCTCGACTACATGCACATCGAAGCGCTCGACGTGCTGCCGAAACTGCTCGACGCCATCGGGTTTCGTAGAGGCCTGCTGCTCGGCCATTCCGATGGCGCCTCGATCGCGGCGATCTATGCAGGCTCGCGCCAGGACCACCGCGTCGAGGGCATCGCGCTGATCGCGCCGCATTTCATAGTCGAGGATATCTCGGTCGCTTCCATCGCCGAGATCAAAGCGGCCTACGAGACCACGAACCTGAAAGAAAAGCTGTCGCGCTGGCACAAGGATGCCGACAGCGCCTTCTACGGCTGGAACGACGCGTGGCTCGACCCGAAATTCCGCGACTGGGATATTTCCGAGTACCTCGCCTATATCCGCGTCCCGGTCGCGATCGTGCAGGGCGCTGCAGATCAGTACGGCACCCTGCGCCAGGTCGAGATCGCGCAGGAGGAGTGCTACTGCCCGGTCGATGTGGTGCTGATTGCCGGTGCCGGCCATTCCCCGCATCGCGAGGCGGCGGAAGCGACGCTGGCGGCGATCACTGATTTTGCGGCGGCCGTGCTGCGTCCCGACGGGGCGCTGGCGGCTTGAGCTGGCCTAAGCGGCCGCTAGGCCATTGGCCGAGCGGCCGTTTCCCGCGAACATGAAACAAAATGCATGTTTTTTAGTTCTAGCCTAGACGGGATCTAAAACATGCATTATTGTGCATATGGCTAAACCAATAAAACGCTCAAGGGTGGCTCATGGCCGGTGAAGATCGCGTCCTCGCAGGCGGCGCCAAATACATCGATTTTCAGACCGATCCGTCGCGCTACCGGCACTGGAAGCTCGCCGTCGAGGGCGACGTCGCGACGCTGACCATGGACGTCGACGAGAACGCCGGCCTGTTCGAGGGCTATCAGCTCAAGCTGAATTCCTACGACCTCGGCGTCGACATCGAACTCGCCGACGCCGTGCAGCGGCTGCGGTTCGAGCATCCCGAGGTGAAGGCGGTGGTGGTGCGCTCCGGCAAGAACCGGGTGTTCTGCGCCGGCGCCAATATCCGCATGCTGGCGGGGGCGACGCACGCCCATAAAGTCAACTTCTGCAAGTTCACCAACGAGACCCGCAACGGCCTGGAAGATTCCTCTGACAATTCCGGGCAGCGCTTCATCACCGTGGTCAACGGCACTGCGGCGGGTGGCGGCTACGAGCTGGCGCTTGCGACCGATCACATCATCCTCGCCGACGACGGCGCCGCCGCCGTGGCGCTGCCGGAAGTGCCGCTGCTCGCGGTGCTGCCGGGCACCGGCGGCCTGACGCGCGTGGTCGACAAGCGCAAGGTGCGCCGCGACCATGCCGACTTCTTCTGCACCATCGAGGAAGGCATCAAGGGCAAGCGCGCGGTCGCGTGGAGGCTGGTCGACGAAATCGCGCCCAACAGCAAGCTCGAGGCCAGGGTTGCCGAGCGCGCCAAAGAATTCGCCGCAAGCTCGAAGCGCAAGGGCGACGGCAAGGGCATCACGCTGGCACCGCTCGACCGTACCATCGACGATGCCGGTATCCGCTACGGTTTCGTCAGCGTCGACATCGATCGCGCGGCGCGGATCGCCACCATCTCGATCAAGGCACCGGAGACGGCGCCTCCTGCCGATATCGACGGTCTCGTGGCGCAGGGCGCGTCGTTCTGGCCGCTGCAGGTGGCGCGCGAACTCGACGACGCGATCCTTCACCTGCGCATCAACGAACTCGAAATCGCCATGCTGGTGTTCAAGAGCCACGGCGATCCCGCCAACATCGTCGCCTGTGATGCCTTCCTCGAAGCCAACAAGGCGCACTGGCTGGTCAACGAGGTCAGGCATTACTGGAAGCGGGTGCTCAAGCGTATCGACGTCACCTCGCGCACGCTGGTGACGCTGGTCGAGCCCGGCTCCTGCTTCGCCGGCACCCTGGCCGAACTCGTGTTCGCCGCCGACCGCTCCTATATGCTGATCGGTTCGCGCCAGGGCGACAACCGCAAGCCGCCGGCGTTGCAGTTGACCGCGATGAATTTCGGCCCCTATCCGATGAGCCATGGCCTGACCCGGCTGCAATCGCGCTTCCAGGCCGATCCGTCCGATCTGGAGCGCGCGGAAGCCACCATCGGCACAACTCTGGACGCAGAAGAGGCCGAGGAACTCGGTCTCGTCACCTTCGCGCTCGACGACATCGATTGGGACGACGAGGTGCGGGTGTTCCTGGAGGAGCGCACGTCATTCTCGCCCGACGGCCTCACCGGCATGGAAGCGAATCTGCGCTTCGTCGGTCCCGAGACGATGGAATCGAAAATCTTCTCGCGCCTGACGGCTTGGCAGAACTGGATCTTCCAGCGCCCCAACGCGGTCGGTGAAGACGGCGCGCTGCGCCGCTACGGCACCGGCCAGAAGGCGCAGTTCGATATGACGCGGGTTTAGAAATTTCGTTGCGTCATGGCCGGGCTTGTCCCGGCCATCCACGTCTTTCTTTGTTGATGCAGCAAAGACGTGGATGCCCGGCACAAGGCCGGGCATGACGGAAAGTTTGCCCCAAGGAGGCCATCATGAACTTCATGAACGTCGACTACTCCACCAAGATTCCCAACAACGTGAATCTCAGCGAAGACCGCCAGGTGCTGAAGGCGCTGGAGGGCTGGCATCCCGGCTACATGGACTGGTGGGGCGACATGGGACCGGAAGGCTTTCAGCAGTCGCTGGTCTATCTGCGCACCGCCTATTCGGTCGATCCGCGCGGCTGGGCCAAGTTCGACTATGTGAAGATGCCTGAATATCGTTGGGGCATCCTGCTGGCGCCGCAGGAGGAGAACCGCGTCATTCCCTTCGGCGAGAATTACGGCAAACCGGCCTGGCAGGAAGTCCCGGGCGAACACCGCGCCACGCTGCGCCGCCTGATCGTGATCCAGGGCGACACCGAGCCTGCGTCCGTCGAGCAGCAGCGCCATCTCGGCAAGACCGCGCCCTCGCTCTACGATCTGCGCAACCTGTTCCAGGTCAATGTCGAGGAAGGCCGCCATCTCTGGGCGATGGTCTATCTCCTGCAGAAATATTTCGGCCGCGACGGCCGCGAGGAGGCGGATGATCTGCTGCGCCGCCGCTCCGGCGACGCCGACAGCCCACGCATGCTCGGTGCCTTCAACGAAGCGACGCCGGACTGGCTGTCGTTCTTCATGTTCACCTACTTCACCGACCGCGACGGCAAGATGCAGTTGCACTCGCTGGCGCAATCCGGCTTCGATCCGCTGTCGCGCACCTGCCGCTTCATGCTGACCGAAGAGGCGCATCACATGTTCGTCGGCGAGACCGGCATCAGCCGCGTCGTGCAGCGGACCTGCGAGGCGATGAAGGAAGCCGGCATCACCGATCCCACCGATATCGCCAAAGTGCGCGCGCTCGGCGTCATCGACCTGCCGACCATCCAGAAGAAGCTGCATCTGCACTATTCGCTGTCGCTCGATTTGTTCGGCTCGGAGGTCTCGACCAACGCCGCCAACGCCTTCAATGCCGGCATCAAGGGCCGCTACCGCGAAACCCAGATCGACGACGACCATCAGCTCAAGAACTCGACCTATCCGGTGCTCAAGCTGGTCGATGGCGTGATCAAGCGCGTCGACGAGCCGGCGCTCACCGCGCTCAACATGCGGCTGCGCGACGATTACACGCAGGACTGCGTCAAGGGCATGCTGCGGTGGAACAAGGTGATCTCGACCGCCGGCTACCAGTACAAGCTGACGCTGCCGAACGTCGCCTTCCACCGCCAGATCGGCGAGTTCAAGGACGTGCACGCGACGCCCGAGGGCGTCCTGATCGACGACGCCACCTGGAATGCGCGCAAGAGCGAGTGGCTGCCGTCAACCGACGACGGCGACTTCATCGCCTCGCTGATGAAGCCGGTCACCGAAGCCGGCGCCTATGCCGGCTGGATCTCGCCGCCGAAGGTCGGCATCGACAACAAGCCCGGCGATTTCGAGTACGTGAAGATCGAGACGTGAGGACGCCCAGCTCGCGCCTTCAATGCAAACTGTCTTCACCCGCGAAAGCGGGTGATCCAGTAAACGCCAACGTTAATTGCAGAAACGCCGCGGTCAACCAAATGAGGCCGCGGCGTACTGGATACCCCGCCTTCGCGGGGCATGACGACGGCAGGAGTTTCGCGCGCCTCTACCCCGAAATCTCCAGCCCGGCATTCGCATACACCACGCCGCCATCGACCGCGATAGTGTTGCCGACGACGTAGTCGCCGGCGCGCGAGGCGAGATAGATCGCAATGCCTGCCATGTCCTCGTCGGTTCCGATGCGTCGCGATGGAATGCGATTGGCGAGTTCGTCCGACTTGTCGCGCGCGGCGCGGTTCATGTCGGACGCGAACGCGCCCGGTGCGATCGCGGTGACGTTGATATTGTCCTTGATCAGTTTCGTCGCCATGCGCCGCGTCAGATGGATCACGGCCGCCTTGCTCGCGCCGTAGGAATAGGTCTCGCCCGGGTTGACGAAGATGCCGTCGATCGAGGCGATGTTGATCACCTTGGCGGGCCGCTCGCGGCTCGCTGCCGCACGTAGCGGCTTTGCCAGCGCCTTGGTCAGGAAGAACACCGACTTGACGTTGAGGTCCATCACCTTGTCCCAGCCGTTCTCCGGGAATTCGTCGAACTCCGCGCCCCATGCAGCTCCGGCATTGTTGACGAGGATGTCGAGCTTCGGCTCCCGCTTGATGAGTTCGGCGGCGAGCTTGTCGCAGCCCTCGACCGTCGAAATGTCGATCGGCAGCGCGATGCACTCGCCGTCATAGGCAGCCGAGAGTTCCTTCGCGGTGGCCTCACAGGGGCCGGCCTTGCGCGCCGTGATGTAGACCTTCGCCGCGCCCTGCGCGAGAAATCCGGCGGCGATCATCTTGCCGATGCCGCGCGATCCGCCCGTCACCACGGCGACCCGGCCCTTCAGCGAAAACAGATCCTTGAACATGCGCTCCTCCATTGCTTTGCCCGAGGTTTTGGGCGGGGGCGCGGTGCGAGTCAAGGACGCCAGTTGTTGTCGTCCCTGCGTTCGCAGGGACGACTCGTGGAGAAATTCAGGCCGCGTCGATGCGGCGAAAGCCGTTCCACACTGCGGTGGCGGTGCCGGAGGTCAGGACCGGGATCATGCGCGCGTCCTGGTAGTTGCCGTTGAGGGAGACGCGCTGCAGTGCCGTCAGGTGATCGGCGCTTTCTGGAAAGAGCATGCCCGGCCGCGTCGTCACCGCCGTCTTGAAGCCGGCCGCCTTCGCCAGCCCGAACTCGCGCGGGCCGGCGGCGATCCGGTCGCCATAGGGATAGGCGAGGTGGTGCACCGGCCGCTGCAGCGCAGCCTCGATACGGGCGCGGCTTTCGGTCAGTTCGAACGAAGCGGTCTCTTTGCTTTGTCTCGCCAGATTGCAATGCGTGATCGTATGTGCGCCGACGGTCACCAGCGGATCGTTGGCAAACGCCTTCAGTTCGTCCCAGGACATGCAGAAGTCGCGGGTCAGCGTGGTCTCGTCGACGCCATGGCGTGAACACAGCGCGGAAACTTCGCGCTGCAGGTCGTGCTCATCCGGCAGGGTGCGCAGCCATTCGTGGACCCGGTCGAAGGCGGCCTGCCTGGCTGCCGGCGTCGAGGTATCGAGGCTGGTCGGCACGCCGCCGATCGGGACCTCGATCGAGGAGGCCTTGTCGATGACCCGCTCGAGCCCGATCCACCACAGCCGTCCGGTGCCTTCGGCGAAATCGCTCGCGACATAGACGGTGAGGGGCGCGTCAAATTCACGCATGACAGGCAATGCGAAATCGCGGTTGTCGCGGTAGCCGTCGTCGAGGGTGAAGCAGGCGAAGCGCCGTTCGAAATTGCGCTCGGAGAGTCTCCGATGAACCTCGTCCATGGTGACGAGATCGACGTCGAGGGCGCGAAGATGCGCCAGCACGGCGCGCAAGAATTCCGGCTCAACCTCCAGATGATGGTTCGGCTGAAACTCGCCTTCACGCCGGGGGCGCACATGGTGCAGCATGAAGATGGCGCCGACGCCTGCGAAGATTGGTCGCAGCAGGAAATGCGCGCCGGAAAAATAAAGCGCCTCCAGTCCGGCACGAATAACGGTGTTGCGGAGCAGTTTCATTGACGTGCGCGGCGACCCTGTTGCATTGCCTGCGGAAACTAGCGGCAGACCGCTGAAGAAACTGTTAGCCGGACAAATATCCGTGGCGTTCCATTCCCGTGTCATTTCGGGTTTGACAGCCCCGCAAGGGTTTGTTTTCTCTCTGTTTCGGACCCCGCGAGACTTCGAATGCACGGACTTTTCAGGTGGAGTAGAAAATGGTGGCCGGGCGTCATTCCTCTGGTCATCTTCTGGGCCATCGCTGCCTGGACCAGCACTGAGCCCCTGGAAGCCGATCTGGCGCAGCGTTCGACGGCAGCGCTCAAGGACACCATCCTCGATAAACGGCGAATCTCGGTTGCCGGCCGCGACGTGACGTTTGCGGCCGAGGCGTTTTCGGAAGAAGGCCGCGCCGGAGCGGTGGCGTCGGTCGAAGCCGTGCCCGGTGTGCGGCTGGTCAACGACGAGACCCGCCTCGTTCCCGAAGCCAAGCCGTTTGTCTGGTCGGCCGAACGCGACGTCGTGCGGGTGACGCTGTCGGGCAGTTCGCCGCTGCCTGCGAGCAAGGGCAGGCTGCTGGAGGCGGCGCGCGCCAAATTTGGCGGCGTCGAGGTCGTCGACAGGACGACGCTGGCGCGCGGCGCGCCGCCGCGCTTCGATGCCGCCGCGTTGCTGCTGCTCGACCAGATCGCCAGGCTGAAGGACGGCAAGATCACGCTGTCGGACACCAAGGTCAGCCTGTCCGGCATGGCGCGCGAACTTGGCGGCAGGGAAGCCATTGCCGCCGCGCTGAAAAATCTTCCAGAGGGCTATTCGGTCGCCGCCAACGACGTCAAGGCGCCGCCCTACATCTTCCAAGCCTACAAGGATCCGGTCGCGGTGACGGTGACGCTGACGGGCAACGTGCCCGACGCCAATGTCCATAGCGCGCTGGCGGCGGCGGCGGGACGCAAGTTCTTCAGGGAAAAGGTGGTCGACAATCTCAAGCCCAGCGTCGGTGCGCCGGCGGGCTTTGCCAGCGCGGTGGTGCCTGCGCTTGGCGCGCTGTCGCGGCTGTCGACCGGTACGCTGGTCGTCTCGGACCGGGAAGTGAAGCTGTCGGGCGACGCGCTCTATGAGGCTGCCGCCGTTCAGATCCGCGCCGGCCTCGGCAAGGACTTTCCCCAGGGCTGGCAGTTCAAGCCGGAAATCTCGGTCAAACCACCCGCGGCGCCGGTGGATGCCACGGTCTGCCAGCAATTATTTGCCGATCTGCTCGGCAAGGCCAGGATCCGCTTCGAATCCGGCAGGGCCGACATCGTTGCGGATTCTGCGGGCCTGCTCGACCGCCTGATCGAAACCGCGTTGCGGTGTCCGAACGCCAATATCGAGATCGCCGGACATACCGACAGCGATGGCGACGACGCGGCCAATCAGGAATTGTCCGAGAGGCGCGCCAAGGCGGTCGCCGACTATCTGGTCAAGGCCGGACTGCCGGCGACCCGGTTCAGCGCGGTCGGCTACGGCGAGACGCAGCCGGTCGCGAGCAACGACTCCGACGAGGGCAAGGCGCAGAACCGCCGCATCGATTTCGTGGTGAAATAGCATGGCCAGTCTCACGACATTCTACTGGGGCTGGCTGCTGGCATCGCTGCTGCTCGGTTTTGCCATGGGCTGGATATCCGTGGTTCAGCACGGCGACGGCGTATCGAGGAAATTGCAGGGGTGGCTGTTGGCGCTGGCGGCGGCGGTCGTGGCGGCCGCGGTCGCGCGCGTCGTACCCGGCCGCTTCGGCTACTGGCTCGACCTCGGCCTGATCATGTTCGCACTTTATCTCTGCGGTTGTGCGGTTGGATCGTGGCTGCGGGCCTGGGTGGTTTCGCGCAGCACGCCGGTAGCATGATCGCATCCATGGCCCTGTCAGCGCGCACCTTCCGTGATCACGGGTTCGTGGCTGGTTTGTCGGCCGGTCCCCGAGGCCCCGGAACTGGTGCGGGTGCGCGGGTTTGCAGCAAAACGGTACTCCCGCTGTCATCTAATAGGTTGAAGAAGCGCGTTTTATTGTCGTCAGGCGAATTCCACTCCGGCTCAAAACGCGCTACCAGAGGAGCCAGGGAGCAGGGTGGCGTTGGCGGGGTTCGTACCGATGCCGTCGCTGTCGGATCGCATTTCGAGGTCTAGATGCTGGAAGCAATACGCAGGGCGATCTCGTTTCTGCGCCAGAAGCAGGTCCTGCATAAGCTCGGGGTTGTGATCAGTGTCACGGTCATCGCCGTCGCCTGTTACGTGCTGTATCACATGCTCCGCGGCATCGACTCCGATGAGGTGATCGATGCCATCAAGAGCACCGAGCCGCGCCAGATCGCGCTGGCGGCCCTTTTCGTGGCGGCGGGCTATTTCACGCTGACCTTCTATGACTGGTTCGCGGTCCGCACCATCGGCTACCGTCACATTCCCTACCGGATCAACGCACTGGCGGCCTTCACGTCCTATTCGATCGGCCACAATGTCGGCGCCAGCGTTTTCACCGGCGGCGCCGTGCGCTACCGGATCTATTCGGCCTGGGACCTGAACGCGATCGATGTCGCCAAGATATGCTTCCTCGCCGGGCTGACCTTCTGGCTCGGTAACGCCGCGGTTCTGGGATTGGGCATCGCCTATCATCCGGAAGCCGCCGCCTCGATCGATCAATTGCCGCCGTGGCTCAACCGTGTGTTTGCGTTCGGGATCATTATCGGGCTGATCGGATACGTAGTCTGGGTCTGGGTCCAGCCGCGCAGCGTCGGGCGCGGGCCCTGGAGCGTCAAGCTGCCGGGCGGCCCGCTGACGCTGCTGCAGATCGCCATCGGCATCATCGACCTCGGCTTTTGCGCGCTGGCGATGTACGTGCTGGTGCCGGACGAGCCCAATCTGGGCTTCGTCGTCGTCGCGGTCATTTTCGTCTCGGCGACGCTATTGGGCTTCGCCAGCCACTCGCCCGGCGGGCTTGGCGTGTTCGACGCCGCCATGCTGGTGGGCCTGTGGCAGATGGACCGGGAAGAACTGCTGGCGGGGATGCTGCTGTTCCGGCTCCTCTATTATATTGCGCCCTTTGTCATATCTGTAATCTTGCTGACGCTTCGGGAAATTATCCTCGGCGCGCGAATCAAGCGCCAGCGCCGGTCTAAGCCCGGTTCTGACGCCGAGCCAAGACACGAGGCAGTCTATGTGCGCGAGCGTGGAGACACCGGCGCCTGACGACACGCCTCCGAGGTGTTCCAGCGCAGCGAGGAAGCACCCGTTAAACCGAGGGAAGAAGCCGGCGCGATGGCGATAGACGATTCCAGTTCGTCCTCCTTCTTTGCCCCGTGGCCGGACCGGCTGCGGCATTCGGCGATCATCCTGATCGCCGCCGCGCTTGCGCTCAGCGCGCTGGTGGTTTTGGCCGATCTCTCGCCGGCACGCGCCGTCGCGGTCTTCATCTGCATTGCCGCCGCGGCCCTGGTGCCGTGGCGCCTGCACGATGCGGCCGCCTCCCGCGAGGACGTCCGCGCCGTCAGCCCGGTCGAGGCCGCGGCCGTCAGCGCGGTCGTGGCCGGCATGCCGGATCCGGCCGTGCTGCTCGATCGCGCCGGTCGCGTCATCCACCTCAACGCCGCGGCCGCCCAGCTCGCGCCCGCGCTGCGCAAGAACGAGCTGGCGCAGTTCGCGCTGCGCTCGCCCGAGATCATCACCGCGTTGCGCGAGGCGATCGCGACCAGCGAGCCGCGCCGGGCCACCTATCTCGACCAGGTGCCGGTCGACCGCTGGATGGAACTCATCATCACCCCGGTGCCGGTTCCGACGCTGTTCGGCGGCACGGAGAAGTGCATGCTGATGACGTTCCACGACCAGACGCCGCTGCGCCGGGTCGAGGAGATGCGCGCCGATTTCGTCGCCAACGCCAGCCACGAACTGCGCACGCCGCTCGCTGCGCTGTCGGGCTTCATCGATACGCTGCAGGGCCCGGCGAGGGACGACGCCAAAGCGCGCGAGCGCTTCCTCGGCATCATGCACGCGCAGGCGACGCGGATGGCGCGGCTGATCGACGATCTGCTGTCGCTGTCGCGGGTCGAATTGTCGGCCCATGTCCGCCCCGATGCATCCGTCGACATCGTTCCGATCCTGCGCCAGGTCGCCGATGGCCTCGAGCCGCTGGCCCGCGAGCGCCAGGTGGCCATCGAAATCGAGCTGCCGGAGATGCCGGTGACGATCGCGGGCGATCGCGAGGAGCTGCTGCGGCTGTTCGAGAACCTGATCGAGAACGGGCTCAAATATGGCGCGTCCGGCGGGCGGGTGATCGTTTCGCTGATCCGGGCCACCTCCGGTGAGGGCGCCCCGGAAGTCCGGGTCATGGTCAGGGATTTCGGCCCCGGCATAGCCCCCGAACACCTGCCGCGGCTGACCGAGCGCTTCTACCGGGTCGATGTCGGCGACAGCCGGGCGCAGGGCGGAACCGGGCTCGGTTTATCGCTGGTAAAACATATTCTTAACCGCCATCGCGGGCGTCTGCTGATCGAAAGCGTGCCCAGGAAAGGCGCGACCTTTACCGCCTGTTTTCCCCAGGTAAAATCTCCCGCACCTGAGTAAATCTGAGCGATTTCAGTCGCTTGGCGCTGTCATCCAACTGTCATCCAACCTTCGTAAAAGCTCTATCGACCGCACCTAAACGGGCGGTGTGAGCGCGATCGGGCGCACCGGGCGCTTCGCTCATCAGATGGAGACCAACCATGAATTTCATCAGGACAATCGTCGCCGCCGGCATGGTCGCCGCGTCGACGTCGGCCTTTGCTGCCGACATCACCGGCGCGGGCGCCACCTTCCCGTTCCCGATCTATTCCAAGTGGGCCGATGCCTACAAGAAGGAGACCGGCAACGGCCTCAACTACCAGTCGATCGGCTCCGGCGCTGGTATCAAGCAGATCCAGGCCAAGACCGTGACGTTCGGCGCCACCGACGCGCCGCTGAAGGCCGAGCAGCTCGAAAAGGACGGCCTGGTTCAGTGGCCGATGGTGATGGGCGCGATCGTGCCGGTCGTGAACCTCGAAGGCATCAAGCCGGGTGAACTGGTGCTGTCGGGCGAAGTGCTCGGCGACATCTATCTCGGCAAGATCAAGAAGTGGGACGATGCCGCGATCGCCAAGCTCAATCCGAAGCTGAAGCTGCCGGCCGACGCCATCACCGTGGTCCGCCGCTCCGACGGTTCGGGCACCACTTTCAACTTCACCGACTATCTCTCGAAGTCGAACGCCGAATGGAAGGCCAAGGCTGGCTCCGGCACCGCGGTCGAGTGGCCGACCGGCGTCGGCGCCAAGGGTAATGAAGGCGTTGCCGGCAATGTCGGCCAGACCAAGAACGCCATCGGCTATGTCGAATATGCCTACGCCAAGCAGAACAAGCTGACCTATGCGGCGATGATCAACAAGGCCGGCAAGACCGTGCAGCCGACCATCGAGGCGTTCCAGGCGGCCGCCTCCAACGCCGACTGGGCCAAGGCGCCCGGCTATTACGTCATCCTCACCGACCAGCCCGGCGACGCCTCATGGCCGATCACGGCGGCGACCTTCATCCTCATGCACAAGGATGCGACCGACAAGAAGGCCTCGCAGGAAGCCATCAAGTTCTTCAAATACGCCTTCGAGAAGTGCGACAAGATGGCCGAAGAACTCGAGTACATCCCGATGCCGGACTCGTTCGTCAAGCTGATCGAGAAGACCTGGACCGCCG
>JAFAGM010000033.1 GCA_023422775.1 Pseudomonadota bacterium
CGCTCACCGTGTGCGATGAATTGCTCGACGCCAACGCGCGCATCCGCACGCTGGAGAACGAGCTGGAGACCCTGCGCAACGTGCGCGTCGCCGCCACCGATCGCGCCAAGGCGACGCAACTGGCGGTCGTCAACGCGCTCAACTCCGCCGCCGACCGCATCGAAAAGACCACGCAGGTCATCAACCGCACCATCGGCAGCGGCGTTGCCATCGGGTGAGCCCCGTTTTCACCCGCCCTTGAGGGGGTCGAGACGAGCGAAGTTCGCTCTTGGGTCGCCGCGCAGCGGCGGGGCGGCTTTCGTGCTCCGGGGAGGATGCGCGACCCCGAAGGGTATCCGCTGGCGGATTCGGTCCGTAGCGCTTACATTGGCCCTGCGAAGCTGCGTCGTGCGTCAGGAGCCATATATCCCCGGGGCCTTATCGATCCTTTAGGGAACTGTCCCTGGCCGGGTCCGTGGACCCGGACATATGGTGCCCACCTACTTTCGTAGGGAACTCCGGGATCGAGTGCTTCAACGGCGATCGCGGCCTCGCACTTTTGTTTTTGTTTGCTACGTTCGCTTTTGTCCCAACTCGCGCGTTCGTCATGCCCGCGAAAGCGGGTATCCAGTACGCCGCGGCCTGCGCAGTTTGAGTACGAACGTCTCTGGAATACTGGATCGTCCGCCCCAGTGCGCAATTGCGCACAAGGCGGACGATGACGACAGAACAGATCCCGCATGACGGCAATGCCCTCCAAAGCCGATCTCCGCGCCGCCGCGCTCGCCAAACGCGAGGCGTTGGGCGACGTGCAGCGTGCTGCCGCGGCGCAAGCCATCGCCAGGCGCGGCCTGCCGTTCGCGATTTCGCGGGGCATCGTCGTATCCGGATACTCGCCGATCCGCAGCGAGATCGACCCGGTACCGCTGATGCGCAGGCTCGCCGAGCAGGGCGCGAAGCTCGCACTGCCTGCGGTGCTGTCGCGCGGAAAATCGCTGGCGTTTCGCGCGTGGTCGCCTGACGACCGGCTGATGCTGGGGCCGCTCGGCATCCCCGAGCCGTCGCCCGCAGCCCAGGAACTGGTGCCCGATATCATGCTGGTGCCGCTGGCGGCGTTCGACCGTCAAGGCCACCGCATCGGCTATGGCGCGGGCCACTACGACTACACGCTCGCCCATCTGCGCAAGACGAAGGCCATCACGGCCGTCGGCGCTGCATTCGCCGTGCAGGAAATTAAAGCTGTTCCAGCGCTGCCGCACGACGTGGCGCTGGATTTTGTGCTAACGGAAAAGAAAGTGTTCGATTTCCGGAGTTGAAACTTTGCGAATTCTTTTCGTAGGCGATGTGGTCGGCCGGGCAGGGCGCACCGCGATCTCGGAATATCTGCCCGATATGGTCAGGGACTGGAAACTCGACCTCGTCGTCGTCAATGGCGAGAACTCCGCCGGCGGCTTCGGCATCACCGAGGCGATCTATCAGGAATTCCTCGATGCCGGCGCGGATGCGGTCACGCTCGGCAATCACGCCTGGGATCAGCGCGAGGCGCTGGTTTTCATCGAGCGCGCGCCGAAACTGGTTCGGCCCGCGAATTTTCCGGCAGGCACGCCCGGCCGCGGCGCGGCGCTGGTCGATACCAAGAACGGCAAGCGCGCGCTGGTCGTCAACGCCATCGGCCGCGTCTTCATGACGCCGTTCGACGATCCGTTTGCGACCCTGAACCGCGAACTCGAGGCCTGTCCGCTGCGCGAGGCGGCCGACGCGGTCGTGGTCGATTTCCATGGCGAGGCGTCGAGCGAGAAGCAGGGCATCGGTTTCTTCTGCGATGGCCGCGCCAGTCTCGTCGTCGGCACCCACACCCACGTGCCTACTGCCGATCACCAGATCCTCGCCGGCGGCACCGCCTACATGACCGACGCCGGAATGACCGGCGATTATGATTCGATCATCGGCATGCTGAAGGAAGAACCGCTGCGGCGTTTCACCACGGGCATCCCGTCCGGCCGTTTCGAACCGGCGGCCGGCGTGGCGACCCTGAGCGGCGTCGCGGTCGAGACCGACGATGCCACCGGGCTTGCGCTGCGCGTCGCACCGGTGCGGGTCGGCGGCAGGCTGGAGCCCGCGACGCCGGGGTTCTGGCCCTGAGCCGCATCTATCCTCGTTCGAACTGAATCACCTTGTCCAGCGTGATCGGAAGATCGCGCACGCGTTTTCCCGTGGCATGGCAGACCGCATTGGCGACCGCCGCTGCGACGCCGACAATTCCGATTTCGCCAAGACCCTTGATGCCGAGCGGATTGACCAACTCGTCGGGCTCATCGACGAAGATGACCTCGATGTCGTGGATGTCGGCGTTCACAGGCACATGGTATTCGGCGATGTTGGCGTTCATCACGCGTCCGAAGCGATGATCGTAAAGCGTCTCCTCGTGCAGTGCCATGCCGATGCCCCAGACCACGCCACCCATGACCTGGCTGTGGGCTGTCTTCGGGTTGAGGATGCGGCCCGCCGCGACGGCCTTGACCACGCGGGTGACGCGGATGATGCCGATCTCCTCGTCCACCTTGACCTCGGCAAAGATCGCCGAGTGGACATTGCGCGCGTGAGACCTGTCTTCGGACGGCATGTTGGTTTCCTCGCGCGCGATGCGTTCGGCCTTGCCGGATTGCATCACACCCGCGATCGAGACCGCACGGTTTGCGTCGCGCTTGCTGACGATCTTGCCGTCGCTCAGCGCGACGTCGTCCACGCCGGCTCCAGCCAGCGGTGAATCCCTTGTCGCCTTCGCAAGCTCCAGCAAGTCGCCGCGAACCGCGCGCGCCGTGTTCGCGATCGCGTTGCATACGGAAGATGCGATCCACGAACCGCCCTCCACCGGGCACTGTGGCAGGGTCGAATCGCCGAGCTTGACGCTGATATTGTCGATCGGAAGGCCGAGCGTGTCGGCCGCCACCTGCGCCATGATCGTGTAGGTACCGGTGCCGATATCGGAGGCGGCGGTCGCCACCTCCGCATGACCGTTCGCCGTGAGCACGATGCGGGCGGTTGCCGGCATCTGCAGCGCTTCCCAGACACCCGAGGCCATGCCCCAGCCGACCAGCTCGCTACCGTCCCGCATCGAGCGCGGCTCCGCATTGCGCTTGTCCCAGCCGAACGCCTCCGCGCCCTGCCGGTAGCATTCGCGCAGTTGTTTGCTGGTGTAGGGCAGGTCCTCGCCTTGATGGCGGTCCGAGTAGCATTGCAGCCGGAACTGCACCGGGTCGGTCTTGAGCGCGATGGCGAGTTCGTCCATCGCGCATTCCAGCGCATAGACGCCTGTCGCCGCGCCCGGCGCCCGCATGTCGCTCGACGTCGGCAGATCTAGTCTGACGAGCTTGTGCTCGAATTTCGCGTTGGAGCTCCTGTAAAGCAGGTTGCCCCAACCGGTGTCGTTGCGCGCGAATTCCTCGAACTGTGAAGTCACCGCGATCGCTTTATGTTGCATCGAATCGAGCGTGCCGCCGCTGTTCGCGCCAAGCGCAAGCCGTTCGATACTCGCCGGCCGGTAGCCGAGCGCGTACATCTGCGCCCGCGTCAGCATGACGCGCACCGGGCGTTTGAGTGCGTTCGCTCCCAGCACCGCCAGCACGACCTGGTACTGCGGACGCAGTCCCGCGCCGAAACCGCCGCCCATATAGGGCGACATGACGCGAACTGCGTCGGGTTGCAGCTTGAATACCTTGCAAAGATACTGCTGGACGTTCTGCACTCCTTGCGTCTTGTCGTAGACCGTGAGCTGGCCGTCTTCCGGCACCGCGGTCGAAGCAAACAATTCCATCGGATTGTGGTGCTCGGTCGGAATGGAGTATTCGGCCGCATGGCGCACCGCGGCGGACGCAAATGCCTTTTCGGCATCGCCGCGCGCCTTCTCGGGCACGTCGATGGCAAACGCCCGGCCAAGCTCCGCGTGAAGGTCGGTGGCGTGCAATTCCCTGTGGTATTCGATCCTCACCTGCGAGGCGGCGACGCGCGCGGTTTCCCAATCTTCCGCCAGCACGAGCGCGACCGGCTGGCCGGTGAAAAGAACCCTGTCGTCGTAGAGCGGCCGGTAGGGTGATCCCTTCTCGGGTGCGACATCGTCCTTGTAGGCATCATCCTCGTCGGCCATCGGCGGCCGGTTGAGATGGGTGAGCACGTCGATCACACCGGCAATAGCCAGTGCGGCGCTGGTATCGATGCGCACGACCCGCCCCTTCGGGATAGTCGACTCGACGACGTAGCCGTGGACGATGCCAGGGACATTGAACTCGCCGGCATATTTGGCTTCGCCGGTGACCTTGGCCCTGCCGTCGACGCGGGATGTCGCTGTTCCGATATAGCTTGCCATGATGCTCACCGAATTTTCTTGTCGGAGATCGACTGCGGCGTGCCTCGCGCAGCCTGACCCAGCGTCCGCACGATGGCGCGCCGCGCCAGGCCGATCTTGAAGTCGTTATGCCCAAAACCCCTGGCGCCGCGCAGCAGGACGTCTGCGGCGTTCGCATATGTGCTCGCATCGGCGCGCTGGCCGCGCAAAACGGCTTCGGCCGCTGAACTGCGCCAGGGCCTGTGCGCTACGCCCCCGAGCGCCAGGCGCGCCTCCTTGATGGTGTCTCCCTCCAGTTCGAGTGCTGCCGCCACCGATACCAGTGCGAACGCGTAGGACAGGCGATCGCGAATCTTCAGATAGGAATAGTTCGAGCTGAATCCCTTCGGCGGCAGCTCGATCGCGGTGATGATCTCGTCGGCTCCGAGGTTGGTATCGCGCTGCGGCGTGTCGCCGGGCAGTCGATGAAAATCCACGAGCGCGATGGTCCGCTTCCCGGACGGGCCCGTGACGTGGACGGTCGCTTCCAGCGCCGCGAGCGCCACGCACATGTCGGACGGATGCGTGGCGATGCAGGCGTCGCTCGTCCCGAGGATCGCATTGATCCGGTTGATGCCGTCGATTGCCGAGCAGCCGCTGCCCGGTTCGCGTTTGTTGCATGGCGTCGTTGCATCATAAAAATAGAAGCAGCGCGTCCGCTGCACCAGATTGCCGCCGGTCGATGCCATGTTGCGCAGCTGCTGCGACGCGCCGGCCAGAATCGACCGCGACAGCAGAGGGTAGCGCGCTTCGATCAGCGGATGGTAGGCGAGGTCGGTGTTCGGCACCAGCGCCTCGATCAGAACGCCGCCGGCCGCGGTATCCTCAACGTTCCGCAACGGAAGGCGCGAGATGTCGATGAGCCGGGTGGGTGCCGCGACATCGTATTTGATCAGGTCGATCAAATTGGTGCCGCCCGCGATGAATTTTGCGGATGGGTCGGCGGCGATCTGCTTGATGGCGTCAGCGACGTCGTTGGCGCGCGCGTACTGAAACGGGATCATGATCGCTCCATCGCCTGCTGGATTGCTGCTACGATGTTCGGATAGGCGCCGCAGCGGCAGATGTTGCCGCTCATGAGTTCGCGAATCTCGTCGGCCGTCTTTGCCTTGCCCTCGGCGATCAGCCCGGCGGCCGAGCAGATCTGGCCCGAGGTGCAATAGCCGCACTGAAATGCATCGTGATCGATGAAAGCCTGCTGCAGCGGATGCAATTCACCGTCGCGGGCAAGGCCCTCGATGGTGATTATTTCGGCGCCTTCCTTCATCACCGCCAGCGTCAGGCAGGAATTGATCCGCCGCCCGTCGACCAGAACGGTGCAGGCGCCGCATTGTCCGTGGTCGCAGCCCTTCTTGGTGCCGGTCAGGTCGAGATGGTCGCGCAGTGCGTCCAGCAGCGTGGTCCACGGGGCAACTGTGAGTGCAACCTCGCTGCCGTTGACGTTCAGCCGGAGCGAAAGTTTCTCCGGCACCGTGGCAGTCCGCGTCTCTCGCTTCGCCGCACCAGATCGGGCCATTTTGCTGATCTCCACCTGCGTTGATGATCTCTACCTGCGTTGTTGATCTATTTGCCTTGGCTCGCGCGCGGACCGATCCCAGCCTGTTCGATCCCGCAGCGCTGCCCGAGCCTTTGGCCGCGGTTCCAGACGTTCCTTAACGGGCTCGACCTGGTAAGGTTCAGCGCCGAACGCGCGATATGTGCATCAGCCACGCGGAGCATTTTGCCGGCGCGGTATTCAAAGCGATCATTCTGGGGATGTCGTGGAGCACCGGGAGGCGGCATCGCCGCGGGCGCATCAAAGGATTCACTTTCGCCATCGATGGTCAGCATCGTTGCCATAAGCACTCCTGAACCCCGCGGCCGCGGACAGCGGGCGGGTGGCGAAGTGCAAAAAATATCGCGCCATGGTGGGCCAGGAAGCGACAACATTTTTCGCAGGGCTGGCCTGCATCGCCCACGCAACACATCACACGATCGTGCGGGGTGACTGCGACAGTTTGAAGCGAATTGATATGACAATCGGCATTCGTGCACGCGCCTTGTTCAGGCGTGTCAATTAAAGCGGCAACGACGACAGCCGTATGAAACAGGCAACCTTGTTACCCGCGGCGCTCTGGCG
>JAFAGM010000037.1 GCA_023422775.1 Pseudomonadota bacterium
GACGCACGAAAGCCTTTGTCGCGCGCGCGCTGGCTTCGAGCTGCGAGGCACCGCCAAGCCGGCCAACCACTCTCGTCCAGTCTTCATTTACAAGCGATTCGTGAGTCATATCATGCTCGAATCACGAATGATTCCAGCATGCAAGTCTAAACTTAACGCCTATGCGCCTTCGCGGGTGATGACGACTGCGGGTGACCTACTTCGTCAGCAGCGCAAAGGCGCCGTTCCAGTCTTCCGGCGGCGGGCTTTCGATGTAGCCGCGGATCCGCGCCTCGTACAACCGGTAGAGCAGTTCCAGCGAATTCGCCTCGTCGGTCTTGCGGCCGCGGGCGATCGCGGCCAGCGCGCCTTCCCAGTCGCGGCCACGGTAGCAGGCAAGCATCTCGATCGTCAGGTTGCGCAGCCGCTGGAATCGGCCGGACTGCATGGTGTCCTCGCGGCCGGCGATGGCATAGATGACCTCGGGCTCCGTCTTGCCCTTCACCATGATGAAGTCGAGCTCGAGAATCGCGAACTTCTCCCTGACCGCAAGCGCGGTCCTGGAGCCGACAATGATCGGGAAGCCGTACTCCTTCGATTGCCCCTCGAGGCGCGAGGCGAGGTTGACGCTGTCGCCGAACACCGAGTAATTGAACTTGAGATCGGATCCCATGTTGCCGACCACGCAGGTACCGGTATTGAGTCCGATGCCGGCATTGAGCGGGATGAACGGCCGCCCCTCGTCCTTTGCCTCCTGCTCGCGCACCTGATTGAGTTCATCAATGCGCTCCAGCATGTCGAGCGCCGCCTCGCAGGCGTTAAGTTCGTGGCCCTTGTCGTCGAGCGGCGCATTCCAGAACGCCATGATGGCGTCGCCCATGTACTTGTCGATATAGCCCTTGCGCGCGAGGATCGCGTTGGTGAGCGGCGTCAGGAAGCGGTTCATCAGCGCGGTGAGGCCCTGCGGATCGCTTTTGTAGGTCTCCGAGATCGAGGTGAAGCCGCGCATGTCGGAGAACATGATGGTCATCTCGCGTTCCTCGCCGCCGAGCACCAGCTTTTCCGGCGACTGCGCCAGCTGTTCGACCAGCACCGGCGACATGTATTGCGCAAAGGCGCCACGGATCTGCTTGCGCTGTTGCTGTTCGCGGACGAAACTCGAGAAGATCAGCGTCAGGTAAATCGCCGTCGTCGACAACAGGGGATAGGTGAAATCGATCAGCAGACGGTGTTGCGTGTAGAAATAGACCGACGTGCCGATCATCACGGATGCGAACGCTGCACCAAGGGCGACCAGCGTGACCGGACCGAACAGCGGCGCAAACGCTATCACCAGCAGACCGAACAGAAGCGCGGTCGCGAATTCGACGACGATGCCGTAGATCGGCGTCGAGATCACCTCGCCGCTCAAGGTGGTCTCGAGCACCTGGGCATGGATTTCGACGCCGGGCATGGCGCGCGAGACCGGCGTGGTCTTGATGTCGTTGAGGCCGACCGCGGAGGTGCCGATCAGCACCAGCTTGCCGGCGATCATGTCGGGCGCGACATTCTTCTCCAGCACGTTGATGGCGGGGACATAGATCGAGGCATCGTTGCGCGCGTAATGAACCCAGAGCTGGCCGTTGTGGTCGGTTGGAATCTGAATGCCCTTGATGCCGATGCTCTTGATGCCGCCCTTCTCGGCCTTGATCAGAATCGTGCCCGAGCCGGTAGCCACGCGCAGCATCTCGAACGTCAGCGAAGGCATGGTCTGGCCCTGCGCCTGCATGATCATCGGAACCCGCCGCACGATGCCGTCGCGCTCGGGCTTGATCGTGAACAGGCCGCGTCCGGCGGCCGCATGTTCCAGCACCGGCACGTTGCGCAGCAGGCCGGGGAAATCGAACATGAACCGCTGCGGCTCCTCGCCCAGCATCGCGAGCCCGGTGACCGGCAGCGACTTGTCGATCGGTGCGATTTCCTCCGGTAGCCCGGATTCGCCGAGCACCACGCGGGAAGCCCTGATTGCGTCGGCAAAGACCTCGTCGTTGCTCGGCAGCGCGCGCAGCCGGGCGCGGGTCTCCTCGTCGAGATTGCGGAAGGTATCGGCCGCAAAGGCAGGGTTGAGACGGTCGGGCTCCGAGAACACCGCGTCGAACGCGATCACGACCGCGCCGAGCCGGGTCAGTTCGGTGACGAGATCCGCGATCCGGGTGCGCGGCCACGGCCACTGTCCAAGCTTTTCCAGGCTCTTGTCGTCGATATCGACGATCGTGACCGGCCTTGCCGTCTTCTTGCGGGGATCGACACGCTGGAAAGCGTCAAAGGTCCTGACACGAATTTCCTCGACCGGGGCCGGATCGGCGACGCGCAGTGCGGCAAAGCCGATCAACAGCGCGAGGCACAGCAGCCGGGCATACCCGATGCGCCGGTTGAACCACCTTGGCAGGACCCGAAATCGCTTCATGGCTTCGATTGTTCGCCCAACTGCCGGCGTCAGACAAGCCGGAAGATGGCATCAACAGGGGCTAGCGCTATTGGCGAAGCGTCACACTAGTGATGCGGCGTCACGATGAAGTCGCTGGCATGCAGGCTGGCGAGCGCGACGTTCTTGAGGGTGATGGTGTCGCCACTATCGAGCGAGATCAGCGTGTCGGCGCCGGACGTCGCGGCATGGGCGCCGAGCCAGGCACCGATATTGGAACTGTCCACGAACGAGAACGCCCGGAGATCGACGTGATCCTCTCCCGGCTTGAAATCGGTAATCGTATCGGCGCTCGGGTTGGCTTCCGGCGCGAAGACGAACTGATCGGCGCTGAGGCCGCCGGTCAGCGTGTCGTCATGAGCGGTCGCGAAAATGACGTCCTTGCCGGACGTGTCGACGTCCGGCCCCGTTCCCCCCTGGTCGAAGACGAAATGGACGCTGTCGGCGTGGTCAAAGCTGTCGGCGACGGTCAATGTGACTGAATCAGCTTGCGGTACCGGCCCGGTCGGCTCGGCGGTCGATGCGTTGGCCGCGCCATCGGCGCCGATAAGCGTGACGGTCAGCGGCTGGCTTTCGGTATCGCCATGACCATCGCTCACCTTCGCGACGAAATTGATTTTCAGCACATCGCCTGCATGCAGGAAGTCGAGATTGGCGTTGATCGGATCATAGGTCCACTGCAGGACAACCGTTCCGCCATTGCTTGGCTTGCTGTCGAAGGTCACGCTGCCGGCATCCAGCAGCGCCGATATGTCGACGCCGCCCGGCATCGTCGTCGAGCCGTTGTATTCGATCGTGGCATTGCCGGTCACGAATGCCGTCAACGTGTCGCCGATGTCGGCATCATGGACGCTGAGCGTACCCGTGACCGGCTCGAGGGTCGGCGACGGGACATATCCGGCGGAAATGTTGTCGATCTCGAATGCGTCCGAGCTGCTGCTGAGCACCACCTTGTTGAACGAATGCAGGCCGGAGAATTCCACGTACCCGTTCGAGGCGAACGAACCCTGGTTGCCGTTCGAAAGCAGCGGGCTGATATCCGCACCCGTGTAGGAGGCAACGAGGGTATTTCCGTCGTAGAACTTTATCGTATTGTAGGAATCGACCGACCCCCAATACAGCCCGAAAACGTTCTTCTCCGACGCGAAGGTGATGGTCTCGGTGGCGTTCCCGCCGATGCTCAAATACTTCGTCGTATCCTGGTGCCCGGGCGCAGGCCCGACATACGGGGCCGCCGTCACCGATGAGGAGCCGCTGACGATCCCGGCGTTTCCAGATGCCGAGAAATCGGCACCGAGCGCATCGCTGTGGAAATTACCCCGACCGGCGCCGTTGTTCGATGTCGAGCCCGCCGTCTGGCCGTCGAACGTCTCCGTGCTCATGCCGAGCGAGTTGCCGTTCATGCCAACGGCAAGCACGTGCGGCGAGGCCGGCGCGGCGACCACGATGACTTGCGCGGGAGAATTGACCTCCCCGACGATCGAAGGCGTGTCGTTGGCGCCCGTCACCTCGACCGTCAGAACGGCGGTGGCAATGGCGCCGTGGACGTCGGTGGTCTGCACCGTGAAGGTATCGATGTAGCTGCCGTCTTGCAGCGCATTGATCGCGGCGGCGTTGGGAACGTAGGTATAGGTGCCGTCCGCATTCACCGTCAGCGAGCCGTAGAGGCCGGCGACGGCGGTGTTCACGGCACTGGAGCCGTCGAGCGCGGCGTAGCTGAGCGAGGCGGTCTCGCCGTGGTCTGCATCGCTGCCGTCCAGCGTGCCGGTGATATCGGCGAAACTGTCATTCGCCGCGGTATCCGTCAGCTCGCCGGCCAGTTCCGCGGCGAGCGTCGGCGCGTCATTGCTGCCGGTGATGGTGACCGTAACCGGCCTGGTGATCAGGCCGCCATGGTGGTCGTCGACCGTGGCGGTATAGGTCAGCGTCAGGACTTCGCCGTCGGCCAGGAAATCGAACTGGCTGTCGGCGACATCATAGGACCAGTTCACCGAACCGCTGTTGGTGTTGCCGCCGGCCGGCGTCAGCGCCAGTGCGACGCCGAGGTCCTGCAACTGCTGCGCAGTCAACGACAGACCAGCGACGCCGTTAGCGCCGTTGTAGGTGTAGCCGGTGAACGACGCGGACACAGTCGGCCGATCGCTCAAATCGAGGTCAGCAAAGGTGATGCTGCCGCCGGCGTGGTCGAGCGCGGAATTGCCGGTGCCGGCCATCTCGGCAATGACGCCATTGCTTGCGTCGACGGTCGGCGCGTCATTGGTGCCGGTCACGGTGATGACGACGTCCTGCGACGTGAAGCCGCCGTGGTGATCGTCGACCTGCACCGTGTAGGTCAGCGTGACGGTTTCGCCATCGGCGAGATAGTCGAAATAATGATCCGGCGCCGAGAACGTCCAGGCCTGCGATCCGGGGACCCCGTCCGTTGAATCGACCAGATTGCCCAGCGTCAGCCAGTCGAACCGGGTGTCGTGGTCGGCGAGGCCCGTCATCACGCCGGATGCCGTCACGCCGGTGACCGTGACCTCGTGCGTGTCGGTCAGGTCGACGTCGGCGAAATTGATCGAGCCGCTCGCCGTATCCGCCTGGTCCGAACCATGGGCGCCGGCGATCTCGGTGATTGCGGCGGTGTGCTCGCCGCCGGTAATCTCGACCGCATCATTGCTGCCGGTGACCGTAATCGTGAACGGCGTGGCGACGACGCCGCCATGGGCGTCATCGACGGTCGCGGTGTAGGTCAGGGTCAGGACTTCGCCTTCGGCCAGGAAATCGAACGCGCTGTCGGGAACGCTGTAGCTCCAGCTCGCCGAGCCGTCATTGGCGTTGCCGGCGGCCTGCGTCACCGTCAGCGGCGCCTGGACGGCAGCGATTGCCGCGAGTTGCGCTTCCGTGAGCGCGTTCGCGACGTTGTTCACGGCAGGCTCGAACGTGAACGAGGTGAAGGCTGCGCTCGCCACCGGGCGATCGGTCAGGTCGACGTCGGTGAAGGTGATGGTGCCGGATGCCGTATGGAGCGCGTCCGACCCGGTCTTGTTCGACAGTTCGGCAAAGGCATCGCTCGTGGCGTCGATGGTCGGAACGTCATTGGTCCCGACGACCACGACATCGCCGCCGCGAATCGACACGGTGATTTGCGTCGAGATGACGCCGCCATGACCGTCATCGACCTGCGCGACGTAGTTGAGATTCAGCGTCTCGCCCTCGGCGATGAAGTCGAACGCGCTGTCGGCAATGCTGTAGGTCCAAGTCGCCGTGCCGTTATGCGAGTTGCCGGCCCCCTGCACCACGGTCAGCGGCACCTGCACCGCCTGGATCGCCGCCAGTTGCTGCGGCGTCAGGGTCTCCGTGACGTCATTGCCTTCCGCGTCGTAGTAGCGGAACGGATCGGTGGTCGAGATGCCGGCGGTGACGACCGGACGGTCGGTCAGATCGGGGTCGGTGAAGGTGACCGTGCCGGTGACGGTGTCGATCTCGGCATTGCCGGTGCCGATCCGCTCGGTGATTTCGCCGCCGCTCGCGGTAATGGTCGGCTTGTCGTTGGTGCCGGTGATCACGATCGTGAACGGCACGAAGGCTGTCTCGTTGTTCGGCGCGTAATTGTTGTCGACCCGCGCCATATAGGTCAGCGTCAGCGTTTCGCCCTCGGCCAGGAAGTCGAACGCGCCGTCGGCGACGGTGTAGGTCCAGGTCGCCGCGCCGATATTCTTGCCGTTGGGATCCTGCACCACGTTCAGCGGCACTTCGACCGCCGTGATCGCGGCCAATTGCTCCGCCGTCAGCGTCGCGGTGACATCGGATTGCTGCGCATTGGTGTAGGTGAAGGACGAAAACTGGGCACTGACGCTCGGCGTGTCGCCGACGTTGACGTCGACATAGTTGACGATCCCGGAAACGCTGGTGAGCGTGGGGCTCGCGGTCAGATCGATCTGCTCGGCGACGGCGCCGCTCTGGGCGTCAGCCTGCGGCGGCCCCGGAATGTGCACGAGCCTGTCGACAGGTGACGGGGGTGGCGCCGGGGGAGGTCCGCTCGGGGCGTTGACCAACTGAATCGACACCGGAATGAACTCGTTGGCGGCGGTCTTGATGAAGAACGTCTCCGGCACGATCGAGTCGGTGAAATTGGTCGTCAGCTTGGTATTGGGGTTGTTGAGGTCGCTGAACTTCAGGGAGAAGACGTCAGTGATGATCTTCTGCGCGTCGGGCGACAGTTGTACCGATGACTGGACGCTGACCCCGCCCTGGCCGTTGATGATGGTCTGCGTGCCGGCGCGGTTGACGGTTGCGATCGGCGTCAGCGTCGTCTTGTCGAACAGGATGTAGGAGCCGGTGGTGCCGTCCGGCTCGACCAGCACCTGGAATTTCGCGGGCGGCGCGGTCCCCTGCCCCGGCACCTCGAAGTCGATCTCGACCAGCACCGCGGTGCCGCGGATGCCCATGGTCGCGACCGGCGTATCGACCTTCATGTCGCCTTTCTTGGCGGTAGCGCCGGCGACGAAGGAGATCGTGCCCTGCACCAGGCTGAGCAGCGATTTGTTGTCCGACCCGTTCGGGTCGTAGACCATCTCGTTGAGCACCATCTTGGCATTCGACGCGAGGCCGAACACGGTGCCGTCGATGAAGGTGATGCCGAGCGTCGAATCCGATCCCGACTGGACCACGTCGCCCTTGTTGACGGTGTCACCCTGGTTCAGGATGATCGACACGCCATTGCGGATCGCGGTCGCATTGCCATTCAGCTTGGTGACATGGCCAATCACCAGGGCTACGGCCGGCCCCCCGCCGGCCTGAGCATATTGGGTATACCCGGTCAGCGCGTTGACGATGTCGCCGGTGAGGTGGGCGCCATCGGGAGACGCCAGCGGCGCCCGCTTCTCGCCCTTGAAGTAGTCATGCAGGACCAGTTCGCGGTCCTGGGCGGACAGTATCAGATCGACGCCCGACCGCTTGAAATCGCCGGTAAAGAGCAGGTTGGCATCGGAAACAATGATGGCGTCGGAGGGCGCATGCGTCGACATGCTGCCGACCTGGAAATTTCCAAGGGGTTCTGAGCCCGGGCCGTCTGTCAGCAGATCGGTAAATTTGCCGGCCAAGCTCAAATGGGCACCATCGCCGATAAGGTTAATAATTATAGAATATTCGGAGGACTAAACTTGCATATCACTGGATGGCCAATTGCGGAACCCATCTATATGGGGTGCAACGGCCGGGCCGAGGCCCTAGTCGTCGTTTTTCGGGAGAATCTTTAGAATACCAGAAGTATTGATTGCCATCGTAGCAGCAGAAATTTTGAAACTTTGAAGTCGACCAAACACTACGTTATGTATTCGAAGTATAAAAATGCAGATCTTTTACTTATCTCGTCTTCATTTAGGTTCCACAAGCGGACCTTATGTCTCGTTCGGGGCAAAAACTACAAACCGACCAACAAATCGCGCAATTCTGATGCGAATTAGCCACGTTAGCCGGAAATCAACGATAAGGCACCGTTAAGGCGAACGCCAGCCCCGCAGGCCGCCCAAGACCTAAATTGGGCAGATAAACTTTTCGACAGAGCGGCAAGCCTGATTTCATTCTGTTTCGCGCTTTCAGGCGGGACCCCCCGGTTTTAAGCAGACCAAAAGTTTCCCCGGCCATCCTGCGCCCCACGAAGTGATCCGGTCACGAGCAGGGAGTAAGCTTGCCGATGCCCGGACAAGGGGCGTCGAATGGTCTTGTCAGTGTTTTCGCGTGCCTGGCGCGCGGGCATCGTCGCGTGCAGCGTTGCGTGGTTCGGTGCGGCCGATTCACGCGCGGAGACCCCTTTACTGTCCATTTCGATTGAATTGACGGCGCGCGCGGCCGAGCCGTTCGGGCTTGCTGCCTTCTCGCTCACCGCAGGCGGCCTGCGCGACAAATGGCTCGGCGTACAGCGCCGCCTCGACGACGAAATGGTGCAGCTTGCCCTTTGCGAAGGCGACCGTGAACGCTGCGTGTCTCCGGCCGCACTGAAACTCCTCGATATCGTCGAAGCCGCGAAACTCCGCGACGGCCGTGCCCGGCTCGGCGAGATCAATCGCGCGATCAATCTCGCCATCAGGCCGATGAGCGACCTCGCCCAGCACGGCCGGATCGACATCTGGTCGTCCCCGCTCGCAACCCTCGCCGCCGGCAGCGGCGACTGCGAGGATTACGCGATTGCGAAGTTCGTGGCGCTGCGGCGCGCCGGCATCGCGCCCGATGATCTGCGGATCGTGGTGCTGCACGACACCATCCACGGCGACAACCATGCGGTCGCTGCCGCGCGGCTGGATGGACGCTGGCTGATGCTCGACAATCGCCGCATGGCGATGGTCGAGGATTCCAGCGTGAGAAATTATCAGCCGACATTCGTGATCGATGGCGAGGGTGTGCGTCGCTACGAGGCGGCGCCGATGCCTTCGCGCGAGGATCGCCTGCTTGTTTCGAAGGCGACTGTTCATTCCGGCGTTGAAACGGCGCCGATGTAGCCGCTGGTGGGCCGCGCCATTCCGAATCGAACGAAGGGGCTGCGCGATCGCCTCGCGCAGCCCCTTGTCGTCTGGCTCTCGGCCCTCAGAACATCAGGCCGTCCTTGACCAGCACCCAGCGGCCATTCTTGACCTGCTGCACCTGGGTGATGGTGTTGGCTAGGTGGTCGGTCTTGGAGAACTTGGTCGGCGGCGAATTGAAGATGTCGAGGAACTTCTCGCCGGATTCAAGCGAGTCCATCATCTTCTGCCCGGTGAGATCCTTGCCGGCCTTCTGTGCATAGAAGGCGAAGGTCATCACGGCGTTGTAGCCGATGATCGCCTGCGTGTTGGCGTCGGTGCCGAACATCTTCTTGTAGTTGACGAGCCAGTCCTTGACCTTGCCCTTGGCGGTGTCTTCGTAGGGAATTTCGAAGCCGGAGGCCGCATAGAGCCCTTCGACCGCTTCCTTGCCGAGCGCCGGCACTTCCAGCACGTTGGTCGGCGTGGCCCCGAGGAAGGTGACATCCCAGCCGAGCTTCTTGGCTTCGCCCATCGCGCCGATGGTCTCGCGAATGACGGTGCCGAGCACGACCACATCGCAACCGTCGGCCTTCATCTTGGCGACCTGCGCGCTGAAGTCGGAGGCGCCGCGCTTGTAGCTGGTCACCGAAGCCGGCGTCACCTTCATCGCGGCGAGCTGCTGGGTGAATCCATCGAGCACGTTCTTTCCGTACTCGTCGTCCTGATGCATGATGCAGGGCTTCTTGAAGCTCTTCGCCTCCATCATGTACTTCACGGCTGCGCGCGTGCTCTCGACATAGGGCAGCAGATTGTTGAACTTCAAGCGCTCCTGCGGCTTGGCCGGATCGAACTTGAAGGTGAACTCGGCGGCCGTCAGCGGGAACAGCTGGAACACGCCGGCATCGAACAGGATGTCCTGCGCGGCCAGCACGGTCGGCGATCCCATCGGGCCGATCATGGCGAAGATCTTGTCGCGCTCGACCATCTTCTGCGAGGCCAGCACCGCCTTCTTCGGATCGTAGCCGTTGTCCTCGAGAATCATCTTGATCTTGCGACCATGGATGCCGCCGGCGGCGTTGATCTCCTCGACTGCCATCTTCATGCCGTTGGAAACCGGAACGCCCCAGACCTTGATCGGGCCGGACAGGTCCTGATGGGTGCCGATGACGATCTCGGACGCCGAGATGCCTTCATTGGTGACCTTGGTCTGGGCGGCGGCCGGCAGCTGGGTCAGCGCAAGGGCGCTGACCGCAAGGCCGAACGCCTTTAACGATTTCGACATTGCAGTCTCCTCTTCGATGGCCCGTGTTGAGCGAAGGGTGGGGCCTTCTCGATCCTTCGCGTTTTCCAAAAAGCTCCGCTTGAAAAAATCCGATACCAATCTCGTCGGCTACGCCACCGCCCGTTCGCCATACATGGCGTCGATCTCGGCGGCATAGCGCTTGTTCACGAAGCTGCGCTTCAGCTTCATGGTCGGCGTCAGTTCCTCGTCCTCGGGCGTCAACTGGCGCTCGATCAGGAAGAACTTCTTGATAGTCTCGACGCGCGCAAAGTTGACGTTCACCGCCTCGATCTCGCGCTGAATCAGGTCCTGGATCTCGGGCGCGCGGCAAAGGCTGGCGTAGTTGGTGAAGGGAATGTCGTGGTCCTGCGCGAACTTCTCGACATTCTCCTGGTCGATCATCAGGAGGCAGGTCAGATACGGCCGCTTGTCGCCGATCACCACCGCATCGGAGACGTAAGGAGAGAACTTCAACTGGTTCTCGATTTCCGACGGTGTGATGTTCTTGCCGCCGGAGGTGATGATGATGTCCTTCATCCGGTCGGTGATCTTGACGAAGCCTTCGTTATCGATCGAACCGACGTCGCCGGTGTGCAGCCATCCCTTGGCATCGATCGTCTCGGCGGTTTTCTCCGGCTGGTTCAGGTAGCCCGAGAACAGGTAATCGCCGCGGATCAGGATTTCGCCCTGCGGTGAAATCGCGACTTCGCCCCAGGGAGCGGCCTTGCCGACCGAGCCGAGCTTGACGCGATCGGGCGGCATCACGGTGGCGACACCGCAATTCTCGGTCTGGCCGTAGACCTCGCGCATGTCGATGCCGAGCGCGAGATACCAGCGGATCAGGTCCGGCGCGATCGGCGCAGCACCCGTGAAGGCCAGCCGGCAGCGGTCGAGCCCGAGCATGCGGCGGATGTTGCGGAATACGAGATAGTAGGCGGCGCGATTGGCGAGCCGCAACGGCAGCGGCGGCGTATCACCCTGCAGCTTGTACTCGGTGACGCGATTGCCGATGGCGAGCGCGTGGCGGTACATCCAGTTCTGGAAGCCGGTCGCGTCCTTCAGCGCGATCGTAATGCCTGAATAGAACTTCTCCCAGACCCGCGGCACCGCCAGGAACGCGGTCGGCTGCACCTCGCGCAGGTTGTCCGGCACGGTTTCCGGACTTTCGGCGAAGTTCATTACCGATCCCAACGCCAGCGAAATGTAGTAGCCGCCGATCCGCTCGGCGACATGGCAGAGCGGCAGGAACACCAGCCGCTCTTCATGATCGGTGGATGGGAACAGGTCGTTGGCATGGCGCATCTGGTGGGTCACGCTGCGATTGGAATGCATCGCGCCCTTGGGTGGGCCGGTCGTTCCCGATGTGTAGACGAGGATGGCGAGATCGTCGGCGGTGCGGCTTCCGATCATCTCGTCCCACAGCGCTTCCCGTCCCTGGGCGTGATTGCGCCCGAGCGCCATGAACTCGGCCAGCGACAGCACCATCGGATCGCTGAAGGCGTTGAGGCCCTCCATGTCGAACACGATGATCTTGTGCAATGTCGGGCACCGCGAGCGGCACGACAGGATCTTGTCGAGTTGCTCCTCATCCTCGGCGAAGATCACCCTGGTCGAGGAATCGTTGATCAGGTACTCGACCTGCGACGAGGAGTCGGTCGGATAGATGCCGGATGAAACGCCGCCGGCGCACAGGACGCCCATGTCGGCATGGACCCATTCCGGGACGGCATTGGCGACGATCGAAGCGACGTCGCCCGGCCGGAAGCCGGTGGCATGCAGCGCGTAGGCGATATCCTTGGATATCTGCAGCCACTCGCGCCAGCTGGTCGGCTGCCAGATGCCGAATTTCTTCTCGCGGATCGCCGGCCGGTCGCCACGCGTTTCCACAGAACGCAGAAAGCTTCTCGCGATCGTGTCGGCGACCGTCAGCACTGCCGGTCCGGCCATGCGTCTTCCTCCCTCTTGCGGCCCGCCTCTCGCGCCGGCCTTGGCGGCCGGTCTGTTTTCTCGAAGCAGGGCCTGAATTTAGCTCCAACTCGCTCTGAACGCCATGCTCTTGGGGTGCGACCTTTATCGCCAGGTTTTCTTCTTCTTCCAGCGCCGCTCGCCGCGGGCTCCCTCTTCCTTGGCGCCGAGATAGAATTCCTGGATGTCCTTTGAATTCATCAGCCGCTCGCAAGTGTCGTTCATGACGACCCGGCCGATCTCCAGCACGTAACCATAATGGGCGGTCTCCAGCGCCACCTTGGCGTTCTGCTCGACCAGCAGGATCGACATCCCCTGCTCTTCGTTAACGCGCTTGATGATGGTAAATATCTCCTTCACCAGGATCGGCGACAGCCCGAGCGAGGGCTCATCCAGCAGCAGCAGGGTCGGGCGGTTCATCAGCGCCCGCCCGATCGCCAGCATCTGCTGCTCGCCGCCGGAAAGCTGTCCGGCCGGCTGGTTGATGCGTTCCTTCAGCCGCGGGAAATACCCATAGACGCGATCGAGATCCTCGGCGACGCCATCGCGATCCCTGCGCGGATAGGCGCCCATCATCAGGTTCTCACGCACCGAGAGAAATGGAAACACCTCGCGCCCTTCCGGCACATGGCTCAGCCCAAGCCGCACGATCTTGTCGGCTTCCACGCGCTGGATCGACTTGCCGAGAAACTCGATCGAGCCCTTCTGGGGATCGAGGATGCCGGAAATGGTCTTGAGCACGGTGGTCTTGCCGGCGCCGTTGGCGCCGAGCAACGTGACGATCCGGCCGCGCGGCACCTCGAGGCTGATACCTCTGATGGCCTGGATCGGCCCGTAATAGCTCTCGATATTGCTGAGCTTGAGGATGATTTCGGAAGCGCTCATGCCATCATCCCTCAAGCGCCGAGATAGGCTGCGACGACGTCGGGATGGCCCTGCACGTCGGAAGGCGATCCCATCGCGATCACCCTGCCATAGTTGAGCGCGATCACGCGGTCGGAGACCCGGTTCACCAGCGACATGTCGTGCTCGACCATCAGCACGGTAATTCCGAGGTCGGTCTTCAGGTCGCGGATCCAGAACGACATGTCACCGGTCTCCTCGACGTTCAATCCGGAAGACGGCTCGTCGAGCAGGATCAGCTTCGGCTCGGAGCAAAGCGCGCGCGCGAGTTCGATCACCTTGCGGACGCCGTAGGGAAGGCCCGAGATCAGCTTGTCGCGATAGACCTCGAGATCCAGGAACTCGATCACCTGTTCAACGCTGCGGCGATGCGCCTTTTCGCGCGCGCGCACGCTCGGCAGGAACAGCAGTTCCTGCCACAGTTGCGTGGTGGAATGCCTGTGACGGCCGACCAGGAGGTTGCTCAGCATCGTCGCATTCTCGAACAATTCGATGTTCTGGAACGTGCGGGCGATGCCGAGGCCGGCAATGTCGTAGGCCGGCTGCTCGGTGATGTCCTGGTCCTCGAAGAAGATCTTGCCCGAGGTCGGCGGATAGATCCGCGAGATCAGGTCGAAGATCGAGCTCTTGCCGGCGCCATTCGGTCCGATGATCGAGAGGATCTCGCCCTTCTCCACTGCGAAGCTGACCGAATCGACTGCCTTCAGGCCGCCGAAATGCAGCGAGAGATTATCCGCACGGAAGTATGTCATCGGTTCCGCTCCGATTTCACGTAGATTTTCTGACGCTTGAAGGTGGCGCGCTTGTAGAGCGGGAAAAGCTGGAAGAAGAGTTTTATCTTCAGCCAGCGCCCGTAGAGGCCGAGCGGCTCGAACAGCACGAACAGCACGATGATCACGCCGTAGATGGCGCCCTTGAGGCCGTTGGCGGACGCGATGGCCGCGATGTTGCTCTGAATGTTCGCAGCCGTCGCCTGGCCCGCGCCGAACGCGGCGGCGATGCCCGCGATGATGCCGGGCAGATCGTCCTTCAGATAGGTAAGGAACGGATCGATCATGACCAGGAAGATGGCGCCAAGCACCGCGCCGTGCAGGCTGAAAGTGCCGCCGATCAGGATCACGATGATGAACTCGATCGAGAGCTGCAGCGTGAACATCTCGGGGCTGATGAAGGACAGCTTGTGCGCAAACAGCACGCCGGCGAAGCCCGTGATCGCCGCACTGATGGCGAACGACTTCACCTTGTAGAGCGAGACGTTGACGCCCATGCTGCGCGCGGCGGTTTCGCTGTCGCGGATTGCGACAAAGGCGCGCCCCGTGGGCGAGCGCAACAGGTTGAGCGTGCCGACGATGGTCAGGATCAGCACGCCGAGGCACAGGAAATAGAACGTCGGGCCGTCGCGCGGCACCGCCTGCCCGAACAGGGTCAGCGTCTTGACCCGCATACCCTCGTTGCCGTGGGTCACGCTCTCCCAGCGCGCCAGCACCTCCTCGACGATGAAGGCAAAGGAAATCGTCGCGATGACGAGGTAGATGCCCTGCAGCCGCAGCGCAGGAAACCCGACCAGCGCGCCGACCACGCCGGTCAGGAGGCCGGCGGCGAGAAAGTAGACCGGAAACGGAACGTTGTATTGCTGCAGATAGCCCGCCGTGTAGGCGCCGATCGCCAGAAAAGCCGCGTGCCCGAGCGATGCCTGTCCGGTGAAGCCGGTGAGGATCAGCAGCCCGACGCCGACGGTGGCGTAGATGCAGACGAACACCAACTGGCTGACCAGATAGCTGGAAAGCACGAAGGGCGCGATCGCCAGCAGTGCCAGCAGGATGCCGTAGGAAACGACGTAGCCGCTGTGCGGAAACAGTTTGATGTCGTCTTCGTAGTCGGTCTTGAACAGGAACCGCATTAGACCTTCTTCCGCGTATGAATGCCGAACAGGCCTTCGGGTTTGAGCAGCAGCACCACCAGGAGCACGATGTATGGCGCGACGTCCTTCCAGCCCTGCGGCAGGTAGAAGCCGGCCATGCTCTCGATCACGCCGATCAGCACGCCGCCCACCACCGCGCCGGGTATCGAGCCGAAGCCGCCCAGCACGGCGGCAGGAAATGCCTTCAGCCCCAGCACGAGGCCGACATTGGAATGAATGAAGGTGATCGGCGCCAGCAGCACGCCGGCGGCGGTCGCGACCGCGGCGCTGATCGCCCAGACGATCGACACCACGCGCTTGACCGGGATGCCCATGTAATAGGCGGCCAGCATGTTCTCCGAACTGGCGCGCATCGCGGTGCCGAGCGTGGTGCGGTTGAAGAACAGGTACAGCAGCGCGCAGAGGATGATGGTCGCCGCGATCACCGAAAGCTTGTCATAGGCCAGCACCAGCGAGCCTATCCGGAGCACGCCCTGGCTGAACGGCGTATCGATCTTGAAATCGTCGGTGCCCCAGATCATGCCGACGACGGAGCGCAGGAAATACCCGAGCCCGATCGTCGCCATGATGATGGAAAACTGCGGATAGCCCAGGATGGGACGCACCACCACGCGTTCGGCCAGCATGCCGAATAGCGCCATGCAGATGACCGCACCAGCGAATCCAAGCCAGTAATTGAGGCCGAGCATGCCGATGAACGTGAAGGCGAAGAACCCGCCCAGCATCATCAAATCGCCCTGAGCGAAATTGACGACCTCGGTTGCCTTGTAAACGAGCACAAAACCGAGCGCGATCAGGCCATAGACGCAGCCGAGCGCGATGCCACTCACCAGCTGCTGAACAAAGTCCAGCATCATTCCCTCCCCGATGCCGGACGGTTCTTTTGACCGCCTCGTTTGCATCTTGTGTCTACACGCTATCTGGCATGCAACGTGCCGACAGCGGGCATATGTCCCTGCGTCGCATTGAGCCCAAAGCGCCGACCGCTGTCAATAAAGCGCTCACTATCGTGTTGTTAAGAATTGCGCAGAATTGCCGCATCCCGGGAAGTTGCGGGGCTCGGCACGATTTGGAGCGCTCGATTCACCGTGCCGAAAGTTCTTCGGTCCATGTTCCGGCAACGACGAAGCGAAACCGGATCGTCCCGCTATCATGCAATCAGATGTATCGGCGCTCGAGGTACGAGGGTTAACGAAGCGTTTTGACCGCCCCGCGGTCGACGCGCTCGACCTGACCGTTCGCACCGGCGAGTTCTACGCCCTGCTCGGCCCCAATGGCGCCGGCAAGACCACGACCTTGCGCATGGTCGCAGGCCTTCTGCGGCCCGATGCCGGCACTGTCACTATGTTGGGCTTCGACGCGCTCGCCGATCCCGTCGCCGCCAAGCAGATCATGGCCTGGGTCTCCGACGAGCCGATGATCTACGACAAGCTGACGCCGCTGGAATATCTCGAGTTTGTCGCGGGCCTCTGGGGCATCGACCCCGCGGTGTCCGCACCGGCAGCACACGCGCTTCTGGCATCGCTCGGGCTCGAGCCGCATCTGCATGAACGCTGCGAGGGATTTTCCAAGGGCATGCGGCAGAAGGTTGCGCTGGCCGGCGCGCTGGTCCACGACCCGCGGCTGATCATCCTGGACGAACCGCTGACCGGCCTCGACGCACTGTCTGCGCGTCACGTCAAGGGATTGCTCGGTGAGCGTGTCCGCTCCGGCTGCACCGTGATCATGACGACGCATATTCTCGAAGTTGCCGAGCGGATGGCCGACCGCATCGGCGTCATTGCCGCCGGTCGCCTTGTCGCCGAGGGAACGCTCACTGAGCTGCGCCAGCAGAACGGCCGCAACGACACCAGCCTCGAGGACATGTTCATCGCACTGGTCGACGCGCAGGCGGCGGCCGCATGAATTCGACCGCGGCGCTGGCCTGGTTTGCCCGGCACGAAATCCGCCTGGCCTGGCGCGAATGGCTGGCGATGATGACCGGCAGCCGCGGAAGGCGAAAGCGCGCCATCATCGCGCTGATCGTGTTCGCCGCCATCATGCACCTGCCCGCCTATGCCGTGATCGGCCGCTTCGCCAATCTGGCGCTTCCGCTCGGCAAGCCCGAGCTGATCGTCATTACGGCTACCATTTTTCTCGCATGGGCGCTGATGCTGTCTCAAGCGATCGAATCGGTGACGCGGGTGTTTTACGCCCGCGCCGATCTCGACCTCATCATGTCGTCGCCGGCGAACCTCGCCAACGTGTTCTCGGTGCGGATCGTGGCGATCGCGCTGTCGGTCACGGGGATGGCGCTGTTGCTGTCCACGCCCTTTGTCGACGTTCTCGCGTTCGGCGGCGGCTTGCGCTGGCTGTCCGCATTCGGCGTCGTCATCGCCATCGGTCTCACGGCCGCAGCCGTTGCGATCGCGATCACGGTATTGCTGTTCCGGCTGATCGGCCCCAGCCGCACACGGCTGGTGGCGCAGGTCGTGGCTGCCGTCATCGGCGCCGGCTTCGTCATCGCACTGCAGGTCGCGGCGATCCTCTCCTACGGCACGCTGTCGCGTTTCGCCGTGCTGACATCGGACGCAGCGGCGGCCTATGCGCCCGCGCTCGACAGTCCGCTGTGGTGGCCGGCCCGCGCCGCGATCGGCGACGGCGCGGTACTGTCGCTGCTGGTTGCCGGCGGGCTCGTGCTGCTCGGCGCCGTGATGGCGATCTTCTCGCCGCGATTTGCCGGCACCGCGGTCAGTGTTGCCGCGACCGCGCGGTCGGCGCGGCCCGGCGCAAAGGCGTCCGCGTTTCGCGGCGGGTCGCGACAGCATACGTTGCGCGCCAAGGAATTTCTGCTGCTGCGGCGCGACCCCTGGCTGGTATCGCAGAGCCTGATGCAACTGCTCTATCTGGTGCCGCCGGCCCTGATGCTGTGGCGAAGCTTTTCGGAGAGCTCGGGCGCGATCGTGCTGATCACGCCCGTGATCGTGATGGCGGCCGGACAGCTCGCCGGCGGTCTCGCCTGGCTGACGATCTCGGGCGAGGATGCCGCCGACCTGGTCGCGACCGCGCCGCTGCCGCCTTCGCGCATCACGCGCGCCAAGGTCGAAGTCGTGCTGATGGTGATCGCCGCGATATTCGCGCCGCTGATCGCCGCACTGGCCTTTGCCTCGATCACGCAGGCGCTGGTAACCGCGCTCGGCGTCATCGTTGCAACCATCTCCGCCGCCGCCATCCAGCTCTGGTTTCGCGTCCAGGCCAGGCGCAGCCAGTTCCGCCGCCGCCAGACCTCGTCACGGCTGGCGACTTTCGCGGAAGCGTTCTGCTCGATCGGCTGGGCCGCGACCGCGGCGCTGGCCGTCACCATCCCGGTTGCGGCCGTCATCAGCGGCGCAATGACCGCGGCAATTCTCGCGGCAACGTGGAAGATCAGCCCGCGGAGGAGCTGAAGCGCGCCAGCCGCATCACGCGCTTCGGTTGACCTTGAATGTAAGGTTATTCTGTCTCACATATGGGGAACCCAGAGGTTTGCCATGAGCACACTTACCGTCACCGCCAAAGGTCAGATCACGCTCCGAAAGGACGTACTTGAGCATCTGGGTGTTCACCCTGGCGAGAAAATCACAGTGAACGAGCTCCCTGATGGCAGGATAGAGGTGAAGGCTGCCCGGCCAACCGGGCAGATTTCCGATGTGTTCGGGCTCCTGAAAAGAAAAGGCGGGCCATCGCTGACGATCGAGGAAATGAACAAGATCGCCGCACGGGGCTGGGCCGGCAAGCGATGAAGATCACCGTCGATACCGACGTCCTGGTCCGAGCCATCACTGAAGATCACGAATCGCAAAGCAAAGCAGCGCAATCGACCTTGAAGCGAGTTGCTGCATCACCGGCCGGGTGCCGAACCGGTTTGCCATGCGGCAAAGTCGACCTACGTCCGCGTCAACTCCATGACAGCGGTGGCGAATGCTTCCGGCGCCTCCTGCGGCAGATTATGCCCCGCCCGCGGGATCACGCGATGGCCGCGACGCGCGGCGAACTTTGGCGCGCTGGCAGTGCCGTCGGTCGCGGCGATGACGCCGTCGCCTGCACCGTCCATGGTGATCGATGGCACTGTAATGACAGGCAGCGCCGCCAGCCGGCGCTGGATGTCGGCATATTGCGGGTCGCCCTCGGCGAGGCCGAAACGGTGGCGATAGCTGTGGATCACCACATCGACGTAATCAGGGTTGTCGAAGGCCGCCGCCGTGCGCGCAAAACAGGCATCGTCGAACGGCCAGTGCGGCGACCATTGCGCCCACAATATCTTCGCGATCTCGTGCCGGTTGGCAGCGAGGCCGGCGCGGCCGCGCTCAAGCTGAAAGTAATACTGGTACCACAGCGCCACCTCGCGCTCCGGCTGCTGCGGCACCATGGCGTTGGCAATATCCTGGATCAGATAGGAGTTGACGGAGACGAGCCCGATGCAGCGCTCTGGCCAGAGCGCCGCACCGACGCAGGCCGCGCGGCCACCCCAATCGTAGCCCGCGAACACCGCGCGCTTGATGGAAAGCGCATCCATCAGCGCCATCATGTCTGCGCCCATCGCCGCCTGCTCGCCCGAGCGCGGTGTCACGGATTCTCGAAACCGCGTCGGGCCGTAGCCGCGCAAATAGGGAACGATGACGCGGCAGCCCTGTGCGGCAAGCTGCGGCGCGACGTCGACATAGGAGTGAATGTCGTAGGGAAACCCGTGCATCAGCATGACGGGCGTGCCATCGGCAGGTCCCGCCTCGTAATAGGCGATGTTGAGAACGCCGGCGTCGACCTGCCGTAACGTTTCCAGGCGTTTTGAGGATGGTGCACGTGACGCGGTGGCTTCTGCCATGGCAGACTCCCAAGTGGAATTCCACACTATGGCACGACTGCCCGCAGATGAAGCAAATCCGGCGTACGGCTGTGCGCGAATGTCATCATGACGGGTCGAGAATTCGGCGATACAGTGCCGCCTGCGGCCGTTGCCGCGGATGGGTCATGCCATGTTGCGATCCCTTGCCGTCGCCCTCGCCTTTCTCGGTTCGCTGGTCCTGCCGGCCGCCGCCCAGCAGCCCCTCCGCAGCGAGTGCCTCGCCATGGCCAACGCGCCGCCGCGCGCGATCCCGGTCAGCCTGCAGCGTGTCGCCGCCAAGCCGCAGGAAGTCGCGATCACCTATGTCGGGCATTCCACCTACTACATCGACACGCCCGAAGGCGTGCGGATCGGAACCGATTTCAACGGTGCCTACCGGACCGGGCGGCTGCCCGATGTCGTCACCATGAACCGGGCGCACTCGACCCACTACACGCTGTTTCCCGACCCCAAGATCACGCACGTGCTGCACGGCTGGGGCGAAAGCGGACAGCCGGCGCTGGTTTCGAAGCGCGTCGGCGACGTCTACATCCGCAACGTGACCACCGATATCCGCCGCTACTATGGCGACGACGGCGGCGGAGGAATGATCCGGGACGGCAACTCGATCTTCATTTTCGAGGTCGCAGGCCTCTGCATCGGCCATCTTGGCCACCTGCACCACAAGCTCGACGAGTCGCATTTCGCGGCGATCGGCCGGCTCGATATCGTCATGGTGCCGATCGACGGCACCTACACGATGTCGCTCGACGGCGTCTCCGAGATCACCAGGCGGCTGCGCGCCTCCGTGGTGCTGCCGATGCATCGGTTTGCCACCCCGCTCGACGAGTTCGTGCGCCTGATCGGCCAGCAATTCACCATCGACCAGCGGAGCGAGCGCACCCTGAAGATTTCGCGCGAGACCCTGCCGGGCACGCCGACGGTCATCATTCTGGATGGAGTGTGAGTCGGGCGACAACTGCCTGCTGCCGTCATTGCGAGCGCAGCGAAGCAATCCATGGCGCCAAGAGTCGAGGAATGGATTGCTTCGCTGCGCTCGCAATGACGGGAAACAAAACGAACAACAACAATACTGAATGGGAGCGAAATCCATGGCTGTCAGCACCGTACCGTTCACCAGCAGCGGGCTTTTTGCCAACCCGCGCGAAGACTGGCTCGCACAGTACACCGAAGAGATCATCGATCCGGCGCGACCGATCGTCGATCCGCATCATCACCTCTGGGAACGCGGCGGGCTGCGCTACATGATCGAGGAGATGGCGGCCGACATGGCGTCCGGCCACAACATCGTCGCGACCGTCTATGTCGACTGCCGCTCGATGTACCGCGCCAACGGACCCGAGGCGTTCCGTCCCGTCGGCGAAGTCGAGTTCGCCAACGGCGTCGCGGCGATGTCGGCCAGCGGCGGCTATGGCAAGGGCGCGATGTGCGCCGGCATTGTCAGCCATGTCAGCCTGCTGCTCGGCGAGGGCGCGAAAGCGGTGCTGGAGGCGGAGATCGCCGCCGGCAACGGGCGCTTCCGCGGCATCCGCCATTCTTCCGCCTGGGACGCCGATCCTGACGTCGCCGGCATGTACGCATCCCGACCGAAAGGCCTGCTGCTCGATACCACCTTCCGCAAGGGATTTGCATGTCTCGCACCGCTCAACCTGAGCTTCGACGCCTGGCTGTTCCATCCGCAGATCGGCGAACTCACCGATCTCGCCCGCGCCTTTCCGGACACCAGAATCGTGCTGGATCATTGCGGCGGCCCCGTCGGCGTCGGCCGCTTTGCCGGCCGGCGCGAGGAAGTCTTCCCGGAATGGAAGGCGTCGATCCGCGAGATCGCCAAATGCGAGAACGTCGTAGTGAAGCTCGGCGGGCTCGCGATGTGCCTGCTCGGCTACGACTTCCACCTGCGGCCGAAGCCGCCCTCCTCCGAGGAAGCAGCAGCCGCGTGGCGGCCGTATATCGAAACCTGCATCGAGGCCTTCGGGCCGAACCGGTGCATGTTCGAAAGCAATTTCCCGCCGGACAAAGGCCAGTGCAGCTATCAGGTTATCTTCAACGCCTTCAAGCGGCTGGCGGCGCAATACAGCGAGGCCGAGAAGACCGCGCTGTTTTCGAAGACCGCGACGGATTTCTACAAGCTCAAGCTGGATTGACGGTGGCGGGCCGTGAGGTATCGCCTCACGCCCACTCGCCCTTGCGCATGACCGGGACGCTGCGCCCGTCGGCGTGAATGCCGTCGATATCGGTCTCGCTTGATCCGATCATCCAGTCGATGTGAATGAGGCTCTTGTTGCCGCCCTGGTCTGCGATCTGCTGCGGCGTCAGCTTGTCGCCGCCGACGAAGCATTTCGAATAGCATTGCCCGAGCGCGATGTGGGAGGCCGCGTTCTCGTCGAACAGCGTGTTGAAAAACAGCAACCCGCTTTTGGAGATCGGCGAGGAATGCGGCACCAGCGCCACCTCGCCAAGGCGAGCCGCGCCCTCATCGGTGTCGAGCACCTTCTTCAGCACTTCCTCGCCGCGTGAGGCCTTCGCCTCGACGATGCGGCCTTCCTCGAACCTCACCTGGATGTTGTCGATCAGGGTACCCTGATAGGACAGCGGCTTGGAGGAGACAACGTGCCCACTCACCCGCCGGCAATGCGGCGTGGTGAACACTTCCTCGGTTGGGATATTGGCATTGCAGGTGATGCCGTTCTTCGCCGTCGAGGCGCCGCCTTCCCATTCATGGCCGTCGGCGAGGCCGATCGTCAGATCGGTGCCGGGGCCGGAATATTTCAGCGCGTTGAACCGCTGGCCGTTGAGCCAGTCGGTCCGCTCGCGCAACACCGCGTTGTGTTTCTCCCACGCGGCGACGGCGCCGTCCTGATCCACCCGCGAGGCCGCAAAGATCGCATCCGCCAGTTTCGTCACCGCGACGTCCTCGGGAACGTCGGGGAATACCAGCCTGGCCCAGGACGGGCTGGGATAGGCGATGATGTTCCAGTTGGTGTCGAAGTTGACGATCTTCTCCAGCGCCGGCTGATAGGCGATCGAATTGGCCTTGCTGGCGCGCGCGACTTTTGCGGGGTCCTCGCCCGACAGCAGCATCGGATTGTCGCCGACGACGGCAAGCCGCGCGGTGTTGGCGCTGAACGCCTTGGCCATGCCCTCATAGAGCCAGCCGGCGGCGCGATCGAAACTCTCATCGTGACCGTAGCGGTAGCGCGCCAGCGTGATCTCCTCGTCCGAAAAAAACGAAGTCACGATACCCGCGCCCGCCTTGTAGGCATGCTCGGCGATCCGGCGAACCAGCGGCAGCGCGACCGAAGGGGCCGTCAGCAGCAGATCCTGGCCCGGCTGCAGCCGCAATCCGACCTTGACGGCGACTTCGGCGAGGCGGTCGAGTTTCACGGGATCGATCGAGGCGGAGACGTTGCGCTGGTGTGCGGTCATGACAGGTCCTCAAGAGCAGTCGTTCGTACAGAGATAGGCAACCCGGCCGGACTTCTCAACGTCCCGAAGACGCAATCACCCGATCCACCATTTCAGGCGCGAGGCCGAGATAGCTCCGCGGCGATGTCAGCCGATTGATCGTCGCACGATCGATGCGCGCGGAAACCCGCGGGTCTGCAGAGAGCGCATCCGCCAGCGTCATGGCCTTTTCGTTGGCGACGCGGCAGGCGTCGTAGACGACGTCGTGCGCCTCCTGACGGCCGAGATCGGGCGCCAGCCCCATCATCACGGCTTCGGCAACGATCAATCCACGGCTGATATCGAGATTCTCCGCCATCTTCTTCTCGTCGACGATCAGCCCGCCAAGCGCGAACTTCGCCTGATGGAGACTCCCTGCGGTCAGCACAAAGCTCTCCGGGATCGCCATCCATTCGGCATGCCAGGGCCCGGTGGCGCGCTCGAAATCCTGCACCATCGCATCCAGCATCAGGCCGGCGTGCTGACGCACGCCCTTGGCCGCCGCCAGCATCAGTTCCGACGAAATCGGATTGCGCTTCTGCGGCATAGTCGAGGATGCGCCGCGGCCCTTGACAAAGGGCTCGTAGACTTCGCCGAACTCCGTCGAAGCCATCATCATGATGTCGAGCGCGATCTTGCCGAGCGAGCCGGTGACGACGGCCAGAAAATTGATCGCTTCCGCCAAGCCGTCGCGCGCGACATGCCAAGTGGAGACGGGGACACCGAGGCCGAGTTCTTCGCACAGCGCCTTCTGAACCTCAAAGCCCTTGTCGCCCAGCGAAGCCAGCGTACCGGCGGCGCCCGCGAACTGGCCGACGAGGACGCGCGGCTTCAATTGCGCGAGCCGCTCGGTATGGCGGTCGAACATCGCAAGCCAGATCGCGGTTTTGTAGCCGAACGTCACCGGCAAGGCCTGCTGCAGATGGGTGCGGCCCGCCATCGGCGTATCGCGGTAGCGCTTCGAGAGACCAGCAAGGATGCCGCGCAGCGCAGAGATGTCAGCCTCGAGGATTTCAAGGCCGGCGCGCACCTGCAGGATCACGGCGGTATCCATGATGTCCTGCGTGGTCGCGCCCCAATGCACGTAGCGCCCGGCGTCGCCGCACTGCTTCACCATCTGGTGCACCAGCGGCAGGATCGGATAGCCGACGATATCGGTCTCCTGGCGAAGCAGGTCGAAATCGAGCGCCGAGACGTCGGTCCGCTTCGCGATCTCGTCGGCCGCTTCTACCGGAATCACGCCGCAGCACGCCTCGGCTTTCGCCAATGCCACTTCGACCTCGGCGTAACGGGAGACCAGGCTGAAATCCGAAAACACCTCGCGCATGGCCGCCGTTCCGAACGCGTCGCGGAACAGGATGGAGTCGAGGACGGTGGTCGAGGTCGGGAAAGTAGCCATGTCACAGACCTCTCAATCGCGAAACTTCTTCTTTTTCTTCTTTGCGAAGGCGCCCTTCGCAGGCGCCTCATTCTCGCGCCGTGGCTTTCCGGCATGAGCCGGTCCGTCACGATGCGACTTCTTGGTATCGTAACGCGCCTTCTTGTCAAACCCTGCTCTGTCAGGGTGCTTCGCGTTCTTGCCGCGCGGCTTCGACGTCCGCTCCTGCGCGCTGGCCTCCTCGCGCGGCGGGGCTGCGGCGAGCGCCTCGATGCGGATACTGTCTTCCTTGTCGGGGCGGCGGATCCTGGCGGCGAAGCGGCCGGCGACGCGCGCGGAAATCTCGAACTCGGTGGTGGTGTCGAGGATGCGGATGGCGCCGATGTCGCCCTTCTTGATGCTGCCGCGGCGACAGAGCATCGGCAGCAGCCAGCGCGCTTCGGCGTTCTTCCGGCGTCCGATCGCGGCGCTGAACCAGACGCTGTCGTCCCCCATACCGTGGCGGGCGGAGGATCTTGCAGGCTTCGATGCCCGTCCCGCTTCGCGATCGGCCCGCTCCCGTGCACGTTCGGCCCTCGACTTGACGCGGTCTTCGCCGGGATCGACGATGTCCTCAGGCGACGGAAGTCGCGCACGATAGAGCCGCGCCAGCGCGGCCGCGATCTCTTCCGTCGAACGCTCGGCGAGCAGTGCCTGCGCCAGCGCCTGATCCTCGGGCGTCGTCTCTGCCGCAAACACGTCGTCCTTGAGCAGCCGCTCGTGATCGAGCTTGCGGATTTCATCCGGCTCCGGCGCCACGCCCCATGCGGCATCGGTGCCGGCCAGCTTGAGCAGCATTTCGGCGCGCCGCCGCCGCGCCGGCGGAACCAGCAGCACGCTGACGCCCTTGCGGCCGGCGCGCCCGGTGCGCCCCGAACGGTGCTGCATTACTTCCGGATCGTTCGGGAGGTCGGCATGGATGACGAGATCGAGGTTCGGCAGGTCGATGCCGCGCGCGGCCACATCGGTGGCGACGCAGACGCGGGCGCGCCCGTCGCGCAGGGCCTGCAGCGCCATCGTCCGCTCGTTCTGGGTCAGTTCGCCCGACAGCGCGACTACGGAGAAGCCACGCTCCAAAAGCGTCGCCTGTAGATGCCGGACAGCTTCGCGCGTGTTGCAGAATACCAGCGTGCCCGGCGATTCGTGGAATCGCAGGATATTGACGACCGCGTGCTCGACGTCGCCGGCGGCTATCCGGATCGCCCGGTACTCGATGTCGGCATGGCCACCCTCCTCGCCTCCGACTTCAATGCGAAAGGCTTCCCGCTGATATTCCTTTGCCAGCGCCACAATGCCATCCGGCAACGTCGCCGAAAACAGCAGCGTGCGGCGATCCTCCGGCGTGGCCTCGAGGATGAATTCCATGTCTTCGCGAAAGCCGAGATCGAGCATCTCGTCGGCCTCGTCGAGCACGGTCGCCTTCAATTCCGAAACGTCGAGACGCCCGCGCCGCAAATGATCGCAGAGCCGCCCCGGCGTGCCGACGACGATATGAGCGCCCGCTGCGAGTTCGCGCTGCTCGCGGCGCGGGTCCATGCCGCCGACACAGGAAACCACGCGCGCATCCGCATGGTGATAGAGCCAGGCGAGTTCGCGATGGACCTGAAGCGCCAGTTCGCGCGTCGGCGCGACGATCAGCGCCAGGGGAGCCGCGGCGCGCTCGAAGCGCTCGGCGCCGTCAAGCAGGTCGTTCGCGATCGCCAGACCATAGGCCACCGTCTTGCCCGAACCTGTCTGCGCCGAAACCAGCAAGTCGCGGCCGCCGGCGTTCTCGGCCAGCACCGCAGTCTGGACCTGTGTCAGCCGATCGAAATTGCGTTCCGCCAGGGCTCGGGCGAGCGGCGGTAAGGTGGGCAGGAATGTCACGAGATGTCAGACCCTGGTTGGCTCTATCAGCCGGAAATGTTGAATACCGCCCTGAACCGAAAATGGCTCGAAGCTGCGCATTCACGAAGCGCAGCCGCACGGCCTGACCGATTTCACTGAGGTCGGGATGCTTTAGGCGAAATCCAGCCGGGACGCCATCCATTCTTTGCAGCCCAGCCGATCACTTCTACACTATGGTTTCAGACCACTTCAGAGGGCCGCTGCCGTGACCCCGTTCAGGACCATTCGCGCTCGCGCCGAGAAGCGCAAGGGAGGCCCCAAGGCGCTCGCCCGCCTGCTGCCGCTGAAGCCCGATCCGAAGGCGCTAGCCAAACTAGGCGACGACCGGATTCTTGCCGAAATGACCAGGCGGGTGTTTTCGGCGGGCTTTGCCTGGAGCGTGATCGAAACCAAGTGGCCGGGCTTCGAGCAGGCGTTCCTCGGCTTTGAGCCCGGCCCGCTCACGCTGCAGCCGGACGATTTCTGGGACGCGCTGATGAAGGACACGCGCATCGTCCGCAACGGCGCCAAGATCATGTCGGTGCGCACCAATGCCGGCTTCGTCAGGGACATCGCGAAGGAGCACGGCAGCTTCGGCAAGTTCCTTGCGAACTGGCCGTCTTCCGACGAAGCCGGGTTGCTGGAGTTGCTTTCGAAGCGCGGCAGCCGGCTCGGCGGCAATACCGGCCAGATGATGCTGCGCTTCATCGGCTGGGACGGCTTTGTCACATCCCGGGATGTCGTGTTGTGCCTGCGCGATACGGGGCTGGACATCGCTGAGACCGTTACTTCAAAGCGCGACCTCGCCAAAGTGCAGACGCAATTCAACGCCTGGGCGGAGGAAAGCGGGCTACCTTACGTGCAAATCTCGCGGATCTGCGCGATGTCGATCGGCGAGAACTATGCGGCCGAGAGGCTGGCGAGCATGGTCGGCGCCGAGGATTAGTTTCAGATCACGTAGAATCCATGGCTGCCGTCACGCCGGAGCTGTTCGACCAGACCGTATTCCCAGTCGAGATAGGCCTGCATCGCGCTTTCCCTGACATCGGTACCCTCATAGGGGCGACGATAACGGTGTGACGGATCGGGCTTCGGGATCACCTGCGGCGGCCCGACTTCGAGCGCGCCGTCATAGCCGCCTTCGAGCACATAAGTCTCCCAGCCCATCTGCGCGAGCCAGGACGCGGTCATGTCGGCACGGACGCGCCTGTTGTCCGTCAGCACGATGCGCGCGCCACGGATGGGCGAGGCCATGTCGATTTCCTGCACCAGTTGCCCGCCGGCATAGTGGCGAAAGCCGGCGAGGTGGCCGGCTGTGTATTCTTCCTCCGGGCGGACGTCGAAGCGGTACAGCGTGCGGCCGGTCTGCGCCCCGAGCGCCGCCATTTCGTCTTCGCCGATATGCCGGACACCGGCGCGATAGGCAACGTCGCGCGCATTGGCTTCCGCGCCCTCGATGGCGCCGATCTCGCCGCGCCTGCCGGAGCCGTGCTCGAGATTCTGCCTGGCCAGTGTCCAGCCGATCGTCCCGTTGCGCAGCGCCATCACCTTGTTGGCGACGCCGGCATTGATCAGCGACTGGGTGCCGATGATCGAGCGGGTGCGGCCGGCGCAATTGACGATGATAGTGGTCTCGGGATCCGGCGCGGCGCGGCCGGCGCGCAGCACCAGTTCGGCACCGGGCACGCTGACGGAGCCGGGAATGTTCATGGTGGCGTATTCATCGAAGCGCCGGACATCGAGAATCCTGATGTTGGCTTTGCTTTCGATCAGCGGCGCGACTTCTTCCGCGGCGAGCGAGGGCGTGTGGCGCCGCGACTCCACCAGTTCGCCGAAGGCCTTGGCGTAGGAGTTGACGTCCTCGAACAGTTCGTAGCCGGCCAGCTTCCAGCCCTGCAGCCCGCCATCCAACTGGCGAACGTTGGTGTATCCCAGCGCCGCGAGCCGTTCTGCAGCCACCGGGACGAGGTGTTCACCGGCATCATAGATCACGATCGGCACGTCCTTGCGCGGCAGCCGCGCCTCGGCTTCCAGCGCGATCCTGTCCGCGGCCATGTTGGCGGCGAACAGTGGGTGGCCGGTGGCGAAGACGGCCTCGTGCCTGACATCGAGCAAGGCGATTTCATCGCGCAGCAGCAGGGCGGAGCGGACTTGGCTTGGAGTAACGGACGGCAGGGTCATGACTGGATTTCTTGTTGGGGATCGTTCTTCCAGATAGCAGCATCGGCGGCGGCGCGTCATCCCGGACAAGGCCGTTAACGCTCATGTCATTGCTGCATTGATCTAATTGCACCGGGCTAGCCAAAACGACGTATGATGCCGGCTGGATCGAACATTCAGGCAATCGATGGATCTCAAACAATTGCGGACCTTCCGCGCCGTGGCCGAGCTCGGGAGCCTCAGCAAGGCGGCGGACCGGCTTCGCGCCGCCCAGCCGGCGCTCAGCCGGCACATCAAGCTGCTGGAACACGAGCTTCGCGTCGAGCTGTTCGTCCGCAACGGACGCGGCATGCTCCTGACCAGCGCCGGCCGCATGCTGCTCGACCGCACCACCGGGCTCATTCGCCAGATCGAGCAGGTCAGCGACGATCTCAAATCCGCCAACGGCAATCCCTCGGGACGTGTCATCCTGGGGCTGGTGCCGACGGTGAGCGCCGTCCTGTCCGGACGGTTTGCCCGCCGCGTCCTGGACGAGTTCCCGGATATCTCGCTCCGCATCGTCGAGAGCTATGGCGGGCATCTGGTCGAGTGGCTGCACCGCGGCGAAATGGACCTGGCCATCATCTATGGCCCCGCGGTGGACCTGCATCTTACGGTGCAATCCGTGGGACGCGAGGACATCGCCGTGGTCGGGCCGCCGGGCTCGGGCCTGAGCAAGCGCAAGCAGGTCGATCTCAAATGGCTGGTGAAACAGAAGCTGATCCTCCCGAGCATCTCGCATGGTCTGCGTGTGCTGCTCGAGAAGGCCGCCGCGCGCGAGCGGCTGAAACTGACGCCGCTGATCGAGGCCGATTCCTACCGCGCCCAGATCAGCCTGATGGAGCAAGGCCTCGGCTATACGCTGCTGCCGCCCTCCGCGATCCGCACCGAGGTGGCGGCGAAGCGGCTGGAGATGGCAGCCCTCGTCAATCCTTCAGTGTCGCGCGAGCTCATCCTGGCCTCGCCGATCGCGCATCCCCCGTCGATCGCAACGACCACAATCGCCACGCTTGTGATGTCGGAGATTCAACAGCTCTCGAAGGAGGGCCTCTGGAAAATCAACATGACGGCGTAGCCATGTGCGCGCTCTCTTCCGTCATGCCCGGGCTTGTCCCGGCCATCCATGTCTTTCATAGGAGCCAAAGACGTGGATGCCCGGCACAAGGCCGGGCATGACGAATCGCTGGGCTCTGGCGCTGCGCCTCAGTTGAACAGCGCTTCGTCGCCGAGCACCGACTGCCGGAAGCGCGACGTCAGGATGACGCCGTCGGCCGGTGGCATCACGAACACCAATGCTTCGGGATTGATCTTGATCTGGGCGAAGGTCGTTCCGCGGCCCTCATGGGCGAGGTCGCGAAGTTCGGTGACTTCGGCCATGGTGCGGACGATGCGCGAGGTGCGAATGCCGCAGGCGGTCGCGATCGCGGCAAGGTCGACGCCGGAAGCGGTCGGCGTTTTCTGCATGCCGGTTTCGCCGAAGCGCTCGTTGTCGAGCACGGCGATGGTGAGATTCTTCGGAGCCTCCACAGCGATGGTGGCGAGCGAGCCGACATTCATCAGCATCTCGCCATCGCCGGTGATGACCAGCACCTTGCGCCTCGGCTGCGCCATCGCGAGACCAAGGCCCATCATCGACGCGCCACCCATGGCGCCCCAGAGCGGGAAATTGTTGGGATGATCGCCGGCGGCCGATACGTCCCAATTCGGCGCGCCGAGGCCGGCGATGACAAGCAAATCGGCACGGTCGCGCACCAGTTCGTTGACGACGTCGCGGCGATGCAGGAGTGCGTTCGGATTGTTCATTTGCGGGCAAGCTCCTTGAAGTTCTTGGCGCCGAGCACGCGCTGTCCGATCAGGACCGCGACCGGCTTCCAGGTGTTGAAGGCGAGATGCGCCGCGCCCTGCACGGTGGAGGCGACGAGATCAGGCTCGTCTACCTTATTCACGATCACGCCCATGGCCTCCAACGAGGGCCGCGTGCCCTGCCCCATCGGGATCTGCCATGGATTGAACTCGCCCCAATCGCCGCGCATGGTGACGATCATCAACAGCGGCATATGGCAGATGACAGGCAGCGACAGCATGTTGATGCAGTTGCCGACGCCGCTCGACTGCAGCAGCAGCACGCCGCGTTCGCCGCCGAGCCACGCGCCGGCCAGCATGGCGACGCCCTCTTCTTCCGTGGTCAGCGTGACGACGCGGGTTTCGGGATCAGCCTCGAAGGAACGGATCAGTCGGCTGTGGCCGGCGTCCGGCACCATGGCGACCTGGCGAATGCCGGCGTCTTTCAGTACGCGATAAATCTCATCCGGCCACGTCGGCAACGGCGCTTCGCTCCGTGATTTCGCTGCTTCCGCCATAGGGCTCCGCTTCCTCTTTCGATTCCTGACTTGGGTTGAGCGGACAATAGATCGCGGCGGCTAGTTGAGGAATTTGAATGTGGACATGGCTTCTATCGCAAAATTGAAAGGCTGGTGCGGCTGTCTCGGGCCTTGCGGCCCGAGGCAGCAACTTCGCGGCCTGCACAGGTTGAAGTAGTTTGGCTCGCTGGTTCCATGTCATTGCGGCATGAACTCCTGGGTTGGCCCCCGGCTTTCGTATTGTTATGAGTTCTGCCCAGTCCACTTCATCTCGGTTTGCAGATGCGGGGATGGTGGTAACGGCAGCTGTCGCAAGCAAATGGGGGTGCAATTGCCAAGCGCGCGATCGGGACATCCAGCCGAGATGGGTGCCTATCGCCCGGACATCGACGGTCTGCGGGCCATCTCCATTCTGCTGGTCGTCGGATTTCACGCCCAGCCTTCGCTGGTCCCCGGCGGATTTATCGGCGTTGACATTTTTTTTGTGATCTCGGGCTTCCTGATCACTCGTATCATTCTCTCGCGGATCAAAACCGATAGCTTTTCGTTCCTGGAATTCTACTCTCGGCGGATTCGGCGGATATTTCCGGCGCTCATCGTCGTCCTGGCCGCCACTTATTTGTTCGGCTGGTTTGTACTTCTGCCGGAGGGTTTTTCCCTGCTCGGGAAGAACATTGCGGCCGGTGTTGCGTTCGCATCCAATCTGTTTCAGCTCACGCAGCTCGGATACTTTGCTCCGGATGCGACCGAAAATCCGCTCCTGCACCTTTGGTCGTTGGGCATTGAGGAACAGTTCTACATCTTCTGGCCACCAGCTCTTTTGCTCATCGGGTTGAGGTGGCACCGAACCCTGATGGGAGCCATCGCCGCAGCATCGTTTGGCGCCAGCCTCCTGATTTTCTTCGGCTACAAGGACTGGTCGTTTTACTCGCCAATACCGAGAGCATGGGAATTGCTGGCCGGCGGCATTGTCGCCACCAACTACGCCGGCACCCTGGAGCGCGGAAAGCGGCGTTTTCCGCAACTTGAGAACCTGCTGGCAGCGATTGGCGCCGCGGCAATTATCTTTGCTGCGGCAACCCTCAACAAGGAAAGCCTGTTTCCGGGCGTTTATGCGCTGTTGCCGGTGCTTGGCGCGGTGCTGATTATTCTCTCGCCAAATTCCCTGTTGAACAGGACTCTTCTATCCACCCCGCAGATGGTCCTGATCGGATTGATCAGCTATCCGCTGTATCTCTGGCACTGGCCGCTATTGTCCTATCTCGGGATTGTCCGAAATGGAAATCCAAACGCGGTTGAGATTTGGGCTGCCGTTCTCGTTGCGATCCTCCTCTCATGGCTCACATTTCGTTTTGTCGAGAGTCCACTTCGTCAGCAGAAAAATACAACGCCGAAACTGGCGTTCGGATTGCTCACGGTCGGCGTGGTAGGGATCGTCACGGCCGCGGCATCTGGTTTTGGATTTCGCTTTCCGCCAGAAATTCGCGATATCGCGCAACTGGCGCCGCACGGCAATGCCGGGTTCCGTGACAAGTGCTTCCTGGACGTACCTGGGTCTGAATTCAACTCAAGCTGCATCGAACAGGGCAACAAGCCCCTCGTACTCCTGTGGGGTGATTCCACCGCTGCAGCGCTTTACCCGGGATTGAAGCATGCTCAGGCAACAGTTCCGTTTCGCCTGGCTCGCTTCGCGGCATCGGCATGCCCTCCCATCCTGGCGGCCGGCTCCGATGCCAGGTGTGACGCAGCCAATCAAGTCGTATTCGATCTGGTCAAATCGTCACGTCCCGAGATCGTGCTGCTGCACGCATGGTGGGATGGCCTTAAGGATCTCGAGAAACTCCAGGATACGATCGGCCAGCTAAAGGCCCTCAACGTCAAGCGGATCATCATTTTCGGACCGGTACCGGTCTGGAAGCGCACGCTTCCCCATACGCTGGTGAATTTCTACCGGTTGCGGCACACAATCGCGGATAGGATAGCCGCAGGCGTATCCGGCCCCGAGGGCGATGCAAGAATGGAAGCATTCAGCAAGTCCGCCGGGACGGAATACATCTCGGCATGGCACATGCTGTGTAGCTCGGCAGGGTGCATGACGCGCGTCGGCCCATCGGCAAGCGACGTCATAATTACCGATAACGTGCACCTATCGGACACCGGTTCAAACTTCCTGATCGAAGGCGTCAAGAGAAAGCTCTTTCCCTGCCCTGAATTTTGCCAAGAACAAATCGTGCGCGAATAGCTGGTCTCGTTGTCAGTTATGCTGACAGACCGCGCGACCCGCGGAGCGAAACATTACTTCGGCTTGGAATTGAGCGGGCAGTTCGGGTCGACTTCAGCGGCTTGCCCCCGCTCTGCACGGTGGGCGCGGCCGAGTTTGAGCCGCCGGCGTCCGGCAACACGACGCTCTTTTCGACGGCCATGGAGTTGGCGGTTTTCTCCTCGCCGCTTCCCGTTGTCGCAGCCGGCGATGTCGTGCACGCCGTCTCCGGTTTGTCACTTGAAGCGGCGGCAGACTGCGCCGCCGCGGTGCTCACGCTCAATATTCCTGCGAGAATCGCTGCCGCAACGCGTATCATTGGTCTCCAATGGCCGGAAAGTACCTTTCTCGGCGTAAGACATCCTGGCGCAACGATGGTTCCGAGTTCCGGGAAACTGCAGACATTGCGATAGTCGTCCCACAGGCCGTATGCTGGGGATCCTCAGATCGAGCGGCGCGGGATTTGCTTTCCTGCGAAGCGGCCGACCCACCGGTCGCCAAGGGACAAAGACATGACCATCGACCTTACGCGCCGTACGCTGCTTCATCTGGCCGGCGTCTCATCGTTCGCCGCGGCAGCCGCTACCGCGGCGCAAGCGGAGGGCACGGCGAGTGGCGGCGGACCGACGTTCGCCAACCGCACGCCGATGCGCGTCGGCATGGTGACGTTGCGCGTGCGCGACCTCGACAAGGTCGCCGACTATTATCGCGACGCGATCGGGCTGACCGTCATGACGCGCACGGCAACCGGCGCCCGTCTCGGCGCGGGCGGCGTGCCGCTGCTCGACCTTGAACGGCGCGAGGGTGCGGGGCGCGAGGCGCGGAACGCCGCAGGCCTCTATCACACCGCGTTCCTGATGCCGGCGCGCAAGGACCTCGCGCGCTGGCTGGTGCACGCGGCGGCGAGCAGGATTCCGCTCAGCGGCTTCGCCGATCATCTCGTCAGCGAGTCCGTCTATCTCGACGACCCCGAGGGCAACGGCATCGAGGTCTATGCCGATCGCGCGCCCGAACTCTGGCAATGGAACGCAGGCACCGTCACGATGGCGACCGACCCGCTCGACATCGACGGCCTGCTCGCGCTGACGGATACGCGCACGACCAGCTATGCCAGGGCGCCGGACGGTCTCCGCATCGGCCACATGCATCTGCGCGTCGGCGATCTCGAACAGGCGGATCGCTTCTATGGCGGCGTGATCGGCTTCGCTCCAACCCGAAAACGGACCGGCGCCGCGTTCCTGTCCTCGGGGCGTTATCATCACCATCTCGGTATCAACGTCTGGCAGAGCCAGGGCGCCGGACAGCGCAACGACACCGCCACGGGACTGGCATGGTTTTCGCTGGAGATCGCGACGCAGGATATGCTGCAGGCGCAGGAGCAACGATTGACGCAGGCGGGCGCGCCGATGGAGGCGGTCACCGGCGGCATCGAGACTGCCGATCCCTGGGGCACCAAAGTTCGGCTGATCAAGGTTTGACAGCGCCGACGACAAATCGGTTAAACCACGCTGTGCAAGGGCGCAACGCTGCCCCAAGAGGATGAGTTGGATGAATCTACCGATGAGCTGGGACGAGTGGGCGGAGCATGATGGCGTTGCGCTGGCGGCGCGCGTCACCAAGGGCGAGTTGAAGCCCGCCGAACTGGCGGCGCAGGCCGCGGCCGGCATCGCCAGGGTCGATCCGGCGCTGTCGGCCGTGGTCGAAGTGTTCGAGGATGCGGTCGCCGATCCGTCCCTCGACGGCACCAATCTCGATGGCCCCTTTGCCGGCCTGCCGTTCCTGATGAAGGATCTCGGCCCCACCATGAAGGGCCGCCTGCAGGAGATGGGCTCGCTGATCATGCGCGGCAATCGCGCTGCCGCCGACACCTTCATGACCAGGAAGATGCGCGGCGCCGGCCTCAACCTGATCGGGCGCACCACGACGCCGGAATTCGGGGTCTGCAGTTCGGCGGAAAATCCCGCCGTCTACATCACGCGCAACCCGTGGAACCCCGACTACACCACCTGCGGATCGTCGGCCGGCAGCGCCGCGATGGTCGCCGCAGGCGCGGTGCCGATCGCGCATGCGACCGACGGCGGCGGCTCGATCCGGATTCCGGCAGGGGTCAACGGCAACATCGGCCTGAAAGTATCGCGCGGCGTGTTCTCGCTGTCGCCGCTTCTGTCCGACCTCAGCGGGCTGGTTTCCATTCAGGGCTGCCAGTCACGCACGGTACGCGACACGGCAGCGTTTGTCGATGCCTGCCGCGGCCCCGCGCCCGGCGAGTTCATGCCGTTCTGGAGTCCGCCCGAGCCCTACACGCGTATGATCGCGCGCGATCCGGGCAAGCTCAGAATCGCGCTTTCGCACCAGTGGGGCGACTACCAGGCAACGCCACACATCGCGGCCGAACTGGAAAAGGCCGGGCGCTTCCTCGAAGGCCTCGGCCATCAGGTCGACTACGCCCTGCCGGAGTTGGACTTCCGCGAAGCCTTTACGGCACAGACCACCTGCTACATCAGCAATTTCGCCGTCGTGATCGGCAACATGCTGGCCGCGCGCGGGCTGGAGCGGCCGCCGGAAGACCTGATTGAACCGATCAACATCAGGATCTGGGAGCACGGCCGCAACACCAGCTATGCCGACCGGGCACGGATGCAGGCGGTGTTCAACACGACGTCGCGCGGCTTCGGCGCCTTCTTCGAGGATTGGGATATCATCCTCACCCCGGTCACGGCGCTGCCGACACCGAAGATCGGCACGACGGAATATCTCACAATCAGCGACAACCCCGATGTGCTGGACTGGTTCGGCAATCTCTGGCGCAACTTCGCCTTCACGCCGCTCGCCAATCTCTGCGGCATCCCCGCGATCTCGCTGCCACTGGCGGCGCATGAGAACGGCCTGCCGCTCGGCATTCAAGCCATTGCGAAGCAGGCCAATGACGGCCTGCTGCTGCAGCTCGCCGCCCAGATCGAGCGCGCCATCGGCGGCAAATGGAACGGCGGGCAGAAGCCGCCCGTGCATGTGACGGCTGACTAGACGCGATGAGATCCGGTCCACTGGAGCGGCATCGGAATTCACCTCTCCCCGCTGGGGAGAGGTGAACCGAGTTTGTCGCACTACCGGTCAACCAGATGCCATCGCGCCTTACACGCGAAAATGCTTCGACAGCTTCAGGCCCTGCGCCTGGTAGTTGGAGCCGATGCGCTGGCCGTACATCGACGCGGGCCGCGCCAGCATCTTCTCGTAGACGAGGCGGCCGACGATCTGGCCGTGCTCG
>JAFAGM010000097.1 GCA_023422775.1 Pseudomonadota bacterium
TCATTTATTCAACCTATACGCCGCGGCGTACTGGACCCCCGCGTGCGGGGGTATGACGACCGGATGTGACCGACGCACACGCATCACGCCGGCGTCCCCATCACATACGGCTTGAGCACCGCATACATCATGCTGTGCGCCGGTGTCGGCACGCCGAGCTGGCGGCCGAGTTCGACGACCTTGCCGCTGAGCCAGGGCAATTCGAGCCGGTTGCCGCGTTCGAGATCGAGCGCCATCGACGCCTTCATGGCCGGCGGCGCGTGGTCCATGAAGGCGACCGCTTTTTCCACCGCGTCGGCCGGCAGCGCGATCCCTTTTGCCTTGCCGACATCATACACTTCCCGGAAGGCCGCGATCATGACCGGACGAATGTCGGAATCTTCCCGCAGCTTGCCGATCGGCTGACGCGTCGCGGCCGTGATGCCGGCATTGGTGGCGAGCAGTATGAACTTCATCCAGAGTTCGGTGAGAATCTGCTCGCTCAGGGTCGCATCAAATCCGGCCTTCTGGCACAGCGCGAGAAATTCCTCCGCCCGCTTGCTGCGCGAGCCGTCGAGTTCGCCGAAGATCATGCGCATGAAGGTGCCGACCTGCTGGATCACGCCGGGCGCGACGATCGACGCGCTGATCTGCGCCACGCCGCCCATGACGGCCTTTGGCCCCAGGATCGGGAGCAACCGCTCGGCAGCGTCGATGCCGTTCTGCAGCGGGATGACGGCGGTATCAGGCCCGACCAGCGGCTTGATGGCCTCGCCGGCGCTTTCGACGTCCCACAGCTTGACGCAGAACAGCACGATGTCGACCACACCAATTTCAGCGGGATTGTCGGTTGCCTGCGTCGGCACCAGATGGGTGTCGCCACGCGGGCTTTGAATTTTCAGACCATCACGCTTCATGGCGGCCAGATGCGCGCCACGTGCGATGAAGGTGACATCGGCGCCCGCCTTGGCCAGCGCGGCGCCAAACCCGCCTCCGACACCGCCGGCGCCGACAACCGCAATACGCATGAACTTCCCTCAATTCGTAGGGTGGGTTAGGCGAAGCCGTAACCCACCGCGAGACCAACCGCGTATCAAGACATTGGTGGGTTACGCTACGCTACCCCCTACGCAGCGTTACTTGCCGTAGCTGTAAAACCCCTGCCCGGTCTTGCGGCCGAGATGGCCGGCGGCGACCATTTCCTTCAGCAGCGGCGCGGGCCGGTATTTCGGATCGTTGAAGCCTTCGTAGAAGACTTCCATCACCGACAGCATGGTGTCGAGGCCGATCATGTCGGCAAGCGCCAGCGGGCCGATCGGGTGGTTGCATCCGAGCTTCATGCCGGCGTCGAGGTCTTCGGCGGTCGCGATGCCTTCCTGCAGCGCGAAGATCGCCTCGTTGATCATCGGGCACAGGATGCGGTTGACGGCAAAACCCGGGCTGTTCTTTGCCGTGATCGCCACCTTGCCAACTTTCTTCGCAAAGGCTTCCGCCTTCGCGTGGGTGTCGTCCGAGGTCTGCAGGCCGCGGATCAGTTCCAGCAGCGCCATCAGCGGCACCGGGTTGAAGAAGTGCATGCCGATGAAGCGGTCCGGACGGTCGGTCGCGGCGGCAAGCTTCGTGATAGAGATCGAGGAGGTGTTGGTCGCGAGCAGCGCGCGCGGCTGCACCCTGGTGCAGAGATCCTTGAGGATCTTCACCTTCAGGTCCTCGTTCTCGGTCGCGGCCTCGATCACGAGATCGCAGGTGGAAAACTTCGCCGTGTCAGTGGTGGTCGTGATCCGCGCCAGCGCCGCCTGCCGGTCGGCGTCGGTCATCTTCTGCTTGTTGACCAGCCGCTCAAGGCTGTTGGAGACGACCGACATGCCGCGCGTCAGCGCCGCGTCGGAGATGTCTGACATGACGACGGGGAGACCGGCAGCGGCACATACCTGGGCGATGCCGTTCCCCATGGTGCCCGCGCCTACGATACCGATTGATTCAATCATTGTTTGGGTGCTTTCTATTCTTGAATTCTCGATTACGGCGAAGCCTACTCCGCCGCCTGCCTCACATGCCGCGCCGTCGGTGTCCGCATTGTCACCAGCTCTTCCGCCGCCGTCGGATGCAGCGCGATGGTCGCGTCGAAATCGGCTTTCGTCGCTTTCATCTTCACCGCGATCGCGACCGCCTGGACGATTTCGGCAGCGGTATCGCCGACGATGTGGCAGCCGAGCACGCGGTCGCTCGCGCCGTCGACCACGAGTTTCATCAGCACGCGGGTGTCGCGGCCGGACATCGTCGCCTTGATCGGTCGGAAATCGGTCTTGTAGATATCGACGTGGGAAAATTGCGCGCGGGCCTCGGCTTCAGTCAGGCCGACGGTGCCGACTTCGGGCTGCGAGAACACTGCCGTGGGGATCGTCGCGTGATCGACCTGCACCGGGCGCTTGCCGAACACGGTGTCGGCGAAGGCATGGCCCTCGCGGATCGCGACCGGCGTCAGGTTTGTGCGGTGGGTGACGTCGCCGATGGCGTAGATGTTGTCGGCCGAGGTCTTCGACCAGCCGTCGACGGCGATGCCGCCGTTGTTCGGATTGATGGCGACGCCCGCCTTCTCGAGGCCGAGATTGGCGACATTCGGGTGCCGCCCGATCGCGAACATCACCTTCTCGGAGGCGATGCTGGAGCCGCTCGACAGATGGGTGGTGAACTCGTTGCCGTGCCTGTCCACCTTGTCGATGGTGCAGCCGGTGATGATGGTGATGCCCTGTTTCTCCATCTCGGCGCGCACATGCCTGCGAACGTCCTCGTCGAAGCCGCGCAGGATGTTGTCGCCGCGATAGACCACCGTCACGTCGGAGCCGAAGCCCGCAAAGATGCCTGCGAATTCCAGCGCGATATAGCCGCCGCCCTGGATCACGATGCGCTTCGGCAGTTCGGTGAGATGAAAAGCCTCGTTGGAGGAGATGACGTGCTCGATGCCGGGGATCTCGCGCCCGTGGTTGGGCGCGCCGCCGGTCGCGATCAGGATGTATTTCGCGGTGACCTTCTCGCCGGTCATGAGGCGCAGCGTGTGGGCGTCTTCCAGCGCCGCGCGGGTTTTCACGATGCGTGCGCCTGTCTTCTCGACATTGGCGGCATAGATGCCCTCGAGCCGAGCGATCTCCCTGTCCTTGTTGGCGACCAGCGTCGGCCAGTCGAAGGAGGCGTTCGGAATGGTCCAGCCGAAACCGGCCGCGTCCTCGATCTCGTGCCTGACGTACGAACCGAGCACGAACAGCTTTTTCGGCACGCAGCCGCGGATCACGCAGGTACCGCCCATCCGGTACTCTTCGGCGACCATGACTTTGGCGCCGTAGCCGGCGGCGATGCGCGCGGCGCGAACGCCGCCCGAACCACCGCCGATGACGAACAGATCGACGTCGAACTCAGCCATGAGTCAGCCTCGGTTTGCGCGAGTGGCAAGTGGCGAATAGCGAATGGCAAGCCTATCCGGTTGCCCGTCCCATTCGCTACTCGCTGTTCGCAATTCGCGAGTTCAGATATCCTTGCCGCGCTTCTTCATCTCGGCCCGGAACTGGCCGTTGACGACTTCGGCGAAGGCCTGCGCCCACTGGTTCATATAGGCCATGCTGAGCTGGATGGCGCGGGGCTCGCTTGCCAGCAGCTTCTGGCCCAGCGGCGACTTGTAGAACGTCACCAGGCCCTGCAACTCCTGCTCCGTGAACTCGTTGGCATAGACCTGCGCCATGCCCTCGCCGATCTCCTTTTCGCGGCCGGCGAGATTCTTGGCGACGATGAGGGCGACCTCGTTGAGATCCTTCTGATAGTTCAGATTGCTCTGCATCAGCGTGTTCTTGGTCTGCTCGACGAGGCTGGGAACGGCGTTGGCGTACATCGCGTTCGCGTTCTTCATCGCCAGGATTTCCTTGGCGGCGGCGAGCGCGGCCGGCGAAGCGGCCTTCGCCGCTGCCGCAGGCGCGTTCTTCTGCTGCGCTTCGGCCGGAACGCCGGTCAGGGCCAGCCCCAATGCGAGGCCAGCCGCCGACAAAATCCGTGAAAGGCTCTTCATACCTATTCTCCTCGATTACCGGCGCTAGCGCCGCTCAACTACGCGAATTCCCTGTGCGCCCGCCAGGACGGCGGTGCCGGCCAGCCCAATGAACAGCCCGTGTTCAACGACGCCCGGGACCAGGCTCAGGAGGCCCGCCAGACGTGGCGCATCCGCGATGCGTCCAAGATGGGCATCGACAATCCAGTGGCCGCCATCGGTGACAAAAACGTGGCCGTCCCTGCCCTTCCGGACCTCCATTTGCCCGGAAACGCCACTTTGCGCAAATACGTCGGCGATGGCCCGCTGCGTCGCCGCCAGGCCGAACGGAATCACCTCGACAGGAAGAGGAAAACGGCCGAGGACATCGACCCATTTGGTGTCGTCGGCTATCACGATCATGCGATCGGACGCCGCCGCCACGATCTTTTCCCGCAACAGCGCGCCACCGCCGCCCTTGATCAGGTTGAGGGCCGAATCGATTTCGTCGGCGCCATCGACGGTGAGATCGAGCCGGTCGACCTCGTCCAGCGTGGTCAGCGGAATTTTGCATTGCTCCGCCTGAATGCGGGTGGCTTCCGAGGTCGGTACGCCGATCACCCGCAGGCCACCGGCAACCCTCCGGCCCAGCAATTCGACAAAATGCTTCGCGGTCGAACCGGTGCCGAGCCCGAGCTTCATGCCATCCTGCACATGCTCCAGCGCCTGCGCCGCAGCCTGCTGCTTCAACCGGTTCATATCCACTTGCAACGATGCCTCTCAAGAACCCGCCGGAGAGGCTTCTAGCCTCGTTTTGGCGCCGGGAACAGCGCCATGGCCGGCACAATTGACATGAATCGGCTTTGGACGGGTCCCACCACTTGCATGATGCCGCGGCTGCCGCTAGCGAATTGCAATGACCCTTCCCCGCACTGTTGTCTTCGATCTCGACGGCACGCTGGTCGACACCGCGCCCGACCTGATCGCCGCGCTCAATTATGTCCTCGAACGCGAGGGCATGCCCCCGGTGCCGCTGCAATCGGCCCGCAACATGATCGGCGCCGGCGCCCGCAAGCTGATCGAACGCGGCCTCGAAGTGGACGGCCGGGCAATGGGCGTTTCCGACATCGACCGCCTGCTGCGCGATTTCATCGACTATTACGCCGCCCACATCGCCGACGAATCGCGGCCGTTCGCGGGGCTGGAAGCCGCCCTCGATGACCTCGGCGCGCAGGGCTACCAGTTTGCGGTGTGCACCAACAAGCTGGAATGGCTGTCGAAACGCCTGCTCGACGAGCTAGGCCTGAGTCCGCGGTTTGCCGCGATCTGCGGCGCCGACACGTTCGGCGTCGCCAAGCCCGATCCGGTGATCCTGCAGCAGACGGTGGCGCAGGCGGGCGGGCATCTTGGCGCCACCATCATGGTGGGCGACGCCGGCCCCGACGTCGGCGTGGCGAGGCGGGCGGGCGTCCCCGTGATCGGGGTCGAATTCGGCTATACCGACGTGCCGATCGCCGAACTGAAGCCGGACCGGCTGATCGGCCATATGCGAGACCTGCCCGCTGCCGTGCACAGCCTTGGGCAGATCGCATCATCCGGCAGTTAATTTATTGATATAACTGTATTTATTGCCCATGTCTTCGACCGGAAGAGCGCTGCGCCCGAACCCTGCCGGGCGCTAAATGCCTGCTGCACCGCAGCCGAAAGCCGTGATTGTAGGCGGCTGGCAACGTGCCTAGATTAGCGGCGACGTCGCGGTGACGCGCGCCAGACCCGGCTCGCATGCAAGGGCAGTTTGCAAGGCAGTTTTCGAATGAGCGGTTCCACGTTGAAGTCGCCCGATCAATTGTTCCAGCCGATGGTCGATCCGTTCGGCCGGACCATCCGCTACCTGCGTGTCTCGGTGACCGATCGCTGCGACCTGCGCTGTTTCTACTGCATGTCCGAGGACATGACGTTCCTGCCCAAGGCGGATCTGCTGACGCTGGAAGAACTCGACCGGCTGTGCTCGGCGTTCATCGCCAAGGGCGTGCGCAAGCTCCGCCTCACCGGCGGCGAGCCGCTGGTCCGGCGCAATGTGATGTCGCTGGTGCGCTCGCTGTCGCGTCATCTCGGCAACGGCGCGCTCGATGAATTGACGCTGACCACCAACGGTTCGCAACTGGCGCGCTTCGCGGCCGAACTGGCCGACTGCGGCGTGCGCCGTATCAACGTCTCGCTCGACACGCTCGATCCGCAAAAGTTCCGCGCCATCACCCGCTGGGGCGATATCGACAAGGTCCTGGCCGGGATCGAAGCCGCGCGCGCAGCCGGCCTCGCCGTCAAGATCAACGCGGTGGCGCTCAAGAACATGAACGAAGAAGATATCCCGTCCCTGATGGAATGGGCGCACGGCAAGGGCATGGCGCTGACGCTGATCGAGGTGATGCCGATGGGCGATATCGGCGAAGGCCGGATCGACCAGTATGTACCGCTGTCGCTGTTGCGTGCCCGGCTCGCCAAGCACTACACGCTGACCGACCTCGCCGACGATACCGGCGGCCCCGCCCGCTATGTCCGGGTCAGCGAGACCGGCGGCAAGCTCGGCTTCATCACGCCGATGACGCATAATTTCTGCGAGTCCTGTAACCGGGTACGGGTCACCTGCACCGGCACGCTGCACACCTGCCTCGGCCACGAGGATGCCTCCGATCTGCGCAGGCCGCTGCGGGCCTCCGCCGGCAACGACCTGCTGTCGGCCGCGATCGATCGCGCCATCGGGCTGAAGCCGAAGGGCCACGACTTCATCATCGACCGCAGGCATAACCGCCCGAGCGTCAGCCGCCACATGAGCGTCACCGGCGGCTGACACGGCGGCCTGTTTTCTTTCCACATCCGGGCGAGGATTTATCAGGCCAATGAATTGGCCCGCATCAATATGCCCATTTTTTTCCAATTGACGCCGCCACCCCGCGCTGAAATGGTACCGCCTGCTTCACGCCAGCAGGCCGGAACAGGCCAATGCATCCTCAAGATGCAATCAAGACGGCGGTAGCGCAAGGCGGGGGAACTTCGTTGCAATCGCTCCAGTGAATGAGCTGTGGATCTGCGCGTCGTGCGGCGACAAGCCTGTGCGCTCAACGCGCGGCCGCACCTCGTGCGTCAGAAGCGGGCGGTGAGGCAATCCATTGAGCAGGATTTCCGGCAAGCGTCGATGGCGCGTCCGAGGAGAACATGATGCGCCCATTGCTGGCACTCAGTCATTTCATCGATTTCCTCAATGAGAAACTGGGCGGCATCTGCAACTGGCTCGTGCTCGCCGCCTGCCTGGTGAGCGCCGCCAACGCGATGATCCGCTACGCGTTCGGCTACTCGTCCAACGCCTGGCTCGAATTGCAGTGGTACATGTTCGCCGTCTTCGTGATGTTCGGCGCCTCCTACACGTTCAAGAAGAACGAGCATGTCCGCGTCGAAATTCTCTATCTGATGCTGAGCGAGCGCGGCCAGCTCTGGCTCGACCTGATCGGAACGCTGTGCTTCCTGATCCCGGCATGCCTGCTGCTCAGCTATCTGTCCTGGCCGTTCTTCCACCAGGCCTACGAGGTCGGTGAACTTTCAAGCAATGCCGGCGGCTTGGTCCGCTGGCCGATCAAGCTCGTCGTTCCCGTGGGCTTCGTTTTCCTGGCGCTGCAAGGCGTCTCCGAGGTGATCAAGCGCATCGCCGCCCTGCAGGGCTATGTCGTGATCGATGCGAAATACGAGAGGCCGACCCAATGATCACGCTGGAGATGATGCCGCCGCTGATGTTCGGCGGCCTGATTCTGGCCATGCTGATCGGCTTCCCGGTGGCCTTCACGCTTGCCGCGCTCGGGCTGTCGTTCGGATTCCTGTCGATCTATCTCGGCTTCTTCGACATGAACTTCCTGCAGGCGATTCCGGGCCGCATCTTCGGCAGCGTGCTCTCCAACGAATTGCTGCTCGCAATCCCGTTCTTCACCTTCATGGGCTCGGTCCTCGAACGCTGCGGGCTCGCCGAAGACATGCTTGACTCGATGGGCCAGTTGTTCGGCCCGGTCCGCGGCGGCCTCGGCTATTCCGTCATCATCGTCGGCTTCATCCTCGGCGCGATCACCGGCACGGTGGCGGCGCAGGTGATCGCCATGGCGCTGATCTCGATGCCGGTGATGCTCCGCTACGGCTACAACGTGCGCTACATCACCGGCGTCCTCGCGGCATCCGGCACCATCACCCAGCTGGTGCCGCCCTCGCTGGTGCTGATCGTAATGGCGGACCAGCTCGGCAAGTCGGTCGGCGACATGTATCTCGGCGCCTGGGGTCCGTCGGTGCTGCAGATCGCCCTGTTCGCCGGCTACACATTCTTCCTGGGGCTGTTTTTTCCCCATCACGTGCCTCCCGTACCGAAGGAAGCGCGTACGCTGACGGGCTGGCCGCTCTGGCGCAAATGCCTGATGGGCATCATCCCGTCGGCCGTGCTGATCTTCGTGGTGCTCGGTACGATGATGATGGGCCTGGCGACCCCGACCGAAGCCGGCGCGATGGGCGCGATCGGCGCCATCGTTCTCGCCGCGATCCATCACAAGGATCTGAGCAGGACCGGGCACAAAATGCTCATCGTCGGCATCGTCGCCACCGGCGTCGCCGTGATCATCGAGATTCTCGTCGGCGAGGGCAAGGTGCTCAAGCTGACCTTCGCGGTGCTGTATCTGGCCGTCGTCTGGCTCTGTCTCGAAGCCGTCCGCATCCCGGATCTGCGCGACCTGATCAAGCAGGGCTACGAGTCGACGATGCGCCTGTCCACCATGGTGGTCTTCATCCTGATCGGCTCGACCTGCTTCTCGGTGGTATTCCTCGGCGTCAATGGCGGGGTCTGGCTCGAGGACCACCTGACCTCGATCCCCGGAGGGGTCTGGGGCTTCCTGATCTTCATCAATCTCTTCATCTTCTTCCTGGCGTTCTTCCTCGACTTCTTCGAGATCGCCTTCATCATCCTGCCGATGGTTGCGCCGATCGCGCAGAAGATTCTCGCGCCCGTCGTGGGAGCGGATGCCGCACTGATCTGGTTCGGCGTCATGATCTGCGTCAACGTGCAGACGTCGTTCCTGCATCCTCCCTTCGGCTTCGCACTGTTCTATTTGCGCGGCGTCGCGCCGAAGGAGGTCAAGAGTTCCGACATCTATTGGGGCGCCCTGCCCTGGATCGGCCTGCAGGCGATCATGGTGGCGATCGTGATCGCCTTCCCCATCACGGTGACCGCCCTGCTCGACAAGCCGATCAACGTCGATCTCAGCAAGGTCAAGATCGTAGTACCGGAAATCGAGCTCCCCCCGCTGGAATTCGGGCCTCAAAAGCAATAGCGAGCGCCTGACCGGGATAGACGATTCCGATCCACAGGGCCAATTCCCTTTCAATATCAACAAACTTCCAATTGACGACGGCTGCGCCCGCTGGTTTGTTGCGGGGGCTTCATGCTTGCCCGGCAGGATAGGCCGGCTGCGCTCCAACGGGCGCGGTCAAGACAGCAGAGGCGCAGGCGGGGAGGATCATCGTTGCAATCGCTCTTGAAATTGAGCCGGGGAATCGACACGTTCACACGGTGGACGGGCAAACGCCTGGCGTGGCTCATTCTGGTAGCCATCATCATCTCCGCCACCAACGCGATCATCCGGAAGGCCTTCGACGTCTCCTCGAACTCCTGGCTGGAATTGCAATGGGTGCTGTTCGGCATCGTCTTCCTGCTTTGTTCGCCCTGGACGCTGCTCGACAACGAACACATCCGTATCGACATCATCAACAACCTGTTTTCCAGGCGCTGGCGCGACATCATCGACCTCATCGGCCACGTCTTTTTCCTGCTGCCGCTTTGCGTGGTCATGATCATCACCGGCGGCCCCTTCTTCATGCGGTCGTATGAAGTCAACGAGCAGTCCGGCAATGCCGGGGGGCTGCCGCAATGGCCCGCCAAATCGCTGATCGTCATCGGGTTCGCGCTCCTGTTCGCTCAGGGCATATCCGAACTGATCAAGCGCATTGCGGTCATGCGCGGGCTTATTCCCGATCCACACGCATCACAGGTGCATGCACTCGAGGCCGAGGTCGAACACATCGTCGAGGCGATCGAAAAACGCTGATCGTCGGGCGCGATCTCAGGGGGAACAAATGACTGCCTTTCTCATCGCCAACATGGCGCCGATCATGTTCGCCTCGCTGGTGATCATCCTGCTGCTCGGCTATCCGGCGGCGTTCTCGCTCGGCGCAGTGGGACTGATCTTTGCCGTGGTTGGCATCGAACTCGGGGAATTCCGGCCTGATTTCCTGCAAGCGCTGCCCGAGCGCGTTTACGGCGTGATGAACAACGACACGCTGCTGGCAATTCCGTTCTTCACGTTCATGGGATTGGTGCTCGAACGATCGGGCATGGCCGAAGATCTGCTCGACACCATCGGGCAGTTGTTCGGCACCGTCCGTGGCGGCCTCGCCTACGCCGTCATTTTCGTCGGCGCCCTGCTCGCGGCAACGACGGGTGTCGTCGCGGCTTCCGTGATTTCGATGGGACTGATCTCGCTGCCCATCATGCTGCGCTACGGCTACGATCGTCGGGTCGCGACCGGCGTCATCGCCGCTTCCGGCACGCTGGCGCAGATCATTCCGCCCTCGCTCGTCCTGATCGTGATGGCCGACCAGCTCGGCAAGTCGGTCGGAGACATGTACGAGGGCGCGTTCATTCCGGGCATGGTGCTCGCCGGCCTCTACGCCAGTTACGCCTTTCTGGTATCGATGCTGTTTCCGAAGGCTACTCCCGGCCTGCCGGCGGACGCGATCGGATTCCGCGAGCCGGATGGCGGCCGCGGGCTGCTGTCGCTCGGCGTCCTCTTCATCGCCAGTTGCGGGTTCGGCTGGCTCATGATGCGTCATTCGGAAACCCGCGGCGCCGATTACGTCGTGCTCAGCATGTTCAACGGCATCCTGTTCGCCTTCTTCGTGGCTGTCGTGAACTGGCTGGTCCACAAGCTTACCGGCTTCCGTTTCCTGTCGGCGATGGCGCAGCAAACGACGTTTGTGATGGTGCCGCCGCTGTTCCTGATCTTCCTGGTGCTGGGCACGATCTTCATCGGTATCGCCACGCCGACCGAAGGCGGCGCGATGGGCGCGACCGGCGCACTCATCCTGGGTGCCGCCAAGCGACGGCTGAGCTGGGACCTGATCCGCCAGGCCACGGAATCGACGGCCAAGCTGTCGGCCTTCGTGATCTTCATCCTGATCGGCGCGCGCGTTTTCTCGCTGACGTTCTACGGCGTGAACGGCCATGTCTGGGTCGAGCATCTGCTGACCTCCCTGCCCGGCGGCCAGATCGGCTTCCTTGTCTTCGTCAACGTGCTCGTCTTCGTCCTGGCCTTCTTCCTCGACTTCTTCGAACTCGCCTTCATCATCATTCCGCTGCTTGGGCCTGTCGCGGAAAAAATCGGCATCGACTTGATCTGGTTCGGCGTCATTCTCGGCGTCAACATGCAGACGTCGTTCATGCACCCGCCCTTCGGCTTCGCCCTGTTCTATCTGCGCTCGGTGGCGCCGAAGGAATCCTACATCGACCGCCTGACGGGCAAGCGCATGGCTCCGGTGACGACGGGGCAGATCTATTGGGGCGCGGTACCGTTCGTCATCATCCAGTGCATCATGGTCGGGCTGGTCATCACGTTCCCCTCGATGGTGATGCACTACAAAGGCGCGGCTCCGACGATCGATCCGAATACAATCAAGATCGAGGTGCCACAGATCGAGCTTCCGCCGCTGGATTTCGGGCAACCCAAGCAATAACGATCGAGGTTTCCGAAAGCAGTGTGGAACAGCCGGTTTCGGACTTCCATCCCGGACCGGGCGCGGAAGCGCGAAAAAGCCCGGCCTCCTCGTGGAGACCGGGCCGTTTCTTGCGTCCGGAATTCAGATCGGCTTCGACCCCGATCAGCCGCGGGTGCGCGAGCGGATCATGAAGCTGTCGTAGGTGTACTCGGCAACCTGCCACCACAGATACTGGTCGGAGCGATAGGCCTGCATCGCGTCGATCGACTTCTTGAAGTCGGCGTTCTTGCCGGAGAGCTCGGCCCACAACTCGTTGGTGGCCTTGAGGCAGGCTTCCAGCACTTCATTGGTGAACGGACGCAGCTGCGTGCCGCCGGCGACCAGACGCTTCAGCGCGGTCGGGTTCTGCATGTCATACCGTGCGCTCATCCAGATGTTGGCGTGCGCGCAGGCGTTGGTCAGAATCGCCTGGTAGTTCTTCGGCAGCGAATTCCACTTCTCGAGATTGGCGAACGCGTGGACCATCGGGCCACCTTCCCAGAAGCCCGGATAGTAGTAGTACTTCGCGACCTTCGCGAAGCCGAGCTTTTCGTCGTCGTAAGGACCGACCCACTCGGCCGCGTCGATGGTGCCCTTTTCGAGCGCCGGATAGATGTCGCCGCCGGCGAGCTGCTGCGGCACCACGCCGACTTTCTGCAGCACCTGACCGGCGATGCCGCCGATGCGCATCTTCAGGCCCGAGAGGTCTGCGACGGTCTTGATCTCCTTGCGAAACCAGCCGCCCATCTGCGTGCCGGTGTTGCCTGCCGGGAAGCCGATCACACCGAACTTCTTGAAGAACTCGTTGCCGAGCGCCTCACCGCCGCCCTGATACCACCAGGAGTTCTGCTGGCGCGCATTGAGGCCGAACGGGACCGAAGCGTAGATCGCAAAGGTCGGGTCCTTGCCGACATAGTAATAGGAAACGGTGTGACACATCTCGACGGTGTTGTTGGACGTCGCGTCCAGCGCCTGCAGACCCGGAACGACTTCGCCGGCCGCAAACACCTGGATCTGAAACTTGTTGTCGGTCATTTCCGCAACGTACTTCGACAGCTGCTCGGCGCCGCCATAGATCGTATCGAGCGATTTCGGGAAGCTCGAAGTCAGGCGCCATTTGACCTCGGGCGACGATTGCGCAATCGCCGGCGAGGCAACGGCCGTCGCGGCAGCACCGGCCGCTGAAACCTTCAAAAAATCACGACGCTTCATTCAAGTCTCCTTAAGACGGGACGTTTCCCAAATTTCCGCGAGCGTTTCCTCCGGCGGGGCGAATCCACGGCATCCGGGGGCACTCTGGCGGGGCGGCTTTAACACGGAAGCTCAGCGGCGAATACGCGACAAAGGCATGACACTACGGCAGGACTGCACTGCTTAAACGAAAGTCGTAGGGGGCCAGACCGCTTCAACCGGATCGAGACCGGCTCGATCCTGGATCGTGTCCAGGCCGGCCGGAAAACGCCCTCAGGCTGCGGCAATCGCGTCCTGAAGCTGCTCGCGAACCTTGGTGCCGATCGCGCGGTAGATCGCCGCATGCGGGCCATCCGGCTCGCACGCCACCACCGGGGTACCAGCATCCGAGGTTGTCCTGATCGACATGTGCAGCGGGACCTCGCCCAGAAACGGGACACCCAGCCGCTCGGCTTCATGGCGTGCGCCGCCATGGCCGAAAATGTCCGAGCGGGTGCCGCAATGCGGGCACTGGAAGTAGCTCATGTTCTCGACAATGCCGAGCACCGGCACATTGACCTTCCTGAACATCGCTAGCCCTCGCCGGGCGTCGATCAGCGAGAGGTCCTGCGGGGTCGAGATGATCACCGCTCCCTTCAACGGCACGTTCTGCGCCAGCGTCAGTTGTGCGTCGCCGGTGCCGGGCGGCATGTCGACGACGAGAATGTCGAGCGCACCCCACGCCACGTCGCGCAGCATTTGGGTGATCGCCGACATCACCATCGGCCCGCGCCAGATCATCGCGGTGTTCTCCTCGACCAGGAAGCCGATCGACATGATCGCGAGGCCGAAGCGCTGGATCGGAATCATCTTCCTGTTGTCGTCGAGCTGCGGCTTCTCGTTGATGCCGGTCAGCCGCGGCACCGAGGGGCCGTAGATATCGGCATCGAGCAGGCCGACGCGCAGGCCGAGATCGCGCAGGCCCAGCGCCAGATTGAGCGCGGTCGTCGACTTGCCGACCCCGCCCTTGCCCGACGCCACCGCGATGACGGCGGCAACGCCGGGAATTTCGGCCTGCCTCGACATCGGCGAGGGGCCCGCGCCCTGCGGCGGGCGATGCGCCGAAACCGGTTGCACGCCAGGAGCCTGATGCGAATGCGCATGCCGATGCGGCGCTGGTGCAGCCGACGGCGACCCGGGCTTGCGCTCGGCGGTCAGCGCGATCATCGCCGTGGTCACACCGGGGATCGCGCGCACGGCAGCTTCCGTCTTCGCGCGCACGTCTTCCCACGCGCGCGCTTCCGCGGCATCGACATTGATCGAGAAGAACACCTTGCCATCGGTGACCGATATCGCCGACAGCACGTTGGCGTTGGTGAGGGCGACGCCGCGCGGCGATGCCACCTTCGCGAGGCAATCCAGAACCTGTTGCTGCGTTACGCTCACTCACCCATCTCCTGAACCCGCCTCGGCAATGGTTGCAAAGCGGGCTCCATTTTGTTGTTTTAACGCGCTTTCTCTTTGCGCCAACGCAAGCTGCCGCGGATCGGGTCCGCAAGCAGGCTTGCAAAAACGCCACGCCGGTCCGATCCGACCCATAGAGCGGTTCGGCGGAAAAGGCTACCGCGCGCCGACGTCGTCCCGCCGCTCCGCAGGCGCCGCACTGCCCTGCTCCCTGGCCGCCTCGTAGTTCAGTTCGATCATGACGCCGTTGGGATCGTCGACGAAGATCTGCCAGAGATCGCCGCCCGGAACCTGGCGGGATTCATACGCCATGCCCTTCTGCTCCAGGCGCCGCTTCATGCCGTCGAATCCGGAACTGGCAAACGCGACGTGATGGACGACCCCGGAATCCGGCTTCTGCGCCTCGTCGGTTTTGGAAATATCGACCAGGTGCACCACCGCCTTGCCCTCGCTGTACATCCACGCCCCGGGGAAGGCAAAATTAGGCCGGGCGCCCTTTTCGAGACCCAGAACGTCTTCGTAGAAACGGACCGTATCGGCGAGATTTCGGGTCCGGATATTGAAATGGTCGAGCACGCCCACGCTGACGCCCATGCGATGTCACTCCCTTTTTTGTGAGGTTCTTTGGCCAGCAGATCCTAGCACAAAACCCGCCGGCCCGGCCAAACGAAGGCGTTGCCCTCCCCTGCGCAGAGGTTATGGTGCGGCTCCCTCAAGAACACCGTCCGGCGCCAGCCCCCGGTTTCGCCGGCAAAACTCCAAGGTAGCACAGATGGCTAAAGTCGCTTTTCTCGGTCTCGGCGTGATGGGTTTCCCCATGGCAGGACACCTCGTCAAAAAGGGTGGCCACGAGGTGACCGTGTATAACCGGACCGCCGCCAAGGCCAGGGAATGGGCGGACAAGTTCGGCGGAAAAACCGCCCCGACGCCCAAGGCCGCCGCCGAGGGCCAGGATTTCGTGATGTGCTGCGTCGGCAACGACAACGACCTTCGCGCGGTCACGATCGGGGCCGACGGCGCCTTCGCCGGCATGAAGAAGGGCGCGACCTTCGTCGACCACACCACCGCGTCAGCCGAAGTCGCCCGCGAGCTCGACGCCGCAGCCACCAGGGCCGGCTTCAAGTTCATCGACGCGCCGGTATCCGGCGGACAGGCCGGCGCCGAGAACGGCGTCCTCACCGTAATGTGCGGCGGCAAGCAGGACGCCTATTCCGGCGCCGAGCCCGTGATCGCGGCCTATGCGCGGATGTGCAAGCTGCTGGGACCGGCAGGCAGCGGCCAGCTCACCAAGATGGTCATCCAGATCTGCATCGCGGGCCTGGTCCAGGGACTTTCGGAAGGCATTCATTTCGCGAAGAAGGCCGGCCTCGACGTCAATGC
>JAFAGM010000086.1 GCA_023422775.1 Pseudomonadota bacterium
CGTCAGATGTTTATTAGAGACAGGGTCGAGCAAGGCCTGCGGCTGGCCCTTGTAGCCGACATTGGTGAGCCTGATGCCTGCGGCCTGGAACAGCTTCTGCGCGCTCAGGTCGATCGAGGAGCCGGTGCCGGGATTGCCGAAGTTCAATTCGCCGGGCTTCTTGCGCGCGATCTCGACGAATTCCTTCACGGTCGTGGCCGGCATCGAGGGGTGAACCAGCGCGACGCTTTGATTCCAGACCGCGAGGCCGACGCATCGAAGGTCCTTCATCGCGTCCCAGCCCGCGTCCTTGTACAGCGTCGGGTTGACCAGCGCCGCCGGACCGGTGACCAGCCACGTGTAACCGTCGGGTTCGCTGCGCGCGACCGCCGCTGTGCCGATGTTGCTGTTGCCTCCCGGCCGTGCCTCGATGACGACCGTCTGTTTCCAGTCACGGCCGACCTGCTCCGTCACGGCGCGGGCAACGATATCGACGATGCCGCCGGCAGGGTAGGGCACGATGATGCGGATCGGCCGGTTCGGATAGTTGCTCTGCGCCTGCGCAGCACCGCCGAACATCACGGCGGTAGCGAAGACCATAGCCAAGGCAAAGCGCAGCACGGTTTTTACGCCGGTCATTCTTCCCTCCCCATGTTTTTGCATCGTCCGGGCGATGCGTCTTGCCCCTCTGGCGGGGGTATTCAGTCGTTGGTCACCAGCGCGCGGATGCTGCGCGCCAGGCCGAGGATGCGCGGTCCGCATTCGCGCTCGATCTGCTCGGCGTTGAAACGAAACGAGGGGATGCCGCAATTGACGGAAAGACAATCGCCCGACGGCGTCCGATATAATGGCGCGGCGACGCCAAAGATTTCCCGCCGCCATTCGCCGAGCGAAACCGCAAAGCCGCGCTCGCGGCAAATTGCGACGTCCGGCAGTGTCCGGCTTTGGACGTATTCGGCTTCGTCGGGGCGCTCTGCCTTCACCTTTGCGACGTAGAATTCAAGCTCTTCGTCGGTGAAGAGCGACAACAGCGCGCGGCCGACCGCGGTCGGCGCCAGCGAACTCGCGAAGCCGACATCCGGCAGGTGAGCCACGGCATCCGTGGTGCGCAGCGTCTCGACATAGATGAAGTCGAGGCCGAACGGCATCGCGATGGAAACGGTGCCGCCGGAATAGGCGGCGAAATCGCGCATCAGCGGTCGCGCCAGTTGCCGGACCTTCAGCGCCGACAGCACGGGATAGGCGGCGGCCAGAATGCCCAGCCCAAGTACGAATCGGCCCTTTGCATCGCGCTTGAGATAGCCGAGTTGCGCCAGCGTGTAGGTCAGTCGCGATACCGTCGGCCGCGACAGGCCGGTATGGGTCGCCAGTTCGGCATTCGACAGTGAGCCGCTGCGGTTACGGAAGGCGGCCAGCACGTCCAGCCCGTGCGCCAGCGTGGTCGCAAAGGAGGGATCGGCTTGTTCCTCTGACGCGCTGCTGCTGCTGACTGTTATTGTCATGAGGTTAAGGTTGGTCAAAAATCGATAGTTTTGTCAATATATCGAAATCAATTTGCCAATCGTGTCGAATTTAGCTTAGGTAAGCTTAAAAAAAGCAAGTCCAGCGGGAGGCCGCATGAATTTCAATCTTTCCGACCGATCGGAAGCGTGGCGGGACAGGCTGCAGGCGTTCTTCGATCAAGAGGTGCTGCCGCGCCACCGCGCCTGGCTCGGTCACGTCGCCAAGGGGGAAGCCCCGCCCTTCATGGCGGACCTGCAACAGAAGGCGCGCGAGGCCGGTCTTTGGAATCTCGGTCTTCCCGAACTCGGCGACGACGAGCCGGGTACGCGCCTTTCCAATCTGGAGTATGCGCCGCTGGCCGAAATCATGGGCCGGCTGTTCTGGGCGCCGGAAGTCTTCAACTGCCAGGCGCCCGACGTGCCCAACATGATCGCGTTGCAGAACTGCGCCACACCCGAGCAGAAGGCGCGCTGGCTGCAGCCGCTGCTGGAGGCGAGGACCCGCTCGGCCTTTGGCATGACCGAGCCTGACGTTGCTTCGTCCGATGCCACCAACATCGCGACCCGCATGGTCCGTGACGGCGACGATTATGTCATCAGCGGACGGAAATGGTTCATCACCGGCGCGGCGCATCCGCAATGCAGCTTCCTGATCGTGCTGGGCGTGACGGATGCCGAGGCGGACCGCACCAGCCGCCATTCCTGCATCATCGTGCCGATGGATGCGCCGGGCGTTCGCCTGGTACGGCGGCTGCGCTGGATGGGCTGCGAAGACCATGTTGCGCCGATCGGCGAACTCGCCCTCGAGAATGTCCGGGTGCCTCGGGCGAACCTGCTCGGCGCGGAAGGCGAGGGCTTCAAGGTCGCGCAGGTCAGGCTGGGGCCGGCCCGCATTCACCATTGCATGCGCTCGATCGGGCTGTGCGAACTCCTGATCGAATTGATGATGGCGCGGTCGTCGGAGCGCTCCGCCTTCGGGCGGAGCGTGATGCAGTATGACACCGTGCAGCGCTGGATTGCTGAAGCGCGCGTCGAACTCGAACAGGCGCGGCTGCTGGCGTATCGCTGCGCGTGGCGGCTCGATCAGGCCGGCCACCATGGCGCCTGGCGCGACGTATCGCTGATCAAGGTGGCGGTGCCTGCGATGCTGCAGCGGATCGCCGATCGCGCCATGCAGGTGTTCGGCGCGATGGGCGGCTCCGATGATACGCCGATCCATCAGGCCCTTGCCTGGGGCCGCCTGCTGCGGATCGGCGACGGCCCCGATGAAGTGCACCTTCGGCAGATTTTTCGCATGGAGCCGATGCCGTCATGGTCGGTGGCAGACTCGCCATATCTGTCCGCACATCCATCCTGAGCGGTGGTATTGACGGTTACGCACCATGATTTCCTGAAAGGCACCATCGGATGACGACGACCGACCAACCCCAGGCCGCGCGTAGCGCTGCGATCGACAAGGAGCGGCTGCGCCGGAAATACCTGGAGGAGCGCAACAAGCGGCTCCGTGCCGACGGCAACGACCAGTATCTGCGCGTCGCCGGGCAACTCGCGCACTATCTGGACGATCCCTATATGCCGGTCACGCCGCGCGCGTCGAAGACCGATCATGTCACCTTCGCCTTCATCGGCGGCGGCTTTGCCGGCCTCGCAACCGCCGCGCGGTTATCCGAAGCTGGCGTCGGGGACGTCCGCATCATCGAGAAGGGCGGTGACTTCGGCGGCACCTGGTACTGGAACAGGTACCCCGGCGCGCAATGCGACACCGCCTCGATGGTCTATATGCCGTTGCTCGAAGAGACCGGCCACATGCCGTCGGAAAAATACGCGCATGCGCCGGAAATCCTCGCGCACTGCCAGCGCATCGGAAAACAATACGGGCTCTACGCCAACGCGTTGTTTCACACCGAGGTCGTCAGTCTCGATTGGGACGAGGCAAAATCGCGCTGGACCATCCGCACCAACCGCGGCGACGCCTTCACCGCGCAGTTCGTGGGCATGGGAACCGGGCCGCTGCATGTTCCCAAGCTGCCGGGCATCGAGGGCATCGAAACGTTCAAGGGACATTCGTTCCACACCAGCCGCTGGGATTACGACTACACCGGCGGCGATCCGCTGGGCGCTCCGATGGAGAAACTCGCCGACAAGCGCGTCGGGATCATCGGCACCGGCGCCACATCCGTGCAGTGCGTGCCGCATCTCGCCCGCGCTTGCAAAGAGCTCTACGTCTTCCAGCGCACGCCGTCCTCTGTCGACGTCAGGGCCAACGCGCCGATCGATCCGGAATGGTTTGCCGGGATCGCGACATCAGGCTGGCAGCAGCGCTGGCTCGAGAATTTTACCGCGAACCAGGCCGGCGGCAGCGCGGAAGAAGATCTGGTACAGGACGGCTGGACCGATCTGTCGCGGCGAATTCGCGCCAAGGTCCTGGACCTGCCGCGCGAGCAACGGACGCCTGCGAACATGCTTGCGGCGTTCGAGGACTCCGATTTCGAGAAAATGGAAGAAATCCGCGCACGCGTCGATAAGGTCGTCGACAACAGCGAAACCGCCGCCAGGCTGAAGGCGTGGTATCGCCAGCTCTGCAAGCGCCCGTGCTTTCATGACGCGTACCTGCAGGCCTTCAACACACCCGGCACGCATCTGGTCGATACCGACGGCAAGGGCGTCGAGCGGATCACCGAAAACGGCGTCGTCGTCGCGGGCAGGGAATACATGCTCGACTGCATCATCTATGCGTCGGGATTTGAGGTCGGCACCGAATACAAGCGGCGCGCCGGCTTCGATCTGACCGGACGCGGCGGCGTCAGGCTGTCGGAGCATTGGGCTGCCGGGATGCGCAGCAAGCACGGTATTCATGTCCATGGCTTTCCGAACGCGTTCTTCGTGCAGCCGACGCAGGGCGCCAATCTCATCTCCAACGTGCCGCATAACCTGACCGAAGCCGCGCGGACGATCGCGCTGATGGTCCGTCACGCGCAGGCAAATGGCTTCAAGGAGATCGAGGTCACCAGGGAAGCCGAGGATCGCTGGGTCGAACTGCTGCTGACCGGCGCCGGCCGGATGATCGGCTCGCCGGACTGCACGCCCGGCTACTACAACAACGAAGGACGCGAGCCCGGGCCGGCGGCCAAGCTCAACGTAGGCCATCCCGCCGGCCCGATGGCCTACTTCAAATACATCGACGCATGGCGGAGTAGCGGCCAGTTCGAGGGGCTGCAGTTTCGCTGAAGTCGCCCGGGTTTCGAGCTTCAGTTTTCCGTTGCACAAGGGAGTATGACAATGAGCCAGACAGCCGCGACTGAAACGCCCAAGGAATCTCCCAGGCAGTCTCCCAAGGACGCCTCCGCGCCCGTCATCGCGCAGCATGCGGCGACGCTCAAGGCGCTGCCGTTTTCAGACACGCGCGATTTCGACGACGCGGCGCGCGGCTTCCTCGGTACTGTGGAGAATGCGAAGATCGCCTCGCCGCAGGGCAGGGTGGTCTGGAGTCTCGAGCCCTACGGCTTCCTGTCCGCGGAAGAAGCTCCCGCGACGGTCGATCCCAGCCTGTGGCGACAGTCGCGGCTCAACATGCATCATGGCCTGTTCGAGGTGGTGCCCGGCGTCTATCAGGTGCGTGGGCTCGACATCGCGAACATGACGCTGATCGAGGGCGACGGCGGCGTGATCGTGGTGGACACGCTGACCTCGATCGAGGGCGCGCGGGCGGCGATGCAGCTTTACTTCCAGCACCGCGGCAAGCGGCCGGTTGCCGCCGTCATCTTCACTCACACCCACACCGACCATTGGGGCGGCGCGCGCGGCGTGCTCGACGACGAAACGCCCGCCGGCGGTAATGTACCGATCATCGCGCCAAACCTGTTCATGGAGCACGCGGTATCGGAGAACATCATCGCCGGGCCGGCGATGCTGCGGCGCGCGCAATATCAGTTCGGGCCTTTCCTCGCGAAAGGCGTGCGCGGGCAGGTCGATTGCGGATTGGGCAAGTCCATGGCGGCAGGCGCCGTCGCGCTGCTGCGCCCGACCGATCTCATCATGGCGACCGGCGACAAGCGCGTGATCGACGGGGTCGAATTCGAATTCCAGATGGCGCCGAACAGCGAAGCGCCGGCCGAGATGCACTTCTTCATTCCGCGCTACAAGCTTCTGAACCTCGCGGAAAACTGCACGCATAATTTCCACAATCTGCTGCCGTTCCGCGGCGCCGACGTGCGCGACGCGCTGGCGTGGTCGAAATATCTCGGCGAAGCGCTGCAGATGTGGGGCGGCAAGGCCGACGCGATGTGCGGCCAGCACCATTGGCCGGTCTGGGGCCATGAGCGGATCGACACCATGATCCGGCAGCAGCGCGACCTCTACAAGTTCGCCCATGACCAGACTATCCGCCTGATGAACCATGGGCTCACCGCAACCGAAATCGCGGAGGCGATCCGCCTGCCGGCGAGCCTCGAGGGCGCATGGCACGGCCGCGGCTACTACGGCCACATCCGGCACAATGTGAAGGCGATCTACCAGAAGTATCTCGGCTGGTACGATGCCAATCCGGTCAATCTCGATCCCCTGCCGCCGGTCGAGTCCGGGAAGAAATATGTCGAGTACATGGGTGGCGCGGATGCGATCCTGGCGCGCGCGGCAAAGGACTTTGCCAAGGGAGAGTTTCGCTTCGTAGCCCAGGCCGTGAGCCATCTGGTGTTCGCCGAACCCGACAACCAGGCTGCCCGTGCGATGCTGGCCGATACGTTCGAGCAGCTCGGCTATGCGTCGGAGAGCTCGACCTGGCGCAACGCCTATCTGTTCGGCGCGCAGGAACTGCGGCAGGGCATGCCCAAGGCGCCGCCGCGGTCCGCCATGCCGCGCGAAACGCTGGCGGCGCTCCGCACCGAGCAGCTTTGGGACGTGCTCGGTGTACGCCTCAATGGCCCGAGGGCCGAAGGCAAGCGCATCGTGCTGAACTGGAATTTCACCGACACCGGGGAAACTTTCGTTCTCAATCTGGAGAATTGTGCGCTGACCTATGCGGCCGGCGCGCAGGCGGAAAATGCCGACGCCGGCTTCACGCTGGCGCGCGGCGTGTTGGACGAGGTGATCGCCAAGCTGACGACGTTTCCGGAAGCCGTCGACGCAGGGAAAATCAAAGTGACGGGCGATCCGATGCGGCTTGGCGAACTGATGGCGCTGATGGACGAGTTCCCGCGCATGTTCGAGATCGTCGAGCCGAAACGGACGATGATGCGCTGAGTAGTTCGTCATGCCCGGGCTTGACCCGGGCATCCACGTCTTTGCTCCAGCGAGTGAGAAAGACGTGGATGCCCGGGACGAGCCCGGCCATGACGGCAGAACTGTCTGCAAATCTACTCCGCGCTGCTCACGAGCTTGATGCGCGGCTCCGCCTCCATCAGGCTGCGATATACCGCAAGGTAATCGAGCGCCATGCGGCGCGCGGTGAAGCGGGCTTCGAACTGCTTTCGGATCGCCGCACGGTCCAGCGTCGAAAGGCGATCGACCACGGCGATGGCGCTGGTTTCGTCCTCCACCACGAACCCGGTGAGTCCGACGTCGATGATCTCCGGGACCGACCCTCTATTATAGGCGAGGACCGGCGTACCGCAGGCCATGGCCTCGATCATGACCAAGCCAAAGGGCTCCGGCCAGTCGATCGGAACCAGCAAGCCGATCGCGCCACTGAGGAAGTCGGGCTTCTCGCGGTCCGAGATCTCGCCGATGAATTCGACCAGCGGGCTGGCCTTGATAAGCGGTGAAATCAGTTCGTCGTAATATTCCTGGTCGGCGCGATCGACCTTTGCCGCGATCTTCAGCGGAATGCCGCATCGGTTGGCAATCCGTATGGCGCGATCGACGCCCTTTTCCGGCGCGATCCGCCCAAGCACGGCGAGGTATGCCGGCTTGACCGGCTGCGGCGTCAGCAAATCCTCCGGCAATCCGTGATGAATGGTGCGGGCCCAGTTGGCCTTCGGCACCGGCCGCCGCTGTGAGTCCGAGATCGACACCACCGGAACCTTTGAGAAGGTGCTGAACACCGGCTGGTGCTCCGGCAGGTCAAGCCTGCCATGCAGGGTGGTCACGAATGGTGTCGGCTGCCGGTAGAATAGTGAGAACGGATAGTAGTCGAGATGGAAGTGCAGAAAATCGAACTCTTCTTCGTCGCATTTCCGCCGCACGCGCTCCAACATCACCATGTGCAGCGCGTTGGGGTCCCGCACCGAGCCGTCGAGGCGCAACGCCTTTGGCCACGTTGCATCGAGTTTCGCCGAGGTGTGTGAATCACCGCTGGCAAACAGGGTTACATCGTGTCCCAACGAAACCAGTTCTTCGGTCAGCCAGTGCACGACCCGTTCGGTGCCACCGTACAGTTTGGGGGGAACAGCCTCCGTCAGCGGGGCAACCTGCGCGATGCGCATATCTTCGTCTCCTGTCTGGAAGTGATGAACAATGCCCTCAGCCCGTGGTCGGCACCGGCGTGCCATGCGGGAACGTTCCCGCATCTTTGAAGTTCCTTCGATCAGCGCACCTTGCTTCCTCCACACGGTTGTCTTGCTGATGCCATCTGGCGCAACGAAGTTTCCAACTGTCCTGATGCTGCAGAATTGTTGCGGGGAGATGGCCACTCGGCCCGAACCGGATGCAGCGCTCTTCACGTAATCGTGCGCGGTGCGCATTGAGGATTCCCATTCACTCTCAACAGGTTTGCAGACGTCATGGATCATCTTTCTGGATATGCGCGCCGGCCGTTTTCGTTTGTGCTGCGCTATCTGCGCCAGCGCCGCGGGGCACATGGCGTCATTTTGGTGGCCGTCGTCGCGGCAGTCGCCTGCTCGGTGGGCACGCAATACGGGGTGAAGAATCTGGTCGACAGCCTGACGGCGGGTCAGTCGCACGCAGGGGGCGTATGGCTGGCATTCGCGTTGCTCATGTCGTTCATAGCGGCTGACAATCTGCTGTGGCGCGTTGCAAGCTGGACCGCGAGTTTCACCTTTGTCGGCGTCACCGGCGATCTGCGCCGCGACATGTTCCGCCATCTGACCGGACACGCGCCGAGCTATTTCTCCGACCGCCTGCCGGGAATGCTGACCAGCCGCATCACTGCGACCTCCAATGCGGTGTTCACTGTCGAAAACATGTTCGTCTGGAACGTGTTGCCGCCTTGCATCGCGACAGTCGCCGCCATTCTCCTGATTGGAACCGTCAGCATGACGATGTCGGCGGGGCTTTTGGTGATTGCCGGTGTCATGGTGGTGGGAATGTTCCACATGGCCGCCGCGGGACGGCCGCTGCACGACGACTTTGCCGACAAGGCCGCCGCGGTCGACGGCGAAATGGTCGATGTCATCAACAACATGCCGCTGGTGCGGGCGTTCTGCGGCCTGAGTCATGAGCATGATCGCTTCGATGCGACCGTCCAGCGGGAACTCAACGCGCGCGGACGTAGTCTTCGCTATCTCGAGAAGCTGCGCATTACCCACGCGGTCTTGACCGTCCTGCTGACGATCGCGCTGTTGGCCTGGGTCATCACGCTCTGGCAGCAGGGAGCGGCAACGACTGGCGACGTCGTGCTGGTCTGTACGCTGGGGATTTCGATCCTTAGCGCAACGCGCGATCTTGCGGTGGCGCTGGTCGATGTCACCCAACATGTAGCGCGGATGACGGAAGCGATTGCGACGCTGTTGCTGCCGCACGAACTGAAGGATCATCCCGAGGCGGAACCACTGGTCCGGAGCGGGGCTGCCGTCGCCTTCAACAACGTCACATTCCATTATCCGGGCGGCGTCCAGGTGTTCGACAAATTCAGCCTGCGTATCAAGGCCGGGCAACGGGTCGGACTGGTCGGCCAATCCGGCGGCGGAAAATCCAGCCTGTTCACGCTGTTGCAGCGATTTTACGATGTCCAGCGCGGCAGCATCATGATCGACGGCCAGGACATCTCACGGGTGACGCAGCAAAGCCTGCGCGAGGCGATTTCGGTGGTGCCGCAGGACATCTCGCTGTTCCACCGCTCGATCATGGAAAATATCCGGTATGGACGGCCGAACGCGACCGATGACGAGGTGCTGCGCGCGGCGATCGCGGCGAGGTGCGACTTCATCGAAAATCTTCCGGAGGGCATGGCGACCATCGTCGGCGACCGCGGAATAAAGGTCTCGGGCGGACAGCGGCAGCGGATCGCGATCGCGCGAGCCTTCCTGAAAGATGCCCCGATCCTGTTGCTGGATGAGGCAACGGCCGCGCTCGACAGCGAGTCCGAAGAGGCGATCCGCGAGGCATTGTCGCGCCTGATGCGCGGGCGTACCGTGATTGCGATTGCCCACCGCCTTGCAACATTGCGCAATTTCGATCGCGTAGTGATGCTGCAGGGCGGGCGGATCATCGAAGATGGGCCGCCCGATATCCTCGTGCAGGGGAAGGGGCCCTACCGGGAACTGGTGGCGCGCGAAATGGGCCGGCTGGCCACGCATGCGGCCTGATCTGCGGCAGTAGTGTCTTGCGTCCCGGTGCGTCGATCGCAACGCGAGAAAATTGCTCGAGGTCCTGATGACGGAAGTCACCCAACTGATCGCCATTGAAACTTCCGAACAGGTCTCCGAGTCGCCGTTCTACATTCCGATGACGGGGCCGGCGACGCGGGTGCGTCGCTCGCTCAAGCACGACGACACCTTTATCGTGCTCGACAGCCACGGCGATATCGGCGCGTCGGCCGGTGGGCCCGACGGCCTGTTCAATAGCGATACGCGCTATCTCGCCCGGCTGGAAATGGTGCTCGACGACGTCCAGCCGCTGTTGCTGGGCTCCAACCTGCGTGATGACAATTCGGCGCTGACCGTAGATCTCACCAATTCCGACGTATATCGCAACGGAAAGCTGGTGCTGCAGAAGGACACGCTGCACATCATCCGCTCGATCTTCCTGTGGCGCGGCACCGCCTACCAGCGGATTGGCCTGCAAAATCACGGCGACCGGCCGGCCAGTTTCGATCTGACGCTGCTGTTCGACAACGATTTCGCCGACCTGTTCGAGGTGCGCGGCGAGCGCCGCCCCCGCCGCGGCATCGGCGCCAGCCGGTTGCTCGGCCCTTCCGAGGTCGTGCTTGAATACAGGGGGCTCGACGGCCAGAGCCGCATTACCGCCCTGCATTTCGATCCGCGGCCGACGCGGCTCGCCGTCAACTCGGCGACCTATCATTTCGAACTTGAGCCGGGACATGTGACGTCGCTCTTCGTCGCAGCATCCTGCAACAAGCCTATCATGCAGAAACCGGTGCCGTTCTTTCGGGGCCTGCTCGCTCATCGCCGCGAGATGCGCCGATCCACAGCCGGCGCGGCCAGCATCGAGACGTCGAACGATATCTTCAACGAGGTGCTGTGCCAGGCGATGGCGGACCTCAACATGCTGACGACGGAAACGCCGCAGGGCAGATATCCCTATGCGGGCATTCCCTGGTATTCGACGACGTTCGGCCGCGATGGATTGATCACCGCGATGCAGATGCTGTGGGTCGACCCGCGCATCGCGCAGGGCGTTCTGCGACGGCTCGCGTTCTTTCAGGCCAAGGCGGTCGATCCGCGCGCCGACGCCGAACCCGGCAAGATCCTGCACGAGATGCGCGGCGGCGAGATGGCGGCGCTGCGCGAGGTGCCGTTCGCGCAATATTACGGCAGCGTCGATTCGACGCCGCTGTTCGTGATGCTGGCCGGTCTCTATGTCGAACGCACCGGTGACGAGGCGACGCTTGCCGAACTGTGGCCTGCGATAGAGGCGGCGCTGCAATGGATCGACGGTCCCGGCGACCCCGACAAGGACGGCTTCGTCGAATACCAGCGCGCCACGGAGCAGGGGCTTGTCAATCAGGGCTGGAAGGATTCGTTCGACGCCATCTTCCATGCCGACGGACACTTGGCAGAAGGATACATCGCGCTCGCCGAAGTCCAGGGATATGTCTTCGCCGGGAAGCAGCTCGCCGCGCGGTGTGCCCGCCGCCTCGGATTGACCGACCGCGCCATAAAACTGGAATCCGATGCACGGCGTCTCGCCGAGCGTTTCGAGGAAGCGTTCTGGTGCGAGGAACTCGGCACCTACGCGCTGGCGCTCGACGGCGACAAGCAGCCGTGCAAGGTGCGAACATCGAATGCGGGCCAGCTTCTGTTCACCGGCATTGTCGAAACGGATCGCGCCCGGCGTGTCGCAGCCGATCTGATGAGCTCGAAATTCTTTTCGGGATGGGGCATCCGCACCGTTGCGCTCGGCGAAGTCCGCTACAATCCGATGTCCTATCACGACGGATCGATCTGGCCGCACGACAACGCGCTGATTGCGCTCGGCCTGGCGCGCTACGGGCTGAAGCGATCGGTAGCGCATCTGTTCAGGGGACTGTTCGATGCAGCCAGCTACATGGACCTGCGGCGGCTGCCGGAACTGTTCTGCGGATTCCGGCGCGAGCGGCGGCGCGGGCCGGTGCTTTATCCCGTCGCCTGCGCGCCACAGGCATGGGCGAGCGCGACGGCCTTCACGTTGCTGGAGGCGGCGCTCGGTCTCGAATTCGACGCCACGCGCGGCGAGATACGGCTTCGCGACCCGCGGTTGCCGGAGTTTCTCAGCGAGGTGGTGCTGCGCGACCTGCAGCTCGGGCCATCAAGCGTTGACCTGCGGGTTCGCCGCCACGGCGAGGAAGTGTCGCTCGAGGTGCTGCGAACGCGCGGTCAAATCCAGGTGTCGATCGTGCTGACGCATTAGGAGCCATGTTCGGTTCTTGCATCTAGAAGTCGGGAGGGGTCCATGCGCATTGGTATTCTCGTTGTAGTCTTGATGGCCGGCCTTGCCGCCGGGCCGGCGGTCTCTGTCGCCCAGAACGCCGGAACGACACAGGGTGCGCGCACCACGCCTGATCCCGCCAAGGAGCCGCCACCGCCGCCTTCGGTCACCGTGATCGGCGCGAGAGATGCCCACGGCATTCTTGGCCGCGAGGTTCGCAGCGCGGCGAACGAGGACATGGGACGCATCGTCGACGTGATCGTGGATCGAGCGGGGACCGTGCGTGCCGCGGTGATTGATTTCGGCGGCTTTCTCGGCGTGGGCAGCCGGAAGATCGTGGTCGACTGGAACGCGATGCGCTTTGGGGGCGTTGCCAGCAAGCGCGACAGCATCACGCTTGAACTCACCAAGGCGCAGGTGGCGGCGGCTCCCGAATACAAGGAGGACGCGCCGGTCATCGTGCTTGGTGCTGCGGGTCGCCTGCAGCCCTGGGACTTCGATCACTAGAGGAGAAGCGATCTGGTCGCGCGCCCATCCCAGTCGTACGATCTGATTGACGACGCTCGCGAGGTGCGACCGGGCGGCGGGAACGTCGTGCCGCTGCCGCCGGGACCACGCCAGCAGCCGCCGCCGTCGCGCGAAAGCCAGCGCGGCCTGGACTGGTTCATCTTCTTTCTCGCTGACGTGCAGACCGGCTTCGGCCCCTTCGTGGCGGTCTATCTGACGACGCAGAAATGGACGCAGGTCGAGATCGGCTTCGTGCTCTCGATCGGCGGGATCGTCGCCCTGCTCGGACAGATACCGGGCGGGGCCATCGTCGACGCGGCGCGTTCCGAACGGCTGGTGGCGGGGCTGGCGGTCGCGACCATCGGCTGCTGCGCGCTGGCTTATGCCTTGTGGCCGATCTTTCCGGTGGTGACCGCGGCCGCGACGTTGCATGCGCTGGCGAGTTGCGTGCTGGGTCCGGCGATTGCTGCAATCAGCCTTGGCCTGGTTGGGCCGATTGCGATCGGGGAACGGCTCGGCCGGAATGCCCGCTTTGCGTCGCTCGGCAATGGGTCCGCTGCGGCGCTGATGGGCGCGACGGGTTATCTGTTGTCGAACCAGTCGGTATTCTTTGTCACCGCCCTTCTCGCCATTCCTACCCTGATGGCACTGGCGCGGATCCGGGGGCAGGAGATCGACGTGGCGCAATGCCACGGCGAGGTGGTGCGGGAGGTTCCCGATGCCAAGGCCACCAGTGTTTTCCGTCTTCTGCGTCAGCGGCCGCTGTTGATCTTCGCCGGCGGCGTACTGCTGTTTCAGCTTGCGAACGCCGCCATGCTGCCATTGATGGCGGGCGTCGTCACGACGCGGTCGAGCCAATGGGCAACGGTGCTGATTGCTGCCTGCATCATCGTGCCGCAGGCGATCGTGGCGCTGAGTTCGCCTTCCGTCGGCCGCAAGGCGCAAGCCTGGGGGCGGCGGCCGCTGCTGCTGCTGGCATTTGGCGCGCTGGCGATCCGCGGCCTGCTGTTTGCGGTGGTGCAAGATCCCTTTGTCCTGGTCGCGGTGCAGGTGTTCGACGGCATTACCGCGGCCGTACTCAGCGTGATGGTGCCGCTGATCGTGGCCGATGTCGCCTACGGGAGCGGCCATTTCAACCTGGCACAAGGCGTCGTCGGCACCGCGACCGGCATCGGCGCGTCGCTCAGCACGGTGCTCGCCGGCTACATCAGCGACACCTTTGGCAGCAGCATAGCCTTCACCGGGCTGGCTTCGATCGCGGCCCTCGGCCTGACGGTGATCTGGCTGTTCATGCCGGAGACGCGGCGAACGGCTTGAGGCGCGTTGAAATCATGCGCCGACCGAAGGCGCGACCGTCTTGCGATAGAGCGCGGTGTAGCAAGCGGCCGAAAGATCCCAGCTGAAGGATCGCGCCATCGCGCTGCGCCGCATCGCGTCGAGGCGGTCCTTGGCTCCGAAGGCCTCGAACGCCCGACGCACGCCGCCGAGGAAAGACTCTGCGGATGGGTGTGAGAACAGAAATCCGGTTTCGCCGTCCTTGATGGTCTCCGCCAGTCCGCCGGTCTGGTGGCCGATCGGCAGCGATCCAAACCGCTGCGCATACATCTGGCTCAGCCCGCACGGTTCGAACCGCGACGGCATCAGCGTAAAGTCGCTGCCTGCGAAAATCCGCCGTGCCTGTCCGTCGTTGAAGCCGATGGTGACCCCGATCGCATCCGGCCTGCGGCGATGGGCGTCGACCAGCGCCTGCTCGATCTGCGGTTCGCCGCTGCCGGTCACCACGATCTGCCCGCCGGCCGCTATGATCTCGTCGGCCGCCGACAGCACGAGGTCGACGCCTTTCTGGTGGACCAGACGGGCGACCAGGCCGAAAATCGGACCGCGCGACAGCGCCAGGCCGAACTGCTTGCGGACGTAATCGGCGTTGGCCTGCTTGCCCTCCCAATCCCCGGCCCCGAACGGTTGCGCCAGTTGCGCGCAGGCGCGGGGGTCCCAGCTTTCGTCGATGCCGTTGAGAATGCCGGTCAGTTGCGCGGCATTCGAGCGCAGCCGGAGCAGGCCTTCGAGTCCGCAGCCCAGCTCGCGCGTCGTGATCTCCCTGGCATAGGTCGCGCTGACCGTGGTCAAGTGCGAGGCGTAGACGATGCCACCCTTGAGGAACGACAGCTTGTCGTAGAATTCGAGCCCATCGATGTGGAAGGAGCTTTCGGGCGCCCCGATCCGGCGCAGCGAGTCGCGCGGAAACAGCCCCTGATAGGCGAGGTTGTGGATGGTCAGGATCGACGGGACCTTCGCGCCCTTCCAGGCCAGATAGGCGGGTGTCAGTGCGGCCTGCCAGTCATTGGCGTGAACCAGGTCCGCTGCCCAATTCCTGTCCAGCGTGCCCATGGCGAGTTCGGCCGCGGCAGACGCGAAACGTCCGAAACGAACGTCATTGTCCGGCCAGTCGCAGCCGGACTCGTCACCGTAAGGGTTGCCGGGCCGCTCGTACAAATGCGGGCAGAGCAGGACGTAGACCGGCAGGCCGTCCCGGGTCGATGCCCGTCCCAATGAGCAGGCCGGCATCTCCGCCAGGGCCGCACATTTTCCAACGATTTCAATATGCGAGAGCTGCTCGACGACGGCCCGGTAGCCCGGCAGCATGATGCGGACATCAACCCACGGGCGGAGAGCCCGGGGCAGGGCGGCTGAAACGGCGGCAAGACCGCCCACTCGAATGAAGTCGTCGATCTCCGTGGTAACGAACAGGACCTTCAAAGAAATGCCCTCGACCAGCCTTGAAAAGGCCTCCAGCCCTGAAAAGGTCTGATGCAAGAAAGGGTCCAGTTTACCCGGCGATATTTCCGACCCCTCACAGACAGTTCCCCACGCGTGAGCCTTTCCCGCGGTGGCGGCTCCATTTAGGGTCGCGCCGCGCTGTGAAACGAAAGCCGAGAGGCCGAAGGAGTTTTGAGAGAGATGACCATAGCCGGTAGCGATGAGAGGAATTTGACAGGCAGCTTCGCGGGCCTGCGCGTCCTCGATTTTTCGACCACGATTGCCGGGCCGCATTGCACGCGGATGCTCGCCGACATGGGGGCGGAAGTCATCAAGATCGAGACCGACGAAGGCGAGACGATGCGCACCCGCCCGCCGGTCCGGAATAACTGCTCGACCGCCTTCGGCCAGCTCAACGTCGGAAAGAACAGCCTCGTTCTGGATTTAAAATCCGCCAAGGGCGCTGAAGCCGTTCGCCGGCTCGTGGCGACAGCCGACGTGCTGGTCGAGAATTTCCGCCCCGGTGTGATGCGGCGGCTGAAACTCGACTACGCCTCGCTCCACGAGTTGAATCCGAAACTGATCTATTGCTCGATTTCCGGATACGGCCAGACTGGACCTTCAGCGGAGCTGCCGGCCTATGCACCGGTGATCCATGCGGCCTCCGGCTATGAGATGGCGCATCTGGCCTATCAGCCCGGCCGCAGCCGGCCGGACTATTGCGGCATCTATCATGCCGACGTTCTCACCGGCGTCTATGCGTTCGGCGCCGTCTCGGCGGCGCTGTATCAGCGCGCGGCAACCGGGCAAGGACAGAATATCGACGTCTCGATGCTGGAATCCATGCTGAGCCTGACACTGAACGAACTGCAGTGGTCGCAGTTCGAGGTGAAGCCGACGCAGCGGCCGATGTTCGGTCCGATCGAGACGACCGATGGCTATGTGATGGTCGCGATCGCGAGCGAGAAGACCTTCCAGAGCCTGATGAAGGTCATCGGCCGTCCCGAGTGGGTGAGCGATCCGCGGTTTGCCAGATATGCCGATCGCCGCGAAAACTGGGCGGGCCTGATGGATGGCGTCGAAGCGTGGTCCCGGGCGGTAACGACCGAGCAGTGCCTCGCGGCGCTCAATGAACACGGCGTTCCCTCGTCGGCCTATCGCACTGTCGCCGAAGCGCTGCGCGATCCGCAGATCGCCCATCGTGGCGCGATGGCCGAGGTCGAAGACGGCGGCGGCAGCTTCAAGGTGCTCAACCTGCCGTTCCGCATGTCCGGCGCCAGGGTGTCGGCGGCGAGGCGGATGTCGACGCTCGGCGAGCACACGCGGGCCTATCTGAAGGAAACCGGACTGTCGGAGGACGAAATCGCTTCCTTTGGCAAGGCGCCCGCAACGGCGCGCGGCTGACGGCCATCCAGACGCTAAAGTGTTAATCCTGCGGCTTTTCATCCGCCGCTTGCGAACGGCCTTGCCCGCGACAGCGTTTCCGGACATCTTGCGGGCAGGCCATCGACGATCCGGAATGCCGGACGCACGACACATCGGAGGAAACATTAATGAAAGCGGCGATCCGTTCGAGCGCGCTTGCGCGAATATTTCTTGTGGCGGGATTTGGTGTGGCCCTTTCGGCTATGCCCGCCAACGCGCAGAAGGCAGGCGGCAGCATCACCGTCGGTCTCGAACTCGATATTCCAGGTTTCGATCCGCTGAAGGTCGGCGTGTACGACACGGCGGCACTGACCGCGTCATCGGCGCTGTTCGATACGCTCACCACGCTCGACGCCAACGGCAAGCCGCAGCCCAAGCTCGCATTGTCCTGGTCGCATTCCGAGGACTTCAAGACCTGGACCTTCAAGCTGCGTCCCGGCGTCAAGTTCCACGACGGCACGCCGTTCAATGCCGAGGCGGTGAAGGCCAATTTCGATCGCCAGAAGGATCCCGCCAACAAGTGCCGTTGCGCGTTCTATATCTCCGGCATCAACAATCTGCAGGCATCGGACGAATTGACGCTGGTCTACAATCTCAACGACCCTTCGGTGAACTTCCCCGCACTTATTTCCTACGCGAACCAGAACGCGGCAATTCACTCTCCGACGGCATGGAAGGCCAAGGGCGACGATTACAACCGCAATCCCGTCGGTACCGGTCCCTTCGTCCTTAAGTCCTGGACCGCCGGCGATCGCATGGTCCTGGAGAAGAATCCGGACTACTGGGACAAGGGCAAAGTCTATTTCGACCGCATCACCCTGAAGCCGTTGCCCGACGCACAGTCGCGCTTCGCCAGCCTGCAATCGGGCGAGGTCGATCTGATCTGGGATGATGAATTTTCCGCCGACAACATCCTGAAGGCGCAGAAGGACCCCAAGCTGACCGTGCACACCTACGCCGGTTCGGGTGCCCAGGTTTACGCCTTCAACACCAAGACGCCGCCGTTCGATGACGTGCGCGTGCGCCAGGCGCTGGTCATGGCGCTTGACCGCAAGAAGATGTCGCAAGCCATCACCAATGGTCTCTCCAGGCCTGCCTCCAACCCCTATGGCGACGGCTCCTGGGTCAAATGCAAGGATGACGGTGCGCTTCCCGAAGACCTCGAGAAGGCCAAGGCGCTGATCAAGGACTACGGCAAGCCCGTCGAGTTCAAGATGCTCGTCACGGCGACGCCCCGAGGACGCACCGTGGGCCAGGTGCTGCAACAATTGTGGAAGCGGGCCGGCGCCAACATGGAGATCGAGCAGGTCGATCAGGCCACGATCCCGCCGCGCGCCTTCATGCGCCAGTTCCAGTTGACGCCCTGGCGCATCGTCGACACCGCCGATCCCGATATCCAGATGTACGCCAACTTCAAGACCGGGAGCCCGGTGGCGCTCGCCAACTATTCCAATCCGGAACTCGACAAGTTGCTCGAGCGCGCGCGAACCACGGCAGACACAGCCAAGCGCATCGACGACTATTGCGCGATCAGCCGGCTGATCAACAAGGAGGCGATCTGGTTCTGGACCTTCCAGAACACCTACTACGCGATTTCCAGCGCCAAGGTGAAGGGCTTCCCCAAGATGTACAGCGGGGTGATCGACGTATCGCGTGCCTGGAAGGAATAGCCGCCCATGGCGTTCTTCGTCGCGCGCCGGCTCTTGTATCTGGTGCCGGTGCTGATTGCAGTCTCGCTGCTGACGTTCTCGATCGCGTCGCTGCTCCCCGGCGATCTCGCCTACACGATCCTCGGCGATCAGGCGACGCCGGAGAACGTGGCGGCGTTGCGGGCCGACATGGGGTTGGACCAGCCGATCTGGTGGCGCTATCTGAGCTGGCTTGGCAATGTGATGCAGGGTGATTTCGGCCGTTCGTTCCGTACCGGCCAGACCGTGCTGCAGGCAGTGGCCGAACGGCTCCCGGTATCCATCGAACTGATGCTGCTGGCGCAACTCGGCGCGCTGGCGATCGGCGTCCCCCTCGCGATCGTCTGCGCGGCGCGCAACGGCGGTCCGTTCGACCGCTTCATGACCGGCACGGCCTTTGGCATGCTGTCGGTGCCGACCTTCCTGTCGGCGATCCTGCTGATCTATTTCTTCGCGGTCGAACTGCGCTGGCTGCCGGCGACCGGTTATGTGCCGTTCAGCGAAGACCCGGCCGCAAACCTCCGCTTCATGGTGCTTCCGGCACTGACGCTGGCGCTCGCCGAGTGGCCCGGCATCATGCGCGTGTTGCGGTCCGACATGATCGCCACCCTGCAGGAAGATTATATCGCACTGGCCAAGGCCAAGGGCCTGAAGGCTTCGCGCATTCTGTTCGTGCACGCGTTGAAGCCGTCGTCGCTGACCCTGGTCACGATCACCGGCATCAATATCGGCAGGTTGATCGGCGGAACTGTCATCGTCGAGACGATATTTGCTCTCCCGGGTATCGGCCGGCTCCTTATCGGCGCGATCCTGACACGCGACCTCATCATCCTGCAGGGGGTCGTGCTGCTGGTCGGCGCCGGCTTCGTCATCATGAACTTCCTCGTCGATTTGCTCTACGCCGTTCTCGATCCCAGGATTCGCCATGGCCACGCTTGAACTCGACGTTGTCGAGGAGGCCGTAACGCAGCCCGCGCGAAAGGGCCGGCGGCTCGGCATACTGTTCTGGGCGGCGATCGGCTGGCTGGTTTTCGTGTTCGCGGTGGCGATTTTCGCGACCGTGCTGCCGTTGCCGAGTCCGACTGACATGGACATGCTGGAACGGCGCGCGCCGTTTTCGGCGGAGCATTGGCTCGGGACCGATGGACTCGGCCGCGATGAATTCTCGCGACTGATCTATGGGGCGCGGATATCGCTGGTTGTCGGCGTGTGCGCACCGGTCATCGGGCTCGTGATCGGTGGCGCGCTCGGCATGCTTGCCGGCTATTTCCGCGGCCGGTTCGAGTCGATGGTGGTCGGCAGCATGGATGTGCTGCTGGCGTTTCCGCCCTTGATTCTGGCGCTGGCGGTGACCGCCTATCTTGGCCAGTCGATTTTCAATCTCACCCTGATCCTTGGCGTGCTGAGCGTTCCGGCCTTCATGCGGGTGGCGCGGGCGTCTACGCTGACGCTGGTGCGGCGGGAGTTCGTGATCGCAGCCCAGGCGCTGGGGGCGACGCATGCGCGGATACTGCTGCGCGAATTGTTGCCCAATGTCATGCTGCCGCTGCTGGCCTTCTTCCTGCTCGGTGTGGCCGTCATCATCGTGGTCGAGGGCTCGCTGTCGTTCCTGGGCCTCGGTGTGCCGCCGCCGATATCGAGCTGGGGCAGCATGATCGGCGAGGGGCGCGAGAGCCTCGATGTGGCGCCCCGGCTCGCCTTCCTGCCGGCAGCGGCGATGTTTCTTACCGTGCTTTCCTTCAACCTTGTCGGCGACACCTTGCGGGCGCTGACCGATCCGCGGCAGGGCGCGCTTTGACCGGGAATACGCTGCTTTCCGTTGAGGATGTCTCCGTCGAGCTGCCGACGCCGCGCGGCAATCTGCGCGCGGTGGATCGTGTCGATCTCACCGTCGGCGCAGGCCAGACGCTCGGGGTCGTTGGCGAATCCGGCTGTGGCAAGACCATGCTGTCGCGGTCGATCCTGCAATTGCTGCCGAAGAAGGCAAAACTCACCGGCCGCGTGATGTTCGACGGCCAGGATCTGCTGCAGCTTTCGCCGGAGAAGTTGCGCAGGCTGCGCGGCCGGTCGCTGGCGGTCGTGTTCCAGGATCCCATGACCTCGCTCAACCCGGTGCTGACGATCGGCACCCAGTTGATCGAGACGCTGAAGGAGCATCTCGCACTCGATGAGGCCGCCGCCGTCAAGCGCAGCGTCGAACTGCTAGCTGCGGTCGGCATTCCCGCTCCCGAACAAAGGCTGGCGCAATATCCGCACCAGCTCTCCGGCGGGATGCGGCAGCGTGTGGCGATCGCGATCGCGCTGTCGTGCGAACCGAAACTGCTCATCGCCGACGAGCCGACCACCGCGCTCGACGTGACGATCCAGGCGCAGATCCTCGACCTCCTGGCGCGGGAACAGCGCCGGCGGCACATGGCGATGATCATCATCACCCACGACCTCGGCGTCGTTGCCGGCCGTACCGACGAAGTGGCGGTCATGTATGCCGGGCGCGTGGTCGAGCGTGCGCCGACGCCTGAGCTGTTCAAGAACAAGCGGATGCCCTATACCGAGGCGCTGCTCGCCGCGCTTCCGAAGCTCGATGCCGCGCCACATACGCCGCTGCCGGCGATATCGGGGCGTCCGCCCGATCCGACCCGGCCGCTGAAGGGATGTTCGTTCTCGCCGCGCTGCCGCTATGCGGTGGCCCGCTGCCATGCCGAGAAGCCCGCTTTGGCGGAGGCGTCCTCGCGGGAGCATCAATTCGCCTGCTTCCATCCGATCGAAGCCCATGCGGGGGCCGGCGCATGATGCTGCAGGTGTTGCCATCCGCTTTGCCATCCGCCCCGGGCGAACCGCTGCTCGAGGTCAACGATCTCGTCGTCGAGTATCCTGTCGGCGCCAAGACGGTTCATGCGGTGTCCGGCGTCAACCTGCGGATCGCACGCGGCGAAACCCTCGGCCTGGTCGGTGAATCCGGGTGCGGCAAGTCGACTCTCGGTCGCGCGGTGTTGCAACTGCGCCGGCCGACATCGGGGCAGGTGGTGTTCGACGGCCACGATCTCACCGCGATGCAGGGCGACGCCTTGCGGTTGATGCGCCGGCGTGTGCAGCTGATCTTCCAGGATCCGATTGCGTCGCTTAATCCGCGCCGCAGGATCGGTGACATCGTTGCCGAGCCGCTGGTGATCGCAGGCGTCAAGGATCCGGCCAGGCGCAAGGACCTCGTCTACGAGGTGCTCAGCGCCGTCGGTCTCGATCCGAACCTGGTGGTCGGGCGCTTGCCGCACGAATTTTCCGGCGGACAATGCCAGCGCATCTGCATCGCGCGTGCGCTCGTCCTCAATCCGGAATTCATCGTTTGCGACGAGCCGGTTTCCGCACTGGACGTTTCGATCCGCGCCCAGATCCTCAATCTGCTGGAGGAGATGAAGGGGCGTTTCGGATTGACGCTATTGTTCATTGCGCACGATCTTGCCGTGGTCAAAGCCGTGAGCGACCGCGTTGCCGTGATGTATCTCGGGCGTTTGTGTGAAGTCGCCCCCTCCGAACAGCTGTTCGCCAGCCCGGCCCATCCCTACACCGCGCTGCTGATCGAGGCGATCCCGGTGCCCGATCCGGATGTCCGTCCGACCGAGACCGTGCCGGTGGGTGAGCCGCCGTCGCCGATCGCGCCGCCATCCGGGTGCCGGTTTCGAACCCGTTGCCCGCGGGCGGATCAACGATGCAGCGACGAGATACCGGAACTGCGAGCGGTGGCGCCGGGGCAGTTCGTGGCCTGCCATCATCCCCTGATCTGAATACCGGGAGGCCGTCGGGCCGCGTTTGTCTCGATCGGGCAGACGTGGCAATGTCCGTTTTCAAATGCGCGCCCAAGAACAAGAATGACGGGAGAGATGTGATGAAGAGTTTTCAGGTCACCGAATTCAACGCCCCTCTGAAAGAGGTGGATCAGGACACGCCACAGCCGACGGGTACGCAGGTGCTGATAAAGGTGAAGGCGGCCGGCGTCTGTCACAGCGATCTTCACATCTGGGAAGGCGGCTATGATCTCGGCCATGGCCGCAAGCCGCTGTCGCTGAAGGATCGCGGCGTGTCGCTGCCGCGCACCATGGGACATGAGACGGTCGGCGAGGTGGTGGCGTTCGGGCCTGATATCACGGCCGCCGACAAGGGCGACCTCAAGGCCGGTGACGTCGCGCTGGTCTATCCCTGGCTCGGTTGCGGCAAGTGCGAGACCTGTCGCGGCGGCAACGAGAACATGTGCGTCGTCAAGCCGAATTCGCTCGGCGTCTATTGTGACGGCGGCTATGCCGATTACATGACGGTACCGAATCCGAAATATCTGTTGAACCTGAAGGGCCTCGATCCGGTGACCGCCGCACCCTATGCGTGTTCCGGCGTCACTACCTACAGCGCACTCAAGAAAGTCGAATTCGCCTTCAACTCGCCGATCGTGATCTTCGGCGCCGGCGGGCTGGGGCTGATGGCGCTGTCGCTGTTGAAGGCCATGGGCGGCAAGGGCGCCATCGTCGTCGACATCGACGCGAAAAAGCGCGAGGCCGCGGAAGCTGCAGGCGCGCTCGCCACCGTCGACGGCAAGGCGCCGGATGCGCTGGAGCAACTCGCGAAGAAGGCTGGCGGCCCGATCCGCGCGGTGATCGATCTGGTCGGCAACGCCCAGACCACGCAGCTCGGCTTCGACTGCCTCACCAAGGGCGGCAAGCTCGTCATCGTCGGCCTGTTCGGCGGCGGCGCGCCCTGGGCGCTGCCGCTGATTCCGATCAAGGCAATCACGATCCAGGGCAGCTATGTCGGAAACCTGCGCGAGACGCAGGAACTGCTCGATCTCGTGCGCACCAAAAAGATCGCGCCGATTCCGGTGACGACGATGCCGCTCGCCAAGGCGAATGACGCGCTGAACGATCTGCAGAAGGGCAAGCTGGTCGGCCGCGCGGTGCTGACGCCGTAGGCGCCAACTCGCAACCGTCATTGCGAGGAGCGCAAGCGACGAAGCAATCCATCCATCCGTCATGCCGCGATATGGATTGCTTCGCCCAGCCTGTCATCGGGCGGGCATTCGCCCGACCCCTTGGCTCGCAATGACGTCGCTAGATTTGGTTTTAGTACTCCCGAGGATTCCCCCATGTCGGCAAACAACGCGCTCCACATCGCCGTGCTCGGCGGCGATGGCATCGGCCCTGAAGTGATGGCGCCGGCGCTCGAAGTTCTGCGCAAAGTCGAGGCGACGACAGACCTGAAGTTCCGCTTCACCGACGCACCGGCCGGCGCCAACAATTATCTGGCGACAGGAAAATCGATGCCGGAGAGCACCGTGCGGCTGTGCGAGGAAGCGGACGCCATCCTGCTCGGCGCCTGCGGCCTGCCGTCGGTGCGCTACCCCGACAACACCGAGATCGCGCCGCAAATCGAACTGCGCTTTCACTTCGATCTCTATGCCGGCGTGCGCCCGGCACGGCTGGTTCCGGGCGTGCCGAGCCCGATCGTCGGCGCCGACCAGCGCGGCATCGATCTGGTCCTGATCCGGGAGTCTACCGAAGGCCTGTTCGCGTCGATGGGCAAGGGCGTCGTCACCGAGACCGAGGCGCGCGAGACGCTCGTCATCACCCGCAAGACCTCGGAGCGGCTGTTCGAGTTTTCCTTCAAGCTCGCCGAACGGCGCAAGGCGCGCGGCAAGGCGAATGGCGGGCTGACCTGCGTCGACAAGGCAAACGTATTCCGCGCCTTCGCATTCTTTCGCGAGATGTTCGATGAAGCCGC
>JAFAGM010000138.1 GCA_023422775.1 Pseudomonadota bacterium
TCGCGCGTGAAGGTCGCGGTGTCGATCTTCGGCCGCGCCACGCCCGTCGAACTGGAATTCGGTCAGGTCGAGAAGGTCTGATCCGAAAGCGCGAAGCGCGTCTTCGCAATAGAGTGCGCGAAGCCAAGTCTTCGCGTATCAAGAGGCCGTGGGAGGAAAGGGTGGTCGCCAACCGTCCTCGATCCGAACCACGAACCTGAAACCGCCGGGCTCAACCCCGGCACAACAGGAGTGATAGATGGCAAAGAAAGTGACCGGATACCTGAAGCTTCAGGTGCCGGCCGGTGCGGCGAATCCTTCGCCCCCGATCGGTCCCGCGCTTGGTCAGCGCGGTCTCAACATCATGGAATTCTGCAAGGCGTTCAACGCCCAGACGCAGAAGGAAGAAAAGAACACCCCGATTCCGGTGGTGATCACGATCTACGCCGATCGTTCGTTCACCTTCGAGATGAAGACGCCCCCGATGTCGTTCTTCCTCAAGCAGGCCGCCAAGATCCAGTCCGGCTCGAAAGCTCCGGGGCGCGACAAGGCCGGCAAGGTGACGAAGGCGCAGGTGCGCGAGATCGCCGAGAAGAAGATGAAGGACCTCAATTGCGATTCCGTCGAGGCGGCCATGAAGATGGTCGAGGGCTCCGCCCGTTCGATGGGTCTGGAAGTTGCGGGGTAACGGGCCATGGCAATCGGAAAACGTTTGAAGAAGGCCCGCGAGGGCGTCGACCGCGAGAAGCTCTATCCGCTCGCGGATGCCATCAAGATGATCAAGGAACGCGCCAAGTCGAAGTTCGACGAGACGATCGAGATCGCGATCAACCTCGGCGTCGATCCGCGTCACGCCGACCAGATGGTGCGCGGCGTCGTCAGTCTGCCGAACGGCACCGGCCGCACGCTGCGCGTCGGCGTGTTCGCCCGCGGCGCCAAGGCGGAAGAAGCCAAGGCTGCCGGTGCCGACGTCGTCGGCGCCGAAGACCTGGTCGAGAAGGTGCAGGGCGGCAACATCGATTTCGATCGCTGCATCGCCACCCCCGACATGATGCCGCTGGTCGGCCGCCTCGGTAAGGTGCTCGGTCCGCGCGGCATGATGCCGAACCCGAAGATCGGCACCGTGACGATGGACGTCGCTACCGCCGTGAAGGGCGCCAAGGGCGGCTCGGTCGAATTCCGCGTCGAGAAGGCCGGCATCGTGCAGGCCGGCGTCGGCAAGGCCTCGTTCTCGGAAGAGAAGCTGGTGCAGAACGTCAAGGCGCTCGCGGATGCTGTGTCGAAGGCGAAGCCCGCCGGCGCCAAGGGCACCTACATCCAGCGCGTGGCGGTCTCCTCCACCATGGGCCCGGGCATCAAGGTCGAGCCGGGCACGCTGCTCGGCTAGTTCGTCGCGCGATACGTGAATTGGCTGGGGCGGAATCGGGTGACCGGTTCCGCCCTTTGCGTTTGACGGCGCTTTTGCGTAATCGTCGCCCGGCCGGACAAGGAAGAGAAATGCCAGAGAAAGTCCTGATCTATTCGCGTTTCCCAAAGGCCCAGATGGAGCGCTTCGGCCAGCGCTTCGACCTGCTCAACGCCGCCGGCCAGGCGCCGAATAGCGTATTCTCCGCCGATCAGCTTTCCGACATTCGCGCGATGATCACTGCGGGCGGCACGCCGCTCGGCGGCGCGGCGATGGACCTGCTGCCGAAACTCGGCGCCATCGTCTGCTACGGCACCGGCTATGACGGCCTCGATCTCGCAGCCGCGGCCAAACGCAGGATCGCTGTCGGCCACAGCCCGGGCGCGAACGCGGCTTCGGTCGCCGATATCGCGGTTACGTTGATGCTGGCCACGACGCGGCGGCTGCTGGTGGCGGACGATTATGTGCGCAGCGGGAACTGGGCGGGGGCGAAGCCTTCGCCGATGATGCGCCCGCAGGCGGGCATGCCCGGCCGCAGGGTCGGCGTCTACGGCATGGGCGAGATCGGCCGCAAGATTGCGGCGCGCGTTGCCGCTTTCGAGACCGAGGTCGGCTATTTCAGCCGCAGCCGGCACGACGTGCCCTATCGCTATTTCCCGACGCTCGCAGAACTGGCGGAATGGTGCAGCGTCCTGATGATCGCGGTGCGCGCGGGGGCCGACACCGAACATGCCGTCAATGCCGATATCCTGCAGAAGCTCGGCAAGGACGGCTATGTCGTCAACATCTCGCGCGGCTCGGTCATCGACCAGAAGGCGCTGGTCGCGGCGCTGACGGATCAGGGCATCGCCGGCGCCGGCCTCGACGTCTACGAGAAGGAACCGCATGCGCCGGACGCGCTCACCGCGCTGCCCAACGTCGTGCTGTCGCCGCATATCGGCGGCCATACGCTGGAGTCGCACGTGGCGATGCAGGACTGCGTGATCGCCAATCTCGAAGCGTTCTTCGCAGGCCGGCCGCTGCCCTATCCGGTGCCGCCCGGCTGACGCCTCAGTGCGTCGCGGCGAGCGGCAAATGCCGCAGCTTGTCCGGATTGCGGACGACGTAGATCGCCGCAATCTTCTCGCCGTCGATTACCATGCTCACGGTGTGATCGAGTTCGCCATCGAGATAGAGCAGGGCGCCGATGGCCCCGTTGATGATGGCAGGCTCGACGCGGATCTCGCGACCGGCATTCTTGGCGGCAATGCCGATAAAGAAGCGCGCGATCTTGTCCGCGCCGATGATCGGATTGAGGGCAGCCGTCTTGCGGCCGCCACCATCGGTGATCGCCACCGCGTCCTCGCGGAGCAATTCGGCGAGGCGCGCAATGTTGCCGCTGGTCGCGGCTTCGCCGAAAGCCTGCAGCAGACGGGCGTGACTGTCCGGCGCAGCCGCGGGCCTCGGGCGCTCGTCGCGCACCGCGCGGCGGGCCCGCGAGGCCAGTTGCCGGCAGGCGGCCTCGGTGCGGTCGAGCATGGCAGCGATCTCGGTGAACGGGGTGTCGAACACGTCGTGGAGCAGGAAGGCGGCGCGCTCCATCGGCGACAGCCGGTCCAGCGCCAGCAGCAGGGCGAACGAGAGATCGTCGGCCAGTTCGGTGGCGGCTTCGGCGGAAAGGCCTTCCGCGTCGCACACGGGCTCGGGGAGCCAGGGGCCGACATAGACTTCCCGCTGCGCTGTAGCGCTCTTCAGGCGGTCGAGGCAGAGCCGCGTCACGATGGTGACGAGAAAGGCCTCCGCGTTGTGAACTTCCTGCGCGCCGGCAAAACGCAGGTAGGCGTCCTGCACGACGTCTTCGGCGTCGCTGCGGCTGCCGAGCATGCGATAGGCGAGCCCGAGCAGCCGCCCGCGATGGGGCGCCAGCGGGTCGTGTTCATGCAGCCTTTTTGACGACATCGACATTGTGTCCATCCACGGTGACGCGGCGGCACTCCTTGCCATAACCGAGGGCCGCCTTCATCATCGGGAACATCCGGCCCATTTGCAGCGCCATCGTGAGATCTATGACGCCTTTCGGGCCCCATTGATCCCTCACGGCGTCGCGAAACTCGTCCTCCTCGGCGGAGCGGCGCACCACCGCGTCGGCGAACCTGAAGCCAAGCGTGGTCGCCTCATTCATCGCGCGCGGATCGCGGCGGAGGACCGCCTCGATCTGGTCCTTCGGCATGCCGGCTTCCAGCGCCATGTCGACGACGAGTTGCGTGCAGGGGCCGCAATCCTCGGCGAGGCCTCCGACGATCTTGGCGGCAAAGCTGGCGTCGGCCGGGACGACCTCGCGATGGCGGGCCGCCTTCATGACGGGTGCGAAACTGAAGAACGCGGCAGGCGACTCGTTCAGCAACATTTCGAGATAGTTGACGTCGTATCCGTAACGCTTGCCATATGCGCGCAGCGAGCGGCGCGCGATCCAACTACGCATGATGTTCTCCTTGGTTGGGAAAGGCGGAATAAAGCGCGGCTGCCGATGGCAGCACGATCGCGAGGAGGTCGGACGCGGGGTGATGGGAGTGCCCAACGACGATCGACACCAGGTGGATCAGGGCGTGCGCGGCGAGGAAGCCGGCGCCGGCGACCGCCGCCGGCCAGTACCGGGGCCGCCATGCCCGCGCGGCGAGCGAGAGACCGGCGACAAGGAAGGCCGCGCCGATGTCCTGGACGAAATGGGGGTTATAGGGGCCGGTTTCGGTTACCCCCGGGACGGTATGGTACCAGAAGGAGCCGGCGAGAAGCATCGCCAGCCCGTTGATGCTGCTGGCTATCGCCAGAATTGCCGCTATCGGACGCCGCATGAGAACCTCCTGCGGCCAAGACGAGCGGGGGAGCCAAAGTGTGACGGAACCGGCAAAGAAATTTTCCAGCGTCTTTCCCGGTAAAACCCGATTTCGGGGCAAAGTTGGATGTCCAACTGGTCTGAATTTTGCTCTTGGCAAGCCGGGCAAGACTCGGTAAAGAACCGCTTCCGGGCGTGCTGGCGGTTGCTGGCATGTCCGTGCTCGCATTCCTAAAACCCGATACGGTAGGAGATCATTCCTTTCAGGACATCCGCATGGATTGCTCGAAAGGAAGGAAACCTTATCGCCTCGATGGAATGCGGCGGGGGTCCTCCGGCTCGCCGGATGGCCTCGATCCTGTCCGAGACTGCAGGCGCCCGAGTCGAAACTCAATGCGGAAACGCAAGTTTCTTCAATGGCTTAATCTTATGGCCTGCATAGACGGGTGAAGACCGGATTTCGCTCCAACGCCGCCTCGCGCGGCGCGATGGCTGATTCGGTTCGAACCTCGACACCCCGCGCCATCCGGTTCGGGAGGGCAGGCTTATCGAATGTCGTCTGCCCGGCGTGTCCTTGATGACTGGTGTCTAGAGGTCAGGTTAGGGCGGGACGATGGGTGCAACCCGGCGGTCTCGCTTCTTGCGAAGGCCGCCAACCGGAGAGAGCTTGCTGTGGAAAGAGCGGCAAAAAAGGACGCGGTTGAGGCGCTGAACGGGGTCTTCAAGACCACGAGCGTCGCAGTCGTCGCCCACTATTCCGGCCTCACCGTGGCCCAGATGCAGAAGCTGCGCATGCAGATGAAGCAGGCGGGTGCGTCGGTGAAGGTCTCGAAGAACCGTCTCGCCAAAATTGCTCTTGAAGGCACGGATGTCGTTGCCATCGGCTCCCTGCTGAAGGGACCGACCGTGATCGCGACTTCAAGCGATCCGGTAGCGGCGCCGAAGGTTGCCATGGAGTTTGCCAAGGCGAACGAGAAGTTCGTCATTCTCGGCGGCTCGATGGGTAAAACCGTCCTGGATGTGAACGGCGTGAAGGCGCTTGCCTCGCTGCCGTCACTCGACGAACTGCGCGGAAAGCTTGTCGGCCTCCTGGTGGCGCCGGCGACCAAGATCGCTCAGCTCTCGACTGCGCCCGCGGCCAAGCTCGCGCGCGTCGTCCAGGCCTATGCCTCAAAGGGCGAAGCGGCCTGACCCTTCGCAAAATCAAACCTGGTTCGAACCAACGTTTAAGGAAACTGATCAATGGCTGACCTACAGAAAATCGTCGACGACCTCTCGAGCCTGACCGTGCTCGAAGCTGCCGAACTCGCCAAGCTCCTCGAAGAAAAGTGGGGCGTGTCCGCCGCTGCCGCCGTGGCGGTTGCGGGTCCCGCGGGTGGCGGCGCTGCTGCCGCTCCGGCTGAAGAGAAGACCGACTTCACCGTCGTTCTGGCCGCTGCCGGCGACAAGAAGATCGAAGTCATCAAGGAAGTCCGCGCCATCACCGGCCTCGGCCTCAAGGAAGCCAAGGACCTCGTCGAAGGCGCGCCCAAGCCGGTCAAGGAAGGCGTGAACAAGGAAGAGGCCGACAAGCTCAAGGCCCAGCTCGAAAAGGCTGGCGCCAAGGTTGAGCTGAAGTAACGCGAGTTACTTCGACGAAATCCCCGGACAAGCGAGGCGCAAGCCGAGCGCGATCCGGGGATCTGCCAAGGACGTGGATGGCCGGGGCATCTGGCGTGAAGACGCGCTTCGCGCTTATGCCCAGCCATTACGGAAGCGGCGGGGTCTTCATGGAACTTGTGCGATGGGGGAACCCGGAGCATAGCGTACACAGAAACGTGTGGGGATTCGCGGGGTTAGCCCCTCGAATCTCCACGATTACGCCCCATATCGGGGCGGCAGCAGGAAAATACGGCAAGGCGGTGGGAACGGCAGGGTTCCCGAGGTAAGCCGTTGGGAGACAGTCAAATTTCGGGCTTTTTCAGTCCGTGAAGCGATAGGTTGAGACGGGCGGGTGCAGTCATGCGCCCGCGCGTCGTTTTGCGTTTGGAAGGTCCGGAGAACGGATTTGGGACTTAATTCCTGAGGCCGGGCTTTGTTCCTGTCGAGCGATTCGAAGATTCAACCCGGGGGCGATGGCAGTCGCGCTTCGGATGGTTCGCCCAAAAGGGCGACGAAAATGAGAGGCCACGATGGCGCAGCAGACATTCACCGGTCGCAAACGTGTTCGCAAGTTCTTCGGACACATCAAGGAAGTCGCCGAGATGCCGAACCTCATCGAGGTTCAGAAGGCGTCCTATGACCAGTTCCTGATGGTCGACGAACCCCAGGGCGGCCGTCTCGACGAGGGTCTGCAGGCGGTGTTCCGCTCGGTGTTTCCGATCTCCGACTTCTCGGGCACCTCGATGCTGGAATTCGTCCGCTACGAGTTCGAGCAGCCGAAATACGACGTCGACGAGTGCCGCCAGCGCGGCATGACCTTCGCTGCGCCCCTCAAGGTGACGCTGCGCCTCATCGTGTTCGATATCGACGAGGAAACCGGTGCGAAGTCGGTGAAGGACATCAAGGAGCAGGACGTCTACATGGGCGACATTCCGCTCATGACGATGAACGGCACCTTCATCGTCAACGGCACCGAGCGCGTCATCGTCTCGCAGATGCACCGTTCGCCGGGCGTGTTCTTCGATCACGACAAGGGCAAGACCCATTCCTCGGGCAAGCTGCTGTTCGCCG
>JAFAGM010000139.1 GCA_023422775.1 Pseudomonadota bacterium
CGCCTCGGTAATGAGCAATCCTGCAGAGGCGCGCTGCGCGTAATAGTCCACCGCCAACGGGCTCGGTACCATGCCGGGCGGCACCGCACGGTTGCGGGTCAGCGGTGCCATCACCAGGCGGTTGGGCAGGGTGATCGGGCCAAGCTTGTAGGGCTCGAATAGTTTGGTCTGGCTCATGTCGGGATTTCCGAAAGGATTGAGGATAGGGGAGAGTTGTGCATTGCGGGCAGGAGCGCAATCCCCGAGCTATACTGCCAATGCAGACTAGCTGCGCACTATACCGGCCATGTGGCCGGCATCGAGGAACGGCGCATGCGCGTTGACGCAGGACGATTCATTACTGCGAGACCAGAGTTCGAGCTTTTTCCAAACCGGCAACAAGCGCTGCCACGGTGGAACTTGCAAGACCCTGGCGGCGGAGAAATCCTTCCGTGTCGCGAGCCAATGGCTCGTATCGTGCCAGCTTATCCAGCGCCTGTTGTGTACCGTCACGATTTCCGAGTGCGGCATTGGAGGTCGCAAGGACCAGCTGGCTAAACCCTGAATCTCCGAGAGAGGCTCGCTCTGCAACCCGGCGCGCCTCCTCGTACTGGCCCTGCAAATAGGAATTCACGGCGATGAAATGGAAGTACCAGTTCGGAGGGTTCAGCGTGCGATCGATTGCGCGCTTCAGTGCAGGAACACCTTCTTCGAAATTGCCGCGCGCGCATAGCCGCCAGCCGAACTGGGCGAGGATCTCGGGATCGTTGGGATTGAGATCCACCAATTGGCGTGTGAGGCGCTCGCTTTCATCGTAGCGTCCGGTGAAGTGATAGGCTGCAGCCAGGGCCTTAAGCGCGACTGGGTTCTTCGGCTGAAGTTCGACGGCCCTGGATATCGCCGTTCGCGCCCTCTCATATTCCTTTTGTTGATCGTCACCGATGAAGGCTAGACGGCCGGAATCCAGATGCAGCCATCCAAGCATGGCCCAGGCATCGCTATAATTGGGGTCGCGCTCGACAGCCTGTTCGAGACATCGCATGGCGGGACTGAACTCCGCCCGGAGAAAGGTGCGTCGGTAGCCATATGCGCGAAGCACGCACATATAGCTATCCATACTCGACGCCGGAGGCGAAGCACGCTGGCTCATGTCGGTTCTGACGACGCCGTAGGGTTGGCCAATAATCTCCGCGATTTCGTCCGCGAGGTTTCGCTGGGTGCTTACGAGAGATTGGGGATCGAACGATCGGCTGTATGACTTGGTCCAAACAAGTCCGCCGCTCGTCGCGTTCACGACCGAAGTGGTCACACGTACTTCTTCAGCATCCGTCTGGACGCTGCCAGTGACGATATAGGAGACCCCGATATTGCGCAGGAGAGCCGTTGGCTGCGGCTCCTGGCTTGATGCAGCCGACAAGGTGTAGAGCCGGAATCCGGCGAACTGGAACAGGCTGCTGGTAAGTTCCTGACCCATTCCCACGGCAAGGTAACGGGCATTTTCGCCGGTACTCAGCGGTTCGAACGGCATAACCAGAACGCCAGGTTCTCGCGGTGAGCCCATGGGAGATCGAGCCGTGCCAGGCGGCGATATCCATTTCAACAGACCGACGGCGAGCCCGACGCCAAGCACAGCGGCAATCAGCACACGGCGAACAACAGCAGGTCTTCCGTTCAGTTCGGCGCCGCCTTTGCTTTCCTGCTTCGGAGGAGCCCCAGGCCTGGACGCGTCTGCCGCACCTGCAATCGGCGTCTCATTGCGCCACTCGAAAATAGGAACGTATGAGCCCTTCGGAATCCGAATTCGGATGGGGGCATTTTGACCAGCATCCATATAGTAGCTGTCAAGATCCCGCCTCAGCCGCCTCGCTTCCAGCCTGACGACCGGGTCAGCTTGAGGGTCGAATGACTCGTCGCGGCCGAATACAGCCAAAGCGATGGTGTATCCTTTCAGGCTCTGCGCACGCCCCGAAAGGGTCTCCTCGACGATGAATCGGAGAAATGCGCGGCGTCTCCCGTTCGCCTGAAAGTCGGGACTGGAGCAGATGCGTTCAATCTCGCTATGCACAAAATCCCGCGGCACCTCTTCGCTTGCGCGAAAAGCAGTGGCCGGAACGTTCAGAGCGTTTCCGGCAGGTGGATCTGACCCGCGCTCTGCCAAACGATGAACCGATCTCAAGAATTTACAGGGTACCGTAACTCAGCACCTTCCAATTGCAACCCGAGAGAACGTCTGGGATCACCGATGGGCCCAGGATATCTCCCGCTCACATTGTCGCGATCTCACACTGCGAGTGCTGGCATACAAGGCAGTAGGCGAATTCTCCCCCAAATGGGCGCGCGGGCGTCACTTCTTCTCCAGCGCTACGACAATGCGAGAGGTTCGAACATGTTCGAACCTTGACGATGGAAGCGCGCGGGATGCTCGATGTTCGAGACATCGGGACAGGCGTGAACCTTCCCCAGGAAGCCGTCATGGCTTCGATGGCACGTCAATACCGTTGTCATGAAGCTGCTTGGTATTCCCATGGAGGAAATTCGATCCGTCATAGACCGGTTTCCAGAGCGCGAGCTCAACGTGCGCCGCTGCTTCGCTCGGGATGCGTCCTTCAGAGCGCTTTGCTCGGACCATGGGGAGGCATTGTGGGCGCTTAACCACTGGCAACAGGCCGACAGGCAAGGAGACCCGCAAGGAGAGCGAATAGCCGAAGACTACAAGAATTTGGTCGTCGAGTTGGAACAGGAAGTCCTGCGGCATCTGGAGCGCTTTCCGTGAGCGCATGAGATCGCCAGAACGAGAAACTGGAGACGAAGTCTGTGAACATCGCCCAGAGACCGATCACGAACGTGGGTGAAGTCCCCACGTCAGACAGCATATTCATCCCCGGCGGTACGTTTCGCATGGGATCGGATCGCCACTATCCCGAAGAGGCGCCATGCCACACGGTAGGCGTCGACGGATTCTGGATTGATCGAACGCCGGTGACGAACCGTCAGTTCAAGGAATTCGTGCGCGCCACCGGCCATGTGACATTCGCCGAGGTGGTTCCGGATCCCGCAAACTATCCCGACGCACTGCCGCACCTGATTTTCGCCGGTTCGCTCGTCTTTACGCCCCCAAATCACCCCGTCGATCTCCGCGACTATGGCCAATGGTGGACACTGCTCGAGGGAGCGAATTGGCGTCATCCCTACGGTCCCAAGAGCAACATCAAGTCGCTCGATGACCATCCGGTCGTGCATATCGCCTACGCTGACGCGCTGGCCTACGCGCGATGGGCCGGCAAGGACCTGCCGACGGAAGCGGAGTGGGAATTTGCTGCACGCGGCGGCCTGGATGGCGCCGAGTTTGCCTGGGGCGACGAGTTCGCTCCGGGCGGGGTGCATCGAGCCAACACCTGGCAAGGCCGCTTCCCGTTCGAGAACAATCGCGACGACGGCTTTGAGCGGACTTCACCGGTAATGTCCTATCCGTCCAACGGTTACGGCGTCTACGACATGATCGGCAATGTCTGGGAATGGACCAGCGACTGGTACATGCCGAAGCACCAGGCCGATGCTGCAAAAGCGTGCTGCATCCCCCGGAATCCGCGCGGTGGCTCCGAGCATGGCAGCTACGACCCGTTGCTGCCCCTCAGCAGGATACCACGCAAGGTTATCAAAGGCGGCTCGCACCTTTGCGCGCCCAGCTATTGCAGACGCTATCGACCGGCCGCACGCCATGCCGAGCCCGTCGATACATCGACCAGCCACCTCGGATTTCGCTGTGTAACTCGTCCCCCAGGAGAGAAGCATGACTGAGAAGACCACTACAGAAGCGCTTAATCGCCGTAGCCTGTTGCTTGTGTCCACTTCGATAGCCGCTGTGTCCGCTCTCTCCTCGATAACGCCCGTTCAGACAGCGCAGGCGCAACAGACACCACAGCCTTCGGCTGCATCGGGTGCAGGAAAGCCGAATATCATCTTCATCGTGTCCGACGATTTTGGTTATGGGGATGCCGGCTGCTATCTCGGTGGCGAGAATCGCGGCATGCCGACGCCCAATATCGACAGGCTGGCGGCCGAGGGCATGCAGTTCCTGTCGTTCTACGCTCAGCCGAGCTGCACCCCCGGTCGTGCGGCGATGCAGACGGGCCGCATTCCGAACCGCAGCGGGATGACCACGGTTGCATTCCAGGGGCAGGGCGGCGGCCTGCCGGCGGCGGAATGGACGCTGGCTTCGGTCCTGAAGACGGGCGGCTACAAGACGTTCTTCGCAGGAAAATGGCATCTTGGCGAAGCCGACTATGCGTTGCCGAACGCGCAAGGCTACGACGAGATGAAGTACGCCGGCCTGTACCATCTCAACGCCTACACCTACGCCGACCCGACCTGGTTTCCGGACATGGATCCCGAACTGAGGGCGATGTTCGTGCGAGTGACCAAGGGGGCGATGTCCGGCAATGCCGGTCAGCCGGCGAAGGAAGATTTCAAGATCAATGGCCAGTACGTGAACACGCCGGACAAGGGCGTGGTCGGCATTCCCTTCTTCGACGACTATGTCGAGAAGGCATCGCTGGATTACCTCGAGCGCAACAAGGCATCGGGGCAGCCCTTCTTCATGAACGTCAACTTCATGAAGGTGCATCAGCCCAACATGCCGGCACCCGATTTCCAGGGCAAGTCGATGTCGAAGTCGAAATATGCCGACTCGGTGGTCGAAAATGACGTCCGGATCGGCAGGATCGTGGACAAGGTGCGCGCCCTCGGTCTCGACAAGAACACGTATATTTTCTGGACGACGGACAACGGCGCCTGGCAGGACGTCTATCCGGACGCCGGATATACACCTATGCGCGGCACCAAGGGCACGGTTCGTGAAGGTGGCAACCGCGTTCCGTCCATCGCGTGGGGACCGGGCATCAAGGCCGGCACGAAGAATGCCGATATCGTCGGCGGCCTGGACTACATGGCGACCTTCGCCAAGCTCGGCGGCGTCAAGCTGCCGGAGAACGACCGCGAGGGAAAACCCATTATCTTCGACAGCTACGACATGACACCGGTGCTATTCGGCACTGGCAAGTCGGAACGCAAGAGCTGGTTCTACTTCACCGAGAACGAACTTACGCCAGGCGCGGCCCGCGTTGGCAATTACAAGGCCGTTTTCAACCTTCGCGGCGACAACGGCGTGAAAACGGGCGGGCTCGCGGTCGACAGCAACCTTGGTTGGAAGGGACCGGAGTCCTACGTCGCGACCGTTCCCCAGGTGTTCGATCTCTGGCAGGATCCGCAGGAGCGCTACGACATCTTCATGAACAATTACACGGAGCACACTTGGACTCTGGTCACGATCAATGCTGCGACCAAGGAGTTGATGCAGACCTACGTGAAGTATCCTCCGCGGAAGCTGCAGAGCGAAGGCTACTCCGGACCGATCACCCTCACACAGTATCAGCGGTTCCAGTTCTTTAGGGACCAACTCGCCAAGGACGGATTCAGCATCGGCCTCCCCACGGGCAACTAGGACCACATACGCCGAACGGCTCCGACGCTCTCGGAGCCGTTCCATTTTGGCCCATGTATGAGAGCGAAAAAGACTCATGATCGGAATGAAGCGAACTCCCATCGATCGACGCTCGATGCTGGCAGGCTTGCTGGTGACGGCCGCAGCGACGCTGTTGGCCGGCCGTGCACTGGCGCAGTCGGCCCCTCTTCCCTCGTGGAACGAAGGCCCGTCCAAGAAGGCCATCATGGCCTTCGTCTCTGCCGTGACGCAGGAGGGAACGCCGGACTTCGTGCCCGCGCCGGAGCGCATCGCGACATTCGACAACGACGGCACGCTCTGGTGCGAGCAGCCGATGTACGTACAACTCGCGTTCGCATTGGACCGGGTAAAGGCGCTGTCTGCCAGGCATCCGGAATGGAAGCGGAAGCAGCCCTTCCAGGCCGTGCTCGAGGGAGATCTCGCCTCGCTGGCCAGGGCCGGCGAGAAGGGTTTGGTCGAGCTCGTTATGGCCACACATGCCGGCATGACGGCGGCGGAGTTCGAAAAGATCGCCAGCGACTGGATCGCGAGCGCGCGCCATCCGAAATTCAACAGGCCGTATACGGACCTCGTTTACCAGCCGATGCTGGAGCTGCTCACTTATCTCCGTGCCAACGGCTTCAAGACCTTCATCGTGTCCGGCGGCGGCATTGAGTTCATGCGTCCATGGAGTGAGCGTGTCTACGGCATCCCGCCCGAACGGGTCGTTGGATCGAGTATCAAGACCCAATTCAAGGTCGACAAGGGTGCGCCGCAATTGGTCCGCCTACCTGTGATTGATCTCGTGGACGATGGGCCCGGCAAGCCGGTCGGCATCCACTCGCATATTGGTCGTCGGCCGATTGCTGCCTTCGGCAACTCCGATGGCGATTTCCAGATGCTGCAATGGGCGACACTGTCGCCCGGGAAGCGTTTTGGGTTGATCGTGCATCACACCGATGCCGCACGTGAGTATGCCTACGATCGGAAGTCCCCATTCGGGAAACTCGACAAAGCACTCGACGCGGCGGATTCCAACGGCTGGATCATGGTCAGCATGAAAGACGAGTGGAAACGCGTGTTTCCTTTTGAATAGAAAGCGATCAACGGCGACCAAACCAGACTACGCGATGTCGTTTCCTGCCTCGACCACTTCGAGTGCTGGTTCAACATCGTAACACCCCGATCGTCACTGGCGGTTTACCTGCGCGACGTTCCTTGGTGCGCAATCGATTATTCGGGTCAGAGCAACAGGAGATATTGATGAATCTACAATCGCTGTCGTGCCGGGCGGGATTCGCGGTCGCTGCATTTATGGTTTCGATCGCGCCACTTCGCGCCCAGGTTCCCCTCTCGACCTACATGGACTCGAAGGGCTTTATCGATGTTCAGACGCTAACCTGCGCTCAGTTGGCCAACACATTCCAGGAAGACGCCGACTATCTCGCTGCATGGTATAGTGGCTGGTACAATGGTCTGGCGAAGAAACATTACGCTCACATCACACGGGCGAAGTCGGGCGAGCACCAAGTGATCGTCTACTGCAAGGCGCACCCTCAGGCAAAGGTGATTGAGGCAATCGATCTGCTCTTCAAGAGCGGACAGTAATCGCGATCGCATGTGCGAAGATATGTCTGTTAACCGATCCATAGGGAAGCCAATGAAGAACAATCTGAAGGCAGCAACTTTTATTCTCGTCATCGGGGTCTTGACGGCGGCACCCGGCAGCACGTTGTCGGCGGCACCGTTAACCCCAACCGCCATAAGCGAACCCGCTTTGGGATCGCGCGACACGATCGAAATACGCGCAGCGGGTCGCCGGGGCGGGGCGGCCGTCGGGCCGAGAGGCGGGGCCGTGGTTCATCGTGGCGGCGCGGCGGTCGGACCGCGCGGCGGCGCGTATCGCGGTCGTACTGCCGTTGTCGGACCACGCGGCAATGTCGCGGTGCGCGGCACGACGGTGGTGAGAGGCCATGGGGGATGGGCTCGGCCCGGCTGGTACGGCTGGCCGAGGGGCGGTGCCATTGCGGCCGGAGCGGCGATCGGCATGGTGACGGCAGCGACGGCAGCCGCCTGGGCCGGCGCAGCGCCAGCGCCCGGCATGTGCTGGTACTATACCGACCCATCCCGCACCCAGGGCTTCTGGGACTACTGCCGGTGATTGCCGGGAACGCTTAACCGGGCGATCCAGTATCCAGCAATCCAGGGTTGTTGCGATTGAGCGGAAAGGCCGGGGCGTACTGGATTCCCCGCCTTCGCGGGGAATGACAACGGAAGGTCAGTTCGACGCGCCCTGGCGCGGTGCGCCGCGCATTCGCGCCAGCAATTCCGCCGTCGGCCAGGAATCCGCCGGCAATCCGTGTTTCACCTGCATGGCCTTTACCGCCGTGCGGCTCAATTGCCCCATGATGCCGTCGACCTTGCCGACGTTGAACCCCGCGCGCACCAGAAGCTGCTGCAGCTCCTTGAGTTCGTTGAGCGGCAGTTGCGCCACAGGTGCCGACGGCTGCCGCATCGACGGGGCGCCGGCGATGCGGGCGGCGAGATAGGCGGCGGTGGTCGAATAGATCAGCGAGTTGTTCCACTCGGTGTAGGCGGCGAAGTTGGCGTAGGCCAGGAACGCAGGGCCCGTGCGGCCCATCGGCAGCAGCAGCGAAGCCTGCATGTCGTCGTTCGGCAGCGGCCGGCCGTCGGGATAGGTGACGCCGAGCTGCGAGAATTTCGCGCGCGAGAGTTTGACGCTGAGGTCGGACTGCTCCCACGGGAAGTTCTGCGGTACGCGCACTTCCTGCAGCCACGGCTCGCCGCGCCGCCAGTTCAATCCCTTGGCGATGTAGTTCGCAGTCGAGCCGATCACGTCGGGCACGCTGCGCAGCAGATTGGGATGGCCGTCGCCGTCATAGTCCACCGCATAGTTGAAATAGTGCGTCGGCAGGAATTGCGTCTGCCCGAGTTCGCCGGCCCATGAGCCGATCATCTCGTCGGGCGTAAGATCGCCGCGGTCGATGATCTTCAGCGCGGCGATGGTCTCCTTCTGGAACATCTCGGAGCGGCGGCAGTCATAGGCCAGCGACACCAGCGAGGGCAGCGTATGCAGCTTGCCCAGCTCTGCGCCAAAGCTGCTCTCCAGCCCCCAGAATGCGGCGATCACGGCCGGCGGCACGCCAAATTCCTTCTCGGCGCGGTCGAACGCCGCCGCATGCATCCTGATTCGCGCCTGCGCATTCCTTGCCGCGCCGTCGGAGGCCCGCTTCCGCGAAAATTCAGTGAATGCCTGGCCGAACACGCGCTGGCCACGGTCGCGGTTGACGATGCTCTGGTCGTAGGTGAGGTACGGGGAGGCCGCGGCGAGCGCGCGCTGCGACACGCCCTCGGCGACTGCCCGTTGTTTCAGGTCACCCAGGAAGCGGTCGAACGACATGCCGTTGTGACAGGCGGCGGCGCGGGGCGATGGGGCCCTGGCGACCGGCCGGGCGGGAACGCTGGCGGCCGCCGGGTTCGGCTGCACTGCCGCGGGCCGGGCCGGCGCGGGGCGAGCGGGGGCCGGTTGGGCGATGGCGAGGGATGAAAGGGACAGGGATACCGCGGCAGCGACGAGGAACCTCAAGAGCGGCATTCATGTCCCCCGGGGAAGCGTGAGTCCAGAGTCCGATTCTAGACGGGAGGGACCGATTAGCCAACGGCCTCAGCCCCGTCATTGCGACCCGTTGGCTCGCAATGACGGCGGATGGGCCTCCGCCCAGCGCTCGCCTCGGAGTAATGGCCCCACAAGCCCTGCCTTGCGCATAGGAGCTTGTCGCCTGAACCTGATCTCGCAGGCTGTTCCAACCGCCTCCCGTTGTGTAGGCTCCCCCCCGCACTGCCGGGCCGGGATAAGGCCGTCGTCCATATGGGGCGGGCAGATAAAATGGGAGATAGCGGAATCCATGACGGAACTCCGATACCTGGCGCCGACCTCGCTTGATGAAGCGATTGGTGCTCTCGCCGCGGCAGGGAGCGCCGCGCGCATCCTGGCCGGCGGCACCGACCTTCTGGTGCAGATGCGATCCGGGGTGCTCAAGCCCGGCGTGATCGTCGACATCAAGAAAATACCCGAGATGACCACCATCGAGCAGGCCGCCGACGGCAGTTTTCGGATCGGCGCGGCGGTCTCCGGCATGACGCTCCACGACCACCCGAAATTCGGCAAGGTCTGGCCCGGCGTGCTGGAAGCGGTCAATCTGATCGGCTCGAAGCAGGTGCAGGGCCGGGCGTCCGCGGGCGGCAATCTCTGCAACGGCTCGCCCGCCGGCGACAGCGTACCCGCGATGGTCGCGGCCGGCGCCGTCGTCACCGTGCAGGGGCCGAACGGCCGCCGCGAGTTGAAGGTGGAGGATGTGCCCGCCGGTCCCGGCCGCACCAATCTGAAGCCGGGCGAGATCCTGGTCAGCTTCAAGCTGCCGCCGCGCCCGCCCGGATCGAGCGACGCTTACCTGCGCATGATACCGCGCACCGAAATGGACATCGCCGTGGTCGGCGTCGGCGTCAGTCTGACGATCAAGGACGGCGTAGTCGCTGCGGCCCGAGTCGGCCTCGGCGCGGTCGCGCCCACCGCGCTGCTGGTGGAAGACGCCGCGAAGGCGCTGATCGGCAGCAAGCTCGACGATGCGGCGCTGGCGAAAGCCGCGGCCGCCTGTTCGGCCGCCTGCCGTCCGATCGACGACAAGCGCGGCACCATCGCCTACCGCACCAGGGTCGCCGGCGTGCTGCTCAAGCGCACCGCTGCGATCGCTGCCAAACGCGCGACCCAGAAGAACTGAGATCGGGAAATAATCTTCATGGCAAAAGTTCACGTCACTACATCCATCAACGGCGAGCCGATGGAATTCCTCTGCGAGCCGTCAGACACCATGCTCGACGCGCTGCGCGGGACCTTGAATCTCACCGGCTCCAAGGAGGGCTGCGCCTCCGGCGATTGCGGCGCGTGCTCGATCACGCTCGATGACAGCCTGGTATGCTCCTGCCTGATGCTCGCCGTCGAGGCGCAGGGCCACGAGATCAGGACCATCGAAGGCATGGCGCAGGGCGACAAGCTGCATCCGCTGCAGCAGAAATTCCTGGAGATGGCGGCGCTGCAATGCGGCATCTGCACATCGGGAATGTTGATGGCCTCCGACGCGCTGCTCAAGCGGAGTCCCGACCCGAGCGAGGAGGAAGTCCGCTTCTGGCTCGCCGGCAACCTCTGCCGGTGCACCGGCTATGACAAGATCGTCCGCGCGGTGATGGAAACCGCGGCTGAAATGCGCGCCCAATAAAAAGCTGGAGCAGCCCAATGAACGTCGTCACCAACAACAAGTGGATCGGCCAGCGCACTATTCGCCCTGATGGCATGGACAAGGTCACCGGCCGCGCCCAGTTCGCCGCCGACACCAACATGCCCGGCATGATCTGGGGCAAGGTTCTGCGCAGCCCGCATCCCCATGCGCGCATCAAGGGAATCGACACCTCGAAGGCCGAGAAGCTCGCGGGCGTGAAGGCCGTCGTCACCGCGAAGGACATCGTCGATTTTACGATCGAGAAGGGCGCAGTGATGCTGGGCATCCAGGACATGCGCTGGATGTGCCGCAACGTGATGGCGCGCGACAAGGCGCTGTTTCCCGGCCACCCCGTAGCTGCCGTTGCCGCGACCACGGAGGCGATCGCCGCTGAAGCCTGCAGCCTGATCGAGGTCGATTACGAAGTGTTGCCCTGGTCGATCGAGATCGAGGACGCGATCAGGCCGGATGCCGCGATCCTGCACGAGTTCAACAAGTTCGAGGGCAAGCCTTCCAACATCGCCGGCCGCCTCGAGCACAAGAAGGGCGACATCGCCGACGGTTTCAAGAAGGCCGATATCATCATCGAGCGCACCTTCACCACGCGTCCGGTTCATCAGGGCTATATCGAGCCGCATGCGTGCCTGATCTCGGTCGCGCCCGACGGCAAGACCACGATCTGGAGCTCCAGCCAGGGCCAGTTCATGGTGCGCGCGATGACGTCGATGCTGACAGGCATTCCGCAGAGCGACATCCGTGCCATCCCCGCCGAGATCGGCGGCGGTTTCGGCGGCAAGACCATCGTCTATCTCGAACCGCTCGCGACCATGCTGGCGAAGAAATCCGGTCGCCCTGTGAAGATGGTGATGACGCGCGAGGAAGTCATGCGCGCGACCGGCCCCACCTCGGGCTCGAAGAGCACGGTGAAGATCGGCGCCACGAAGGACGGCAAGATCGTTGCCGCGCACGGCACCTTCTATCTGCAGGCCGGCGCCTTCCCGGGTTCGCCGATCCGCGGCGCCGCGGGCTGCAGCTTCACACCCTACGACATCCCGAACCTGCTTTCCGAAGGCTACGACGTCGTCTCCAATCGCTCGAAGGTCGCGGCCTACCGCGCGCCGGGCGCGCCGATCGGCGCCTATGCCGTGGAATGCGTGCTCGACGAAGTCGCCGAAGCGCTGAAGATGGACCCGCTCGACTTCCGCCTGAAAAACGCCGCGAAGGAAGGCACCAAGGCCGCACACGGACCAACTTTCCCGCGCATCGGCTTCATCGAGACGCTGGAAGCCGCGAAGAACTCGGATCACTACAAGGCGCCGCTCGGCAAACTTCAGGGCAGGGGCGTGGCGTCCGGCTTCTGGTTCAATGCCGGCGGCGAATCCTCAGCCCAGGTCAACATCACCGAAGACGGTAACGTGGTCGTCACCACGGGCCATCCCGACATCGGCGGTTCGCGGGCCGGCATCGCCAATATCTGCGCCGAACTGCTCGGCATCGACTACCGTCGCGTCTCCGTCATCATCGGCGACACCCAGACGGTCGGTTTCTCCAACTTGACCGGCGGCAGCCGCGTGCTGTTCGCCTCCTCGATCGTGGTGACGCAGTCGACCGAAAAGATCATCCAGACGCTGCGCGAGCGCGCCGCAAAAATCTGGGAGATTGATCCCGAGGCGGTGAAGTGGGAGAATGGCGCGGCGCACCCAGTGAGCCCGAACGCCGGCCAGTTCGAGCCGCTGACGCTGAAGGAGCTCGCCGAGAAGGCGCCTGCGATGGGCGGACCCATCGGTGCCGGCGTGCAGCTCAACACCACGGGCGCGGACGGCGGCTTCGGCACGCATGTCTGCGACGTCGAGATCGACGTCGATCTCGGCATCGCGCGGGTGACCCGCTACACTGCCGTGCAGGATGTCGGCCGCGCCATCCATCCCGGCTATGTCGAGGGCCAGCTCCAGGGCGGCGTCGCGCAGGGCATCGGCTGGGCGCTGAACGAGGAATACATCTATACGAAGGACGGCAAGGTCGATAATCCCGGTTTCCTCGATTATCGCATGCCGGTCTGCTCGGACCTGCCGATGCTCGACTGCATCATGGTCGAGGTGCCGAACCCGAAACACCCGCAAGGCGTCAAGGGGGTCGGCGAAGTGCCGCTGGTGCCCGTGATGGCGGCGGTCGCCAACGCCATCTACAACGCCCTCGGCAAACGCTTCTACGCCCTGCCGATGTCGCCGCCGAAGGTGCTGGAAGTGCTGGACGCGCCGACGCAGCAGGCGGCGGAGTAGGACATACGCGGCGTATCGCGGGGTCGTCATTGCGAGCGAAGCGATGCAATCCATTTCTCCGCTCGGAGGATAGATGGATTGCTTCGTCGCTTCGCTCCTCGCAATGACGGTGGAGACCACGCTCATGCGGGCTACTGGCTGGCAACGCCAATGAATGACCTGCTTCCCTACCGCACCATGGCGTACAACAACGCCTGGGCCAACCACCGCCTGCTCACGGCCTGCGAACGGCTGACGCCGGACGAATTCACCGCCAAACGCACCGGCTTCTTTCCGAGCCTGCGCGCCACGCTCAATCACATATTGATCATCGACCATTTCTACGTCGATGCGATGGAAGGCGGCACGCTCGGGCCGGCCGCCTGGGCGGACCAGGAGCCTTGTCAAACCGTCGCCGCGCTGAAGGAAGCGCAGGCCGCGGTGGATCGGCGCCTGCTCGCCGTCGTCGAAGCGCTCGACGGCGCTGGATTGCAGCAGATCGTTTCCGTGCATCGCGGCACCACCATCCAGCGCGAACGGATGGACCGTCTGCTGCTGCATCTGTTCCAGCACGACATCCACCACCGCGGCCAGGCCCACGCCATCCTCTCAGGCACGTCGGTGAGTCCGCCGCAGCTCGACGAGTTCTTCTCGGTCGGCGAAGCGCCGTTGCGCGCTGGTGAATTCGCGGAGCTGGGGTGGACGGAACGGAAGATCTGGGATGCCTAGAGGCTGCTTTGCAAGCGTGGTCTGCCTCTGCTCGATCTGGAGTATTGACGGAAGATGCTATCCCGTTTCAATGAACTCGCGGTTGAGCCTCACGACTGCGCCGGACCCGCAGTCCTCGATTTGACGATGTTTGGCTCACCAAGTCGTCCCGGCGAACCGCGCCGCGCGGTTCCAGTCATTTCCCGGAATCAGCGCCATTTTGCCCCACCGATCCTGCCACTGCCGATGTGCCGCCGTTCCTGCCATTCAATGGCAGTTTGATTCGAAAGACCGCACCGTTGCTGTTCTCGACGTCGATCTGTCCCTCGTGCGCCTTGACGATGGTGCGGGCGATCGAAAGGCCCATGCCCATGCCGTGGTCCTTGGTCGAAAAAAACGGCTCGAATATCCTCGACGCGATTTCCGGAGGTATGCCCGGCCCGGTGTCCTCCACGCGGATCTCGGCGGTGCGACGATGCCGGCTTGTCGTCACCGTCACGGCGCGCTGCGCGCGCGGCACATCGCGAACGGCATCCATTGCATTGAGAACGAGGTTGGTCACGACCTGCTGCAACTGGATCGGATCGCCGATGAACGGGAGCGGCGTCCGCGAGAGCTCGCATCGCATCGTGATCTCGCGCGACCGCGCATGAGCCGACAGGAACTCGACCGATTCGGAAACCAGATCGTTCAGATCGAACTTCTGCGTTTGAAAGGGGGCCTTGGTGACGAAGCTGCGCAGGCGCCGCACGACTTCGCTGGCTCTTCGATCGTCACGCCAGATATCGCCGACGATCTCCTTCAGTTCGGCGAGGTCGGGGGTCGGCGACTGCAGCATGAGCTGGGCTGTTTCGGTATTGGCCAGGATCGCACCCAGCGGCTGATTGATTTCGTGCGCGATCGACGCGGACAATTCGCCGGCTGTCGAGAAGCGATTGACATGGGCCAGTTCCATCACCCGCTGCCGGGAGTCCATCTCCGCCAGGTGACGCCGCCGCTGCTCCAGCAGCAGCAGCAGGATGAGTGCGCCCTGAAAGACAACCACCGCGCAAGCCGTCACGATCTGCCAGCGATAGCTTTCCCACGCGGTGGGCGGCCTGAACAGGATGCTGCTGCCTGCCGGGAGGTTGCTCTCGCTGATTCCCCAGCGCTGCATCTGCCGCCAGTCGAATTTCGCGGCTGCGTATTTGATGGGCGGGGTCTTGATGTCACCGGGCCTTTCGCCGTCGAGGATGCGCATCGCGACGTTCGCAGCGATCCTGCTTCCTTCTTCCATGGAGAACATCGGCCCGCCGACGATCGATCCGCCGAAATAGGAGTCGTCGTACGTGAAGATCGGCGCGTTGGCGCGGGCGGCGAGCTTGTTCAGCGCATTGCCGGTCTCCTGCACGACGCCGGCCGCATCGACATTCATGAGGACCGAGAAGATCGCGCTGTCAGGCGGAAGGTTTTCCGCATCCTTGAGAATGGCGTCGAAAGGAAGCTCATTGTACCACCTGAGCTGGACCCGGTTCGCCAGTGGCGCGAGCTCCCGGCGCAATTCCTCCGTCCAGAACCGTTCGATCGGAGAGGCGCCAATCAGGATCGCGATGGTTTTTGTGCGGGGCAGAACCTGCACGATGTTCTCGAAAACGGCAGGGACATTGTTTTCGACCGGCACGACTGCATCGTTCCCGGTCAGTTTCTCGTATTGCACCCGGCGGTGGTCGACGGCCGTAACGACCATCGGTACCGCCGGAAAAAGACGCTGGCGATGCTGCTGCACGAAGGCCGCCGCCGGTCCGCCGAAGGCGATGATCAGGTCGGGCGGGTGGCCGGCGTAAAGGGCGCCAAGATATTCGACGAACGGCGCTTCAGCCTGCAGGTCGCTCGCGCGTGCATTGACGAGCACGTGGTCGACAAAGTCCACGGACTTGCGCGATTGCCGATTGATCTCGGAGCGAATGGCTTCGGCATAGGCGCTCCAGGGCATGAAGCGCGGACCGAACGAATGCAGCAGCAGGACGCGCCTGGGCTCGCCGGCTGTCGCGCCGGACACGGTCGCTGTCGCGAAAATTGCGGTGGCAAACAGATAAAGGAAAGGGATCGCAAGGAGCGACATCAATGACAGAGCATTTCGACTGCGGAGCATCGCGCATCCCGGTCAGGCCTGGGCTCATGTCACGCCATGATGAACCGGATCGAGCCCGCATGGCAACAGCCGCGCCAGGCGCCGACAGGGCGTCCTTACCCCCACAGCCTGTTCGCCAGGTTCGTCAGCCAGCCCCACGTCAGCGCCCCGACGTCGCCGAGCTCCAGCAGCACCGCCACCCAGACCAGCGCGGAGGTGAAGTTGGCGATCTGAAACGTCTTCTGCGGCATACCGAGCATGCCGGCGACGATCGGCACCGAGGCGCGCAGGGGGCCGGAGAAGCGGCCGATGAAGATCGCGAGCGCGCCCCATTTGCGGATGAAGTCCTCGCCGCGGACGAGCAGGTTCGGATGGGTCGAGAATGGCCGCATCCGCGCGATCCGATCCTTGCAGGTGTAGCCGATCCAGTACGACAGCCAGTCGCCGAGGGCGGCGCCGAGCGCACCGGCCAATAGCACCGGGAGAAACGCAACGTCGGCCGTCTTCATCATGGCGCCGATGCCGACCAGCACGGCCCAGGCCGGCACGAAGAAGGAGAGGAAGGCCAGCGATTCCGCGAACGCCAGCGCAAAGACGACCGGCGCGGCCCAGGCCTGATGGAGCTTGATGAACTCCAGGATGGTGTGGCCCAGTTGTTCGAGGGACATGTCGTTCAAGCCTTCGCTTCTCGCGAGCTACGGTAGACAAGCCGCCAATCCCACCACGGTTGCAATTCCAGCCGGCGGAGCGGGCTTCCATCCCGGCATCCGATCGATCTTGACCAAACGAGTTGTTGCGGCGTCACCGGCCATGCGACAATTGCAGGTACCAGAAATTCAGGAACACATGATGGGATATCGAACGTGAACGAACGGATTCCGCATTCCGCTTCGCCCTTCCAGGCGATCCGGTCGATCGACTACACCGTCATACTTGTACGCGACATGGCGGCGATGCGCGCCTTCTATGGAGACATTCTCAAATTTTCACTCCTGCGTGAGCTTTCTCCGGGCTGGATCGAATATCAGGTCGGCGGTAACACCCTTGCACTGTCGCGGCCGCACCGGACAGCGAAGGATGCGCCGACACCCGCCGGCAGCGCCTCGCTTCAACTTGCCTTCAAGGTTGACGCGCCCGACGTCGATCGCTGCGCCGACGCGCTCGTGAAGCAGGGCATCGACCTGCTCGAACCTCCGACAAATCAGGTCTTCGGCCATCGTACGCTGTTTTTCAGGGACCCGGATGGAAATCTGCTGGAGGTATTTGCGGAGATCTGACCGATGCCGCCATGGGCAGGCGGTGCGAGCTGCATTATTTTGCATCAGGCTGCGTCCACGCCGGCCGCTCACTTTGATCCGCGGCCCGAGGGAACTTTCCCTTCGGCTTCGCATTAGCTTCTCCGCCTTCGTCCAGTAAGGGAGTGCAGGGATGGCAACGCAAATCATCATGGATCACTCGGGAGACAGCCGGCACGAGTTCAACCCGGCAGATGCTGCGGCCCTCTTGGAAGCCGAGCAGCGCTTCAATGCGTTGATGCGGGACGGCTATACCGCCGCGGTCCGCACGCCGACAGGCGACCCGACCGTGATCCGCAAGTTCGATCCCAAGGCGGAAGAGACGCTGTTCGTCCCGCGGTTCGTCGGCGGCTAGGTGCAGCTATGTTCGGGCGGTTGAGGCGGCGTTGTGCCGACGCCGCACGCCGGGCGCTGGGCGCCTGGCGGCGGCTCCGCGAATTCGGCTTTCACAGCGATCGCGAGGCGCGCGGGCTCGCGCTCCTGAAAGAGTGGCTGACGCCCGAACAACTCGCGCAATACCGGCAGTATCGCCATTTCGACGTCACCGGCTGCCACAGCGGCAAGCGCTACCGGATCCGCTATGGCGTCAGCATGAATGTGTGCGAACTCGATTCCCTTGGCCGCCCGCTGGTCGGGCGGTGTTTTGTACCAAAGGACAATCTCGTCGCCGGCGATGTGATGCTGGCGCAAAAGATCGCACTGGAAACCAACGAGCGCGGCGTGTTGCTGGTCGCCAAGACCTTCTCGCCGCGCTGGCGCACCATCCATACGGAAGTGTGAGGATGGCCAGTAGGATGGTAGAGCGCAGCGAAACCCATCATGGCGGCAACGGTCGCAACTGATGGGTTTCGCTGCGCTCTACACATCCGAAACTATCTTGCCCGGAATGGCTTGATGTATCTCAACGCCGCCTGAGCCGCGTGGCGCATACTGATCAGATGTTCGGCATCAAGACGGCAACTCTGCCGAGGCTGCTTTGCCTCGCGCTGCTCCCGACCATGGTCTGGAGCGCAAGCGGGCACGCACTCGATGCGGAGCAGAAACGGTCAAAGGCGTTGCTGGAAAACCTGTGCGGGCGGTGCCATGCCGTCGGCTCGACCGGCCAGAGCCCCAACCCGCTCGCGCCACCATTCCGCACCTTCGGCGAGAAACTCTACGACACCGACATGGTGCAGCGGCTGCAGGACGGCCTCACCACCATTCACACTGACATGCCGACCTTCCGCTTCAGCCGGCACGAGGCCGCCGCGGCGGTGAATTACCTCAGGTCCATTCAGCGCAGCCGCTAGTGCGCTTTCGAGCGAAGTGGATGCCGGTTCGCGTGAAGAAAACGTGATGTCATGTTTATTTACGTCGTCACTCCATCCACGTCATTGCGAGCGAAGCGACTTGTCCGCCGAAGCTCAACGAGCGTAGGCGGAAGCAATCCATCGTGCCGCGCAAAGAAAGAGTGGATTGCTTCGTCGCTTCGCTCCTCGCAATGACGACGTGGTGAGGGAGCCGTGTCCTCACAACTCCCGCGCATTCGAAAATGCAAACGACGACACCCGCCGCGTGTTCTCGTCCAGGATCAGCGTCCGCGTGATCGGCGGCTCGGCGCGCTGGCTGCAGTTTTCGCGTTCGCAGAGCCGGCAGTTGACGCCGATCGGCGTGCCTTCGGTCTTCTCCAGATCCATGCCGGCGGCATAGACCAGCTTCGACGCGTGGCGGATTTCGCAGCCCAGACCGATCGCGAAGCGCGGCTGCGGCTGCGGGTGTGGCGCTACCGGGCGGCGCAGCATCTGCGCGATCGAGAAATAGCGCGTGCCGTCGGGCAGTTCGATCACCTGCTTGAGCAGGCGGTCCGGCGTGTCGAAGGTCGAATGCACGTTCCAGAGCGGGCAGGTGCCGCCGAATTTCGAGAACGGAAACGTGCCCGACGAGAACCGCTTGGAGACGTTGCCGGCATTGTCGACGCGCAGCAGGAAGAACGGCACGCCGCGCGCGTTCGGCCGCTGCAGCGTGGTGAGGCGGTGGCAGACCTGCTCGAAGCCGGCGTTGAAGCGCTGCGCCAGCACGTGCACGTCGTAGTTCAGGTTTTCCGCAGCCGTATGGAACGGCTGATAGGGCATCATGACAGCGGCCGCGAAATAATTCGCCAGTGTGATGCGATAGAGCCGGCGCGGCGTGTCGTCGAGCGGGCCGGCGCGGTTGACGATGGAATCGATGGTGGCGCCGCATTCGGCAAGCCCGATCTGCAGCGCCAGCTGGAACGCGCGGCCGGAGCCGTCGACCAGTTCGGAGACAAGAAGCTGCCGGCGATGGCGGTCGAACCGCCGCAGCGTCTCGCGCATCACGTCCACCGGCATGATGCGGGTGACGATCGAGTGCTTCTCGCGCAAGCGTGCGGCGAGCGCGGCGAACAATTCTTCCGCAGAGACGTTGAGTTCGTCGCGCAAATTCTCGGCGGCCTGTTCAAGCTCGGGGAAATAGTTGCGGTTGGCCTCGATCAGGTCGCGCACGCGTTCGATCGGGTTGGCCTCGAACCGGGTACCCTCGTCGCGGTCGGCCATCTGGGCTGCGACCAGCGTTTCGCCGCGGCGGGCCTCGGTATAGGCGGCATAGAGCCGCTGCAGGGAATGGGTCACGCCCGGGCACAATTCGGCGAGGTCGCGCAGCTCCTGCTTCGGCAGGTCGATCTGGCGAAACAGCGGATCGGAGAAGATCTCGTTCAGCTCCGCGAAGAAGCGGTCCTCGTCGGCGGTGGCGAGATCGCGCAGGTCGAGGTCGTAGGTCTCGGCCAGCCGGAGCAGGATCTGCGCCGTCACCGGGCGCTGGTTCCGCTCTATCAGGTTGATATAGCTCGGAGAAATGCCGAGCCCCTCCGCGATCTGGGTCTGCGACAGGCCGAGCTGCTGGCGGATTCGCCGGAAGCGGGGGCCGACGAAAAGCTTCTTTCCGGAGTCGGTGGCCATGGCAGGGTTCCTGACCCGATTTTGTTACAAAATTTACAAAATGACATATATGACAAGTTCATATGTTACAATACATCACCAATAGAAAACAAGCCACCTATACGAATTTCCTCTTTTGGCGTTTAGCTCTCGGCACGTTTCGCAATGCACTGTCAAGAATGTCGATTTGAAGGGATTACGATCATGAACTACCAGCCGCGCGGCATCAGCGATCAGGCGATCCAGGGACCCGCTTCGTATGCGAATGAGATCAGCGCAGCCAAGGCGCTCCTCGAAACCAAGCCGACCTGGAACGGCGTCACCGCCGAGGCTGTGGCGCGCATGCGCCTGCAGAACCGCTTCAAGACCGGCCTGGACGTCGCCCGCTATACGGCGGCGCTGATGCGCGCCGACATGGCGGCCTATGACGCCGATCCCACCAAGTACACCCAGTCGCTCGGTTGCTGGCATGGCTTCATCGCGCAGCAGAAGCTGATTTCGGTCAAGAAGCACTTCGGCAAGACCGATCGCCGCTATCTGTATCTCTCCGGCTGGATGATCGCCGCGCTTCGCTCCGAGTTCGGACCGCTGCCCGATCAGTCGATGCACGAGAAGACCTCGGTGCCGGCGCTGATCGAAGAGCTCTACACCTTCCTCCGTCAGGCGGATTCCCGCGAGCTCAACGATATCTTCCGCGCCCTCGATGCCGCGCGCAAGGAAGGCGACAAGGCAAAGGAAAAGGCGCTGATCGAAAAGATCGACAATTTCCAGACCCATGTCGTGCCCGTGATCGCCGACATCGACGCAGGCTTCGGCAATGCGGAAGCGACCTACCTGCTCGCCAGGAAGATGATCGAGGCGGGCGCGTGCGCCCTGCAGATCGAGAACCAGGTCTCGGACGAGAAGCAGTGCGGCCACCAGGACGGCAAGGTGACGGTGCCGCACGAGGTGTTCCTGGCGAAAATTCGCGCCTGCCGCCATGCCTTCCTCGAACTCGGCGTCGAAGACGGCGTCGTCGTGACCCGCACCGACTCGCTCGGCGCTGGTCTGACGCAGCAGATCGCCGTCAGCCACAAGCCCGGCGACATCGGCGACCGGTACAACAGCTTCCTGGATTGCGAGGAAGTGACGGCCGCCAACGCCCGCAACGGCGATGTCATCATCAGCCGCGACGGCAAGATGATGCGTCCGAAGCGGCTGGCCAGCAACCTCTATCAGTTCCGTGCCGGCACGGGTGAGGACCGCTGCGTGCTCGACTGCATCACCTCGCTGCAGAACGGTGCCGACTTGCTGTGGATCGAGACCGAGAAGCCGCATATCGAGCAGATCGCCAAGATGGTCGACCGCATTCGCGAAGTCGTTCCGAACGCGAAGCTGGCCTACAACAATTCGCCGTCGTTCAACTGGACGCTCAACTTCCGTTGGCAGGTGTACGACGCGATGAAGGAAGCCGGCAAGGATGTCAGCAAGTACAACCGCGCCGAGTTGATGAAGCCGGAATACGACGATACGCCGCTGGCCATCGAGGCCGACGAGCGCATCCGCACCTTCCAGGCCGATTCAGCCAAGCGCGCCGGCATCTTCCATCACCTGATCACGTTGCCGACCTATCACACGGCGGCGCTGTCGACCGACAATCTCGCGAAGGAGTATTTCGGCGAGCAGGGCATGCTTGGCTACGTGAAGAACGTTCAGCGCCAGGAGATCCGCCAGGGTATCGCCTGCGTCAAGCATCAGAACATGGCCGGCTCCGATATCGGTGACGAGCACAAGGAATATTTCGCCGGTGAAGCCGCGCTGAAGGCGGGCGGCGCCCACAACACGATGAACCAGTTCGGCTAAGCGCCGGTCAACAGCAGGAGACTAGTCATGACGAAGAGCAATTTCTGGGTGATTGGCGGCGAGTTCGGTTCGATGAACTTCCACAAGCTCGTGGAAGGCTCGGCCCAGGTGCAGGGACCCTTCAAGACCCGCAAGGAGGCAGAGGATGCCTGGCGCACGGTCTCGGAAGAGAACCGCCACAAGGCCGGCGTGCGCTTTTCGATCGTCGAAGAGCCCTCCCGCATCTCCGCCTGATTAAATCCGAGGAAGCCCAGGGAAACTGCCAGGGACAGGCGGCCCCATCCGGAAAACCGGGTGGGGCCGCCTGCGTTTTTCTTCATCCAATACGTCACGACATAGGAGCGGGAGCGAGGGTCCGGCTCGATGAGTCCGCGATGACCGACTGCTAACCCCTTGCAAACAAACAGGCTTTGTGTCGATTATGGCTGCTGATAGGTTAAGTGAGCTCACACCTTCAGGACAAAGGCGGCAGGCGATGTCAGACGCGCAGAATACCGGCAAGGAAGTCCGCGACGCGCGGCCGACGCGGTTGCGCGATGCGCTCCGGCAGGCCCGGATCGAGGCTGCCGACCGCACCGGCGTCGTCGTCGAACTGCGCGATGCCGAGGTCGCCCGTCTCGAGATCATGAACGAGGCGCTCGATCCGCTGTTCGCGCAGGTGCCGGCGCAGGTCGACCTGTTCGACCGCGGCGTCAGCGAGGGCGAGACGCCGCGGCTGTGGATCGACGTGGTGGCGCATATCGTGATGGGCCGCGACAAGCGCATCTACCGCTTCGTGCAGGACACCCGCTTCGGCCGCATCGTGCTCGCGGAGTCGCATGACGTGCCCGTCATCGTCGATGCCGTCACCGCCTATGTCGCGCGCCGCATGATCGAGCGCGAGCACGCGATGGTCGCGACCCCGATCGTCGAGCCGGCGGTGCAGAAGAAGCCGCGCCGCCGCGGCCTGGGCATGTTCGTGCTCGGATTCCTGCTGGGCGCAGCCGCGCTGTTCGCGCTCGCGCTGCATGCGAGCCTGAATAATTTCTAGCAACCATCGTCATTGCGAGCGGAGCGAAGCAATCCATTGCGCGGCATAACGGATAGATGGATTGCTTCGTTGCTTCGCGCCTCGCAACGACGCTAGCTCAGCGTCGCCTGCTTGATCTGCCTGACGCGAAAATCGGCGTCGATGCCGCGTACGGTCTGCACGCAGCGCCATTTGTTGCCGTCGCGCGAGATCGAAAACAGGTTGTAGGCGGCGGCCGGATAATGCCGGTGCGCCAGCGCCGACGCCGATGGCACGCCGATCGCGGGGATCTTCCTGTCGGCGCCCTCGATCCACGTCGTCGAGTGGATGTGGTCGTGGCCGTGCAGGACGAGCTCCACGCCGCGCCGTTTCAGCACCGCGCGCAGCGCCTCCGAATCCGTCAGCTGCTTCATGCGCGAATCGGAGTGCAGGGGATGATGCACCAGCAGCACCCGGAAGGCGTCCCCGGTCGACAGGTCGGCCAGATGCCGGTCGAGCGCGTCGAGCTGCGCGCGGCCGAGCCGGCCGGTCGCCATCAGCGGGGGCGTCGGCACCGCGGAGGATACGCCGATCAGCGCCAGCGGTCCGCGTTTGCGCACGAACGGAAACGGCGCGCCGTTGGCCTCGCCGTCGCCGCGCAGATACGGTTCGAACGCCCCGGTGAAATGATGCCGGGTGGCGCGCACATAGGCGTCGTGATTGCCGGGCACGACCGTCACCCGCTGCGGCGGGCCGACGCTTTCGAGCCAGGCCTGGGCGGGCTTGAATTCCGCCTCCAGCGCCAGATTGACGAGATCGCCGGTTACCGCGATGTGGTCCGGCCGCTGCGCCTGCAGGTCGGCGACCAGCGCATCCAGCACCTCGCGGCGGTGATACTTGTGACGGTTGCGGGTCCAGTTGAGATAGCCGAGCGCGCGCTTGCCGGCGAGATCGCGCATGCGCGCCGCGGGCAAAGGCGGCAGATGCGGATCGGACAGATGCGCCAGCGTGAAAGTGTCCGTCATTCGCGCCCCGCCGCACCGCCTGTGATATAGAGCCGTCGCACGATCATGCCGGCGATATAAGGATCAAACGTGACGGCTGTCCATCCGAGGTTCGCGTGATGGCCCTGGAGCATCTGCGCAGGCGCGCGGAACCGCTGCTGCGGCGCGGCTTTCATCTTTACTGGCGGATCGCCCGCGGCATGACGCTCGGCGTCCGCGGCGTCGTGCTCGATGGCGACAACAGGGTGTTTCTGGTCAGGCACGGCTATGTCGCCGGCTGGCATCTGCCGGGCGGAGGCGTCGAGGTCGGCGAGACCTTTCTCGAGGCCTTGCGGCGTGAGCTGGTCGAGGAGGGGCGGATCGAGCTGATGGAAACCCCTGTCCTGCACGGCCTGTTCTTCAACGGCCACGTCTCGCGGCGCGATCATGTCGCGGTCTATGTCGTCAGGCAATTCCGCCAGGATCGTCTGCCGGCGCCCAATCATGAGATCGTGGAGTGCGGCTTCTATGATGCCGGCGCGCTGCCGGCCGAGACCACCAGGGGGACGCGCCTTCGGATCGCCGAAGTACTCCACGGCGCAGCGCCGATCGCGACGTGGCGTTAGGGCTGTCCGTGCAGGGAGTTGACGTTCAGTTCACCTTGTTGGTTGCCGCTAGCCCTGCTGCGAGCCTGATTTCTTCGCGATCCAGCCGATATTTACGCCATATTATATCATTCCGACCGACATGCTTCCCTCCTGCCGTTCGTAACGCCCGGTTTGCGCGATGGAAAGCCTTGATTCGGTGAGCCTGCAATGACGACGCCCGCGCTGCGGATTGCGGTCCTGGTGCCGTGCTACAACGAAGAGGCTGCGGTGGCGGCCGTGGTCGCCGGCTTCCGCAAGGCGCTCCCGACGGCAGAAATTTTCGTCTACGACAATAATTCAAGGGACCGCACCGTCGAGGTCGCGCGCGCGGCCGGCGCCATCGTGCGCAGCGAGCGCTGCCAGGGCAAGGGCCATGTGGTCCGGCGCATGTTTGCCGATGTCGATGCCGACATCTACGTGCTGGTCGATGGCGATGCGACCTACGACGCCCCGAGCGCCCCGCGCATGATCGACGCGCTGGTCAACAACCACCTCGACATGGTGGTAGGCTTTCGCGTCGACCAGTCGGTCGCCGCCTACCGGCCCGGCCATCGCACCGGCAACTGGATGCTGACGAGCTTCCTCTCCGCGGTGTTCGGCCAGGCCTTCAAGGATATTCTTTCCGGCTACCGCGTGTTCTCGCGCCGCTTCGTCAAGTCATTCCCGGTGCTGTCGGACGGATTCGAGATCGAAACCGAGTTGAGCGTGCATGCGCTCGAACTGGCGCTTCCGGTGATGGAAATCGAGACGCCTTACTATGCGCGCCCGGAAGGATCGTTCAGCAAGCTGAACACCTGGCGCGACGGCTTCCGGATTCTCGGCACCATCCTGAAACTGTACCGGTCGGAGAAGCCGCTGCGTTTTTTCACCGTCATCGGCAGCTTCCTCACGCTGGTCTCGATCGGCCTCGCGATCCCCGTGCTCGTCACCTATGTCGAGCAGGGTGTCGTTCCGCGGCTGCCGACCGCGGTGCTGTCGATGGGCTTGATGATCGTGGCGATGCTGTCGATCTCCTCGGGGCTGGTGCTGGATACGGTGACGCGAGGCCGCCGCGAGATGAAGCTGCTGGCGTATCTGTCCCAGCCTGCGATCAAGGCGGATTGAGCAGCTCAATTTAGGTGCGGCGAAGTCATGGACCGCGCCGCCGCCAGATGCTATCCCGCGCTTCATCATGAGCGAACTTGACGTCACCATCCTGGCCGAAACACCGAAGGACGCGCAGGCAATCGAGCGCCTGCATGAGCGTACATTCGGGCCCGGCCGTTTCGTGCTTAGCGCCTACCGTCTGCGCGAGCATGTCGATCACCTGCTCGATCTGTCGTTCACGGCGCGGATCGGCACGTTGCTGGTAGGATCGGTACGCCAGTTGCCGATCTGCATCGGCGATACACCGGCCCTGATGCTCGGGCCGTTGACGGTCGAGCCGCCGTTTCGCGGCCGCGGCGTCGGACGCATGCTGCTGGACCGCTCGCTGCAGGACGCCAGGGCCAAGGGCCATCGCCTCGTCATTCTGGTCGGCGACGAACCCTATTACGGCCGCGTCGGCTTCAAGGTCATCCCGAAGGGACGGGCGACCATGCCCGGTCCGGTCGATTACGGCCGCCTGCTGGTGGCGGAACTGGCCGACGGCGCCTTCGACGGCGTCTCCGGCGAAATCCGTCCGGACTGGAGCAAGGCGCGCTAGGAGATTCTCCGTCGTCGCAGTTCAGGACGATCGGCGCCTTCTGGTGCCGGTCGTCCGGGTCGGCATGGCGCCTGCGCTTCCCGCTGCCTGCTGCAATTCTTGCCGAAATTCGTCGCGCTTTTCGTGGATGGAGGCGACGACGTGCCCCATCGCCACGCCAAGGCCGATCAGGGCTGCCTCTGACACCAGCAAGCTCGCCTCGATGGTCTCCGGCACGGCGTCGGTGACGCCGATCTGGTAGAGATGCCGCGCGTGGTCGGCATCGCGGGCGCGCGAAACCACCAGCAGGTCTTTCCTGAGCGCACGGACCCGCGCGACGATTTCATCAATACCCCTGGGCTCGTTGATCGTCACGATCACGGCGGCAGCTTCCATAAGGCCGCAGCTATTCAGAAATTCGGGATTTGTCGCGTCTCCATAAAAGACGGTTCGCCCCTGTCTTCGTTGCTCCGGAACGGCCGCGGCATCGTTATCGACGGCAACGTACTTGAACTGGTGGCGATCGAGCATTGTGCAGACCACCTGTCCGACCCGGCCGTATCCGATGACAATGGCATGGCCGCTTCCTCCGGTCGGCGTGGCCTGGAGTTCGGGGTCAAGCGGCTTGTCCTCGCGCACGATCGGCGCCAGCCGCCGCGCGAGATGCGATAGCGCAGGGATCAGCATCATCGTCAGCGCGGTAAGCGTTATCGTGAAGCCCGATAGCTTGGCGTCGATCAGACCAAGCCCTGCCGCGATACCGATTCCGACAAAGGCGAATTCGCCGCCGGGCCCGAGCAGCAGTCCCATTTCGAGTGAGGCCGGCCACGAAAGCCGGTACAGCCGGGCGAGAACGATGAGAATGGCGGCCTTCGCGACAATCAGTCCGAGGGCGCCTCCGACCAGCCAGACCGGTTCGCGGGCAAGTTCACGAAAGTCGATGTTCATGCCGACCGTGAAAAAGAACAGGCCGAGCAGGATCCCCTTGAAAGGGCTGATGGCGGTCTCGATCGCCTTGCGGAACTCGGTCTCGGCAAGCAGCAGGCCGGCGACAAAGGCGCCCAGCGCCATCGATATGCCGGCTACCGCGGCCGCCACGCCCGTCGCCACGATGACGAACAGTGTCGTAGCCACGAACAGATCGCTCATGCCCACCGAGGCGACAAGTCGGAACAGGGGACGCATCACCACGCGGCCGGCGACGACGATCACGCCGAGCGCGATGGCGGCGTTGGCCAGTGCGAGCAGCAGCGTGCCAACAACCGAACCCGATTCGCCCGCGCCATAGATGGAGATGAAGAGCAGGAGAGGCGCCACCGCGAGATCCTGCGCCAGCAACGTCGCGAAGCTGGCCCGGCCTGCGCTCGTGTTGAGCCGCCCTTGCCTGGAAAGCATCTCGACGACGATAGCGGTCGATGAAAGCGCGAGGCACGCGCCGATGATGAACGCAACCGGCGCCTTGCTGCCTGCAAGGGCCGCGATGGCGCCGATCGCCACGGTGGAGATTGCGATCTGAAGGCTGCCGAGGCCGAAAATCAGGCGGCGCATCGCCTTCAATCGATCGTAGGACAACTCCATGCCGATCAGGAAGAGCAGGAAGACAATACCGAGATCCGCAATGCCGGAGACGTTCCGGGCGTCGACCACCGTGAACCAGTAGAGCAGCGGAAAGCTCTCGATGAACGATCCGAGCCCAAGAGGACCCAGGATCGCGCCGGCTCCGAGATAGCCCAGAACGGGATTGAGGCCGAACCGCCGGGCCAAAGGAATGACGACGCCCGCGGTGCCGAGCAGAACGAGCGCGTCGCTGTAGACCTGAGCATTGATGGGCGACGTCATCTACTGGTTGTGCATCCTGCGTCCGGGCAGGGACATCGGACGGCGGATCTGGATTGCCTTCCGCCGTTGTCCCGCTCGGACGTTAGCCGGTACGATCGGCTAACGCCACCCATCAGCGCGAATGCTAGAACTTCAGGTTGGCAAACGCGCGCACACCGATGCCCGGCAGCAGGACCTGGTCCTTGTTGAAGGAGACAGCGTTGCGGATGTTCTCGTTCAGCAGGTTGTTGCCGACTACGCCTACATACATCTCGCGCGCGCCGAACCAACTCGGATCGAGCTTCGTCTTGTAGCTTAACTCCGCCTTCAGCAGGTTGTAGCCCGGCGTCGGCGTCTCCGCGATCGGCGCGACGTCGTTTTGCGCGAACGCGTGCAGCAGGTTGACGCGCGCGAACCAGTTGGCGTCGCGATAGAACAGGCCGCCGCCCAGCCGTTGCGGCGGAATGCGCGGCACGTTGGTGCCGTCGTCGAAGGTCGCACGCACGATGTCGTACTGACCCTCGATGCCCCAGATGCCGTTCCAAACCGGCATCACGTCGTACTGGAACTGGAATTCGCCGCCGCGAAACGTCGCATTCTGCTGCGAGTAGACCGCCTGGTTCAATTCCAGGCCAGGGCCAAGCTGGCAGACACCGTCCTCGCAGGTGTTGCCGGTCAGGCGGCGGTAGATGAAGCCGTTGAACTTCGTGTAGTAGCCGGTGAGTTCGAAGCGAAGCGGCCCCGTCGCCCGTCGCAGCCCCGCCTCGATCGACTTTGCGGTCTCGATGCCGAGATTGGGATTGCCGATGTCGAAAGTGGTGGTTGCATCATGGCCGCCGCGCGAAAACAGTTCCGCCGGCCTTGGCGCGCGCTCGACATACTGGCCGGTGACGCTGGCGACAAGATCCCATGGCAGGTTCTGGATCAGGCCGATGCTGCCGCTCTTCGGGGTGAAGTTGCGGTTGACTGCCGTGGCGGGACCGATGGCGTTGGGATCGACGTTGAGGTCGAACTCGTCGGGGACAAAGGCTGGCGCCGTCCCGCTCAGGCTGGCGTTCTCGATTCGCCCGGCGACCTGCGCTTTCGTGACGTCGCTGAACCTGAACTCGTTGAAGATGTAGCCGGCGACCTTCGTGTTCTTGTTCGGATCGAACAACCCGTTTACCGGGCTGCCGGGATCGTCAGGGCTCGGCGCAGTCAGCTTCTGGTGCGACGCCTGAATGCCGACAGCGGTGGTCAGTGCGGCAAAGCGGACGTCGAACGGCGCAAACTGCACCTCGGCGCGGCCTTCCTGTTCCTTGTTGGTGAAGGTCTGCCGCACGCCGAGAGAGGCAAGATCGGCAGGATCGGCGAGCCCGACTTCGTTGTGCTTGTAGTCGGTCGCACCGGCCCAGAACCGGATCGCGTCGATTGCCGCGGTGTCCGGGCGGTATTCACCCTTTGTGGTGAACTTTGTCTGTTCTCCGTCGATCCGGGTCAGGAGCTCGGTGCCTTCGATGCCGGGAATGTGGTAGAGTGCGTTGTGCTGCGTAATCGCCGCGCCAATGAAGCCGCCATCGAAGATATAGGAGCCGCCGACCGATCCGCCGTAGGCCTGCGATGCGGAATTCGGCTGGCGCCCGTTGAACGGCAGCGTCGGGTCGGTCAGAAACGGATAGCTCGGGATGACGTAGTCTCCGGCCTTGCGGCCGAAGGCGTCGGCGTGGACGGCAAAGTTGCCGCCGCCGGCGTCGAGCAGCACGGCGCCGTCTACGCCGCGATCGACCGAAGTCACCGCAGTCCGTGTTTCCGCTGTGACGCAGCCCGGCGATCCGACGTTTGCCAGCGGCGCCTTGGTGGGGAGGCCGTAGGTCGAGAACGGTGCCGCGCAGGATGGTAAGGCATCCGGAATGCGATTGTTGGCTGCGCTGACCACGCCGCCGATCGCGGTGGAACCGTAGCGCAGCGTCGCCGGTCCGCGGATGACCTCGACCTGGTTGGTCGACAGCGGATCGATCGGCACGAAGTGATCCTCGCCGAGATCGGACGCACCGTTGCTGCCCAGTCCGTTCTCGACGATGCCGACGCGGTTGTTGTCGAGGCCTCGGATGATCGGGCGGCTCGACGCGCCCGGCGCGAACTCCGAACCTGTGATGCCGGGCTTGGAGAACAGCAGATCGCCGAGTGTGGCGCTGCCGTTGCGACGGATTTCTTCGTTCGGCACGACCGTGACGGTGGCGAATTGGTCCGTGACGACAGGTAGTGCACCTTGTTGGGGCGCGGGAGCGGCAGGCGCCGGGATGGGTTCCGGCGCACGCTCACGGGTGCGGCCCGGTGCCGTACGGGCAACGTGCACGGGCGTGCGCGCCGGAACAACGGCGCGGCGGCGTACGATCGGGCTTGGCGCCGTCACGGTGATTTCGGGCAGTTGCGTCGATGAGGAGGGCGCCGCTGCCTCCTGGGCCATTGCCTGGTGGCTTGCCGCGCACAGCAACAGCCAGCTTGCTCCACCGAAATGAAGCGCTCGTTTCTTCTTGAATGTCATTGTCCCGATCCTGATTCCGTCGATGGGCGACGGATCGATTCCGATTTTCCCTCCGGGCGAATCGGCCACGCGTGGCGCGGCGATGCCCTGGAGGCGTGCATCAATCAGTCGATTTCAGGAGGCGGGGGGCGCGCGCGGCTGGAATGGAGGATGCAGCGAGCCGAGATGCGCGAATTCGGCGTCGGTGGTCAGGTAGAGAAGCTCGATCGCCTGCGGTAGCTGCAGCACGGGCGGCGTGGCGAACACATAATTGTTGGCAAGCGTGAGGACGGCGCAGATCGCGCAGGCCTCGGCTGGATGATGGTGCCGGTCGTCGTCGTGATCCGAGGGAGCTTGCAGCCGCGCCGTGTCGCCGCCGACTGCGACAAGCGCGGCCTGCTCCGTGGCATAGGTGGGACCGGCGTCCGAGAGGCCGATCTGGACGTTCTGCGCGGCCGCCCCGTGAAAGTGCCCGAACGACACCGCAAACTGGATCGCCAGCGCGAAAAGCGCCAGCCGCGAGCCAGCCTTCACGTGTTTTCGGAACCAGTTCACGACGAGTTGCGCCTTCCCCGAGCGGCCAGCGTGGGGTGGCCGCTCAATGTTATATTATAACATCGGAAGGGAACCACGTTGTCAATCGTGGCGCCGGCGGGCACCCGTAAAACGGCGGACGGCTGTGTGATTGCTGCAACGGCCGGTGCTTCAAGGCCGAGCTAGCGTCCCTCGCGGATCCAGGTCGCTGCAAACGCACCGAGCAGCAGCAGGAGGCCGACCAGGCCGGCAAACATCGGCAGCACGCCGACGCCCTTGACGACGCTGGCGTCGCGCATCCTGACGCCCATCCAGCCGTCACCGTGGAAGATGCCGGAGGCACGCACCGGCACCACACGGGGCAGATCGAGGCTGCCGCCGTCGGCCACGCGGCGGGCATCGCCGCCGGTCGCCTGCGCCAGCGGCTTCAGCATCTCGGTGGTGGAAGTGACCTCGGAAAATTCCTTCGGATTGGTCGGCCCGACGTTGATCAGGGCCTTCAGCGTGCCGTCGGTCGCCTGCCAGAGGCCGAGTTCGCTGGCGGGAAGGGTCGTGCTCCAGGTGCCGGGGTCGCTTGCAGTCAGCGTCAGTTCCTTCGTGGCGCCGCTCGGCGAGGTCACGGTCACCGGCGGCACGCTGTCTGCCATGGTCTGGCGCAGCACGACGAGATCCTTGCCCTGGATCTGCAGCCGCAGCGCTTCTTCGTCGAGGTCCGGCTGCTTCATCAGCCAGTGCGACGTCCGCCGCAGCAAGTCGAGGTGAGGTCCGCCGCCCTCGAAGCCGCGCGCCCACAGCCAGATGTGATCCGACAGCAGCAGCGCCACGCGGCCCTCGCCGAAGCGCGACAGCAACAGCAGCGGCTTGCCGTCGGCGCCGGTCATGACAGGCGGGGTGGTCGCATTGCGCGTGTCGACGGTGCGGAAGAAGCGGCTCCAGCGCGGAGGCTCGTTGGCGGAGCCTTCGAGGCCGCGCGTGACCGGATGGCGCTTACCGGCGTCGCTCAGATGCGCGTAGAAGGGCTTTTCGGTGACGCCGACGGGCTCGGCCGGCAATACCGTATCCAGCGGCGTCCGCCAGATGCTGGTGGTGGAGGCGTAGTCGGGCCCGGCCGAAACCAGCACCGCGCCGCCGGACCGGACATAACGTGCGATGTTGTCGAAATAGGCGATCGGCAGCACGCCCTGGCGGGCGTAACGGTCGAAGATGATGAGGTGAAACTCGTTGATCTTCTGCTGGAACAGTTCGCGCGTCGGGAAAGCGATCAGCGACAACTCATTGATCGGCGTGCCGTCCTGCTTTTCCGGCGGACGCAGGATCGTGAAGTGCACGAGGTCGACACTGGCGTCGGACTTCAGGAGGTTGCGCCAGGTGCGCTCGCCGGAATGTGGTTCGCCGGAGACCAGCAGCACGCGCAGCTTGTCGCGCACGCCGTCGATGGAGACCACGGCGCGGTTGTTGACCGGGGTCAGTTCGTTCTCCAGCGGCGAGGCCTCGATCTCGACGATGTTCTGGCCGGCGTGCTTGATGTCGATCTCGACATTGGCGGTCTGGCCGCTCAGCATCGTGCGCTCGTTGACGACCTCGCCGTCACGGCGCACGACAATCTTGGCGCGCTGGCCGGTGACGCCCTGGTCGTCCAGCCGGTAGGTGATGGTCTGGGGCTGTCCGACGATGCCGAAGCGGGGCGCGGCCGTGATCGCGATACGCCGGTCGCGCTCGTCCTTGCGCCCGGTGACCAGCGCATGCACCGGCGCCTGGAACCCGAGCGCGGCGGCATTGGCGGGAATGTCGTGGACGCGGCCGTCGGTGATCAGGAACGCGCCGGCGACGCGATCGACCGGGACGTCGGATAGCGCCGAGGACACCGCGCCGAACAGCCTGGTGCCGTCGGTCTCGCCGTCGGCCTGTCCGGCCTCGACGACGCGGACTTCCAGCCCCTTGATCTTCTTCAGCGTATCGACAAGGGCTTCCTGCGCCTTCGCCGTCTCCTGGTTGCGTGTGCCGAAATTCTGGCTCGGGCTCTTGTCGATCACGACGGCGGCGACCGAGGACAGCGGCTCGCGGTCTTCGCGTGTGAAGGAGGGGTTGGCGAGCGCCAGCAGGATCAGCGCCAGCGCCGCGACGCGCACCGCTGCGCCCCGCGCGCGGCCGAGCAGCAACAGCGCCGCGATCGCAACGATCGCGGCGAGCGCGATCCACAGCACGATCGTCGGAACCAGGGGTGTGAACGCGATACCGTAGTTCATGAGCTATTGCCCCAACCGTTCGATGAGGGCCGGTGCGTGTACCTGGTCGGCCTTGTAGTTGCCGGTCAGCGTGTACATCACGATGTTGACGCCGGAGCGGAAGGCGAATTCGCGCTGGCGCGGCTCGCCCGGCGTCAGCGGCAGCATCGGCTGGCCGTCGGGGCGGATCGCCCATGCGCCGGCCAGATCGTTCGAGGTGATGATGATCGGCGACACGCCGTCGCCGCCGCGCGCCGGCCGCGAGGCGGCATCGTCGTCCTCTTCCCGCGGCAGCGTCTCGACCCAGGTCTGGCCCGAGGTGAAGCGGCCGGGGAAATCGCGCAGCAGGTAAAACGTCTTGGTCAGGACGTGCTCGCGCGGCACCGGCTCGAGTTCGGGGACGTCGAGCGAGGAAAGAATTTCGCGCAGCGTCCGCATCCCCGGCGTCTGTGAGGCGCCGTTCTCGCCCGGCGGCGCCTCGATGGCGTCGCGGGTGTCGAACAGCACCGTGCCGCCCTGCTTCATGTAGGCGTCGATGCGGTTGATGGCGTCCTGCGGTGGCTTGGGCGCGCCCGGCACGATCGGCCAGTAGATCAGCGGGAAGAACGCCAGTTCGTCGCGCGCGGGATCGACGCCGACGGGGTCGCCGGCCTCCAGCGCCGTACGCTGCGCCAGGAACAGCGTCAATCCGGACATGCCGGCCTTGACGATGGAGTCGACGTCGGCATTGCCCGTCATCACATAGGCGAGCCGCGTCTGCGAGACGGCGCTGATGGCCGTCTCGTCGCTGTTGTTCGCGCGCGTCGGCGAAGGCACGATCAATGTCGCCGGCAGGATCAGCGCCATCACGACAGCCGCGGTCGCCGTGCGCCGCCGCCACAGCGCGGCAAGGCCGGCGCCCAGCATCGCGATCACGATCGCATCGATCAGGAACAGCGCCAGCGCCGACGAGAGCAGGATGCCCCGGAGGTCGCGCGGTTCGGCGTTGGTGTAGCTGGCGCGCTGCGCGCGCAGGGACGACGTGTCGAGCGTGGCGATGCGATCGGCCGACGCCAGCGCGTTGACCGCGACCGGGCCGTCGGCAGCGCCGTAGAAGCCCGGCGGATGCTCCGCGGTGGCGCGGTCGCGGTAGTCCGCCGGCATCGGCTTCGCGGTGGAGGGCGGCGGCCCGAATGCGCCGAAGCCGTCGAGCGTGCGCAGCGGCGCCACGGTCTCGACGGTGGCCGTTTCGCCGGCGACGCCGGCGCCGGGTTTCGTGGTGTAGCCCGACGTATCGACGAGCCGCCGCAGCATCTCGACGAAGCTGCCGGACATCGGCAGATCCGACCAGCGCGAGTCCGCGCCGACATGGAACAGGCTGAGAATGCCCTTGCCGCGATGCTCGCCGGTGACCAGCGGCGTGCCGTCTTCCAGCGACGCCCAGCTCTTGGTCGCGAGCACGGCGTCGGGCTCGGCCAGCACCTGCCGGTTCACGGTGATGTCCTTCGGCACGGCCAGTCCCGCGAACGGGCCATCGGCGGCGAAGGAAGCCAGATGCTGCGGCTTCTCCCAGGTGAGACTGCCGCCGAGGCTGCGGCCGCCACGGCGGAGTTTTACCGGCACCAGATCGTCATCGGCCTGCGCCAGGCGGGGGCCCGCGAAACGTACCAGCACGCCGCCCTGGTCGATCCATGCATTCAGCCGCTCGCGGATTTCCGGCGACAACGTGCCGACATCGGCCAGCACGATCATCGGTAGCCGCTGATCGAGGAACTGCGCGATCACCTGTTGCGGCGCGCCGCGGTCGCCGAGCCGCACGTCGGCAAACGGCGACAGGGCGCGGGTGAGATAGAAGGTCGATGCCAGAAGCGGCTGTGCGGTATCGCTGGTCGCGCCGGTAACCACGCCCACCGCTCGCCGCCGCCACCTCTTGTCGAGCAGTTGCACGGCGCCGGCAGATCGCTCGCCCGATATCTCCAGCCGCGCGATGTCGTTGCGCAACTCGACCGGCAGGTCGAACGCCGCCTCGGTTTCGCGATCCTGCGGTCCGAAGACGTAGCGGGCCTCGCCGATCGGCGATCCCTTGGCGTCGGTGGCGCGAACCACGCCCGCGGCGTCGCCGCCGGTGGTGCGGAGCACCTTTACCGTCATCTTGGCTGCGGCATTTTCCGCGGCGACCAGCGCCTGCGTCGGGGACGCGCCGCCCTCGAATACCGTAAGCTTGCGGTCGCCGGTGGTCTTGCCGAGTGCTTCGACGAATTCGTCGCCGCGTCCGGTGTCGACGCCATCCGACAGCCACGCGATTTCAACGTCGCCCGTGGCTTTCAGGAAGCGGTCGAGCGCGCCAAGCGTATCGACGCGGTCGATCGACCAGGGCTTTGGCGCGAGCTGGCGCAACGCGACGCGGGCGGTGCCGGCGGGCATCAGCGTGATGTCACGCGCCGGCTCGGAGAGCGGAACCAGCGCCACGCCGCGGCGGTCGTTCTCGGCATTGGCGATCAGTTCGTCGGCGGCCTTGATGCGCGTGTCCCAGCTCGCCGCTGCGCTCCAGCCGTCGTCGAGCAGGATCACCAGCGGGGCATTGCTGCCGCCAACCGCGGTCTGCGGATTCCAGATCGGACCGGCGGCGGCGAGGATCACCAGCGCCGCGGCGGCAAGCCGCAACAGGGTCAGCCACCATGGCGTCCGCGACGGAGTTTCTTCCCTGGGCTTGATGTCGAACAGCAGCCGCGTCGGCGGGAACTCGATCCGCCTCGGCCGCGGCGGCATGACGCGCAGCAGCCACCACAGCACCGGCAGGCTCAGCAGGCCGAGCAGCAGCAGCGGCTGGGCAAAGGTGAGGGGGAGACCCGCGATCATGCGATTCGCCCCGCTTTGACGGTCGAGCCGCGCGTGTTGCCCTTGGCTGACATCATCCCCGAATGCAGGAACAACAGCAGTTCGGCGGCAGAGCGGCTGGTGGTGTGGGTCGAGAACAGCCAGTCGAGCCTGTTGGTCTCGTTGCGGATCTCATCGCGGTGCCGGGCGACGCGCGCGACATAGTCGCCGGCCCAGCTCTCGGCGCGGCCGGCGGTGATGACGCCGCCGCCCTCGGGCTCGACGAATTCGATCCGCCCCGAATAGGGAAAGGTCTCTTCGGCGGGGTCGACGACCTGCACCAGCGTGCCGTGCGCGCCCGAGGCCGACAGCCCCGCCAGCATCGTCCGGATTTCCGGCATCGGCGACCAGAAGTCCGACAGCACCACGATCTCCGCGAGTTGCGACGGCACGAACGAGGGCGGCAGGCTGGCGCGCGCGGCATCGTCGTGCAGCATCGCCTGCGCCATCTTGTCGATCACGCTGCGGCTGGCGGTCGGATTCATCAGGCCGGGAATGCCGACGCGTTCGCCGCCCGCGACCAGCAGTTCGGCCAGCGCGAAAGTGACGATCAGTCCGCGCTCCAGCTTGCTGTCGCGCGCGGTCTTCGAGGCAAACGCCATCGACGGCGAACGGTCGGGCCACACCCACACGGTATGCGCGGCCTCCCATTCCTGCTCGCGGACATAGAGATGATCGTCGCGCGCCGAGCGTCGCCAGTCGACGTTCTGCGACGGTTCGCCCGAGACGAAGCGGCGGTACTGCCAGAAGCTTTCGCCGGCGCCGGCGCGACGCCTGCCATGCAGGCCATGGATGACGTTGGCGGCGATCCGGCGGGCTTCGAGCACGAGACGGGGCAGCGATGCGGCGAGCGTTCGGCTTTCGCCATCGGCACGTCGTATCGCGAGAATCTCCCTTGTCGCGTCCTTACTCTCTGCGGCCATCAACCAATCCGCGTCTTCAATTGCCTGATCACGTCGGGAATGGTGCGGCCCTCCGCGCGGGCCGAGAAGGTCAGCGCCATGCGGTGCTTGAGAATCGGTTCCGCGAGATCCAGAACGTCGTCGATCGAGGGCGCGAGCCGGCCGTCGAGCAGCGCGCGGGCACGGACCGCCAGCATCAGCGACTGGCTGGCGCGGGGACCCGGTCCCCAGGCGATCAGCTTGTCGTTGCCTTCAGGATCGGGCCGCGCGGCGCGCACCAGCGACAGGATCGCCTCGACGACGCTGTCGCCGACCGGCAGGCGGCGCACCAGCCGCTGCGCCGTGATCAGGATTTCCGCGTCCATCGATGCCTTGGCGAGCGTCTCCTCCGCGCCGGTCGTCTCGAACAGGATGCGGCGTTCGGCGTCGCGGTCGGGATAGTCGACGTCGATCTCCATCAGGAAGCGGTCGAGTTGCGCTTCGGGGAGCGGATAGGTGCCTTCCTGTTCCAGCGGGTTCTGCGTGGCGAGCACGTGGAACGGCTTCGGCAGATCGTGCCGCGCGCCTGCAACGGTGATGTGCTGTTCCTGCATGGCTTGCAGCAACGCCGATTGGGTCCGCGGGCTGGCGCGGTTGATCTCGTCGGCCATCAGCAGTTGCGCGAACACGGGGCCGGCGATGAAGCGGAACGACCGCTTGCCGGAATTGCTCTCGTCGAGCACCTCGGCGCCGAGAATATCCGACGGCATCAGGTCCGGCGTGAACTGGATGCGCTTGGCGTCCAGCCCGAGCGTGGTGCCGAGGGTTTCGACGAGCTTGGTCTTGGCGAGACCGGGAACGCCGATCAGCAGCGCATGACCGCCGGACAGGATCGTCACCAGGGTGTTTTCGATCACCCGGTCCTGGCCGAAGATAACGGTGGAGATCGCCTCTTTCGCGGTGCGGATCTGATCGGCTACCTGTTCGGCCGAGCGGACGATCGCGTCCTCGAGTTTCTCGACACCGTCTGCATTCGCCATGTCTTTCTCCTTGACCGCTTCACGACACCGCCGCTTCACGACACCGCCGGTTGCGTCGTCATGCCACGCGCCTCATGCTAAACCTGTGCAAAGGCCATGTATTCGTTGAATTAAACTATCCCCACATTATCGGTATTTCAGGGTATGAACGGCATCACGATATGGCGACTTGACCCGCAAGAATACGGACCCAAATCGTCCGGACGGTTCCGGACACGTGCACCAATCGTGCCAGATGAGGCGATGACACTCAGGGCAAACGATGACACTCAGGGCAAACAATGGCGAAGCAAGGGCAAACCGGCGCTGAAGGCCTCGAAGGACTAACTGTCGCTGCGCGACAAGCCGCCAACGCCGCTCCGGCCGGCAAGGGATTGCCTCCGGTACATTTGTGGAATCCGCCGTTCTGCGGCGATCTCGACATGCGAATCGCCGGTGACGGTACGTGGTTCTACATGGGAACGCCGATCGGGCGGCCGGCGCTGGTGCGGCTGTTCTCGACCATCCTGAAGCGCGAAGACGGCAAGCACTTTCTCGTGACCCCGGTCGAAAAGGTCGGCATTCGCGTCGACGACGCGCCGTTCCTCGCCGTGGAGATGCAGAACGAGGCTGGTGAACGCGGGCGGCTCCTGCGCTTTCGCACCAACGTCGACGACTGGGTGCCATGCGACGCCGCGCACCGCCTGCGCTTCGAGATGGCGGCCGACGGCGGGCTGACGCCGTACCTGCACGTCCGCGCTGATCTTTGGGCGAAAGTGACCCGCGCGCTCTATTACGATCTGGTTGACATGGGGGAAGAGCGAGTGGTCGATGGCCGGCAGATGTTCGGAATCGAATCCGGCGGCGAATTCTTTGCGATGGCGGATGCAAAGCAGGTGAGGGACGCGGTTTGAACGAGCCGGTGCTGAAAAAGCTGGAAGCGGCTCCGGTCAACTCGGCGGAGTTTTTCGCGCGGAGCCATGCGCGGTTGAATTTCGAGGTGCCGCCGGGCCTGGTCGATCCCAACATCATTCCCAGGACCGGCGACGCGGGCAACGACCGCATGCTCGAGATCATCGCGCACGAGCAGCCGGTGCGGCCTGCGGCGGTGCTGATCCCGGTGGTGGATCATGGCGAGCCGACGGTCCTGCTGACGCAGCGCTCGCTGCATCTCTCCAGCCACGCCGGCCAGATTTCCTTTCCGGGCGGCAAGATCGACGCGACCGACGCCTCGCCGCTCGACGCCGCCCTGCGCGAGGCGGAGGAGGAGGTCGGCCTCAAGCGCGACTTCATCGAGCCGATCGGCTATCTCGACCTCTACGGAACCGCGTTCGGGTTTCGCATCCTGCCGACGGTGGCGCGGGTCAAGCCCGGCTTCAAGCTTAAGATCAATGAAGGCGAGGTGGACGACGCCTTCGAGGTGCCGCTGGCCTTCCTGATGAATCCCGAGAACCACCAGATCCACTCCAGGGAATTTCGCGGCATGGAGCGTTCCTACTACGCGATGCCGTTTGCGGAGCGTTACATCTGGGGCGCGACCGCAGGCATCCTGCGCGTATTGTATGAGCGGATTTATCTCGCATGATCCGTCCGGTCCTGACCGAACTCGCGATTTTCCTGATCCCGTTCGCGGCCTATGCGATTTTTCTGTTTGCCACCCGTGCCGGCGTGTTCACGTCCTCGTCCTGGCCGGCGCATCTGATCGCCAAGCTGGTGCTGGGGTCGCTGCTGCTGGTCATCATCAGCTTCGTCATGCTCGCGCATTTCTCCGGCGCGCCGCCGGATTCCACCTACATTCCCGCCCATATCGAGGACGGCAAGCTGATTCCCGGAGCCGAGAAATGAGCGAGGCGAAGGTGCTGTCGGATGCCCCCTGGCTCAGGTCGGGGCCGGCCGCGCGCGCGCTTTCGCTGCTCAATGGCCAGGGCGAGGAAGCCCGCGTGGTCGGCGGCGCCGTCCGCAATGCGCTTCTCGACATCCCGACCGGCGACATCGACATCGCGACCACGGCGCTGCCCGAGGAGGTCGTTCGCCGCGCCAGGGCGGCCGGCATCAAGTGCGTGCCCACCGGCATCGACCATGGCACCGTCACCCTGGTGATCGACGCGCAGCCGTTCGAGGTCACGACCTTGCGCGAGGACGCCGAGACTTTTGGCCGCAAGGCCAGGGTCGCCTTCGGCCGCGACTGGGTTCGCGATGCGGAACGGCGCGACTTCACCATCAACGGGCTTTCCGTCGATGCCGAGGGCGTCGTGCACGACCACGTCGGCGGGCTTGCGGATATCGACGCGCGCCGCGTCCGCTTCATCGGCGATGCCAGCCAGCGCATCGCCGAGGATTATCTGCGCATCCTGCGTTTTTTCCGGATGCATGCCGCCTATGGGACGGGCGAACCCGATCGCGCCGGATATCTCGCCTGCATCGCCGGGCGTGCGGGACTGGCCAGCCTTTCCGCCGAACGCGTGCGCATGGAAATGCTCAAACTCGTGGTTGCGGAGAGGGCGGGCATTGCGGTGCAGGCGATGGCCGACGCCGGCCTGCTGCTGGCGATTTTCGGCGGCGTTACCTATACCGGCACGTTCGCTGCAATGGTCGCGGCGGAACGTGCGCTGGCGCTCCCGCCGAACGCGGCACGCCGGCTGGCCGCGCTTTCGGTCGCCGTCACCGAGGATGCCAGGCGCGTTGCGGCCCGGCTCCGCCTCTCCAACGCCGAAGCGAAGGCGCTCGATTCGATGGGGCATCGCTGGTGGCGGTTCGCCGACAAGGACCAGGCGCGGGCGCGGCGGCTGCTCTATCGGCTTGGCGAGGATCCCTATCGCGACCGCCTGATGCTGGCCTGGGCGCGGGCAGGCGCCGGCATCGAGGGCGGGCCCTGGCGCGACCTTGCCACCCTGCCGCAACGCTGGAGCGCGCCGAAATTTCCGCTGAAGGCCGCCGATTTCATTTCCCGCGGCATCGCCGAAGGCCCGGCGCTCGGCCATGTGCTGACGCTGGCGGAAGACGCATGGCTGGCCGCGGACTTTCCGCTGGACCCATCCGCGCTTGCGGCAATTGCCGACCAGGCCGCCGCGCGCTTCACCCGTGACCACCGGCTGTGAGCATTCTTGCCGGCTTCGCCGATATTTCGATTTTCCAGCTCTTGCTGGTCGGAAGCGTGGCGCTGTTCGCCTCCATCATCGGCGGCCTTGCGGGTTATGGCACCGGCGCGCTGATGCCGCTGGTGCTGGTGCCGATGGTCGGCGCCGAGCCGGTGGTGCCGATCATCGCGATATCGGCGATCTTCGCCAATATCAGCCGCTTCGCGGCCTATTTCCGCTACGCCGACGGCCGCCGCGCGCTGATCGTGATCGGTGCAGCCGCGCTGACGACCGCGCTCGGCGCCTATGGCTATACGCGGCTCACCAGTGCCGGTGCGGCGCTGGTGATCGGCGGCATGCTGATATTGAGCGTGCCGCTGCGCCGGCTGCTCAAGCGCCGCGACGTAAGGATCGGTGATGCCGGACTCGGCATCGGCGCCGTCGGCTATGGCGTTGTCGTCGGCGGCACATCCGGCTCCGGCGTGATCCTGCTGTCGCTGTTGATGGCATGCGGTCTCGAAGGGGCCGCCGTGATCGCTACCGATGCGGTGATCTCGATCGCGACCAGCGTCATCAAGATTTCGGTGTTCGGTCTCGCCGGCGTTGTCACCGCGCAGGTGCTGGCCTTTGCGCTCCTGATCGGCGCCATCGCGATACCCGGCGCATTCCTTGCCAGGGCTTTCGTCGAGCGGATGCCTGTGCATATCCACACCGCGATCCTCGACGCCGCCGTGATGGTCGGCGGTCTGGTCATGATCACGGCGGCGCTTCGGCACTGATCGGCGCCGGCGGCTGGAGCTTCAGCCGCCCTTGTCAGCGCGCCCGGGCACCAGTTCGGTCAGCGAACGGATGGTGCGGTCGGGCTTCACGGTGGAGCCCGCGGGCAGGCCATCGCCGTGCACGTCGATCCAGACGGCGTAGATGCCGAGGCGCTGCGGCGCCACCACTTCCCATTCCAGATTGTCGCCGATCATCCAGGTGTCCGACGCGGTAACGCCCAGCGCCTGCATGGCGTGCAGATAGGCGCGCTCTTCCGGTTTGCCGAATCCGTGCTCGCCCTCGATCTGGATGTGATCGAAACGGTTCGACAGCGCAAAACGCTCGACCTTCGCGCGCTGGGTGCCGGCCGCGCCATTGGTGACGAGCGCGAGCTTCACGCCGCGCGCCTTCAATTCGTCGATGGCGTCGTGCGCGCCGGGGAAGACGAACATTTCCTCTTCGCGATAGGTCGTAAAACGATCGGCGAGCCGCGCCGCCAGATCCGCGGGCAGGGCGTGGCCGCCGGCCGCAAGCGCGGCGAACCCGTCCACGACCACCAGGCGCCGCGCCTCATCCAGCTTCAGCCGCCATTCGGCCCCGGCGACCGCCCAGAATTTTCGCGCGGAATCGAGCACTGCGGCCGCGACCTGTCGCGACGTGAACGGCCCGAACTCGGCGGCAAATTCGGAGGCGACATTGTGCCAGGCGAGTTCCGGCCGGCCATAGGCCGACAGGATGGTGTCGTCCATGTCGATCAGCATCGCACGCGGCAGCTGGGTCATTGCGTCACGGCCATTTCACTTCCGGCGGTATACGACCGCGGGAAGCTGCGGCCGATTGACGCCGCGAATATCAGATCCTCCGCACCGGGTCCAATCCCGGGAAACGACGTCGCCGGGCCGTGAGCCCCGGGCGACGTCAAAAGTTCCTTACGCGACCTTGCTGTCCTCGGTCTCTTCGTCGTCTTCCTCTTCGTCGTCGTCTTCCTCGTCGTCGTCATCCTCGTCATCGGAGGTATCGACGAGTTCAAGCACGGCTAGCGGCAGCGTCTCGCGAAAGAGATCGCCTTCATTGCCCATCCAGACGCACGCGATCTTGTCTCCGTTGACTTCCACCACGCTAAGCGGATGGCCGCCCGACTTCAGCATGACGACATCCCCTGGCTTCAATTCCATGATCGGCTCCTTGATACACGACACGAATCGCACCCTAGCGACCGGTCATGACAAGCTGATCATGCGATCATGGCCACTTTACCTGCGGTGGCATCGACGAGAGGATGGAATCCACATTGCCGCCGGTTTTCAGCCCGAAGATTGTCCCGCGATCATACAGAAGATTGAATTCGACGTAGCGTCCGCGCCGGATCAACTGCTCCTCACGGTCGGCGGCATTCCATGCGAGGGCGAAATTGCGCCGGACGAGTTCGGGATAGATCTTCAGGAAAGCGCGGCCGACGTCCTGGGTGAAGGCGAGGTCGGCGTCCCAGTCGCCCGAGTCATGCCAGTCGTAGAAGATGCCGCCGATGCCGCGCGCCTCCTTGCGATGCGGCAGATAGAAATATTCGTCGCACCACTTCCTGTACTTGTCGTAGTCGGCGACGCGGCTCGAGCCTTCGCAGGCTTCCCTCATCGCCTGATGGAAGGCTACCGTGTCGGGGTCTTCCTGGGTGCGCCGCCGGTCGAGCACCGGTGTCAGATCCGCGCCGCCGCCGAACCACGCCTTGGTGGTGACCACGAAGCGGGTGTTCATGTGCACCGCGGGCACGTGCGGATTGTGCAGGTGGGCGATCAGCGAAATGCCCGACGCCCAGAACCTGGGATCGTCGGCGGCGCCCGGGATCTGCGCGCGGAATTCGGGCGCGAATTCGCCGTGCACGGTGGAACAGTGCACGCCGACCTTCTCGAACAGTCGGCCGCGCATGATCGACATCACTCCGCCGCCGCCGGGCTTGCCGGTATGGTCGGTGCGGTCCCAGGGCGTGCGCACGAAGCGCCCGGCGTCGCCGGGATAGAGCGAGGCGGGCGCATCGTCTTCCAGCCGCTCGAAGGCAGCGCAAATGTCGTCGCGCAACGCCTCGAACCAGTTCCGCGCCCGCGCCTTGCGTTGTTCGATCAGCGACATGTCCATGTGGGAGTTCCCATCGTTGCCGCCGTCATTGCGACGAAGCAATCCATTCTGTCTTTTCGCGGCGAAATGGATTGCTTCGCTTCGCTCGCAATGACGGAAAATGTATCTCCTAGCCCTGCGGCCCGAAGTAGGTGCAGCTCTCGTTGCAACTGTCGCGGTGAACGCTGACGCGGGTGATCTTGCCGGCGTGCTGGACCCGCTCCCAGATGAAGCGCGACAGGTTTTCCAGCGTCGGCGTTTCCAGCGCCTCGATCCTGTTCAGGAGCTTGTGGTCGAGCGTCCTGCGAACCTCCTCCATGCTGCGTTCGAGCAGGCCGAGATCGAGCACCATGCCGGTCGCGGGGTCGGGGGTGCCGCGCACGCTCACCTCGGCGCGAAAGGAGTGGCCGTGGATTTCCTCGCTGGCCGCGCCGAAGGTCGTTCCCTTCAGGGAATGCGCGGCTTCAAAGCGAAACGATTTCGTCAGTTCCCACATCTTGAAAGTCCAAGTCCTATCTAATTCCTATCTGATGCCGAGTGTCTTGTGTGTTTGCAGGCTGAGCCGCCATTGCGGATGGCGCAGGCAATAATCGATCGCGCGCGCGGTGTTCCCGGTTGCGTCGGGGCCGTCCATCGGCTGCAGCGAGAAGCGCTCGAAATCGAGGCCCGCGAAATTCTCGGGCGCCGCGCCTTCCTGCGGATAGACCAGCTTCAATTCGTGGCCCCGACGCACCACGAGGTCGGCGCCGGCCTTCGGGCTGACGCAGACCCAGTCCATCCCCGCAGGCGGATCGATGGTGCCGTTGGTCTCGATGCCGATCGAGAAGCCGCGCGCATGCAGCGCATCGATGAAGGCCGTGTCGACCTGCAGCAGGGGCTCGCCGCCGGTCAGGACGACGTAGCGGTTGGTGTTGTCGCCGGTCCATTGGCGTTCGATGGCGTCGGCGAGTTCGCCGGCGGTAGCGTAGCGGCCGCCCAGCGTACCGTCGGTGCCGACGAAGTCAGTGTCGCAAAACCGGCAGGTGGCGGTGGCGCGGTCCTGTTCGCGGCCGCTCCAGAGGTTGCAGCCGGAAAAACGGCAAAATACCGCGGCACGGCCGGCATGCGCGCCTTCGCCCTGCAAGGTCAGGAAGATCTCTTTGACCGCGTAACTCACTATCTGTCCTCGGACTGCATCTCGCCCGTCGCGGCGCCGGTCTGCCGCAGCGCCTCGCCCAATGCCATGGCGGCCGCCATGGCCACATTGAGCGAGCGCAAACCCGGCCGGATCGGGATCACCAGACGCGCATCGGCAACGGATGCGACTTCGTCGGTCACCCCTGCGGATTCTCGTCCGAATAGCAGGACATCGTCCTTCCGGTAACGGAAATCCAGGTAGGAACCGGCCCCCCTGGTCGTAAACAGCACCAGCCGGGAACCCGCTTCGTTACGCCATTGTTCGAACTTTGACCATGAGTCATGGCGGGTAATGGCGACATGATCGAGATAGTCCATTCCCGCCCGGCGGAAATGCCGGTCGGAGACAGGAAATCCGGCCGGCTCGATAATATGAGCCGCCGCGCCCAGGCACGCGCACAGGCGCAGAATCGTCCCAGTGTTCTGCGGGATGTCGGGCTGGAACAGTGCAAGGTGCATGAGTGGCGGCTTTGGAAGCGCGGGTGACAATGACTGAATAAACACGGTCGGGCGCGGATTTAGTGCATTGCACGATTGCGAGCCGATAGCGGGCTTGCGCTCTCTCGGCAAGGGTGCCAATAGAACGATTCTGGACTGCTTGTTCCGCCGGTTTGGGGGAGGAAAAAGCGGTTTCTGCCGCCGCGGGGGCCGCGGGCGCCGGCAGCCTCTTCAGGTCGCGTTTTCAGCGTGTCCGGGGCGGTTCCACCGGCTGCAGACAGGAAAGGGCTTGGAATCGTGACGACAGCGTCTTCGGCGGACCATCCGACACGCCGTGATTTTCTCTATGTTGCAACGGGAGCCGTCGCTGCGGTCGGCGCTGCTGCCACGGTGTGGCCGCTGGTTGCCCAGATGAACCCGGACGCCTCGACGATTGCCGCCGGCGCGCCCATCGAGGTCGATCTGACCCCGATCGCCGAGGGACAGGACATCAAGGTGTTCTGGCGCGGCAAGCCGATCTACATCAGCCATCGGACCAAGAAGCAGATCGAGGCCGCTCAGAACGTGCAACTGTCGAGCCTGCCGGATCCGCAGCCCGACTCGGCGCGCGTCAAGGCGGGCCACGATCAGTGGCTGGTCGTGATCGGCATCTGCACCCATCTCGGCTGTATCCCGATCGCCCATGAGGGCGCGTATGACGGCTTCTTCTGCCCCTGCCACGGTTCGGTGTACGACACCTCGGGCCGCATCCGTCAGGGACCAGCACCGTCCAACCTGCCGGTGCCGCCCTACACATTCGTTTCCGACACAAAAATCCAGATCGGCTGAGGGCCTGGACGCCAGTCCGAGACCCCTTACCCGTCGCGTCGTCTTACTTCCTCAGGATCGCATCAATGAGCGGACCATCCGATTTCCAGCCGACCAATCCCGCCTTGAAGTGGATCGAACGGCGCCTCCCGATCATGGGACTCATGCATTCGTCGTTCGTGGCGTATCCGACGCCGCGTAACCTGAACTACTGGTGGACGTTCGGCGCCATCCTTTCGATGATGCTGGGCGTGCAGATCCTGACCGGCGTGATCCTGGCGATGCACTACACGCCGCATGCCGATCTCGCCTTCAAGTCGGTCGAACTCATCGTCCGCGACGTCAACTATGGCTGGCTGCTGCGCAACGTCCACGCCTGCGGTGCATCGATGTTCTTCTTCGCCGTCTACATCCACATGTTCCGCGGCCTCTATTACGGGTCGTACAAGGAGCCGCGCGAGGTGCTCTGGATCCTCGGCGTCATCATCTACCTCCTGATGATGGCGACCGGTTTCATGGGGTACGTGCTGCCGTGGGGCCAGATGAGCTTCTGGGGCGCCACCGTCATCACCAACCTGTTCTCGGCCGTGCCGTATTTCGGCGAGAGCATCGTGACGCTGCTGTGGGGCGGCTACTCGGTCGGCAATCCGACGCTGAACCGCTTTTTCTCGCTGCACTATCTGCTGCCGTTCGTGATCGCCGGCGTGGTCGTGCTGCACATCTGGGCGCTGCATGTCGCGGGCCAGAACAATCCGGCCGGCGTCGAGGCGAAGACCGAAAAGGACACCGTGCCTTTCACGCCCTACGCAACGATCAAGGATGCGTTCGGCGTCTCCTGCTTCATGCTGTTCTTTGCCTGGTTCATCTTCTACATGCCGAACTATCTCGGCGACCCCGAGAACTACATCCCGGCCAATCCGGCCGTCACGCCCGCGCACATCGTGCCGGAATGGTATTACCTGCCGTTCTACGCGATCCTGCGTTCGATCCCGAACAAGCTTGCGGGCGTCGTTGCGATGTTCGGCGCGATCGTCATCCTGGCGTTCCTGCCCTGGCTCGACAGCGCCAGGACGCGCTCGTCGAAATACCGTCCGCTGGCCAAGCAGTTCTTCTGGATCTTCGTTCTCGTCTGCATCGGTCTCGGCTACCTTGGCGCACAGCCGCCGGAAGGCATCTACGTCATCGTCGGCCGCATCCTGACCTTCCTGTACTTCGCCTACTTCCTGATCCTGCTGCCGCTGCTCTCCCGGATCGAGAGGCCGCGTCCGGTGCCGAATTCGATCGCCGACGATGTACTGGCGAAATCGGGCGGCAAGCGCGCAACGGTGGCTTCCGCGGCAATCGCGCTCCTCGTCGCGGGCGGGTTGTTCGCGGGCAGCGTTCAGGACGCTCGCGCCGCCGAAGGCGGACCCAGGCCGCCGGCGCAGAAGTGGTCGTTCTCCGGCCCCTTCGGCACGTTCGATCGCGGCGCGTTGCAGCGCGGGCTGCAGGTCTACAAGGAAGTCTGCTCGGCTTGCCACGGCCTGTCCTTTGTCGCTTTCCGCAATCTCGCCGAGCCCGGCGGCCCCGGTTTTTCGGTGGCCCAGTCCCAGGCGTTTGCCGCCGGATACCAGGTCAAGGACGGCCCGAACGACCAGGGCGAGATGTTCGAGCGGCCGGGTCGGCCCGCGGACTATTTCCCGTCGCCGTTCCCGAACGAGCAGGCGGCGCGCGTGGCCAATGGCGGCGCTTTTCCGCCGGACCTGTCGCTGATCACCAAGGCCCGTTCCTACGGCCGCGGTTTTCCGCAGTTCCTGTTCGACTTCTTCACCCAGTATCAGGAGCAGGGTCCGGACTATGTGGATGCACTGCTGCAGGGCTATGAGGAGAAGCCGCCGGCCGGCTTCACGCTGCCCGAGGGCTCCTACTTCAACAGGTACTTCCCCGGCCACGCCATCAAGATGCCGAAGCCGCTGAGCGACGGCCAGGTCACTTATAGCGATGGCTCGCCGGCAACGGTCGCGCAATACGCCAAGGACGTCACCACGTTCCTGATGTGGGCCGCGGAACCGCACATGGAGGCGCGCAAGCAGCTCGGCCTGCAGGTGTTCGTGTTCCTGATCCTGCTCACCGGCTTGCTGTTCTTCACCAAGAAGAAGGTCTGGGCCAACGCCCACTGAGCCGGCGGGTGTCCTGCGAATTTAGGAAAAGCCCCTGCGGGGGCTTTTTTGTTGGGCGCGTCATTGCGAGCGCAGCGAAACAATCCATCTCTCCGCACGAAGAGACTTGGATTGCTTCGTCGCTTCGCTCCTCGCGATGACGGGATTATCGTCGATTGCTTCCGGAACGCACTCCGGACAAAATACCCCCAATCAGCCAGAAACCATTCGGAGGATTCCCATGGGTACCAGCGTCACTTTCAAGCGTCCGGACGGCAAGGACGCCGCCGGCTATCTCGCCAACGCCTCGCGCGGCAATGCGCCCGGCGTGGTCGTGATCCAGGAATGGTGGGGCCTGCAGGACCAGATCAAGGGCTTGTGCGACCGCTTCGCGCTGGCCGGCTTCGATGCCCTGGCGCCCGATCTCTACAAGGGCACGGTGGTGCCGTATCACGACACGGATGCGGCCGGCAAAGAGATGAACTCGCTGGATTTCATGGACGCCACCACGCAGACCGTGCGCGGCGCCGCGCAATACCTCGCAAGAAACGGCGCCAAGGTCGGCCTGACGGGCTTCTGCCTCGGCGGCGCGGTGACCATCATCGGCGCCACCAAGATTCCGGAGCTCGCGGCCGGCGTGGTGTTCTACGGCATTCCGCCGGAGCAGGCGGCCAAGCCCGCGGACGTCAAGATCCCGCTGCAGGCACATTTCGCCAACAAGGACGACTGGTGTACGCCGCAGGTGGTGGACGCCTTCGAGAAGGGCATGAAGGCCGCCGGCAAGTCGCTCGAACTTTTTCGGTATGATGCCGAGCACGCTTTCGTCAACGAGCAGCGGCAGTCCGTGCACGATCGCCAGGCCGCGGAACTGGCCTGGGGCAGGGCGACGGAGTTTTTCAGGAAGCATCTGGGCTAGGCTGAAGAGCTTTTCCTGTCATTGCGAGGAGCGAAGCGACGAAGCAATCCATATCTCCATCTCCGCTTGTGGCGTAATGGATTGCCTCGCTCCGCTCGCAATGACGGCGGGCAATGGTGGGCAAATGAAGATCTTCTGCACGGGCGCATCGGGCTATATCGGCGGATCGGTTGCGGCGCATCTCATCGCCGCCGGCCATCAAGTGGCAGGCCTCGTCCGCTCGCCTGAAAAGGCCGACGCGGTTCGCGCGCGGGGCGTCGAGCCGGTGCTGGGAACGCTGGATGACGGTGAGGTTTTGGCACAGGCGGCGAGGGCCGCCGACATCGTCGTCAACGCGGCGAGCGCCGATCACAAGGGCGCCGTCGAGAGCCTGCTCGGCGCGCTCGCCGGAAGCGGCAAGCCGTTCATCCACACATCGGGATCGAGCATCGTCGGCACGCGCGCCAGGGGTGAACGATCGGATGCGGTCTTCGACGAAGACACACCGATCACGCCATCGCCGGCGCGTGCGGCGCGGGTCGCGTTGAACGAGTTCATTCTGTCACACCGCGACCGGGCCTGCCGTCCGGTCATCGTCTGCCCGAGCCTGATCTATGGCCTCGGTCTTGGCGCCAATCCGGACAGCGTGCAGGTGCCGCTATTGATCAAGCTGGCAAGGAAGCGCGGCAACGCGGCGCATGCCGGGCCCGGCGAGAACATCTGGTCGAACGTGCATATCGACGATCTGGTGACGCTCTACGCACGCGTGATCGAGAAGGCCCCGGCAGGCAGCTTCTATTTCGCCGAGAACGGCGAGCATTCGATGCGCGAAGCCTGCGAGGCCATCAACCGCATGCTGGGGTTTGCCGGACCGCCGACGGCGATGTCGATGGCGGAAGCGGCTGCCGAATGGGGTGAGGGGACGACCGAAGACACGATGGCGTCCAACAGCCGCGTGCGGGCAAAGCGCGCGCGTGATCTCGGCTGGAAGCCGAAGGCGCGCGGCCTGATCGAAGAGATCGGGCAGGGGTGTTACCGGGCGTAGGCGTAGTTCGTGCATGCCGGCAGCGAGAGTGTATATCGCATCTGATCTCGATTTGTGTTAGATTGGTTCAATGACCAAGGTTCTCGAAGACGCCATCGAAAAGGTGCGTAAGCTTCCCGAAGATCGGCAGGTTTATGCTGCCGAACTGCTCGAACAGATTGCTGCTGCCAGTGGTGATCCTTTTATCGTCCCGGAAGCGCATCGGGCAGCGGTGCTCGAAGGTCTTGGCCAAGCCAGGAACGGCGAATTCGTCAGCGAGGACGAGATGGCCGCACTTTGGAAGAAGTGTGGTCTGTGAGACTAAGGTACGCGCCGCGTGCCCGCGCCGACATCGCCGAAATTCACGAATACATTTCGCAACACAGTCCGCGCGCAGCCTCCGCGGTCGTCGATCAGATACGCGTGACGGCCCGACTGCTGGCCGATCATCCCGGACTTGGACGCGAAACGGATATTTCCGGTGTGCGCGTACTTCCGACGGCCCGCTATTCGTTCCTTGTCTACCACCACATTCGCGGTGACGATTTGATCATCGCCCATGTCCGGCATGGCCGCCGCGATGCGCCGGGCGCGGGTGATTTCTAGATTCTCTTCCTTATCGTCCGCATTGTCCGCTCCCGCGCACCCCATCCCACCACGCGCACGTCCCCGACATCAGCTTGTAATTCCCCTCCATCACCTGCACCGGGGCGCGCAATCCCTGGGCTGCGGCGCGCATCCGCATTTCGCGGGCGACTTCGCGGTCCTCCGGCGGCAGCCAGACGCGCTCGTGGCCCCACAGGCTCGGGCCGTCATGCATCTCGACCGGCTGCCATGTCGCGGGATCGATCTCGCGGCCGCCCCAGCCGCATTCGATCATGAAGGACGACGGGGTCTTCGCATAGAACGAGGTCATGAAATCGTTGGTGTGGCGGCCGAGCGTGACGCCGATGCGGCCTTCCTCCATCTGCGCGATGTCGTAGCACTGGCCGACATCGTCGAGCGAGCACAGTTCCACCATCAGATGATGCATGCCGTTCCGCCCCGTTTCGATCAGCGCGAGGCTGTGATGCCGTGCGTTGACATGGAAGAAGTAGGCGCGGAAGGGCTTCTCGATGTAGTCGGAAAGCCCGAAGCCGAGCACGCCGACATAGAACGCCATCATCGGCTCGATGTTCTCGACTGTCAGCACGGCGTGCCCGAGCCCCAGCGGCCCGGTGCGAAAACCCGAGATCGAACGTCCCGGCACGAACGGCGTGTCGTCGATCTCGGCGCCATGAAACGCCTCCAGCCGGTTGCCGGCGGGATCGCGAAACGAGATCAGTCCGCGGACGCGCCTGGCGTCGGCCATCGTTTGCGGCTCGGCCGTGACCGGCACGCCGGCCTTCTCAAGCCGGGCCGCCAGCGCATCCAGCGCGGTGCCATCAGCGACTTCCCAGCCGAAGAAACGCGTTCCTTCGCCCATGGCGCGGTCGATGACGATGCGCTGCTTGCGGTCGTCCATCCGGAACGCCAGCAGCGAATTGCCGCGCTCCACCGCCTGCAGCCCGACCATGCCGGTCCCGAACTGCCGCCAGTCGTCCAGCGCCTCGGATCCGAAGCCTGCATATCCCAGACCCAGCAATGCCATCGCCTGCCTCCGCCCTTCGGGAACCCATGCGCGTCGAACGCGCCGCTGCCTGGTCAAATCCTATGCAGTTTTCTCCTGTTCCGACACCCAAAGATGGGTGCCGGGCCGGTCATCCGGACCGTCTCCCTCCCTTGACATCGTCCACGGCGGATGGTGTCTAGTTCCCATGAGCACCAACCGCCCATCCCGTCTCTGGTGGCGCACCTCTTAAAAGAGGTGGCCGGTGCGATTTCATTTTTTCAATCGTCGAAGGTCGCCATCGCGGTGCGACCGATGGTTTGTTCATTTGCCCTTCGTTTGTCCTGTGTGGCGCTCCCTCCCGAAAGTTCGTAAGAGGATCACATGAACAGGACAGCCTTTTCCCTGCCCGAGCACTGCGAATACCGGACCGGCGGCGGCCTCGCGATCTCGCGCACCGTCGAGCAGTTTGCCGGCGACGCCAGGCGGCTCGACGATTTGATCGAACTGCTCGACATCAGACGCGGCGTGGTGCTGTCGTCGGGCACCACCGTGCCCGGCCGCTACGAGAGTTTCGACCTCGGCTTTTCCGATCCGCCGCTGGTGCTGGAAACGGTCGGTTCCGACTTCTCGCTTTCCGCGTTGAACGCGCGCGGCGAGGTGCTGATCGCATTCCTCGGCGATGTGTTGCGCGAGCCCTGCGTGGTCATTTCGGAACGAACTCCCACGCATCTCGCCGGCCACATCATCCGCGGCGCGGCCCCGGTCGAGGAAGACCAGCGCACCCGCCGCGCCAGCGTGATGTCGCTGGTGCGCGATCTCATCGCAGCACTTGCCGCCAACGACGATCCGCTGCTCGGCCTCTACGGCGCCTTCGCCTACGACCTCGTGTTCCAGATCGAGGACCTGGTGCAGAAGCGGGCGCGCGAGAGCGACCAGCGCGACATCGTGCTCTACGTGCCGGATCGCCTGCTGGCCTACGACCGCGCCACCGGCCGCGGCGTGGTGCTGAGCTATGATTTTTCCTGGAAGGGCAAATCCACGAAAGCGCTGCCGCGCGATACCGGCGAGAGCGTCTACGCCAAGGCGCCGCGCCAGGGGTTTGCCGATCATGGGCCCGGCGAATATCAGGCGACCGTCGAGGTCGCGCGCGCGGCGTTTGCGCGCGGCGATCTGTTCGAGGCGGTGCCGGGGCAATTGTTCGCCGAACCCTGCGAACGCTCGCCGGCCGAAGTGTTCCAGCGGCTTTGTCGTATCAACCCGTCGCCCTATGGCGCGCTGATGAATCTCGGCGAGGGTGAATTCCTGGTGTCGGCTTCGCCGGAAATGTTCGTGCGATCCGACGGGCGCCGGGTCGAGACCTGTCCGATCTCGGGCACGATCGCGCGGGGCGCCGACGCGATCGGCGACGCCGAGCAGATCCGGCAATTGTTGAATTCGGAAAAAGACGAATTCGAACTCAACATGTGCACCGACGTCGACCGCAACGACAAGGCGCGCGTCTGCGTGCCGGGAACGATCAAGGTTCTCGCGCGCCGGCAGATCGAGACCTATTCAAAGCTGTTCCATACCGTCGACCATGTCGAAGGCATGCTGCGGCCGGGCTTCGATTCCCTCGATGCGTTCCTGACCCACGCCTGGGCGGTGACGGTGACCGGCGCGCCGAAACTGTGGGCGATGCAGTTCGTCGAGGACAATGAGCGTTCGTCGCGGCGCTGGTATGCGGGTGCGATCGGCGCGGTCAATTTCGACGGCAGCATCAATACCGGGCTCACCATCCGCACCATCCGCATGAAGGACGGCCTGGCCGAAGTGCGCGTCGGCGCCACCTGTCTTTTCGATTCGGATCCCGCCGCCGAAGACCGCGAATGCCAGGTCAAGGCGGCGGCGCTGTTCCAGGCGCTGCGCGGCGATGCGCCAAAGCCCTTGTCGGCGTTCTCGCCCGACGCCACCGGCTCGGGCCGCAACGTGCTGCTGATCGATCACGACGACAGTTTTGTGCACATGCTGGCGGATTACTTCCGCCAGGTCGGCGCGAGCGTGACCGTGGTCCGGCATGTCCATGCGCAGGAGATGCTGAAGAAGAACTGGGATCTTCTGGTGCTCTCACCCGGCCCGGGACGCCCCGAGGATTTCGGGATCTCGAAGACCATCGGAACTGCGCTCGAACGCAAGCTGCCGATTTTCGGCGTCTGCCTCGGCGTGCAGGCGATCGGCGAATATTTCGGCGGCCAGCTCGGCCAGCTCACCCAGCCCGCGCACGGACGGCCGTCGCGGGTCCAGGTGCGCGGCGGGCGGCTGATGCAGAACCTGCCCAATGAGATCGTGATCGGCCGTTATCACTCGCTCTATGTCGAGCGCGACAGCGTGCCCGATGTGCTCGATGTCACCGCCACCACCGAGGACGGCGTCGCGATGGCGATCGAACACAAGACCCTGCCGGTCGGCGGCGTGCAGTTTCACCCGGAATCGCTAATGTCGCTCGGCGGCGAGGTGGGACTGCGTATTGTCGAGAACGCGTTTCGGCTGGGGGCATGAACTGAGAGGATCGTTATTGCGAGGAGCGAAGCGACGAAGCAATCCACACTTTCTTTGCCGCACGCTGGATTGCTTCGCTTCGCTCGCAATGACGGAGGCAAACGTCTGAAATGAGAAACCAATGACATTCGATCACGATCTGAAGGCCACTGTCCGCACCATTCCGGACTACCCGAAGCAGGGCATCCTGTTCCGCGACATCACGACCTTGCTGGCGGATGCGCGCGCGTTCCGCCGCGCGGTCGACGAACTGGTGCAGCCATGGGCCGGATTGAAGATCGACAAGGTCGCGGGCATCGAGGCGAGGGGCTTCATCCTCGGCGGCGCGGTGGCGCATCAGGTCTCCGCCGGCTTCGTGCCGATCCGCAAGAAGGGCAAGCTGCCGCACACCACGGTGCGGATCGCCTACTCACTCGAATACGGCCTCGACGAAATGGAAATGCATGTCGACGCGATCCAGCCCGGCGAGCGCGTCATCCTGGTCGATGACCTCATCGCCACCGGCGGCACCGCGGAGGGCGCGGTGAAGCTCTTGCGCCAGATTGGCGCCAACGTGGTCGCAGCCTGCTTCATTATCGATCTGCCCGATCTCGGCGGCGCGGCGAAGCTGCGCGCGATGGACGTGCCCGTGCGCACGCTGATGGCGTTCGAGGGGCATTGAGGGACTGGCTCCAAACTCTCCCCACAACTAATGACCTTGTTTCAGATCGCCTCCGCAGGACGGGCGACGTCAATATTGCCCGGGTAATATTTCGTGACGCCGTTCACGACTGCTGGGCCAGCAGGCTGAGTTCCAGCTCGCGAAAACAGATGTAGTTCCTGCGTATCCACTGGTGCAGTTCGGTCGAGGAATCCCGCTCGGCCCGTAGGTAGTCGGTGAACGAGAAAGTCACCCGGTCGATATAGGTCCTCAGGAAGGAGGGCAGCGCCGAGATCCGAACGACCGGTCCCGCTACCATGGTCTTGGGCAATTCGCCGCGCACCACGTGCTCGTTGTCGATCGTGATGAGTGTCCTGGTCGGGATCTGCTCGTGCAGCATCGGATAGCTGCGCGCGGAGATGCGGTCGGTATCGGCCACGAACAGGACGATCGGCGCGACGCCGCGGCGCGCGGCCTCCTTCAGGAAACCGATCTCGTGGATCATCCTGAAGAACTCGTCGAAGGCGTGAAAGCCGAGGTCGATCACCTTGGCTATGCCGTCATGGACGATCAGGCGGTCCATCAGCTGCATCTTGCCGTAGGTGTCGCCGACATCGGCGGTTTCGGTGATGCGCGGCAGGTACTCGAGCAGCGACGGCTCTTTCAGATTGATGTCGAAAGAGGACACCATGCCGTCTTTCAGCAGCAGGAATTCGCTCAAGAGACGCGCAAGCAGCGTCTTGCCGACCATCGGTCGGGGAGAGCAGATGATGTAAACGGGCGTGAGGCTCATCACGCGCTATATCAGGCGAATTTTTCGCCTAATCCAGCCTTATCACGCCCGCGCCGCGACTATTTTTCGCCGCCGCGTGCAACCGGCTTGCTGGAGCCGACGAGGTCGGTCAGCTTGATGCGGTCGAACTCGCTCCAGACGTTGGCGAGCCAGTGCCGGACATAGCCGCGCAGCACGAACGAATAGTTCGCGGCTTCGTCGTCCTTGCCCTTGTTGGCGACGAACTTGAGGAACGGCACCGAGGAAACCTCGACCTGCTCGTAGGCCATTTCGTTGAGCTTCGGGATCGTGAGGTCGGTCGCATCCTTGATGCGGTGGAAGTAGGAATTATAGGTCGACTGGTCCCACTGGAAGAACTGGGTGTCGTTGATGAAGTTCTTCACCAGGAAGTACTTGGCGCCCTGCATGAAATTCGCGGTCTCGGCGATCTCGTCGAGCGAGGCGATCGAGGGGCCCAGGATATGGAACACCGCAAACGTGATCTGTCCGGCCTTCGCCGCATCCAGGAAACCGATGTCGCGCAGCGAGGCCAGTGCGGGGGACAACAGTCCGGCGCGGACGTCGATCACGGTGACGGACGGGCTCACCGCATTGAGCGTATCGAAAATCTTCATCTGGTCCGCGGTCGTCGTCATGTCGACGATCTCGGTGATGTCGGGGTGGAACCGTTTGAGGGTACCGCGCGGGGATTCGGTGTCGAACGCCCGGGTGGGCACGTTATTCGCGCTGAAATAGTCCAGCAGCGTCCGCGACACGGTCGTCTTGCCGACCCCGCCCTTGTCCGCGCCGACCACGATCACAACTGGCTTTGCCATGGAATTCCTTTGAACCAACTTCACCGACCGCGGGAGCGACCGGCAGCCCCATTCCCTGCTTTGGGCGCGACCATGGCAGAAACAAGGGAGAATTCAATTCCTTAGAAGCGCATCGCGCCTATTCGTGGCGGAATTTCTTGATCCGGACGGTCAGCCCGCGCGGGAACCTAGCTGCGGCGGCCCCAGGGACCGTCCGACGCACCGGAACCGGCATCGATCGGGCCGGTCGCCGGGCTGTTGGCGTCGCTCCAGGGGCCGCGGGGAACAGGTGGCGGGAGTTGGTCGGGGGACGCCTCCTGCTGGTCTTCCGGCTCGACTGCCTCATCCGAAGGCAGAGCCAGCGGTCCGGGGTCATGGCCGCCGGCGTACTGCACCAGCGCCTTGACGCGGCTCTCCACGGAGGGGTGGGTGGCGAACAGATCGGCAAATCCCTCGCGTGGATTGTCGACGCAGAGTTCCATCACGGCCGAGGTGGCGCCGGGCAGTTCGCCGCGGTTCTCGATCTTGCGCAGTGCCGAGATCATGGCATCAGGATTCTTGGTCAGTTCCACCGAACCGGCGTCGGCCAGAAATTCGCGCGACCGCGACAGCGCCAGCTTGACGACCTGCGACAGCAGCCAGGCGAGCAGGATCAGCACGACGGCAATGATGATGGCGAGGATCGCGCCGCCGGCGCCCTTGTTGTCGCGATCGGACGATGACGAGGAGGAGGACGACGACGAACGGCGGCCGGAACTCCACGGCACGTTGGTGAACATCCGGAACATCAGCTCGCCGAAGAAGCCGACCACGCCGGCAATGATGACGGCGACCACCATCAACTGGACGTCGCCATTGCGGATGTGCGTGAGCTCGTGGCCGAGCACGGCCTCGATCTCCTGATCGTTGAGCGCGGCCAGAAGGCCGGTCGTGACCGTGACGGCGTATTGCCGCCGGTTGAGGCCGCTTGCGAATGCGTTCAGCGCCGGGCTGTCCATCACCTTCAGCTTCGGCATCGGGATGCCGCGCGAGATGCACAGATTTTCAAGCAGATTATAGAGCCGCGGCTGCTGCTGCCGCGTCACGCTTTCGCCGCCGGTGACGGCGTCGATCATGTTCTGGTGAAAGAAATAGGCGATCACGATCCACAGCGCGGCGGCGATGGTGGCGTAGGGAAACGCCGTGGCCAGGTCGCGCGATGCGCTCTTCAGGTAGAAGTCGAGCGACCTGCCGCCATGCGTGAAAGCTTCGGCGACCAGCGCGCCCGCAAAGACCAGCACATAGATCAGCAGGAACAGGCCGGCGAGCAGCAACATCGAACGAAACTTGTTCGACGAGATATGCGTGTAGAGACCGTATGCGGTCATGGGCACTATCTCCCGTCATTCCGGGGCGATGCGGAGCATCGAACCCGGAATCTCGAGATTCCGGGTTCACGCCTTCGGCGCGCCCCGGAACGACGAAAGAGAGACATGGATTCCCCTCAGAACTTCACCGTCGGCACCGTCTCGACCTGGGCGCGGCTGGCGCCGAGGTCGAAGAATTCCTTGCGGGTGAAGCCGAACATGCCGGCAAACAAAGCCGCGGGAAGCTGCTGAATGCCGGTGTTGTATTCCTGGACCGCATTGTTGAAGAAGCGGCGGCTGGCGGCGATCTTGTTCTCGAGGTCGGAGAGCTCGCTCGCAAGCTGCTGGAAGTTGGCGTTGGCCTTGAGGTCCGGATAGGCCTCCGACAGGGCGATCAGGCGCCCGAGCGCGCCGCTCAACTGGTTCTCGGCCGCGGACACCTGCGCCGGACCCTGCGCCGACATCGCGGAATTGCGCGCCTTGATCACGTCGTCGAGCGTGCCGCGCTCATGCTGGGCATAGCCCTTGACGGTCTCGACCAGGTTCGGGATCAGGTCGTGGCGCTGCTTGAGCTGCACGTCGATGTCGGCAAACGCCTGGTTGACGCGCTGGCTGAGCGCGACCAGGCGGTTATACGCCCCGAAGGCGAACAGCACGATGATGACGATGACGCCGAGAACGATCCAGCCGGTCGACATGACGGACAACTCCTGTGGGACGAAAAGGCAGGGAGATTAGACGAGAAACGACACGCGGGCAGCCCGCCGCGAGTTGGGGCATGGCGTTAGTCGGAAGTGAGGCGGGATAAGTTCATTTCGCTCGTGTCCCGGACGCGGTGCAGCGTCTCTTGACGATGCACCGCAGAGCCGGGACCCATATCTGGCAGCGGAGTCGGCCCCGGCTCTGCAGCGCATCACGCCGCGAATGCGGCGCGCCGCGCTGCGTCCGGGGCACGAGACCAGCACCAAATCAGCGCTGTTCGATCACCGCGTCGCCCCAGCGCCAGCGGCGGGCGTTGGCATATTCGGCTCTGGCGCGGCGGGGGATTTTTGCGATGGCGACACCGGCGGGGCTGCAGAGCTTCGCTGTGATTTCGACCTTGCTGACGGCCGGTTGCGCCAGCACGCGGGAAGGGCGCCGACCTTCGACCGCCGTGCGCGTCAGCGCGACATAGGAAAACCGCTCATCCTCGAACGGCACTTCCGCGCCCTTGACCTGCATGTGCGCACGCGAGCGCTGCAGGCGCTGGCTGAAGTGGCACCAGTCGGGCGCCTGAAGCGGGCATTTGTCATCGTGTGGGCAGGGCGCGGCGACATGTGCGCCGAGACCGATCAGGTGGTCGCGCAGCGCGAGGACCCGTGCGTAGCCTGCGGGCGTGCCGGGTTCGACGACCAGCAGCGTATCTCGGGTCTTTTCCCACATCAGTTCGGCCAGCGCGCGTTGTTCGGCATCGCCGATCTCGCCGATCATGTAGCTCGCGATGACGGCGTCGGCAGCATTTGCCTTCGCCAGCATGGCGCGCGCTTCGCCGCGCTCGTAGCTGGTGTCTCGTAGCCGGGTACTGTCCCGTGCAAGGTCGAGCGCCAGCGCGCGCAGCGCGTCGTTGGCGTCGAGCAGCGCGAAATCCTTCAGCGAAGGAAATGCCTCGGCCGCCGCCCAGGTCGCCGTTCCCGGCCCGGCGCCGATATCGAGCAGGCTAACGGGCGCAAAATCCGGCCTGATCTCCGCCAGCGCGTTCAGGCTCGCGGTGACCGCGGCATAAGTCGCGGGCATTCGCGCCAGCGCGTAGGCCAGTGCGTCGGCCTCCGAGCGGATACCGCCGGAGCCGCCGCCGCCGCGATAGGTCTGCGAGATCGACGCGGCGCGGCCGGCAGCGTCGCTGCGCGAAAAGCCGCGCAGCTTGCCGTCGAGCGCGGCTTTGAGTTCGGCGGGGAGGTCGGGTGAGGTCATCTTCTCTCGTCATGCCCGCGAAGGCGGGCATCCAGTATTCCGAGGCGTCTGTGACGACCATGGACAGCGCGGCGTACTGGATCATCCGCCTTCGCGGATGATGACGTCAATTCTCGTGGCGAGACATCACGCCACGTGCTGATCCAGGATCTTCACGGCGTCGTCGAGGCCGACCGAGACCAGTTGCGAGACGCCGCGTTCGGCCATGGTGACGCCGAACAGCCGGTTCATCCGCGCCATCGTGATCGGATTGTGCGTGATGATGATGAAGCGCGTCTCCGTCGACGAGGTCATCTCGTGCAGCAGGTTGCAGAACCGCTCCACGTTGTGGTCGTCGAGCGGCGCATCGACCTCGTCCAGCACGCAGATCGGCGACGGGTTGGTGAGGAACACCGCGAAGATCAGCGCCAGCGCGGTCAGCGCCTGCTCGCCGCCCGACAGCAGCGACAGCGTCTGCGGCTTCTTGCCGGGCGGCTTGGCGATGATCTCCAGGCCCGCTTCGAGCGGATCGTCGCTTTCGATCAAATGAAGCGCTGCTTCGCCACCGCCGAACAGTTCCGTGAATAGCCGCTTGAAGTGCTCGTTGACGGTCTCGAACGAGGTCAGGAGCCGTTCGCGCGCCTCCTTGTTGAGGCTCTGGATGCCCTGGCGCAGCCGCTTGATGGCTTCAACCAGGTCGTCGCGCTCGGTGGTCAGCGCCGTATGCTGGGTCTCGACCTCGCGCAGTTCTTCCTCGGCGCGCAGGTTGACGGCGCCAAGGCGCTCGCGGTCACGCCGCAGCTTTTCGAGGCTTTCCTCGATCTCGTTGAGCGGCGGCAGTTCTGCGCCGGGTTCGATCTCCGCCAGCGCCGCGACCGCATGCGGCTCGACTTCGAGCATGTCGTGGATTTCGCGCTCGATGTCCGAAAGCCGGCGCCTGGTGCCGTCCATGCGCTCCTCGGCGCGGGCGCAGGCTTCGCGGGCGGAGGAGAGCGCCTCGAGCGATGCCTTGGCCTCGCGATCGGTTTGCGCCATCACGCTCTCGGCGGCGGCCAATGCGTCCGCGGCCATGCGGCGGGCGCTTTCGGAGGATTCGATTTCGTTGATCAGCGCACGGCGCTTCTCGGCGAACACTTCCGGCGCATTTTCAAGTTCGGCGCGTTCGGCCGTCACTTCGGTAATGCGCGCCTCGACGGTGGCGAGCTGCGAGGCGGCGCTCTGCTTGCGGTTCTGCCATTCGGTGCGCTCGGCCGTGATCGCCTGCACGCGCTTGTCGGCAAGCTCCGCCTCGCGCGCCAGCGCCTGGCCTTCGGCCCGCACTTGGGCCGCCACGCGGCGATGTCCGTCGATCTCGCTGCGGACCGTGCTGAGCCTTGCTTCGGTCTCGTCGGTCGGGGCCAGTTCGTCCAGCGCGGCGTTGGCGCTTTCATGCGCCGCCTCGGCCTCGCTTCGGTCGGCGGCGAGGCGGGTATGGGCCTCGGTCAGCGCCGATTTGCGCGCGGCGTGGCGGTTGATCTCGCGCTCGGTCGCAGCATGACGTTCGCGTGCGGCGTCGGCCTCGCGCTGCGCGGCCCGCCAGGCTTCGCGGCCGGAGGACTCGGCTGAGGCCGCGGCCTTCAACTCGGTCTCGGCGTCTTCCAGTGCGCGGCGCTTGGCAGCCGCATCGGTGCGGGCCTGCTCCAGTTCGTGCTCGATATCGACGAGGCGCGCGCGTTCGGCGAGCCGGCGGGCGGCGCCGGTCGGGGCGTGGGCGGCCGCGACGAAACCGTCCCAGCGCCAGACGTCGCCTTCCAGAGACACCAGTCGCTGGCCGGTTTTCAATTGCGATACCAGCTCTGCGCCGCGCTCCTTCGGCACGACGCCGATCTGCGCCAGACGTCGCGCCAGTTCGGGCGGCGCTTCTACAAGGGTGGCGAGGGATTCGATGCCACCGGGCAGCGCCGGATCGTCGAAACTCGCGCCGGCATTGGTCCAGCGCATCGGCGCGGACGGATCGACGGGCGCGTCGAGGTCGTCGCCGAGCACGGCGCCGAGCGCCTTCTCATAGCCCTTGGCGACGGTGACGCCGTCGATGATCGGCGGCCACAGGTTCTTGGTCTCGCCGTTGACGAGTTTTGAAATGGTGCGCGCCTCGGTCTCGAGCCGCTGCACGCGCTTTTCAGCCTCGGTGAGCGGGGAGCGGGAGGCCTCGAGCTTCTGCCGCGCGGCGACGTGGCCGGTCTCGCTGGCCTGTGCGGCGGCTTCGGACACCGCCAGCGTTTCCTGCGCGGTTTCCATGGCGGCGGCCAGCGCATCGAGGTCGCCGAGATTGCCGGTCTCCTCGCTGAGCTTCTGCTCGTCGGCCTGGACGCTGGCGATCTCCTGATCGAGCCGGGAAAGACGGTCGCGGTGGGTGCGGACGCCGGCCTCCAACTGGCTGCGCCTAGCGGTGAGGTCGGCGAGCGCGGTGGTCAATTCGCCGAACATGCGCTCGGCGGCGGACAGCGTCGCTTCGGCTTCGGCAACGCGTTCATCGACGCCGGAGCGCTTTTCGACGCGCGACTTGATTTCTTCCTTCAGTTCGGCGTCTTCGGTGTCGAGCCGCTCCAGCGCGATCTCGGCGTCCGAGGTCTGCTGCTGTTCGCGCGCGATGTCGGCGGCGAATTGCTGCAGTCGCCGGTCGAGTTCGGCGACGCGCTCTTTGGCGCGCTCTTCCTCGCGGTCGAGCAGTTCGCGCGCATTGGTGAGACGCTGCAGTCCCGCCGCGGCGCGCGCCTCGCCCTCGCGCAGCGCCGGCAGTTCGGAGGCGCGGATCGCCTGGATGCGGGCGGCTTCGGCCTGCTCCCGGGTGCGCTCGGCCATCTCGCGAACGTTGATGTCGTGGGTGTGCGCGGCCTCAGTGACGTCGGCGTTCGCCCCCAGCCAGCGCAGGTGGAACAGCGTGGCCTCGGCCTTGCGCACCTTGGCGGCGACTTCGCGGAAGCGGATGGCCTGGCGGGCCTGCTTCTTCAAGCCTTCCATCTGGCCGGACAATTGCCCGATCACGTCCTCGACGCGGGTGAGGTTGGTCTCGGCCGCCTTCAGCCGCAACTCGGCCTCGTGGCGGCGGGCGTGCAGTCCGGCGACGCCGGCGGCGTCTTCCAGCACGCGGCGGCGCTGTTCCGGCTTGGCCTGAATGATCTCGCCGATCTTGCCCTGGTGAACCAGCGCCGGTGAACGTGCGCCGGTCGCGGCGTCGGCAAACAGGATCTGCACGTCGCGGGCGCGCACGTCGCGGCCGTTGATGCGATAGGCCGAACCGGCCTCGCGCTCGATGCGGCGGGAGATTTCCAGAAGCTGGCTGTCATTGACGGCGGCCGGCGCCGTGCGATCGGCATTGTCGATCGTCATCACGACTTCGGCGTGGTTGCGCGCCGGGCGGTTGCCGGAGCCGGCGAAGATCACTGCATCCATGTCGGCGGCGCGCAGCGATTTATGCGAGGTCTCGCCCATCGCCCAGCGCAGCGCCTCGACCAGATTGGATTTGCCGCAGCCGTTCGGACCGACGACGCCGGTGAGGCCGGGTTCGATCATGAAGTCAGTGGGTTCAACGAACGACTTGAAACCGTGGAGGCGGAGGCGCGTGAGTTTCATGGACACAAATCTCTGTTGGCCGGGCGCGAATCTCCCTGCCGTGACAATACCATAGAAGGCAATGTCGGTGTGTGGACGAACCGCCGGTCGCGGCGCTTATCGCGGCGACAATGGCGAGGCCGCGGCCGAAGGGCAACGGCCCCGCAGGGCTTTTCCCAAGGGAATTGAGGCGGTTTTGTGCAGTCTTTTGCTGGACTTATCGCCCTTTATGAATCCGGGGCGCGAATCAGCTCTTCAACAGCGAGTTGATGCGCTTCGAGAATTCCTCGAAGCTCTGCTCGCCCTTGACCATCTCGCCGTTGATGAAGAAGGTCGGCGTGGAACTCACCTTCAGAACGTCGGCGGCGTACTTCTGGTCGGCCGCGATCTTGTCGAGCAGCGCCTGATCCTTCAGGCATTCCTCGACCTGCGCCTGGGTGAGGCCGGCCTGCTTGCCGATCCGGATCAGCGTCTCCGTGGTGTTCTTCACCACCCAGTCGTTCTGCTGCTTGAACAGCAGGTCGATCACGGCAAAGAATTTCGGGGCATCGTCCTTGGCGATGCAGCGCGCCAGCATCGATCCCGCGGCGGCCTTGATGTCGAGCGGGAATTCGCGGAACACGAAGCGGATCTTGCCCGAGTCGATGAACTCCGACTTGATCTTCGGAAACACGTTTTCGGTGAACGCCGCGCAGTGCGGGCAGGTCATCGAGGCATATTCGGTGATGGTGACGGTGGCGTTGGCCGGGCCAAGCGCCATATCGGGCAGCGATTGCGGCTTGGCGACGTCGGCGGCACCTTGCGCGATGGCATCCGGGATCAGTCGCAGCGGCGAGAAGCCGGCGAGGGCGGCGAGCCCGGTCAGCGACAGGGCGGCGGTGAAGGCGCGGCGCGTGATCATCAAGGTTTGCTCCGAATGGCGCGTTCACGCCCCAAGAAGTTCCGAAAAGAAGCCTTCGCTAGCTTGAAACGATAATTGTGGCAATGGCGGGTTGCAGCGGCCGCACCGCGCCGCGGGCTCAATTTCGCTTGATCGAGGCCCCGAGCCGCGCCAGCGCGTCGCGCAGTTCCTCATCCTCGATCGCGGTGAGGGTCTCGGCGACCCTGGCCACCGATTTCGGGTCCGGCGCGCGGGCGGGCGCCGGGCGCTTGCTGCGCGACAGCGGCGCCTGCCGCAGCGCCAGCCGGCCGACGGCGCTCCAGCCGAAGAAGCGGTTGACCCGCTGCAGGATCACGTCGGAGGAATGCTGGATCTCCAGCGCCATCGGGCCTTCGACCCGCAGCACCAGCGTGGCCGGTTCCTGCGGCTGCCCTTCCACCGGCCGCGGCCATTGCATCTTCATCGGCTCGGAATGCGCGGCGATTTCGGCCCCGGCGATTTCGGCCCAGCGCGTGACGAGTTCGCGCGCGGCAAACCCCTGTTTGGCATAGGCGTCCGAGAAGACGTCGCCGAGCAGACCGGAGAGAGGCTTTGCGGAGATCGGGCCGGGTTTTGACATGGGATGACTATATCGGCTGGGGCCGCCTCGGTCACGCCGCGCGGGGACGAATGGACTTCAGGTCGCGGTCGATCTCGCGCCGTCGCTGCATCAGGTCGTAGTCCATCTGCAGGCCGAGGAAGAATCCTTCCGATAGACCGAAATAGCGGGCGAGCCGGAGATCGGTATCGGCGGTGATGTCCCGCTTGCCGAGCACAATCTCGTTGATGCGGCGCGGCGCGACATGCACAGCGCGCGCCAGCCCGTTCTGGCTGAGCCCCATAGGCTTGAGGAACTCTTCGAGCAGGATCTCTCCTGGGTGTGGGTTTTGAAGAAGTCCGCTCTTAGTCGTGGTAGTCGACGATTTCGACATGTATCGGTCCTCCCTCAGTCCAGACGAAACAGATGCGCCATTGGTCATTAATCCGGATCGAGTGCTGTCCTTGCCGGTCCGCCTTCAAAGCCTCAAGGCGATTGCCCGGCGGAACACGGAGATCGCCAAGCACCCGGGCCTGATTCAAAAGACGAAGCTTCCGTAGCGCCACGTTTTGGATATCGGTCGGAAGTTTTCGGCTGCGCTGGCCGGACCAGATCGATCTCGTCTCGGCATCCGCGAAGCTCTGAATCATGGCAGACTATAACGCGTTGCGTTATAGTCTGCAAGATCTGGCTATTGCGAAGCTCAAATTCTAGAGTGAGGGCGTGCCCCCAACGCTTGTCACCAAAAAGAAGTCCGTCGTTGCCGAAAGCGCCAGCCGTCCCGCGCTGCTGCTCGACTGGTACGACCGCCATCGCCGCCGGCTGCCGTGGCGGCCGCCGGCGGGCGAGCGGGCTGATCCTTACCGGGTCTGGCTGTCCGAGATCATGCTGCAGCAGACCGGCGTCAAAACCGTCGGGCCGTATTTCGAGAAATTCCTGGCGCGCTGGCCGGATGTCGCCGCGCTCGGGCAGGCCTCGCAGGATGACGTGCTGCGGATGTGGGCCGGGCTCGGTTACTATTCGCGCGCGCGCAACCTTCATGCCTGCGCGGTGGCGGTGCTGCGCGACCATGGCGGGGTGTTTCCCGACACCGAGGAAGGCCTGCGCAAACTGCCGGGGATCGGGCCCTACACCGCAGCCGCGATCGGCGCGATCGCCTTCGACCTCAGGACCATGCCGGTCGACGGCAATATCGAGCGCGTGACGTCGCGGCTTTATGCGGTGGAAGAACCGCTGCCGCGGGCCAAGCCGCGCATCCAGGAACTGGCGTCGACGCTGCTGGGCGAGTCCCGCGCCGGCGACGGGAAGTCCCGCGCCGGCGACAGCGCGCAGGCGCTGATGGATCTGGGCTCCTCGATCTGCACGCCGAAGAAGCCGGCCTGCGCGCTGTGTCCGCTGAATGACGATTGCGTGGCCCGCACGCGCGGCGATCAGGAGACGTTTCCGCGCAAGGCGCCGAAGAAGTCGGGAGACCTGCGCCGCGGCGCGGCCTTCATCGTCACGCGCGGCGATGAACTGCTGGTGCGGACGCGGGCGGAAAAAGGCCTGCTCGGCGGCATGACGGAAGTGCCGGGCTCGGACTGGATCGCCGGACAGCAAGACAAGGTGGCGCTAAGGCAGGCGCCTGAGTTCAAAGGCATTGACCGGTGGCGCCGCAAGGCCGGCGTCGTCACACACGTGTTCACGCATTTCCCGCTCGAGCTTGTGGTCTATACCGCAAAGGTTGCCGCGCGGACGCGGGCGCCGGAGGGCATGCGCTGGGTGCCGGTCGCAACGCTGGCCGACGAGGCGCTGCCCAACGTGATGCGCAAGGCGATCGCGCACGGGCTGGACTTCTAGCCGCGCCGGACTGATGCTTGCTGCCACCACGCTGGCAACAGCCTTCGATTAGGGAAGGACCCACGGAGGTCCCCATGATCGCAACTGCTCTCGACCATCTCCCGGCGCCGCCTTGCGCAAGACTGCTCGGCTGGAAGCTGCTCGACGCCCGGCCGCAGGAGGGTTGGATCCGGATCGGTTTCGACGGCAAGCGGGATTTCTGCAACCCGGCCGGCTTCGTCCAGGGCGGCATTCTCTCGGCGATGCTCGACGACACCATGGGGCCGGCGGTGTTCGCGATGACCGAAGGCCGGCTCTACACCGCAACGATCTCCATGACGGTGAATTTCCTCAGCCCCGCCAAACCGGGACCGATCACCGGCGAGGCCAAAGTCACCCAGCTCGGCAAGACGGTGGCCTTCGTGGAGGGGCGGCTGATGGCCGAGGACGGCACCGTGCTCGCCACCGCCACGACCAATGCGCGGCTGGTCGAGACGACGAAGGCGCTCCGCTAGCTAGCCCGCGGCCAGCGGCGCTTCGGGCTTGATCTGCACGATCGGCGGCTTGGCGTTGAGCCCTTCGACCTGGAAGCCGGCGACGCGCTTGTAGTTCGCGGCGATGTCTTCCAGCTCCTTCAGCGACAATACGTCGGTGACGACGTTGTAGCCGCCGGGCGCGCGCTCTTCGACCATCTGCATGACCTGCTCGGGACCGTTGCGGCGGTTGAGCATCACGAGGTCGGTGGTGGCCGGCCGGCGCTCGGCCTCATAGGCCGCGAGCGCGGCGTTGGTCGTGCCCTTTGCCAGGATCTCGCGGGTAAGCACGCGCGCGTCCAAAATCGCCTGCGATGCGCCGTTGGAGCCGATCGGGTACATCGGATGCGCGGCGTCGCCCATCAGCGTGACGCGGCCGAACGTCCATTGCGGAATCGGATCGCGGTCGACGAGGGGATATTCGTAGGCGTGCGGGCAGTTCTCGATCAGGCCGGGCACGTCGAGCCAGTCGAATTTCCAGTCCTTGAACCAGGGCAAAAACTCTTCGAGTTTTGCAGTCCGGTTATAGTCCTCGCGGCGCCACTGATAGGTCGGCGGCATGTGCCGCTCCGCCACCCAGTTGATCCTGAACTTGCCGGCGCTGTCGGCGTCCTTCGAAATCGGATAGCAGACGAATTTCAGGATTTCGTGGCCGGCCATGATCATGGTGCGGCCGGACAGGAAGGCACAGCTTTCGGTGATGCCGCGCCACAGGATGCGTCCGTTCCAGATCGGCGGGCCTTCGCCGGGATAAAGCTTTTCGCGAATTGCCGAGTGGATGCCGTCGGCGGCGATCAGCAGCGCGCCGTCATGGTGGCTCGCTGATTTGCCGGTGGCCTTGTCGATGAACTCGGCGCGAACGCCGGCGTCAGACTCGGTCCACGAAGTGAGATGGTGGCTGGTGAGGATGTTCTCCCTGCCCAGCCGTTCGATCGCGGTATCGAGCAGGATCTGCTGCAGCGTGCCGCGGTGGATCGAGAACTGCGGCCATCTGTAGCCGGCCTCGATGCCGCGCGGTTCGCTCCAGATCGGCTTGCCGTGCTTGGAGAAATAGGCGAGCTCTTTGGTGCGCACGGCCGACTTGTCGAGCGCATCGTGCAGGCCGAGTTCGATCAGTTCGCGCACCGCATGCGGCAGCACATTGATGCCCACGCCGAGCGGCTTCAGCTCGGACACGCTCTCGAAGACTTTGGCGGGGACGCCGATCTGGTGCAAGCTGAGCGCCAGCGTCAGCCCGCCGATGCCGCCGCCGGCGATGAGTACGGTCATGTCTGCACCTCTCCGACACCCCGGGTCTTGCACCCCGGGTCTTGCACCCCGGGCGTCATGACATGAGGGGCGGCAGGGGGCAACTGCGAAGGTTGCCAGCGAAACGGCTCGCCGCTAACGTCCGGCTTTCGCCATGAGGATCGCCATGCTCAAGCTTTACACTGCCCCCGGTACCTGCGCGCTGGCTTCGCATATCGCCCTGGAGGAGGCTGGCGCCGACTACACGGCGGAACGGCTCGACTTCAAGAACAGCCAGCAGACCACCCCGCAATATCTTGCGATCAATCCGAAGGGGCGGGTGCCGGCGCTGGTGACGGACCGTGGCACGCTGACCGAGACGCCGGCGATCCTTGCCTTCATCGCGAGCAGCTTTCCGAAAGCAGGGCTGGTGCCCGATGATCCCTTTGCGTTTGCGCAGGCGCAGTCGTTCAACAGCTATCTCTGCTCGACGGTGCACATCAACCATGCGCACAAGATGCGCGGCTATCGCTGGGCGGTCGAGGAATCCTCGTTTGCCGACATGAAGCGCAAGATTCCCGAAACCATGGCCGCGAGCTTCGCCCTGATCGAGCGCGATATGCTGAAAGGCCCATGGGTGATGGGCGAGCAGTTCACGATCTGCGATCCCTATCTCTACACCATCTCCGGCTGGCTCGAGGGCGACGGCGTCGATCTCGCAACCTTGCCGAAGGTGGCGGCTCACCGCAAGCGGATGGAAGAGCGGCCGGCCGTGCAGAAGGTGCTGGCTGACGTAAAGCGCTGATGCCGCAGGGTGGGTAAAAGGCGCTTCTGCGCCGTGCCCACCCACGACGCTGCGCAGGATGGGTGGAGCGAAGCGAAACACATCACGCTTCCGCAAAAGGATTAGATGGGTTTCGCTTCGCTCTACCCATCCGAACTGAGCGTTTTCTCAGACCGCGTCCAATAAAAGTCGTCATGCCCGGCCTTGTGCCGGGCATCCACGTCTTGGCTGAAGTTTCCAAGCGGCAGGACGTGGATGGCCGGGACAAACCCGGCCATGACGAAAATTGCGGGTTAGTATTCAGGCCGCCTTGATCTTCAGATGCCTGAACATGTTGCCGCGGGCTTCGTCGTCCATCTCGGCCTTGAACTTGAAGCTGTCCTTCAGCGCGATCGCCTGGACCGCCGCGGGCCGGGCCGAGATCTCGTCGACCAGTTTCTTGACGTTGGGATATTTGGCGACCGCGTCCTCCCCGAGGACGAAGGGGATCATGCGGGCCCAGCCCCAGACGTCCATGTCGACGATGGTGTAGGTATCGCCGACCATGTAGCGGCGGTTGGCGAGATGGTCGTTGAGAATGCCGTAATGCCGCTGCGCCTCGAACTGGTAGCGGTTGTGGGCGTAGTCGATCTTTTCCGGCGCGAAGTGCTTGAAGTGCACGGCCTGGCCGGAATAGGGACCGACGCCGGTGGCGGCGAACATCAGCCAGGACAACAACTCGCCGCGGCTGGCCGGGGTGTTGGCGGGCAGAAACTTGCCGGTCTTCTCGGCGAGATAGAGCAGGATGGCATTGCTGTCGAACACCTTGATGCCGCCGTCGTCGATCGCGGGCACCTTGCCGTTCGGATTGATGGCGAGATATTCCGGCTTGAACTGGTCGCCCTTGCGGGTATCGACGGCAATCGGCTCGTAGGCAATGCCGGCTTCCTCGAGGAAAAGCGCGACCTTGGTCGGGTTGGGCGATCCGTTGAAATAGAACTTGAGCATGAAACCTCCCCCTGTTCTTGTTGTGGTTTGAACGGGAGCCACCCGTCCCGTCATGTGCGAAGCCTATCTGCGTCCGTTCCCCTGGCCGCGCAACAGAAGATTTCGTGAATGTCATTCGGGCGAAAGCGAGGGCTTCCTCAAACAAGTGTTTACCTTGCCGTCTTTCAACAGGAGGTAGTGTATTGTGCCTGACACAGCCGGCGCCTATTGGCTGGATGCAGCGGAGGTCGCGCATGCCACGAAGCAGAAGCATCCAGTGCATCATAGCCCTGGCCGGTTCGATGACACTGATGGGGACCAGTTTCGCCTGGTCGCAAGGGGGCGGCGTCACACCAACGGTGCACCAGCTTATGTTGCAGCGCATCGCGGCTGGTGTGGCACTGGAGCCGTATCTCAAAGCCCTGCGCACCGATTTCTTCATGGTCGATGCCGACAGCGATGGCGAGATCACACAACGTGATGTCGATCTCCACACGGCCATGGAAGGCGTTTATGCCCGCAGATATGTCATCCAATCGGTGATGCGCTACGACCTGGACGGTAACGGCTTCGTCACCGAAGACGAAATCCGCCGCACCATGACCTATGAGCTGCGCGCCGAGATCGGGCTTGCTGCTGGCAGCAAGCGCGACAAGCCGCAGCTTCCCACTGCCGACGGAGTGGCGAAGCAGATCGATAACACGGTGCGCACGATTCTGGCGCTGGATACCGACAGGAACGGCATGGTGAGTCTTGCCGAAGCCACCGACAATGGTCCGGCCGGCAAGCGCGGAACGAGCTTTTACGCGGTTCGCGCCCGCCAGTTGCTGACGATTGACGGCGCTTCGAAGGGGGTATCGACCCTCACCGAATACCTCGCCGCCGGCGAAGCACTGTTCCGCGAGGTCGATGTCGACAAGAGCGGTGTCGTCTCGCAGCAGGAATTGGGGGACTACAGCACGCGCGCCAAGCGCGTCGGGTGTGAGATGCCAGCGGCATCCCACAAGGCCAAAATCGTCGTGCTGAGCAGTTACGGGACCGAAGCGCTTTCCAGCGTTACGCTCGGCTCGCAGGACAACGTGGTCCATGCCGGCCGCGTCGTGGTCGAGCCTGGTAGTGAGCCGCTCTATGTCGTGATTGCGAGCTATTCGCCAACCATCTGGCAATTCTCCGGCGCGGTGGAGCGGGTCGAGCGTGTGGTCATGACCAGTTCGCGCACCGGACCGAACAACAACGACCCCAATCAGCGTTCGGTGGTCGGCGCGACCGGCATTGCGCAGGAGAAGGTCAGCTTCTTTGGCAAGTCGAACTGTCTGACCCACTTCTATGAGACGCCGAGCAGCGGCTCCTTGCAAACGATGGCGGCAATCCGCGCTGGCGCCGGGAAAGCGGTCGAGACGGTTGCGGCAAAATATTCCGTCACAGGCTTCAGGGTACCGTCGGGCGCGATCGAGTCCGTGCGCGAGCAGGGGAAAGGCGCGCTGGTCATCGAGAAGACGCAGGGTACGCTCAAGGTGACCCGCAATCCGAGCGACCTGATCGTCCAGGCCGGGCCGAGCAGCGCGAAGAGCGAGATGTATCGCTTCTCACCGGGCGGCGTGGTCGAGATCGATCCCAAAACTGTGGTCAGTAGCGTGCCGGCCACGGGCTACGAGGTGCTGCCGCAGCAGGCCGGGCTCGTTCAGCTTCTCGCCTCCGGAGCCCTCAGGCAGAACGGTCTTGGTGAATACATCGTGCGCGAGAAGATCCGTTTTCCTGCAGGATTAAACGGCGCTCATTCGGTCACCTTTCTGGTCATGAAGGGAGTGCCTTATCCGGATGGTGATCCCGGTCATTCGTGCGTCATCGGCGAAGAGACCGGTGATAAGAAGGGCGCCGCCTGCCGCCGCTAGCCGCCGCCCGCTCGTGAGCCCGGAAGAGGCCAAGCCTCTTTACGAAAGTACCAGGCCGCCGACGCCTGCAATCGCAAGAGCGGCTCCACCAGCAATCATCAAGGCAGCGAAGCGCCTTTCCAAATGAAGGGCGGAGCGCTGGCCGGCGCGCTCCGTTCCCCGCGCATAGCCATGGACAATGATCTGCTCGCTGAAGGTGGTGTTGGCGTCGAGAATGTCGGTCAGGCCGGCGCAGGCAACCAGGATGCCGACGACGATCAATCCGGCGGGACCCATCAGGCTCAACAGCAGCATCGGGAATGCACCGAGCAGGAAGATCGGCAGCAGCGGCAACACGATGAACGACTCGGAGTTTCGCGAGCGCATTGGAACATCCCGAAGCGACACTGGATGCATGCAGCATACTCGAAAACGGGAGCGAACGGGCGAGCGATCATGACACGGCTGCCATGCCGGCTGTTCCCGGAAGCTGCGCAGGCCGTGGGCACGGGCGCATCTTGCGGCACGGCGGCCATGACCGTTATGCATCTTGTCGTGCGTTGCGGCGCTCGCCGCGTGCTCCGGGCCGGTCAGCCCGCCGCCATTTCGGAGCGGATTTCGGCGCGCAGTTCGTCGATCAGGCGCAGGCCGTTCTTGGTTTCGACGTGCCAGAAGGTCCAGCCGTTGCAGGCGGGCGCGCCCTGCGCCACCGCGCCGATGCGATGGATCGAGCCGACCTTGTCGCCGAGCATGATGGCGCCGTCGGCGCGGACGAGTGCGCCATGGCGCCTTCTGGAATCGACCAGCTTCGTGCCGGGCGGAATCATGCCGCGCTCGATCAGTTCGGAGAACGCCACGCGGGGAGCTTCGCGCGCCGTCATGAACGGCGCCAGCGTCGCTTCGGGCAGCGGTTCGACCGCCGCGATGCGCGCTTCGGCCGCTTGTGCATAGGTCTGCTCGCGTTCGAAACCGATGTAGCGGCGGCCGAGGCGCTTTGCCACGGCGCCGGTGGTGCCGGTGCCGTTGAAGGGATCGATCACGAGGTCGCCGGGCTTCGACGACGACAGCAGCACGCGCGCCAGAAGGCCCTCGGGCTTCTGGGTCGGGTGCACCTTCTTGCCGTCGGCGCCCTTGAGGCGCTCTTCGCCGGTGCAAAGCGGAATCAGCCAGTCGGAACGTGCCTGCACGTCTTCGTTGGCGGCCTTCAACGCTTCGTAGTTGAACGTATAGCCCTTGGCCTTTTCGTCACGCGCGGCCCAGATCATGGTCTCGTGCGCATTGGTGAAGCGGCGGCCGCGGAAATTCGGCATCGGATTGGACTTGCGCCAGACGATATCGTTGAGGACCCAGAAGCCGAGGTCCTGCATGATCGAGCCGACGCGGAAAATGTTGTGGTAGGATCCGATCACCCACAGCGTCGCCGACGGCTTCATGATGCGGCGGCAGGCTAGCAGCCATGCGCGGGTGAAATCGTCGTAAGCGGCAAAGGATGAAAACTTGTCCCAGTCGTTGTTGACGGCATCGACATGGGATTCGTCGGGGCGCTTGAGGTCGCCCTTGAGCTGCAGGTTATACGGGGGATCGGCGAACACCAGATCGACCGAACCGGCCGGGAGCTTCGACATCTCGGCGACGCAATCGCCGACGACGATACGAACGCTGGAATCGGACTCGAATTTGGTGCGGGGCGCCCTTGCAGACGCCCCGCGACGCGACACAACCATGACTCAACTACTCTGACTCAGGCGACGCTGCCGGCGACGCGGGACTAAACAACCGACTGGCGATACATTGACGCGGCAAAGTAAAAATCGACTTAATCGGTAATGTTGCTGAGAAGAGATTGCCCGGAGAGATTGCGGCTGTGGATTCACTAGGCAATATTTGCCGGTCGGGTTATTGATAAGTGGAATGGAACTTTACGTGACTGCTGCGTTAGGCATTTGAGCCAACAGCCGGGACGAGGAAATACACCCATGCGCTACGATGATTTCCGCCGCAGCGACCAGATCGATGACCGTCGCGACGACGGCGGTGGCGGAATGGGTGGCCGTGGCGGCTTCGGCCTGCCGATGGGCGGGGGTGGGCTTGGCATCGGCACCATCATCATACTCGGCCTTGTCGGCTACGCCTTCGGCATCGACCCGCGCATCCTGATCGGCGGCGCCGAGATTCTCACCGGCGGCAACCAGGCGCCGACCTATCAGACCGATCGACGTTCGGGACCGGCCAAGACCGGCGCGCCAAAGGACGAGGTCGGCAGCATGATCGCCGGCATTCTCGGCGAGATCGACGACCGCTGGAGCGAGATCTTCCAGGCCAGCGGACAGAATTACACGGGGCCGCGCATCGTGCTGTTCAAGAACGCCACCAACGGCGGCCGCTGCGGCATGGCGCAGTCGGCGATGGGGCCGTTCTACTGCCCGCCGGACAAGCAGATATTCCTCGACACCAGTTTCTTCCGCGAGGTCGAGACGCGTTTTCGCGGCTGCTCGGGCAGCGCGTGCAAGTTCACGACCGCCTACATCATCGCGCACGAGGCGGGCCATCACATCCAGAACCTGCTCGGCATCCTGCCGCGGGTGCAGCGGCTGCAGCAGCAGGCCGGCAGCAAGGCGGAAGCCAACGCGCTGCAGGTCAAGGTCGAGCTGCAGGCGGATTGCCTGTCGGGCGTCTGGGTCAACCGCGAAGCCAAGAAGCGGCCGGGCTTCCTGGAAGACGGCGACATCGAAGCGGCATTGCGGACGGCATCCGCGATCGGCGACGACACGCTGCAGCGGCAGTCGACGGGCAGGGTGGTCCCCGACAGCTTCACGCACGGCTCGGCGGCGCAGCGCAAGCAATGGTTCATGACCGGCTTCCGCGAGGGCACGGTGCAGGCCTGCAATACGTTTGCGGCTGGGGCGGTGCAGTAGGGTTGGAGAAGTATTGATCGTCATGGCCGGGCAAAAGCGCGAAGCGCGTCTTCGCGCAGGATGTCCCGGCCATCTACGTCTTTACTTCATGGAAGGTTTGAAGACGTGGATGCCCGGGACAAGCCCGGGCATGACGGGAACCAGCAGTCATGTCCTCCATCGACGAAACAAAACAATTCGTGCCGCTGAACATCGCGGTGCTGACGATCTCGGACACGCGCTCGCTGGATGACGACAAATCCGGCACCACGCTGGCGGATCGGCTGACCGCCGCCGGTCACCACCTGGCCGCGCGCGAGATCGTCACCGACGATGTCGAGGCGATTCGTGCCGTCATCCGGCGATGGATCGCCGACAAGGGCATCGATGCGGTCATCACCACCGGCGGCACCGGTTTCACCGGTCGCGACGTGACGCCGGAGGCGGTCGAGCCGCTGTTCGAAAAGCGGATGGACGGTTTCTCCATCGCCTTTCACATGCTGAGCCACGCCAAGATCGGCGCCTCGACCGTGCAGAGCCGTGCTACCGCCGGTGTCGCCGGCGCCACCTTCATCTTCTGCCTGCCGGGATCGCCCGGCGCCTGCCGCGACGCATGGGACGGCATTCTTGCCGCCCAGCTCGACTATCGCACGCGGCCCTGCAATTTCGTCGAGATCATGCCGCGGCTCGACGAGCATTTGCGCCGGCCTAAAGCCAAAGGCGCTTCAGCCTGACCAGCAGCGCGCCGATCGCGCGCCAGAAGTCGCGACAGGCCTCGACGCGCAACTGGTGCGCACGCTTGATGTGGAAGTCGATCAGTTCAGGCGTCACGCGCCGTGTGATGTCGCGACGCATGTTGTCGCGACACGTCGGCTTCACAGTTCGAGCTCCCAGGTTTCGCCGATCAGGTCCTGACCGAAGCTGCGGTGTGGCTCGGTCGCGACCAGCTTGAACCCGGCTTCCTGATAGATCCTGCGGGCGGCGACCAGGATGCTCTGGGTCCACAGCGTGATCCGGCGATAGCCGCAGGCTTTGGCGAACGCGATGCATTCGCCGACCAGCCGGTGACCGAGGCCCTGTCCGCGTCCGGCCGGATCGACCAGAAGCAGGCGCAGTTTGGCAATGTCGTCGGTGTGCCGCACCAGGAATACCGAGCCGACTTGCACGCCATTGATGTCGGCGATCCAGCAACGCTCGCGCGAAGCATCGAACGAGGCGAGGAATTTTGCCGCGATCTCGGCGACGAGGCCTTCGAACGAGGAATCGAACCCATATTCGCGCGCGTAAAACGAGCCATGGCTCTGCACCACCCATCCCATGTCGCCGGGCCGCGGTTCGCGGAGGATCGCCGTCGCGGACGAACTGCCGGATTCGCCGAGCAGCCGTTCGATCTCGGCCATTGCGCCCGTCAGGCGACCGGTGCCGCCGGCAGGCAATCGCGACAGCATGGCCGCGACGTCGTCCTGCATGTTGCGTTCGAGTTTCGCAAAAGCCTGCCGCCCCTTGGCGGTCAGGGCGAGTCGGTATTGCCTGCGATCGAACGGCAGCGGCGTGCGGCTGATCAGGCCTGCTTCATCGAAATTCTGCACGATGCGGCTGAGATAGCCGGCATCGAGGCCCAGCGCGCTTGCAATCTCCTTGGCCGAGGGCTCTTCGCGGTAGGCAAGCTCGTACAGTACCCGCGCCTCGCTGAGCGAGTAGGGGCTATTGAGAAGCTGCTGATCCAGCACGCCGAGCTTGCGGGTGTAGAAGCGGTTGAAGGCGCGGACCGCCGCGACTTCCTCATCAAAATCCCTCTGGGGCATGGCTCACCTCAATAATTGCCATTGTCAATTATATATTTGACTTTGGCAAGTATGTTGTCGTGGGCCGCCCCGGCGCGATGCCGCGTCTACTTTGCATGGGGTTGTTTTCGATATTTTGAGTCCGTGGCCCTGCGGTTTACCGCTTCAGGCGACGACCATGATCCGGCTACGCAACTGGGTGCGTGAGGAGCGGCCGAGTTGGCGCAGCAGCCTCGTCTCGGAGCGGCGCGAATCCGGCCGGTAGCCGCCAAGCCGCTCGTAATGATCGCGCGCGATCAGCAGGCCCTGTTCCGCCGATGGTCCCGCAATCATCCGCGCGACGAACTTGAAGCCGTCGCGCAGCCGTGTATCGGCATAGGGGGAGCGGGCGTAGCGAAACACCCCGGCGCGCGGCCGGTCGCTGTTCGATACGCTCTGGATGAATTGCGTGGTCTCTTCGATCCAGCCGCTGTCGAGGACGGCGCCGGCGTGCAGGAACATCAGCCACGGCGAGCGCGCAGCCCGCGCGCCGGCTGCGAGCGCTGCTGCGCGCGTGCCCTCGAAAGCCAGGAAGCGACAGCCGGCGACGTCCGCCACCCGTTCGATCACGCCGGTTCCGGCCCGGTCGACCAGCAGCACCTCGCGGATCACGCCGGCTGCAGCGCCCGGCACGAGCGCCGCCAGCGTCGCCACGGCGGACTGCTCCACACCCTCGGTTGGGATGACCACGCTCAGCATGAATGAGGCTTCGACGGCTCGAACGGTGAAAACGTCGCACTGTTATCACCTTGTCACACTCAAAACAGCCGTTGCGCTGCAGTTTTTTGGAGCTGCAGTTTTTTGCGGCAGGGTTTCTGGCTTGCCGTTCCTCTGCCGCGGATTCTTTTGGATGATGTTCTTGATTTGTTCCTGTGATGTGCTACGTTCTTCGCATGAGCCGAGCATCCTCTCATGCCCTCAAGCACCCGCCGGTCACGGCGCCCTCCGAACCGGCGGGTGCGACCCCTTTTCCTGAACTCGCGGTCGTGATCGAGCGCGGGCGGCGACGCGGCCGCGGCGCGCAGTCCAACGACAGCGGGCGGTTCGAGGCCGAGGCACGGGTCGCCTTCGACGATGGCTGGCAAAGCCTGGAAGACCTGCCGCCATTCAAGACCACCGTCGGGGTCGATACCTCGCGCAAGGTCATCACCCGCAACGACTCGCCCGATATCGGCTTCGACCGCTCGATCAATCCGTATCGCGGCTGCGAGCACGGCTGCGTCTACTGCTTCGCGCGGCCGACCCACGCCTATCTCGGCCTTTCGCCCGGACTCGATTTCGAATCCAAACTGCTCGCCAAGCCCGACGCGCCTGAACTGCTCGAGAAGGAACTGGCGGCATCCGGCTACGAGCCGCGCATGATCGCAATCGGAACCAACACCGATCCCTATCAGCCGATCGAGCGCGAGCGCAAAATCATGCGCGGCATCCTCGAAGTGCTGGAGCGGGCCGGCCATCCGGTCGGCATCGTCACCAAATCGGCGCTGGTGACGCGCGACATCGACATTCTGCAGCGGATGGCCAGGCGCAATCTCGCCAAGGTTGCCATTTCAGTGACCACGCTCGATCCCAGGCTCGCGCGCACCATGGAGCCGCGCGCCTCGACCCCGCCGAAGCGGCTGGAGGCGCTGCGGCAATTGTCGGCGGCCGGCATTCCCGCGACCGTCATGGTCGCGCCCGTGATTCCGGCGCTGAACGATTCGGAGATCGAACGCATTCTCGATGCCGCGGCTCATGCCGGCGTCAAGGAAGCGAGCTACGTGCTGCTGCGGCTGCCGCTGGAAGTGCGCGACCTCTTTCGCGAATGGCTGATGGCGAACTATCCCGACCGTTACCGCCACGTCTTCACGCTGATCCGCGACATGCGCGGCGGCCGCGACTACGATTCGCAATGGGGCACGCGGATGAAGGGCACCGGTCCGATGGCCTGGATGATAGGCCGCCGCTTCGAAATCGCCTGCGAGAAGCTCGGCCTCAACAAGCGCCGTCCGAAATTGACGACCGATCATTTTGTCAGGCCGAAGCGCAGCGGGCAGCAATTGAGTTTGTTCTGAGGCGTAATCTTTGCAGGGGAGCCGTCATTGCGAGCGCAGCGAAGCAATCCACCTCTCCGCACGGGGATAGATGGATTGCCGCTTCGCTTCTCGCAATGACATGGAGAGAGCAAGATTTGTCCCGGCATGTGTTGAATAACGGGAGTTGCGCCCGGTTCCCGGTTGCGCGGGCTTGCGGCTTTCGAGCACCATCCCGGCATGATTCGGGACAGGAAATCCAACAAGAAGGCCGGCAGGGAAGACGCGAAGCCGCCGAAGGGCGTGATCGCGGTCGCGCCGCCGAGCTTTCGACGCGAGCGGGCGCTGATCAAGCGCGGCGTCTGGCCGGTAGCCGGCTGCGATGAAGCGGGGCGGGGGCCGCTGGCGGGACCGGTGGTGGCCGCTGCCGTCGTGCTGGACCCGAAGCGAATCCCAAAGGGCATCGACGATTCCAAGCGCCTGACCGCCGAGCGCCGCGAGGAACTGTTCGAGGAAATCTGCGCAACCTCCTCATTTGCCGTTGCCTTTGCCTCGCCGGCGCGGATCGATCGCGACAACATCCTGCGTGCCTCGCTGTGGGCGCTGGCGCGCGCCGTACGTGCGCTGCCCGAGATGCCGCAGCATGTGTTCGTCGATGGCCGCGACAAGGTCGACGCGCCCTGCGACTGTGACGCCGTGATTGGCGGCGACGGTATCGTGATGTCGATCGCGGCGGCATCGATCGTCGCCAAGGTGACGCGCGACCGCCTGATGTGCGCGCTGGCGCTGGATTGCCCGGGTTATGGTTTTGAAACCCACAAGGGCTACGCGGTCCCGGAACATCGTGAGGCGCTGGATCGGCTGGGACCGAGCGTCCACCACCGTCGGTTCTTCGCGCCCGTGATTGCGGCGCGACTGAAGCATTTTCCGGAGACGGTCGAGCGCGAAGGCGACCTGTTTGCGGCGGAAACAGCAATCGCATCCGAAGTTTCGGCTGCGGTCTGAAACACGATTGTCCGATGGTTGCCTCCGCGGTTGGCGGGCTCTATCAAACATCCTCGGGCAGGGGGCTCGGCCCGGGCATCTCGGATATTTCATGCGCTTCACCTCGCTCGTCGTCGAACTGATCCGCGCCCGGCCGCGGCTGGTGGTCTGGCTCGTGGTGCTGCTCCAGGCCGGGCTTTGGCTGATCCTTCCGCTGCTGCTCTATCGCAGCCCTCCCGGCGATGTGGCGACCTTGCTGGCGTTCGGCCGGGAGTACCAGGTCGGGACCGACCTCGGTCCGCCGCTCGCCTCCTGGCTTGCCGACATCGCCTTCCGAGCGGCCGGCAATCACGTGTTCGGCGTCTATCTGCTGGCGCAGGTCTGCACCGTCGTCACCTTCCTGACTTTCTATCGCCTGGCGCGCGCGATTGTCGGCGGGCAGCAGGCGGTGCTTGCGGTGCTGCTTTCGTTGACGATCGTGGCGTTCAGCGCGCCCGGCGCCGAGTTCGGCCCGCTGGTGCTGGCGCGCCCGCTCTGGGCGTTGCTGCTGCTGCATTCCTGGCAGTTGATCGGCGAGAACCGCCGTAGCGCATGGTTTGCATGGTCGATCGAGGCCGGCCTGTTGCTCTTGACGACATCTTCCGCGATCGGGCTGTTGCTGCTGCTGGTCGGATTTGCCGTCGCCACGCCGCGGGGCCGGCGCACGCTGATGTCGCTCGACCCGCTCTTCGCGCTGCTCGTGATCGTCGTGCTGGTCTTGCCGTACCTGATCTGGCTGCTCCGCGCCGATGCGCTGGCCATGCCGTCCTGGCCGGCGCTATCGCAACTCGGCGCGCGCGCCATGCAATGGGGCACGCTGCTCGCGGGCCTCGGGCTGGCGATGCTGGGCATTTTGGTGCTGGTGACCCTCAACTCGGCATGGTTCGTCCGCAACGCCGAGGATGCACCGATCATCTATCGTCCGCCGGTCGACCCGCTGGCGCGCGAGTTCGTTTATTTCTTCGCCATTGCGCCGGGGCTGCTTGGAAGCCTGTTAGGGGGCCTGTTCAATCTCGATCGCGTCGTCGGAGGCGCGGGCGTTGCGCTCCTGATGTCGGGGCTTGCCGTCATCGTGGCGACGGGCGATCTCATCTATTTGCGGCGTCAACGCCTGCTGCGTTCGGTCTGGGCCGCGGCGCTGGTGGCGCCGGCGCTTGCGGTGATCGCGATTACGTTCTTCCAGCCATGGACCGACAGCGCGGAAGTGCCGACCTCGATGCCGGCCAGCGCGATCGCGCATTTCTTCGGCGACAGTTTCGAACGGCGAACCAATCAACGGCTGCGCGCGGTGACCGGCGATCCCCAGCTTGCAACCCTCATCGCGATGGACAGGGCGCGCCCGCATCTTCTGCTCGACGCCGCCCCACAACGAACCCCCTGGCTGTCGGTTGCAAAATTCAACGAGACCGGCGGCGTCGTGGTGTGGCGCGCCTCCGATACATCGGGCGCGCCACCTGCCGATATCGCCCAGCGGTTTCCCGGCCTCGTGCCGGAAGTGCCGCGCGCCTTCGATTGGCTGGTGAACGGCCGTCAGCCGTTGCTGCGCGTCGGCTGGGCCATCGTGCGGCCGAAGACGCCTTAATCCCTCATGGTGAGGAGGCGCGGAGCGCCGTCTCGAACCATCAGGCCCGCGGCCCATCCTTCGAGACGCACGCTCACGCGTGCTCCTCAGGATGAGGGCTGTACCTGCTCCAGCGCCTTGGCGATCGCGCGCAGATCCTGCCACGACATCCGCTTGTAGGAAGGCGAGCGCAGCAGATAGGCCGGATGGAACGTCGCCATGGCGCGGATCGTGCGCGTGCCGGTGTCGTAGTCGAGCCACTTTCCGCGCGTCTTCATGATGCCCTCGCGTGTCGACAGCAGCGTCTGCGTCGAGGGATTGCCGAGCGTCACCAGCACGTCGGGATTCACGAGCTCGATCTGCCGCTGGATGAACGGCAGGCAGATCTGCGTCTCCTGCGGTGTCGGCGTCCGGTTGCCGGGCGGCCGCCAGGGGATCACGTTGGCGATATAGGCCTTGCTGCGATCGAGCCCGATCGCCGCGATCATTCGATCCAGCAACTTGCCGGAACGTCCGACGAAGGGGCGCCCTTCGATGTCTTCGTCGCGGCCGGGGGCCTCGCCGACGAACATGATGCGCGCTTCGGGATTGCCGTCGGCAAACACCAGCCGCGTCGCGGTGTTCCTCAGCGCGCATCCCTCGAAATTTTCCAATAGCGCGCGCAGCGCCTCCAGCGTCGGTGCGGTGCGCGCCGCTTCGCGCGCAGACGCGATCGCCGCTTCGGGTGCCGGTGCTGTTTCGCTGCGCGGAACAGCCTGCATCGCGGCCGGGATCTCCCTCGCCGGGCGCAGCGTCGCGGCCTCGCGGACAGGTGCCGCAGCAACCGGGATGTCGGGCTCGGCAAGCCGATCGGCCGGCTCCTCCGCCAATGTGCAGTCGACCCCGGCCTCCAGATAAAAAGCCAGCAATTGCCTGATATTAGGGGCGGGTTCGGAGATCGGATCCATTATGCCAATCTAGTATGGATCGCGCCGGCGTGAAACGCCTGCGCATTGCATTTCCATGGTTGTTATCGGAGCGAAAATCGGAAACAACGAGCCTTTAGAGCCGTTCTCAATTGGGCTGAGATCAGATCATGAGTGCAGAAGAGCTTCCTCCCCGCGAATCCATGGAATTCGACGTCGTGATCGTGGGCGCCGGGCCGTCGGGCTTGGCCGCTGCGATCCGGCTGAAGCAGCTCAACGCCGACCTCAGCATCGTCGTGGTCGAGAAGGGTTCCGAGGTCGGCGCGCACATCCTGTCGGGCGCCGTGATCGATCCGGTCTCGCTCGACAAACTGATTCCCGACTGGCGCGAGGATGCGGACTGTCCGCTGAAGACCCAGGTCAAGGACGATCGCTTCTACTGGACGACGGCGACCAGCGCGATCCGGCTGCCGAACTTCATGATGCCGCCGCTGATGAACAATCATCACTGCTTTGTCGGCTCGCTCGGTGACGTCTGCCGCTGGCTGGCACCCAGGGCCGAAGCGCTCGGCGTGGAAATTTATCCGGGCTTTGCCGCGGCCGAGGTGCTCTACGACGACAACGGCGCGGTGCGCGGCATCGCCACCGGCGACATGGGCATCGCCCGGGACGGCAGCCACAAGGATTCCTATACCCGCGGCATGGAATTGCTCGGCAAGTACACGCTGTTCGCTGAAGGCGCGCGCGGCAGCCTGAGCAAGCAACTGATCGCGAAATTCTCGCTCGACGCCAAGAGCGAGCCGTCGAAGTTCGGCATAGGCCTGAAGGAAGTCTGGGAGATCGATCCCGCCAAGCACCAGAAGGGCCTGATCCAGCATTCGTTCGGCTGGCCTTTGAACAATTCGACCGGCGGCGGCTCGTTCCTCTATCACTACGACGACAACAAGGTGGCGGTCGGCTTCGTCGTGCATCTCAATTACGACGATCCGTATCTGTCGCCGTTCGACGAATTCCAGCGCTTCAAGACCCACCCTTCGATCCGCCCGGTCTTCGAGGGCGGCAAGCGGCTGTCCTATGGCGCGCGCGCCATCACCGAAGGCGGCTACCAGTCGGTGCCGCGCTTGAGTTTCCCGGGCGGCGTGCTGATCGGCTGCGCGGCCGGTTTCGTCAACGTGCCGCGCATCAAGGGCGTGCACAACGCGATGGGCAGCGGCATGCTCGCCGCCGAGCAAGTCGCCGCTGCGCTCGGCGCCGGCCGCGCCAATGACGAATTGGTGGAATATGAGAACGCCTGGCGGGATTCCGCCATCGGCAAGGACCTGCACCGGGTCCGCAACGTCAAGCCGCTATGGTCGAAGTTCGGCACCATCATCGGCGTGGTGCTGGGCGGCTTCGACATGTGGTGCAACACGCTGGGCTTCTCGCTGTTCGGAACCCAGTCGCATGCCAAGCCTGATCGAAAGACGCTGGATGCGGCAAAGGCGCACACGCCGATCGCCTACCCGAAGCCGGACGGCAAGATTTCCTTCGACAAGCTGTCCTCGGTGTTCCTCTCCAACACCAATCACGAAGAGGACCAGCCGGTTCATCTGAAGGTCGCCGACATGAACCTGCAGAAGACGTCCGAGCACGACGTCTATGCCGGTCCCTCGAACCGCTATTGCCCGGCCGGCGTCTACGAATGGGTCGAGGAGGGCTCAGGCCCGCGCTTCCAGATCAACGCCCAGAACTGCGTCCACTGCAAGACCTGCGACGTCAAGGACCCCAACGGCAACATTACCTGGGTTCCGCCCGAGGGCGGCGGCGGGCCCAACTACCAAGGCATGTAATAATTAATAATAATGGATGGCCTGTAGTGGATTGCCCGGCCACGATTGCGTGAGGTGGATCATGGCGTTTTCGGGCGGGGTGACCCAGGTTCGCGCGAGGAAAACACGTCAAAACAGGAGTTGGAACGCCATTGGGCGTTCCGTTGATGCCGCCGGTGGCCACGATACCGCCACAGTGAAAGCGTTTCCGGGATAGGCTGGCTGAATCGATGTCCTAAGAGCCTAATCTGCCAATCGATTCACCAGCCCGTATCCTTGCGGTTGAACGCCAAAACCGGCATTGTCGCAGGCCGAGATGCCGCCGCGTGGGTTTGCATTCGAGACCGATCGGCACGACCGATCGAAAGATCCTGCCGTACATCCTGGAGCTAGGCGAACCGTGATGCTTTCCACTCGTTTCAACCGTTGGACGATCGCAGCAATTACTGTCGCCGCGCTGGCCGCACCCGGCACGGTTTTGGCGCAGACGCCCGACCACACGGGCGACAACGCCGCGCAATTCCCGAGCAAGGCCGACCTGAAATCGCTGACCACGGCCGGCAGCTATCTTGCCGCGCGTCATGCCAGCGTGGAGCGCGATGCCGCCTCGGCTGCGGCATTCTATCGTTCGGCGCTGCGCACCGACCCGAAGAACAACGAACTGCTCGACCGCGCCTTCATCTCCTCGCTGGCGGACGGCGACATCGACGAGGCCGTGAAACTCGCCGACCGCATCCTGACGATGGACAAGTCCAACCGCGTCGCGCGGCTGGTGGTCGGCGTGCGCGACCTCAAGCACAAGAAATATGGAGCCGCGCAGGTCAACATCAACCAGTCGATCCGCGGGCCGATCACCGATCTGGTGGCGACGCTGCTGTCGGGCTGGGCGACCTATGGCGCCGGCGACGCCAAGGGCGCGGTCGCCAACATCGACAAGCTGACCGGGCCCGAATGGTATCCGATCTTCAAGGACCTCCACACCGGCATGATCCTCGAGGCTTCGGGCAGGGAAAAGGATGCCGGGACGCGCTTTGAGCGCGCCTACAAGCTCGACGATTCCATGCTTCGCGTTTCCGACGCCTATGCGCGCTGGCTGTCGCGCAACAAGGACGGCGCGGCGGCGACCGGCATCTACGAGGCCTTCGACAAGAAGCTGCCGCGGCACCCGCTGGTGCAGGAAGGCTTGCGCGAGACCAGGGCCGGCAAGAAGCTGCCGCCGCTGGTCGATACGGCGCAGGCCGGCGCGGCCGAGGCGCTGTACGGCATTGGCGCAACGCTCACCCGCCGCGGCGGCGAGGATCTGGCGCTGGTCTATCTGCAGCTTGCGCTTTACCTGCAGCCCAATCATCCGCTGGCGCTGCTGTCGCTCGCCGACCTTTATGAATCGGTGAAGAAGCCGCCGATGGCGATCAAGGTCTATGAGCGCATGCCGGCGAGTTCGCCGCTGAAGCGCAACGCGCAGATCCAGCTCGCCACCAATCTCGACGCCGCCGACCGCAGCGACGAGGCGATCAAGATCCTGAAGGCCGTCACGTCAGAGGCGCCGAAGGATATCGAGGCCATCATGGCGCTCGGCAACATCGAGCGCGGCCGCAAGAAGTTCAAGGATTGCGCCACGACCTATTCGCTGGCGATCGACGCGTTGCCCGGGGTGACCGACAAGAATACCTGGGTCACCTATTATTACCGCGGCATCTGCGAGGAACGTTCCAAGCAGTGGAACAAGGCCGAGGCCGACATGCGCAAGGCGCTCGAACTGCAACCCGAGCAGCCGCATGTGTTGAACTATCTCGGCTATTCCTGGATCGACCAGGGCATCAATCTCGACGAAGGCATGAAGATGATTAAGCGTGCCGTCGATCAGCGGCCCGACGACGGCTACATCGTCGACTCGCTCGGCTGGGCCTACTACCGCATCGGCAATTTCGAGGACGCGGTGAAGCACCTCGAGCGCGCGATCGATCTCAAGCCCGAGGATCCCACCATCAACGACCATCTCGGCGATGCCTATTGGCGTGTCGGCCGGACGCTGGAAGCCAAATTCCAGTGGTCCCATGCCCGTGACCTCAAGCCCGAGCCGGAAGAATTGCCGAAGATCGAGGCCAAGATCGCCAATGGCCTGCCCGAAGACACCTCTTCTGCGGCGTCCGCCGACAAGAAAAAAGAAGATGGCAAGGGCGGCTGACGCGAGGACTTCGGGGGCCGTTCGGCAATGCCGGGACTGAGCGACGAGGGGCGCGCCAAGGTCAACCTGACCTTGCGGGTGAATGGCCGCCGCGTGGATGGATATCACGATCTGGAAAGCGTGGTGGCGTTTGCCGATTGCGCCGATCGTCTGACATTGACGCCCGGTCCCGATCTCGATCTGAAAATGTCCGGACCGCTGGCGCAGGCCTGCGGCGAGACGTCGGACAATCTGGTGCTGAAGGCCGCGCGCCTGCTGGCCGAGCGGGTTCCGAACATGAAGGTCGGCAGCTTCGACCTCGACAAGGTATTGCCGGTCGCGGCCGGCATCGGCGGCGGTTCGGCGGACGCCGCAGCGGCGCTGCGCCTGCTGGCGCAGTTGAACGGGTTGGCGCTCGACGATCCCCGCATTATCGAGGTGGCGGAACTGACCGGTGCCGACGTGCCGGTGTGCGTCCGGTCGCTCGCCTGCGTCATGACTGGCGTCGGCGAAACGCTGCAACCGCTGAACCTGCCGAAAATGCCGTGCGTGATGGTGAACCCCTGCGTTCCCGTCGCAACGAAAGACGTCTTCAATGCGCTCGGCCTGCGCAATGGCGAACTGCTGGTCGGCGCCACCGATGTATTGCTGCAGGACCGGTGGCCCGACGACAGGGCGTCACTCGAGGAATGGGTCGAGGCGCTTGCTGCCAATTCCAACGACCTGGAAACGCCGGCCCTGCGCGTGCAGCCGGTGATCGGCGAGGTCATCGCCGCGCTGAACGCGACCAACGGCGCGTGGCTGGCGCGGATGTCCGGCTCCGGCGCCACCTGCTTTGCGATCTACGAGAACACCGCCGACGCCAAACGTGCAGCGGAGAAGATTCGGCGCGATCACCCGGGATGGTGGGTGCATGCGGGGATACTGAGCTAGGGCTGGAGCGTTTTCGAGCGAAGTGGAAACCGGTTCGCGTCAGGAAAACGCGACGCAACAGGAATCTGGAGCCCCGTTCCGATTGAATCGGAGCGGGGCTCCAACTGTGTTCTAGGTACTGCGGCCGGCCAGATGTGCGGCGGCGCGCCAACCGTGGTGCGCCAAGGCCTCGAGGCGCCGCACGGTATCGACTCGAGCGATCGCCTCGTCTGCGGTCAAAGCGCCGCTTGCCACCGAGCTTAGGGTCGCGCGGCGGTGGTCTTTCCGGAGGTCACCGAGTGCTTTCACCAGGCTTTCCAGTTGGGCAACGGCCGACGCGGCATGCAGTGGCTTCTCCGATCCGGCCGCGCTCGTTGACGCGTGCCCAGGGCCGGCTGCGACCGCCTCTGGAGAGGCCGGCAGGGTGGCGACCTCGGCGGCGAGCGAAGCCAGGCCGCGCATCGCTTCCGCGCATACCTCCGCGGCACGCATGTCGTCGGATCCGCCCGGCGGCGCGGCCAATTGGACCTCGTCCGCGGTTTCGGCCAGGCGCAAGGCGTGGTCGAGCGCATGCAGGGTGCTGGTAAGCCGCTGTTGCTCGTCCTCCGATTCCGGCGGGCCAGGTGCCTCGGACATAAAGACCTGGGCGCGGCGCAAGGCGTCGGCAGCTTCGACCGTGGACATTGCATTCGCGGACGGGGAGGATGCGCCCGAGTTCACCGCCGCCAGCGCCGTGGCCAGCGATCCGGACATTGCCCCAAGCGCGCGTGCAACTGTCCGTCTCACGGCCTCCAGGGTTGCGACCGGCGTCAGAAGTGCTGCCGGGTCGAGACAACGCGTGAGGGGCGGGCCACGTTCAGGCAGGATGCGTTCGACCAGACGCGTAAAGCCCTGGATCACGGGCAGCAGCACCAGGACGCCGACGACGTTGTAGGCTGTGTGGTAACCCGCCAGCAGCGTCACCCCGTCGATGGTGTCCGAGGCACGGATCATCAGAGGCGTGGTGACCGGAAACAGCACCAGTGCGATCACGGCTGCGATCAGCTTGAACAGGATATACGCAAGTGCCAGACGTTTGGCGGTGCTGCTCGCGCCGATCGCCGCCATGGCGGAACTGGTCGCCGTTCCGATGTTCTGTCCGATGATCAGCGCGCAAGCCTGATCAAGCCCGACGGCTCCCGCATAATGCGCCGAGAGCGTCACGGCGATCGCGGCAGTCGACGATTGCATCACGGCGGTCATTGCCAGTCCGGCCACGACGAGCACCAGCACGCCGTACAGGCCGGACCACCAACTGGTTCCAAGAACGGCCGGCAAGTCCGCAGGGTGCAACTGTTCGGCCAGCCCTCCCATCCCCTGCTGCAGCGTTGTCAGGCCGTAGAGCACAAGGGCAAACCCGGCGAGCGCGGCCCCGGCGGCAGATACGCGGCCGCGGCCCAGCAACTTGATCAGCGCGCCGACGAAGATCATCGGCAGGGCTGCGGCGGTAAGCGAGACCCGGACACCGATCAACGCAACCAGCCAGCCGGTCCCCGTGGTGCCGACATTCGCGCCAAACACGAGCGCGAGCCCTTGCGGAAATGTGAGCACGCCGGCGCTTACGAGCCCGATCGTAGTCATGGTCGTTGCGCTGGAGGATTGCACGATCAGGGTGACGATCGCGCCCCAGAACGCACCCGACAGAGGGGTCGCCGCCGCCTTGCTCAGGATCGTCCGCAGTCCTGATCCGGCGAGCCCCTTGAGGCCGGTGGTCATCACGCTCATGCCAAGCAGGAAGAGACCCACGCCGCCGAGAACCGAAATTGCCGTCGACATGCGCGCGCCTCCCAGGGGCATCGACAACTACGCCATCCACTATAACGCGGATGCAACGTCTCGCCAGCCGGAGTCAGGCTTCCTGCGCAAGCGCCGCACGCGCGGCCGCCAGCTCCTTTTTCTGCGCCGGGCTCACCTTCGGATATGTCAGGTCGAGCTGCTCTACCGCCTCCACGATCGCCGCCGCGACGACTAGCCGGGTGAACCATTTGTTGTCGGCCGGCACCACGTACCACGGCGCGTGCTCCGACGCCGTTGCCCCGATTGCCGCCTCGAACGAGCGCATATAGTCGCGCCAGTATTGGCGCTCGTGCACGTCCGAGGCCGAGAATTTCCAGTTCCTTTCCGGGGTGTCGAGACGCTTCATGAAGCGCTTTTTTTGTTCGTCGCGCGACACGTTGAGGAAGAATTTGAGGATGACCACTCCCTGGCGGGTGAGGTAATCCTCGAAGTGCGCGATGTCGGCGAGCCGTTGGTCCCAGATGTTCTTGCCTACCAATGACGGCGGCAGCTTTTGCCGTTTCAGGATCTCCTCGTGGACGCGCACGACCAGCACCTCTTCGTAGTAGGAACGGTTGAATATGCCGATCCGGCCACGCTCCGGCAGACGCGTGACATAACGCCAGAGGAAGTCATGATCGAGATCCTCCTGTGAAGGCTGCTTGAACGAAAAGACCTGGCAGCCCTGCGGATTCACACCGGACATGACATGCTTGATGGTGCTGTCCTTGCCTGCCGCATCCATGGCCTGGAACACCAGCAACAGCGACCAGCGATCCTGGGCATAGAGCATGTCCTGCTCCTCTGCGAGCCACTGTGTGCCCCGCTGAAGCAGCTCGGCGGCTTCGCCCTTTTCCATCTTCAGGCCGCGCGTATCGCAAGGGTCGAAATCGTTCAATCGAAAACCCTTTCCCCTGGCAACACGGAACGGGTGAACATATTTTTCGATCTGATCGAGGATTTCCTTTCTCGGCATGGTGCAACCTCCCGCTTTCAGGTGATGACCTCGCGCCGTCGGCTCGTGGTCGTGTGCTTGATCTGCCAATCGGTTGGGCACCGTCCACGCTATCAGAAGTAGGCGGTTTGTTCGCCCGAGCTTGAGGCAGCTCCGGTCCCGGGCGCGCGTGCGGCTCGTATTCCATGCGGTTCGGTCGACGACCGATCCTGCATTGCAGCAATCGGCGGGTTTCTGCCTTGTCGGATCCCTGATCGAACCGCGCCGGACATCGATCGCTCTCCGAACGCGGGTATCCCTGGCAGTCGCCGGCGTCGTGGTCAGTGATCGATCCGCAAGACCTCGGGCGCGTGGTGCACGGTCGCGATGACGGCGCAAGCGAGGGCCTTGCCCCGGACGATATTGATATAGATCAACGCTGAGTCCGGCGAGGGTGGAGAAAGTTCGTGTCCACAATCCAGGCGACGCCAGTCTGGATGCGCTCGCGGCTGGATCCTGTAATCGGCTGACTTCCTGGAGCGTCGGCATGAGCGCCGCAGCGAACGCACATTCGACCACCGAAGCGACGCCATGGCACGCAAAAGCCGGGCATGAGGTCCTGACGCAGCTTGGCGCCAGTTGCGAAAAAGGGCTGGACCCCGCCGAGGCCGCGATCCGCCTTCAGAAATACGGACCCAACCGCTTGCCGGAAGGCAAGAAGCGCGGGCCGTTCGCGCGGTTTCTCTCGCAGTTCAACAACATCCTGGTCTACGTACTGCTGGCCGCGGGATTCACCAAGTTGATGCTGAACCTGTGGGTCGACGCGGCGATCATCTTTGGCGTGGTCGTTCTCAACGCATTGCTCGGGTTCGTGCAGGAGGGCAAGGCGGAGAGGGCGCTCGATTCGATCCGCAACATGCTGTCCGCCGAGGCTCGGACGGTCCGCGCCGGCGAGACCCGCATGATTCCGGCGGACCAGCTTGTGCCGGGAGACGTCGTGCTCCTGGAATCGGGCGACAAGATCCCGGCGGATCTGCGCCTCATCGAGACCAAGAACTTGCGCACCGAAGAAGCCGCGCTTACCGGCGAGTCGGTGCCGGCGGAGAAGAGCGCCGACGCCGTGCCCGCGAACGCGACGGTTGGGGATCGCGAAAGCATGGCATTCTCCGGCACGATGGTCGTATCCGGCCGCGCGACCGGCGTGGTCGTGTCGACCGGAAGTGAAACCGAACTCGGCCGCATCAACCGGCTGCTCGCCAGCGTCAGTCCGCTTGAGACGCCTCTGCTGCGGCAGATCAAGAAGTTCGGCTACAGCATCACGGCCGCGATCGGGGTGATCAGCGTCCTGATCTTCGCCTATGGCAAGTGGGTGAAGCAGATGGACTTCGTCGAACTCTTCCAGGCCGTCGTTGGCATCGCAGTGTCCTTGATACCTGAAGGATTGCCCGCCCTGATCACGATTACCCTGGCCATCGGCGTGCAGCGCATGGCCTCGCGCAACGCCATCATCCGACGTTTGCCTGCGGTCGAAACCCTCGGCTCGGTATCCCGGATCTGCTCCGACAAGACGGGCACACTGACGCTCATGGAGATGATGGTCGTGTCCGCGATCACGGCCGACTCGACGTATCAGGTGACCGGGGACGGCTACTCACCCAAGGGAGATGTCAGGAGGGACGGGCAGCCGGCGGTCAAGGACCCGGTCCTTGCGCTGATGGGCCGGGTCTCCCTGCTTTGCAACGATGCCGAGTTGTTCGAGGAAGACGGCGCATGGAAAGTCGAGGGCGATCCGACGGAAGGCGCCCTTTATCCGTTTGCGGCGAAGCTCGGCATGGACCGGCAGGCCGAGCAGGCTGCAGCCCCGCGGATCGATGTCATTCCCTTTGAATCCGAGCACAAGTTCATGGCGACGCTTCAGAAAACTGCAAGCGGTACGCAGGTGCTGCTCGTCAAGGGCGCCCCCGAAGTCATCCTGGAGCACTGTGACCGCCAGCAGTCCACCGATGGCCAGCCGAAACCGCTCGACCGCGAATACTTCCTCGAGCAGTCAGACAAGCTTGCGGCCCAGGGCGAGCGTGTGCTGGCGTTTGCGTGGCTCGAAAATCCGGACGTCAAGGCAGGTGCCCTTTCCGCCGCCGATCTGCCAAGGACGCTCGTATTGCTTGGCCTGATCGGGCTGCTCGATCCGCCCCGCAAGGAGGCCATCGAGGCCGTGAAGGAGTGCCACGAAGGTGGCATCCGGGTCACCATGATCACCGGCGATCACAAGATCACCGCCGCGGCGATCGCCAGGATGCTTGGTCTTGGCGACGGCAAGACGGCGATCGCAGGCGCGGAGATCGAGGACATGGACACCGCGACGCTGCAGGAGTGCGTCCGCGATGTCGACGTCTTCGCGCGCGCCAGCCCCGAGCACAAGCTGCGTCTGGTGAAGGCGATCCAGGCCAATAACCAGATCGTGGCGATGACGGGCGACGGCGTGAACGACGCGCCTTCCCTCAAGAAGGCCGACATCGGCGTTGCGATGGGCATCAAGGGCACCGAGGTAACCAAGGAAGCCGCCGGGATGATCCTGGCCGACGACAACTTCGCCTCGATCTCCGCGGCGGTGAAGGAAGGGCGCACCGTCTACAACAATATCGAGAAGGCCATGCTCTTCCTTCTGCCAACCAACGTCGCGCAGGCGCTGGTGATCGCCGTTGCAATCTTCCTCGGGTTCACCATGCCGATCACGGCCCCGCAGGTTCTCTGGGTCAACATGGTGACGTCGGTTGCACTTGGGCTGGTGATCTCCTTCGAGCCGCACGAAATCGACGTCATGCAGCGCCCGCCGCGCGCAGTGGATCGCCCGATCGTAACGGGCTTCGGGATCTGGCGCATCATCTTCGTCGGTCTGGCGCTTCTCGCCTACACGCTGCTGGCGTTCTTCTGGATGAAAGCCGAGGGCGCTTCCGAAGGGCTGGCGCGGACGGTGGCGGTCAATGCCATCACGATCGGCCAGGTGTTCTACCTCTTGAACAGCCGCTACCTGCTCGACTCCTCGATCGGCATCAAGGCACATACTGGCAACGCCTATCTGCCGCTGGGCATCGCAGCCGTGGTGATCCTGCAACTGGCTTTCACCTACGCGCCGCCACTCCAGGCGCTATTCGGCAACGAAGCCATCCCGCTTTGGGTCTGGCCCTGGCTTCTTGCCGGCGGCTTGCTGTTCTTCCTCGTTGTGGAGGCAGAGAAGCTCGTCATTCGCTCATCGAGTTCGCTGCGAAAATTGGTCGTCGCCATGGAAGCCGGCGGTGAACAATCTGCAGCAGCTCGATTCAGTTTGTGAGCGACTCCGCGCGTGTCTGGCTGATCTTGTCTCCGGCTGATCTTGTCAATGCGACCGCGCCAGGCAGAACGCCACGACCTGTTCGAGCGCGGTCTTCATCGGCGAGGCCGGGAACAGCGCCAGTGCGTCGACGGCCATCGCGCCGTAGTGCTGGGCGCGGCTGATCGTGTCTTCCAGCGCGCGATGCTTGGTCATCAATCCGATGGCGTGATCGAGATCGCCGTCGCCGATCTCGCCGCGCTCCAGCGCCCTGATCCAGAACGCGCGCTCGCTGTCATTGCCGCGGCGGAATGCCAGGACCACCGGCAGCGTGATCTTGCCCTCGCGGAAGTCGTCGCCGACGTTCTTGCCGAGCTTTGCCGACTTGCCGCCATAGTCGAGCACGTCGTCGACGAGCTGGAAAGCGATGCCGAGATTCATGCCGACCGAGCGGCACGCGGTCTGCTCGGCCTTGGGCCGGTTCGCGATGACAGGTCCGACCTCGCAGGCGGCAGCGAACAGTTCGGCGGTCTTGCCGCGGATGACGGCGAGATACTCGTCCTCGGTGGTGGCGGTGTTCTTGGCGGCCGCGAGCTGCATCACTTCGCCTTCGGCGATGGTGGCGGCAGCCGAGGAAAGAATATCGAGCGCGCGCAGCGAGCCGACCTCGACCATCATGCGAAACGCCTGGCCGAGCAGGAAATCGCCGACCAGCACGCTGGCTTCATTGCCCCACAGCATCCGCGCCGACAGCTTGCCGCGCCGCAATTCGCTCTCGTCAACCACGTCGTCGTGCAGCAGCGTCGCCGTGTGCATGAATTCGACCGATGCCGCGAGCTTGATATGGCCGTCGCCGGAATAGCCGGTGAGGCTCGCCATCGCGAGCGTCAGCATCGGGCGGAGACGCTTGCCGCCGGAGGAGATCAGGTGGTTGGCGACCTCGGGAATCATGGTGACTTCCGACCCTGTCCGCGACAGGATCGTGGCGTTGACCCGTTCCATATCGGCCGCGACCAGCCCGACCAGTGCATCGATCGAAGCGTTCGGGCTCTCGAAAGGTACAATAACCGCCACGCAGGTCTCCACTTTTGGCCAATTCGCACTATTCTTGCTGCGTCGTAAACCGCCCAAACCCTCATCCTGAGGAGCCCGCAAAGCGGGCGTCTCGAAGGATGAAGGCCACGGACGGGGCCTCATGGTTCGAGACGCGCTTCGCGCTCCTCGCCATGAGGGTGACGCAGTCAGAATATCCTGATCTACAATAGAAAGTGCCGGCTGGGGCGGCAAGGGCAGGTAGTGGTTGACAGGTGCCGCAGACATCGTTTTCGAGCCAGGTGAATACCGGTTGGCGTGCACAGGGCGCGTCAAAGCCAGGATCTGGAGATTCGGTTTCTGACTCAATCCAGACCGAATTGATTCAGCCTGCTCGGCCAGGCGAAAAGGGAGAACGGAAATTGCGGGAACTGGTTCGGACCAACGATATCGTGCTGGTTTCCGCAATCGGCGCGCTGCTCGACGGCGCCAATATCCATCATCTGGTGCTGGACCAGAACATGAGCGTGATCGAGGGATCGCTCGGCGTGCTGCCGCGTCGCATCCTGGTCCATGAAGACGACAACCGCGAGGCGCGACAGCTTCTGACCGACGCCGGCCTCGCCCATGAATTGCGGCCCGATGAATGATCCGGCCCCCGATCTGACCGAGGATGCGTTTCTCGGCGGGCAATTGCGTTTGCGGCAACTGAAGTCGGGGCATCGCGCCGGTCACGATGCCGTGCTGCTGGCGGCGGCGACGGCGGCGCGTCCGGGCGATCGCGTCGCCGATCTCGGCGCCGGCGTCGGTGTCGCGGGCCTTGCGGTTGCCCGGCGCGTCGCCGGCATCGATCTGGTTCTGGTCGAGATCGATCCGGTGCTGACGGGCCTTGCACGCGCCAATGCTGCCGCGAACGCGATCGCCGCCGAAATCATCGCGCTCGATGTCGAAGCCGATGCGGCAGCCTTTGCGTCTGCCGGGCTCGGTCCCGACAGTGTCGATGCCGTGCTGATGAATCCGCCGTTCAACGATCCCGCGCGGCATCGAACGTCGCCGGACAAAGCGCGCGGCGTCGCGCATGTGGCGACCGCGACGACGCTTGCGAACTGGGTGCATGCGGCGCGGCGCATTCTCAAATCCAGGGGTGTGCTGACCCTGATCTGGCGCGCCGACGGCATTGCCGAGGTGCTGGCCGCGCTCGATCACGGTTTCGGGAGCCTGGAGATCCTGCCGGTTCACGGCGACGCAAGCGGGCCGGCCAACCGTATCCTGGTGCGTGCCATCAAGGGCGGGCGGGCGCCGACGCAGATCCATCCCGCCCTGATGCTCAATGATGAGTCCGGCGTGCCCAATAAATGGGTGCAGCAGATTCTGGCGGGGAAGGGGTGTTTGCGGCTTGCGAGGCCGTAAGGAAAGCCCGATCGCGCGCGACGCGTTTCGATCGGGGTCCTATTGCGGCTGCGTTTCCGACTGCCGCTTCGGCGCCGAAGTGAAATAGGTCGCGGTCACCAGAGTGCCGATGAGCATTATCAGCAGGTAGACTTTCATGTCACTCTCCGCTGCCCCATTGCAGCCTCGACGGCCACAATGCAAAAGGCGCTCCGGCCACAAGACGTTCCAGCCTTCGCAATGACATTGGCGCGATAAAAAATGGTTAATTCGAGGTAACGGCATGAGTGAACATTTAAGTGATCGTACCGGACTGCCGGGCCTCATCGACAGGATCAGGGAATTCGTTCCAGCCAGGTTCCGGCGCGGAGTCGCCGTCGTGCCGGTGGTGCGATTGTCGGGTGTGATCGGCGCGGTTACGCCGCTGCGGCCGGGCCTGTCGCTGGCGGGTGTCGCCAGGACGCTCGAACGCGCCTTTGCCGTCAAGCACGCCAAGGCCGTGGCGCTGGTGATCAATTCGCCCGGCGGTTCGCCGGTGCAATCGCGCCAGATCTACTTGCGGATCAGGCAACTGGCCGCGGAAAAGAAACTGCCGGTCTTGGTGTTCGTCGAGGACGTCGCGGCTTCCGGCGGCTACATGATCGCCTGCGCGGGCGACGAGATATTCTGCGACCCGTCCTCGATCCTCGGCTCGATCGGCGTAGTCGGCGGCAGTTTCGGTTTTCAGGACCTGATGAAGAGAATCGGTGTCGAACGGCGGCTGTACACGGCGGGCGAGCACAAGGCGACGCTCGATCCGTTCCTGCCCGAAAATCCGGATGACGTGGCGCGCCTGAAGGCGCTTCAGCGCGAGATCCACGCCATCTTCATCGCGCTCGTCAAGGACAGCCGCGGCGCGCGCCTCAAGGGCGCCGACGACGTGCTGTTCACCGGCGAATACTGGGCGGGCGAGAAATCCATATCGCTGGGCCTGGCGGATTCCATCGGCGATCTCCGTTCGACGCTGCGCGCGCGTTTCGGCGAGAAGGTGCTGACGCCCGTGATCGCGCCCTCCAGCGGGATGCTGTCGGGGCTGCTTGGGCGCCGGGCGCCGGGAGCAGGGTCGCTGGCCGCGTTGGAGGGTATCGGAGGATTGCCGGATGATCTGATTTCGGCGCTCGAAACCCGGGCGATCTGGGCCAAATTCGGGTTCTAGCGATCAACAAGAGGTCAACGAACCGCGCCATTTAGCCCCAAAAGTGGAATTGCGGCGCGGCCCGGTCTGGGTGAGAATGCGCGTCATTGGGGGCTGATACGTGAACGACAAGGATCGACCGATGCCGCCGCTGATCGCATTCGCAGGAGCCCTGGGTGGGCTCGCCGTGGTCCGCTGGGCCTACAAGACTGCCGTCCGCATCAACCGGGAACTTGAAGAGGCGCGGATGGCCCGCGTCGCCGAGGCCGCCCCCACGGGCGAGATTCCCACCCTCCGCCGCGACCCCGTGACCGGGGCGTACAGGCCGGGTTGAGCCCACAGACCTCATCCTGAGGAGCGGGCGCAGCCCGCGTATCGAAGGATGGCCGCAAAATCGGGGCCTCATGGTTCGAGACGCGCGGCGCTGCCGCGCTCCTCACCATGAGGAATACCAGCCCCCATCGCCTTGATTCCCCGCTTCCGCGCCGATACGGTCCCGCGCTCCAAACCCCCCACGCGAGACCGATTCTGCCGATGGACGCCTTGCCCGACCATATGCGCCCGGAACGTTCGTTCCAAGGCTTCATCCTTGCCCTGCAGCGGTTCTGGGCGGAACAGGGCTGCGTCATCCTGCAGCCCTACGACATGGAAATGGGCGCCGGCACCTTCCATCCGGCAACGACACTGCGCGCGCTGGGCCCAAAGCGCTGGAACGCCGCCTATGTGCAGCCCTCGCGGCGGCCGAAGGACGGCCGCTACGGCGAAAATCCCAACCGCCTGCAGCACTACTATCAGTTTCAGGTGATCATGAAGCCATCGCCGCCGAACCTTCAGGATCTTTATCTGAAGTCGCTGGCTGCCATCGGCATCGATTCGGGCGTCCACGATATCCGCTTCGTCGAGGACGACTGGGAAAGCCCGACGCTCGGCGCGTGGGGGCTGGGCTGGGAGTGCTGGTGCGACGGCATGGAGGTCTCGCAGTTCACATACTTCCAGCAGGTCGCAGGCGTCGAATGCGCACCCGTCGCCGGCGAACTCACCTACGGGCTGGAACGGCTTGCGATGTATGTGCAGGGCGTCGATCGCGTCTATGATCTCAACTTCAACGGCCGCGAGGGCGCGGACAAGGTCACCTATGGCGACGTGTTCCTGCAGGCCGAGCAGGAATACTCCCGGCACAATTTCGAGCATTCCGATTCCGAGATGCTGTTCAGGCAGTTCTCGATGGCGGAAGAGGCCTGCCGGAAATATCTCGACGCGGGATGGAAGGACGGCAAACGTGAAGCGCACCTGATGGCGTTGCCGGCCTATGACCAGTGCATCAAGGCCAGCCACGTGTTCAATTTGCTGGATGCCCGCGGCGTGATCTCGGTGACCGAAAGGCAGAGCTACATCATGCGGGTGCGCGAACTGGCTAAAGCTTGCGGTGAAGCCTGGGTTCACACCGAAGCGGGTGGGGCGGTCTGATGCCTGATCTCCTGCTGGAACTGTTCTCCGAGGAAATCCCCGCGCGCATGCAGGCGAAGGCGGCGGACGATCTGCGCCGCATGGTCACCGACAAGCTCGTCGCCGAAGGCCTGGTCTATGAGGGCGCCAAGGCGTTCGCGACGCCGCGGCGGCTGGCGCTGACCGTACATGGCATTCCGGTCCGGCAATCCGACCTGAAGGAAGAGCGCCGCGGTCCCCGCGTCGGCGGGCCCGACGCTGCGATCCAGGGGTTCCTGAAGGCGACGGGCCTTGCCAGGATCGAGGACGCCAAAATCCAGACCGATCCGAAGAAGGGCGATTTCTACATCGCGCTGATCGAAAAGCCCGGCCGCGCCACCATCGACGTGCTGGCCGAGATCCTGCCGGTCATCATCCGCACCTTCCCGTGGCCGAAATCGATGCGCTGGGGCGAACGTTCGGCCAAATCAGGCTCGCTCACCTGGGTGCGGCCGCTGCACGCGATCACGGCGACCTTCGGCCTGGAGACCGAAGAGCCTGACGTCGTGAAATTTTCCGTCGACGGCATCGAGGCCGGGCAGACCACGTTCGGCCACCGCTTCATGGCGCCGGATGCAATCTCGGTTCGCCGCTTCGAAGATTACGAAGCCAAGCTGAAGGCAGCGAAAGTCGTCCTCGACCCGCAGGCGCGCAAGCACATCATCCTCGACGACGCCAAGGAACTTGCATTCGCGCAGGGCCTTGATCTGGTGGAAGACCAGGTGCTGGCCGACGAAGTAGCTGGACTTGTCGAGTGGCCGGTGGCGCTGATGGGATCGTTCGAGCAGGAATATCTGTCGATCCCGGACGAGGTGATCCGCGCCACCATCCGCAACAACCAGAAATGTTTTGTGGTCCGCGATCCCAGGACGGGAAAGCTGACCAACAAGTTCATCCTCACCGCCAACATCGAGGCGAGCGACGGCGGCAATACCATCGTCGGCGGTAACGAGCGCGTGATCCGCGCCCGCTTGTCCGACGCGAAGTTTTTCTACGAGACCGATCTCAAGACCAAGCTCGAATCGCGCCTGCCGAAATTCGATCAGATCGTGTTCCACGAGAAGCTGGGAACGCAGGCCGAGCGCATCAAGCGCATCGAGCGGCTGGCGGCCGAGATCGCGCCGCTGGTCGGCGCCGATATCGAGAGGGCAAAGCGCGCGGCGCACCTGGCAAAGGCCGATCTGCTGACCGAGGTCGTCGGCGAATTCCCGGAATTGCAGGGATTGATGGGCAGGTACTACGCGCTGGCGCAGGGCGAGGAAGCCTCCGTCGCTGCCGCAAGCGAAGAACATTACAAGCCGCAAGGCCCCGCTGACCGCGTTCCGACCGATCCGGTGAGCGTGGCGGTCGCGCTGGCCGACAAGATCGATACGCTGGTCGGCTTCTGGGCGATTGATGAGAAGCCGACGGGGAGCAAGGACCCGTATGCGCTGCGGCGAGCGGCGCTCGGTGTGATCCGCATCATAACGGAAAACTCGCTTCGAATTCAGCTAGGGGCGCTTTTCGAAAAGCTTCTTAAGGAGTTCGGAATTCTTCTCGCGGTGAGAGCCCCGAAGATCGCTCCGGGGATCGGCAAAACGGTAACTACGCCTGACGAAGGTTCGCTGCTCTCCTTCTTCGCCGACCGCCTGAAGGTTCAGCTCCGCGACCAGGGCGCGCGTCACGATCTCGTCGATGCCGTGTTCTCGCTCGGCGGTCAGGACGACCTGCTGATGGTGGTCCGCCGCGTCGAGGCGCTCGGCAAGTTCCTCGATTCCGACGACGGCAAGAACCTGCTTGCGGGAACGAAGCGGGCATCCAATATCCTCTCGATCGAGGAGAAGAAGGACAAGCGGTCGTTCGACGGCGCGCCGGATGCCGGGCTCTACAGGTTGGCCGAGGAAAAGGCGCTGGCTGCGGCGATCGATCAGGTCAAGGGCGAGGCCGGGGCCGCAGTAGCCAAGGAGGATTTCGCCGGCGCAATGAGTGCGATGGCCAAGCTGCGCCCGGCGGTCGATGCGTTTTTCGACAAGGTCAAGGTCAATGACGATGAACCCGCGGTGCGCGAGAATCGACTAAGACTGTTGAACGAAATCCGTGCGGCCACCCGTGCGGTCGCGGATTTTTCCAAAATCGAAGGCTAGCCCATGGACCGACAGACGCTCGCCGCCTACGACTTGAATGCGGCGGCGTTCGCGGAAGACTGGCACGGCCAGCCTGCGCCGGTTGATCTTCAGGAAGTCGTCGAGCGGTTTTTTGTCAGGGGCGGGACCTCCGCCGATATCGGCTGTGGCGGTGGCCGCGAGGTCGCCTGGCTCAATGCGAGCGGTTTTCCGACCACAGGCTTCGATGCCTGCGAAGGCCTGCTCGGCGAAGCGCGCCGGCGGCATCCCGGTTTCAGGTTTGCGCAAGCCGAACTGCCCGAACTGCGCGGCATCGGCACGTTCGACAACGTGCTGTGCGAGACCGTGATCATGCACCTCGAGCGAAAGCAGATTGCGCCTTCGGTCCGCCGCCTGCTGGATATCGTCAAGCCGAGCGGCATTCTGTATCTGAGCTGGCGTGTCACCGAGAAGGCCGACCAGCGCGACACCCAGGGAAGACTTTACGCAGCGTTCGATGCCGCGCTGGTGCTGGCGGAACTGAAGGGCGCGACGGTATTGCTCGACGAAGAGGCCGTCAGCGCTTCGTCGGGAAAGAAAATTCACCGGCTGGTGGTGAAGAAGGCCGGGCTGGAAATCCGGGAGTAGCGAAAAACTGCTAGACCTCGTGCCCCGGATGCTGCGCAGCGCGAAGCGGTGCGCTGCTGATCCGGGGCCCATATGTGGTTCGGCTGGTTGCGATAGGTCCCGGCTCTGCGGAGCAGCGCTGCGCGCTGCACCGCGTCCGGGACACGAGACTTCCCAATGAAAGCCCCGCCCGGAGGGGACGCCGGGCGGGGCTTCATGTCCGGTCGTATCACGCGCACATCCGCTTGCACGGCGCCCGGACCAACCGTTCAGGTCAGTCGGGTCTAGTCGACCACCTGAACGATGCGACGCGAGCGCGGTTCGACCAGGATCGTCTGGCCGTTCACCACGGTGTAGCGATAGGGCGTGGAGCCGAACGTCTGCGGTACGTCGTAATAGGTCACGCCGGTTTCCGGCAGCACGGTGCCGACCACCACGCGCTCGGTGATCGTGTAATCCGGCACCCGCTCACGCACGATATATTCACGGAAGGCCGAGCGCCGGTCGGGAGCAATACCCTGATGCTCACCGACGACCACGGTGTTGCCTCCGACGACGCCGGTGGTGATCGTGCTCTGCGCCTGCGCTGCGATCGGGGCAGCCATCGCGCCGGAGATCGCTGCAATGGCAAGTATCCTGGTTCGCATAATCGACTCCTTCGCGAGAGAAACGGCGCCGGCTGTCAGCCGGCGCGCACGTCCCGAGCCAATTCATCGTGCGCACCATTGTTCCTGAAAACGGCGGTCGCATCCGCGGCATTTCTGGGGAATTGTTGCGAAGGCGGAACCCGTTGAACACGAGCGCGTCTTGCTATTCCGGAACCGAGCCAGCGGCTAAGTTGCCGCTCTCGATTCGATTTCCCGTGATCCCATCCCCGGAGAATTCAATGACCATCACCGCCGCGCACATTTCCCCGCTCGTCGCCCTGATCGCGGGAGTCCTGATTCTGATCATGCCGCGGTTCCTGAATTTCATCGTCGCCATCTACCTGATCGTGATCGGCCTGGCCGGCCTCGGCGTATTCAGGATGTTAAAGTTCTAGCGCCGGAAAGCGCGGTTTCGCGGCTTGCGCGGAACCTCTCAAAGTGGTGTAAGGCGCGCATTCTTCTCACTTTTCCGGATAGTTGGAATCCATGGCCAAAGCCGTCGCGAAGTCCAGGAAGGCTGCAGCGAAATCTGCAGCGAAATCAAAGTCATCGGCTCGATCCAAGGCCGCGCCTTCCGCCCGCAAGGCGCTGAAGAAGGCGCCGGCCAAGCCGGTGGCCAAAGTCTCGAACAAGGTTGCGAAGAAGGCCGCCAAGAAGGCGCCAGTGAGCAAGCCGGCCGCTGCGGCAGTAAAGGCCGGCAAGTGGGTCTATACCTTCGGTGACGGCAAGGCCGAGGGCAAAGCGGGCCTGCGCGACCTGCTGGGAGGCAAGGGCGCCAACCTCGCCGAAATGGCCAATCTCGGCCTGCCGGTGCCTCCGGGCTTCACCATCCCGACATCGGTCTGCACATACTTCTACGCTCACGACAAAACCTATCCGGCTGCATTGAAGGCGCAGGTCGAGAAGGCGCTCGATCATGTCGGCAGGCTGACCGGCAAGGCGTTCGGCGATTCGACGAATCCGCTTTTGGTGTCGGTCCGCTCCGGCGCCCGCGCCTCGATGCCGGGCATGATGGACACCGTGCTCAACCTCGGCCTCAACGACACCACCGTCGAAGCGCTGGCCGAGCTGTCCGGCGATCGCCGCTTTGCCTATGACAGCTATCGCCGCTTTATCACCATGTATTCGGATGTCGTGCTCGGCTTCGAGCATCATCATTTCGAGGACATTCTCGATACCTTCAAGGACGGCCAGGGCTATACGCTCGACACCGATCTTACCGGCGATGACTGGGTCGAACTGGTCGGCAAGTACAAGGATGCGGTGGCGCGCGAGACCGGCAAGGATTTCCCGCAGGACCCGCACGAGCAATTGTGGGGCGCGATCGGCGCGGTGTTCTCATCCTGGATGAACGCGCGCGCGGTGACCTACCGCAAGCTGCACGATATTCCGGAGTCGTGGGGCACGGCCGTCAACGTGCAGGCCATGGTATTCGGCAACATGGGCGAAACGTCGGCGACCGGCGTTGCCTTCACGCGCAATCCCTCCACCGGCGAGAGCAAGCTCTACGGCGAATTCCTGATCAACGCGCAGGGCGAGGACGTGGTCGCGGGCATCCGCACGCCGCAGGACATCACCGAGGAAGCGCGCCAGGAATCCGGCTCCGACAAGCCGTCGATGGAAAGCGCGATGCCGGAGGCGTTCAAGGAACTGACGCGGTTCTACACGCTGCTCGAAAAGCACTACCGCGACATGCAGGACATGGAGTTCACGGTCGAGCAGGGCAAGCTGTGGATGCTGCAGACGCGCGGCGGCAAGCGCACCGCCAAGGCCGCGCTGCGCATCGCGGTCGAACTCGCCAACGAGGGCCTGATCTCGAAGACCGACGCGGTGATGCGGATCGACCCGGCGTCGCTGGATCAGTTGCTGCATCCGACCATCGATCCCGCAGCCAAGCGCGACGTGATCGCGACCGGCCTGCCGGCCTCGCCCGGTGCTGCGTCCGGCGAGATCGTGTTCTCGTCCGATGAAGCCGCCAAGCTGAAGGCCGACGGTCGCAACGTCATCCTGGTGCGGGTCGAAACCAGCCCGGAAGACATTCACGGCATGCACGCGGCCGAAGGCATTCTCACCACCCGCGGCGGCATGACCTCGCACGCCGCCGTGGTCGCGCGCGGCATGGGCAAGCCCTGCGTCTCCGGCTGCGGCGCCATTCGCGTCGATTACGGCCGCGGCACCATGAGCATCGGCTCGCGCACCTTCAAGACCGGCGACGTCATCACCATCGACGGTTCGCTCGGCCAGGTGCTGGCCGGCCGGATGCCGATGATCGAGCCGAAACTGTCGGGCGAGTTCGGCACGCTGATGGGCTGGGCCGATGCTGTCCGCAAGCTCGGCGTCCGCGTCAACGGCGATACGCCTGACGATGCGCGCACCGCCGTCAGGTTCGGCGCCGAAGGCATCGGGCTGTGCCGCACCGAGCACATGTTCTTCGAGGAAACCCGCATCCGCACCGTGCGCGAGATGATCCTTTCCGAGGACGAGCAGTCACGCCGTGCGGCGCTGTCGAAGCTGCTGCCGATGCAGCGCGCCGATTTCGTCGAACTGTTCGAGATCATGAAGGGGCTGCCGGTCACGATCCGCCTGCTCGATCCACCACTGCACGAGTTCCTGCCGCACACCCAGGCCGAGATCGAGGAAGTCGCGCGTGCGATGAACACCGATCCGCGCAAGCTCGCCGATCGTGCCCGCGATCTCGCCGAGTTCAACCCGATGCTCGGCTTCCGCGGCTGCCGCCTCGCCATTGCCTATCCCGAAATCGCCGAGATGCAGGCGCGGGCGATTTTCGAAGCGGCGGTCGAAGCCGAAAAGCGCACCGGCAAGGCCATCGGCCTCGAGGTGATGGTGCCGCTGATCGCGACCAAGGCCGAGTTCGACCTGGTCAAGGCGCGGATCGACGCCACCGCGCAGTCGGTGATGAAGGAGACCGGCAAGAAGCTCGCCTATCAGGTCGGTACCATGATCGAATTGCCGCGCGCCTGCCTGATGGCCGGCGACGTGGCGCAGACTGCGGAGTTCTTCTCGTTCGGCACCAACGACCTGACCCAGACCACTTACGGCATCAGCCGCGACGACGCCGCGAGCTTCCTCGGCACCTATGTCGCCAAGGGAATCCTCGAGATCGACCCGTTCATCTCGGTCGATCGCGGCGGCGTCGGCGAACTCGTGAAGATCGGTGTCGACCGCGGCCGCAAGACCCGGCCCGATCTCAAGGTCGGCATTTGCGGCGAGCACGGCGGCGATCCCGCATCCGTGGCGTTCTGCCACGAGATCGGCCTCGACTACGTCTCGTGCTCGCCCTATCGCGTGCCGATCGCACGTCTTGCCGCGGCGCAGGCAGCCCTCGGCAAGAAGGTCGAGAGCCAGGCGTAGTTCTTATTTTGCGCTGATAATCGACAAGGACGTCGTCATGCCCGGGCTTGTCCCGGGCATTCACGTTTTTGCGCGTATCTCAACGAAGGACGTGGATGGCCGGGACAAGCCCGGCCATGACGATGGAGAGAGCAACCTCGTCGTCATTGCGAGCGCAGCGAAGCAATCCATCGCGCGGCATAGCGGATGGATGGATTGCTTCGTCGCTGTCGCTCCTCGCAATAACGGACGAAGCGGCAAAGCGGTAGTGCCTGGCGAAACGGTTCCCGTAATCAGGCACGAGCTCCATCATCACTCCCGTTGACCGGATCTTTACCACTTTCATCGAGCGCCTGTTTACCAACGCTTTCGATGCGATCTCGAAATCCCACGCGATCGCTTGCGTGTAACACGCGCGCCACGACGGTTAACTCCCCGGCAACCTAAATTCGATACCAACGAAAAAGGTCGAATTGCACGGATGTACTGAGGTTCGACTCGTGTAAGCGTTGCGTGAGCGTATCGATGTTTGTGTTGCGTAACCAGCCGAAGGGCGCGCGGTTTGCGTCCTTCGGCCTCGGTCTCTGCGTCTTCGCATTGATGCCGACCGAGATCGGATATCAGGATATTGCCTCACTGCTGGCCCGTCAGCCCGGCGTCGCCGAGCGCTGGCAGAAGCGGGTGTTCTCCTCTGCCGGCACCATCCAGGTCGCGACCTTCAGCTTCGGCCGTCCGATCGGAACGTCCTCGCCGCAAACGGCGACCTATCGCCTGGCAAGCCTCGACCATCAGGGAATCGACATCACGGGGTCGGTGCCGCGCAATCCGCTCGTTGCGCCGCCGCTGCAATACCATGCCGCCGATTTCCCGAAGGTCGATCGCACGCTCAAGGGCGACCGGCTTGTCATAGCGCCGCCGCCGTCAGAGCCCGCAGCTCCGGCCGAGCGCGCGCCGGCCGTCGAGGATCCCGCCAACTCCAACGCATTGGTGCGGGGCGCAAAGACCGCCGAGACGGCACCGTCCGCGCCGCTCGATCCCGAACTTCAGGCCGCGCTGAGCGCGCCGTCGCTGGAGCCATTCGACGTATCGCCATCGCTCGAAACCACGCCGCATGACGAGACCGAGGGCGTTCCGGAAACGCCGGAGACCGGGCACGCGGCCGCGCCGCCGCGCGACGGCTTCTCCTTCAAGACCTCGAGCCTGTTCTTCGGCTCGTCGCTCGGCTCACCCGAAAGCATCGAGCGATGGCAGCCCGGTGAGGAGCCTGTGATCGTCGCGCCCGCCGATCCCGACATGAAGGTGATGGCCTCGCTGCCGGTCGATGCCGACGGGCCGGTGAGGGCAGGCGACATGGGTGAGAGCGTCGCGCCGAAGGGCGAAGTCAATGCCGACAACCAGCGCGCCAAGACGCCGGCCGAGCGCCTCGGGCTATTCGACGAAAAGTCGCGCGCCAGGTCGGAGAAGTGCCTGGCGGAGGCCGTCTACTTCGAGGCCCGCGGCGAAGCCGTGCGCGGCCAGATCGCGGTGGCGCAAGTGGTGCTGAACCGCGCCTTCTCCGGCAAGTATCCGCAGACGGTGTGCGGCGTGGTCTACCAGAACAAGCATCGCCATCTGGCGTGCCAGTTCACCTTCGCCTGCGACAACAACAAGGACGTGATCCGCGAGCCCGACATGTGGGAGCGCGCCCGGAAGATCGCGAAAGCGATGCTCGACGGCCAGCTCTGGCTGCCGGAAGTCGACAAGTCGACGCACTATCACGCCTACTGGGTGCGCCCGTCCTGGGTCAGCGAGATGAAGCGCATGTACAAGACCGGCGTGCATACCTTCTATCGGCCACGCGCCTGGGGCAACGGCAGCGATGCGCCGAGCTGGGGCTCCGCCGCCGAGACCGCCGCGATTTCCGCCAAGCTCGCGGCAGCCGCGCAAAGCTCGGCCGAGCAGGCGAGCGTGAGGCGGTAGTACCTCCGTTATTGCGTAGCGACTTGCTCCCGCTCTCCGTCATTCCGGGCGCGCCTCTTGGCGCGAACCCGGAATCCATCGAGCCGCATGTTCTGTTGTGAAATGGATTCCGGGTTCGTGCTTCGCACGCCCCGGAATGACGGCCATCCACGGAACCGGAGCCCTGCAAATTGCATCGATTGTCCTCGCCAAATTTGCAGGGCTGCCCTGCAGTGGAAGTTTTTTCTCCGCTCCCCTTGGGGTTTTCATGCAGATGCATTAAGTGACTGCGGCGCGAATTCGATTGGCCTGCAGGGGTACCATATGGCTGTAACGACCGGCGACCTTCGTCCATCCCCGGGCGCTGCCACCTGGCGGACGCCGCTCGTGATCATCATCTGCGGGTGCGCGATTGCGCTGTTGAGTTTCGGGCCGCGCTCGAGCCTCGGCTTCTTCGTGCAGCCGATGGGCGCGGAATTTGCCTGGGGCCGCGACGTCTTCGGCCTCGCGCTGGCGCTGCAGAACCTGTTGTGGGGACTGGGCCAGCCGATCGCCGGCGCCATTGCTGACCGGTTCGGCATCTTGCGCGTGATGGTCATCGGCGCGCTGCTCTATGCCGGCGGCCTGCTGCTGATGCGCTATTCCGCGACGCCGATGTCGCTCAATCTCGGCGCCGGCGTCCTGATCGGCTTCGGGCTATCCGGCTGTTCGTTCAATCTCGTATTGTCTGCGTTCAGCAAGCTGCTGCCGCCCGAGAAGCGGGGCATCGCGCTCGGCGCCGGGACGGCGGCGGGTTCGTTCGGGCAATTCCTGTTCGCGCCGTTCGGCGTGGCGATGATCGACAATTTCGGCTGGCAGCCGGCGCTGACGGTATTCGCGTTGCTGATGCTGCTGATCGTGCCGCTGTCGCTCGCCATCGCGACGCCGCCCGCAACATCGTCGAATGTCCCGGCTGCCGATCAGCAGTCGTTCAAGACGGCGCTGGCGGAAGCGTTCGGCCATCGCTCTTATGTGCTGCTGGTGCTCGGCTTCTTCACCTGCGGCTTCCAGCTCGCTTTCATCACCGTGCATCTGCCGGCCTATCTCGTCGATCGTGGCATTCCCGCATCGACCGGCGGCTGGGTGATTGCGGCAATCGGCCTGTTCAACATCATCGGCTCGCTCAGCGTGGGCTGGCTGCAGAACGTGTTTCCGAAGCGCTACATCCTGTCGGCGATCTACTTTACGCGGGCGCTCTCGATCGTTGCCTTCATCTCGTTCCCGATCACCACCTTCTCGGCGGTCGCCTTCGGCGCCATCAGCGGCCTGACCTGGCTCTCCACCGTGCCGCCGACCTCGGCGCTGGTGGCGCTGATGTTCGGCACCCGCTGGTTTGCGACGCTGTATGGCTTTGCCTTCGTCAGCCATCAGGTCGGCGGTTTCCTCGGCGTCTGGCTCGGCGGCATCGTGTTCGAGCAATTCGGTTCCTACACGCCGATCTGGTGGCTCTCGGTGCTGTTCGGTGTGCTGTCGGCGCTGATCAACCTGCCGATCGTGGAAAAGCCAATCGTTCGTGCGGTTGCACAACCGGCCTGATGCGGTAAACACTCTCCAGATAACCAGAGTCCGGGGAGTTTGCCGTGGGTACATTCAAGGCCATCAGGATCGACAAGGCGGAAAAGGGTACCACCGTCGCGCTGACGCAGTTCGACGAAGCCGAATTGATGGAAGGCGATGTGACCGTCGCCGTCGAATGGTCGACGCTGAACTACAAGGATGGTTTAGCCGTCACCGGCAAGGCTCCGGTGGTGCGGCGTTTTCCGATGATCGCCGGCATCGACTTTGCCGGCACCGTCGAACAATCCTCGCATCCGCAGTGGAAGGCCGGCGACAAGGTTGTCTGCAACGGCTGGGGCATGGGCGAAACCCATCTCGGCGCCTATGCCGCCAAGGCCCGCGTCAAGGGTGACTGGCTGGTGCGGCTGCCGGACGGGATGTCGACCCGCGAAGCGATGGCGATCGGCACCGCTGGATACACCGCGATGCTGTCGGTGCTGGCGCTGGAGAAACATGGCCTGACGCCCGCGAGCGGTCCGATCGTGGTCACCGGCGCTGCCGGCGGCGTCGGTTCGGTTGCCACCGCCGTCCTTGCAAAGCTCGGCTACCACGTCATCGCGTCCACCGGGCGGATGTCGGAAGCGGACTATCTCAGGGGTCTCGGTGCTGCCGAGGTGATCGATCGCGCCGAGCTTTCCGGGCCGGCCAAGCCGCTGGCCAAGGAGCGCTGGGCAGGGGGCATCGACAGCGTCGGATCGACCACGCTCGCCAACGTGCTCTCGATGACCAAATATGGCGGCGCCATTGCTGCCTGCGGGCTTGCCGCCGGCATGGACCTGCCGTCCTCGGTCGCACCATTTATTTTGCGTGGGGTGTGCCTTCTCGGCATCGATTCCGTGATGTGCCCGCTACCCCAGCGAAAGCTCGCCTGGAGCCGCCTCGCCAGCGACCTCGACAAGGCAAAGCTATCTGAAATTACTCATGAAATTAACCTTGACCAGGTCGTCGACGCCGGCGCACAAATACTGGCCGGGCAGGTCCGCGGTAGAATCGTGGTAAAAATAACCTAACGTTGTTCAGACTTTGCCAACCAAGCTGCTCCAATGTTGCCACGGTTAGTATGGTAAGCAGCGGGTAAAGAATTTTCAGGCGGGGGCCCGCGCTCTTGTAAGGTTGGAGTAGGTGCATGCTTGCGCGTTTGGTTATGGGGGCCGTGACGGCCAGTGCGATGGTCGTTCCTGCGCTGGCCGGTATGATGAATGCAGACGAGGCCCGCAAGTTTGTGGCCGGCAAGGTTTTCGCTTTCACCTGTTTCGATGGCACCCGCGGCGCGGGCCGGATTATGGACGATCTCGGCGCCGTCGGTTCGGTCCAGTTCAGCGGTTCGGGGCCGATCCGCCGGGTACGCCTGCCCGGCAATACGCTGCAGATTCGCGGCCAGGCCGTCTGTGCATCCATCAAGGGTATGCCGTTCGAGCCGTGCTTCAACCTCGACAAGCAGGATGAGCGCTCATTCCGCGGCTCGGTCTCGGGCATGGGCTTCGCCTATTGCGATTTCCGCCACCAGGGCGCATCGCAGATGCTGATCGCGCGCTCCGTGGCGCGACCACGTTCGCTGCTTCGCCGCGAGGAAGCGACGCGCTCGGCCGATGCACGCGCCGAGGTATCGTCGCGGGTCCAGACCCCGCCGGTCGAAAGCGCCAAGCTTGAGCCGGTGAAATCCGAGGCCAAGGCCGAGCCTGCCAAGATTGAAGGCGTGCCGGAACTGCGCCGCTCGGCGGATTGATCGATCACCCCGTTGCGGGTGCTGCCGGAGGGGCCGGCGGCGCCGCCGATTGCCGGCGGAACAGGATGCGCTGGTACAGCCAGCCGATGGCCACCAGCACCAGCCCGAGGCACATGAACGACAGCGCGCGGTAGACGCCGGTCAGCGTCGACATGTCGATCAGGAACGCCTTTCCGATCGTCAGCGCAATGACGGCGGCGGACGCCAGACGCGCGCGTTGTGAGTTGAACAGAACGCCGATGCCGAGCAGAATCACGCCGAATGCGAGCCACGCGATCGAATAGGTATATTGTTCGGCGCCGGTGGTCGGCCCCACCGACAGAACCGGGCCGTGATAGATTCTGCGGATTTCAAGCGTGACGTAAGCGAGCGCGAGAATCAGCGCGCCCGCTGCGACCGTGTTGGCGTAGGCGACCGGACGCCGGCCCGCCACCGCATAGGACAACAGCAGCGCCAGCACGGCGGGCAGGGCGTAGCCGAGCAGCAGCAGGTTGATGATGGCGCCGCCGACGTCGATGTGCCAGAGAAGCGGGTTCTCCAGCACCAGCAGTCCGAACAGCGCCGCCAGGCCGGCGAATGCCGTGAGCAGGATCGCGCCGGCATTGTGAATGACGCTGCCGGTGCGGATGCGCAGGCGCTCGAGCCCGATCGCCATCGCCAGCGCCACGCAGACCTGCAACGCAATCTCGGTAAGGCCGGCGCTCTGGCGATAGACGTCGCCACTGTTGACCGCGTGGCGGATCTGCATGAACGCCAGCAGCACCGTGAACACGATCGCCGCCGATTCCACCGTCCGCAGCGGCGCATCGTCGCCGCCGCGGCGCAGGAAGATGCTTCCGGCCCAGAACGAGAGCGCCGGAATGCCGTAGCCCCACAACAGCCAGTTGAATATTGGCGTGGTGCCGACCGCGTTGCCCGCAATGCGCGGCTCGTAGCCGATCCGCAGCACCACGATCGCAGCGAGGATCGCAGCCAGCGAGCGCAGGAAGGCAATCGGCCGCTGGGTTGAAATCCAGGCGGTACCTGCGGACATCAGCGCCAGCGCAATCGTGAGCCAGCCTTTTTCCAGCGCAAAGGTCAGCGCCAGCGCCATTGCTGAGAGCGCGCCGGTCGCAAACAGTGCGATCGAGGGCTGTAGCCCCGGACGGTCCTCGCGCCTGGCGAGGATCTCGGTCGCGGTGGCATAGGCCGCGGCGAGCGCGACTGCGACGATGGCGAACGGAATCGAGCGGTCGAGATGCGCGATGCGGGCGTAGAGCGCGACCAGCAGCGCCAGCGGCGTGAAGACCGCCGCCGCTGACCAGATCACCGGTATGATCGGCCCAGTGGAGCGGCCCTGCGCCAGGAATCCCGCCACGCCAAAACCTGCGGCGAAGATCGCGGCCGACACCAGATGCAACGACACCGATCCGTCCGTGGCGTTCGGTCCGATGCCCGGCAGCGCGCCGCCTGGCAGCACCAGCATATCGGCGTTGGCGCGAACGGCCCATTCGGCGAACACGACGAACACCAGTGCAGCGGCGGCCCCGACGGCTCCAGTCGCCGCATCGCTGCGCCAGGCCACCAACAGGCTGCCGGCCACCAGCAGGCCGAACACGATCATCGCGGTGTCGGCATGAAAGCCGTTCAGCACGATCAGCGTGGCGCCAAAGAGATACGCCGCGAGCGAACCGGACGAGATCGGTTCGACCTCGCCTTGCTCTGCCGGCGGGCCGAACATGAACCCGCATACGACAAGCAATGCGGCGAGGATGAAGCCTGCAAGGACATGGAAGGCGTGCGGGCCGATCATCGATGGCCCGCATTGCAGGCAGGGGAACGTCCACAGCAGCGCGAACGCGATCGTGGTGACCGCGAGCCACCGCCACAGCCGGACGCGCGCCAGACCGAAGGCCGCCGCAGTGACGATGGCCAGATAGACATAAAGCGCCCAGAAGTCGGGCTTGTCTGACGATACCAGGACGGGCGTGGCGAAGGCGCCGACGACGCCGAGACCGGCAAGCGCCGGGCCGTGCAGCAGCGCGGCAGCCAGCGTTCCGAGCGCCACCAGTCCCAGCAGGATGAACGCGGTTGCCGGCACCAGAAAGCCGTACAGCGCATAGGCCGCATAAACCGTGGCGAAGGCCACCGCCGTTCCGGCCGCCGTCAGGATCGCCGGAATGTTGGCAATCGGTATTGCTGCGATGGCGGAGATGCTCTCCTTGCGGCGGGTCCATTCGCCGGCCAGCAGCAAGGCAAGGGCGAACAGGCCACCAAGCACTGTGCGCACTTCGGGGCCGAGCAGCCCGGCCTCGATCGAATAGCGCACCATGAAGAAGCCGCCGAGCGCCAGCGTCAGCCCGCCGATCCACACCACCCAGCGGGTGCCGACGGTTTCCTCGAACCCGCGATCTGGTTGCGGCAGCGGAGGGGGCGGTGCCGCGGGGCTGCCTGCAGCAGCTTCCTGCCCGGCCTCGGCGGGAACTGCGGGTTCAACATCGGGAACAAGAGGCGGTGGCGTCGGTGTGATTCCCGGCGAAGCCGGCGGCAGCGTTTGCTCGAATGCCTCAAACGGCGTGAGTGGTGGGGGCACAGCAGTGGGCGTGGCCGCCTTCGTCCCGATCGCCTCAAGCTGCGTTCGCAGTTCCGCGACCTGGTTCATGGCCTTTCGCGCGAACGCGAGGGCGACAATCGCGATCGCGAGCGCGGCGAAATCGAACGGCAAATCGAACATCGGGCCTCCAGGTGCGTTCCAAGCGTTTTCAAGCGAAGCATGCCCTCGGACTTGATCCGGGGGTGGACACCGGTTCGCGTGAAGAAAACGCGTCAAAACAAATGACCAGCCGTAACCGGCCACGTCCGCAGCCTGGTTGCAATCCAGTGAGTGCAGCTTTACCCGCTAAAAGTTCAAATGGATGGCTAGTCGAGGTCGACCCGGAACGGCCGGCCTTCTACCGTCATGCTGCCTGGGCCCATTTCGTCGAGCGCGCGCAGCATTCGTCCATCGCGCCCCAGCGCCTTGTCGGCAAGCGTGACGATCAGCCGGTTGGGCGAAGCGATCGGGGAGCGGGCACGGATCTGCCTGGCGATTTCGATCTCGTTGCGGTGCGGATTGAGCATGCAGGCGGCCGCAAACGCGCTTGCCGTCGAACGGCTTATCCCCGCATAGCAATGCACCACCAACGGCGCGCTGCGGTCCCAGCTGCGGACGAAATTCAGCACCCTCTCGATATGCTCGTCCGATGGCGCGAGAAATCCGTCCATCTCCTGGGTGATGTCGTCCATCGACACCTTGAGGTGGTTCGCCTCCAGCACCGAGGCCGGGCGCTGCACCTGATCGATATTGGCCATCACGGTGAGGATGTGGCTGGCGCCGGTGACCTTGACGGTCTCGGGAAGGGCGGCAAGCGAGCAGACATGAATCATGGCGATCCTACGAAGCGTTCCTGGAGCGTCCTGTTTTGTCGTGATTATAGGGCCCCGGAGCAGGTGGCGAAAGCGGCATTGCGTGGGGCTTCAGGCCAGCAAAAGGTTAAATCGAGTTAAAAACTGTTTCTCAGCCCTGGCTGCGGTCCATGGCGTCAGATAGTCGCGCACCGTCGCTTCGGGCAGGCCGGGATCCCGGCCGAACAGCCGCTTCGCTTCGGCCTGCGAAAAGCCCGCCAGATGGGTCGCCTCGAGATAGGCTGCACCGCGGTCGGCGGCCTTGATCGCCTTGGTGATTTCATCGGCCAGGACAGGCGGCAGGCCGAAGCGGATATGGATCGCCGCGAGCAGGCGCTTTTCCACCACCTTGTAGTCGCCGCCGAGCACCGCCTTGAATGGCGAGATCATGTCGCCGATGACATATTCCGGCGCGTCGTGCAGCAACGCCGCAAGCCGAAAACGGACGTCGACGCGGGGCAATTGCTCGCGCATCACGGTTTCCACCAGCAGCGTGTGCTGCGCCACCGAGAAGATATGCGCGCCGCTGGTCTGCCCGTTCCAGCGTGCGACGCGCGCCAGCCCGTGCGCGATATCGGCGATCTCGATATCGAGCGGCGAGGGGTCGAGTAGATCGAGCCGCCGTCCCGACAGCATCCGCTGCCAGGCACGGGCCGAGACATCAGACGATTTTCGGGCCGTCATTTGGATTTGAGGCGGGGCTTGCGAAGCTTTCCGCTGCAGCTCTCGTGGCAGAAGCAGGTGACCAGGTGGTCGTTGACCATGCCGGTGGCCTGCATGAAGGCGTAGACGATGGTCGGGCCGACGAACTTGAATCCGCGCGCGCCGAGTTCCTTGGAAATTTTGATCGAGACCGGCGTCGAGGCCGGCACGCTAGCGGTGGTCTTGAACTGGTTGACGACAGGTTTGCCGTCGACGAAATCCCACAGGAATTTGGAGAAGCCCGGACCTTCCGCCATGATCTTGAGATAGGCCTTGGCGCTGTTCACCGTGCCCTCGATCTTGGCGCGGTTGCGCACGATGCCGGCATCGTTCATCAGCGCGTGGACTTTCTTCTCGTTGTAGCGCGCGATCTTCTCCGGCTGGAAGTCGTCGAAGGCTTTGCGGAAGTTTTCGCGCTTGCGGAGGATCGTGATCCACGACAACCCGGCCTGGAAGCCGTCGAGGATCAGTTTCTCGTACAGCGCACGGTCATCATATTCCGGCACGCCCCATTCGGTGTCGTGATAGGCCATGTAGAACGGGTCTTCGCCCGGCCACGGACACCGCGTCTTGCCGTCGGCATGCAGGCGCGCAGATCGGCTCATGCGACGGTCTGCTTCGGTGGAGTGCTGATATCACCGGGGTCAGCCAGGTGCATCGCAAGGCCGCCCGCGCTCAGTCCCAGCCCGGCACCAAGCGCGTCCGCCACGCGATCGATGCGGACCAGCGCGAGGCCTTTGCCGCCGGCAGTCGATCCCATGGTGCCGACCGTTTTGTCGCCGGCGAGGACAGGGGTGCCGGTTTCCGGCGAGAAGTCGTCGAGAACCACGCGCACGATCCGCGTCCGCGCCGTTCCTCGGTGCTGCATCCGCGACACCACTTCCTGACCGACATAGCAGCCCTTGTCGAAATCGACGCCGTGCAGGCGGTCCATGTTGGTCTCGTGCGGAAACGCGTCGCTGTACATGAAATCGAGCCCGCCGCGCGGAATACCCGAGGCGATGCGATGCGCCTCGTAGGCGTCGCTGTCGACGAGATCGGCGTCGATCAGGTCGGCCACCTTCTGCTTCAGGTCTTCGGGAACGAGGATGCGCCAGCCCAATGCCTCGAGCCGCGGATCGGCAAAGGCCAGGTCCGGCTTCACGGTGGGCTCGCCATCCCATGCCGCCAGCACGCCCATACGAGCGGAGATGTTCTCGACCGCGACCTTGGCGCGCAGCTTGTAGAAGCCGAGCTTGTCGGCGAGGGTCTGCGCCAGCGGGCGCGGCGCGTCGATCAGGAAGCCGCCGCCATGGCCGGCGGGGGCCTCCGTGATCAGAAAATCGATCGTGATCTTGCCCTGCGGCGTCAGCAGCGCGCCGAACCGCCCCTGACCCGGCTGCAGCAGCGTGACGTCAGTGGTGACGAGGCCATTGAGGAAGCTGCGGGCGTCCTCGCCGCTGACCTTGACCACGCCCCGGTCCGGTAGAAACGCTGCTTTCATAAGTAAAAACGGCCCCTTGTGACGTTTTTCTGAAGTTCCTGGGGAAACCGAGGTGCCGGATTTCCCATGCAAAGTTAAGGCGCTAGAGTGCCGCCAACAAGCCCCGCGCGATAGCCTGAAGCGGCATCGAGGATCGATGAATCAACGATTTGACACCATTCTAAAATCCGGCACCGTGGTCAATCAGGACGGTGAGGGCATCCGCGACATCGGCATCGCCAATGGCCGGATCGCGGCAATCGGCGCGCTCGGGCAGGCTTCCGCCGCCGAGACGATCGACTGCAAGGGCCTGCACATCCTGCCCGGCGTGATGGATACGCAGGTGCATTTCCGCGAGCCAGGGCTGACCCACAAGGAGGACCTCGAGACGGGCTCGCGCAGCGCCGTGATGGGCGGCGTTACCGCGGTGTTCGAGATGCCGAACACCGATCCGCTCACGGTCACCGAGGAGACTTTTACCGCCAAGGTCAAGGCCGGCCATCATCGCATGCATTGCGATTTTGCGTTCTTTATCGGCGGCACGCGCGAGAATGTTCAGGACTTGCCCGAACTGGAGCGCGCACCGGGCTGTGCCGGCGTCAAGGTGTTCATCGGTTCATCCACCGGTGCGCTACTGGTCGAGGACGACGAAAGCCTGCGTCGGATCTTCCAGGTGATCCGCCGCCGCGCGGCTTTTCACGCTGAGGACGAATATCGCCTCAACGAGCGCAAGCCGATCCGCATCGAGGGCGATCCGCGCTCGCATCCGGTATGGCGCGACGAGACCGCGGCGCTGATGGCGACGCAGCGGCTGGTCAATCTCGCGCGCGAGACGGGGAAACGCATCCACGTGCTGCATATCTCGACCAGGCAGGAGATCGAGTATCTGCGCGACCACAAGGACGTCGCGTCCTGCGAGGCGACGCCGCATCACCTCACCATGGCTGCGCCCGAATGCTACGAGCGGCTCGGCACCCTTGCGCAGATGAATCCGCCGGTGCGCTCGGCCGATCACCGGGAGGGCATCTGGTACGGCATCGAGCAGGGCATCATCGACGTGCTCGGCTCCGACCACGCGCCGCATACGCTGGAGGAAAAGGCGAAGACCTATCCGGCCTCGCCGTCGGGCATGACGGGGGTGCAGACGCTGGTGCCGCTGATGCTGGATCACGTCAATGCCAGGCGGCTGTCGCTGGCCCGCTTCGTCGACCTCACCAGCGCCGGCCCCGCGCGCCTGTACAACATCGCCTGCAAGGGCCGCATCGCCGCGGGCTACGATGCGGACTTCACCGTCGTCGATCTCAAGCGCTCCGAGACCATCACCAACAAATGGGTGGCCTCGCGCGCCGGCTGGACGCCCTATGACGGCGTCCGTGTCACCGGCTGGCCGGTCGGCACCTTCGTGCGCGGCAAGCGCGTGATGTGGCAGGGCGAAGTGATGACCCCGTCGACGGGAGAGCCGGTGCGGTTCCTGGAGACGCTGAAGGCGTAGGTATCGCCCTAGCCAACAGCGTCGTCACCCGGCTTGACCGGGTGATCCAGTATTCCAGAGACGGCAGTGATTAATCGAGGGGCTGCGGCGTACTGGGTCGCCCGGTCAAGGCCGGGCGATGACAGCATCGGGAATTACTGTCTCGCCCGCGCCAGCGAAAACTCGCCGTTGCGCACGCGTGCCGGCAGGCCTTCGACGAATCTCACTACCGCGTCCTCGCCGTAGGTCGAGACCAGTTCGGCGAGCGCGGTGAACAGGCTTGCCTGCGCCAGGCAATCGCCATCGACGCCGTCGTGCCGTGCCTCTGCCCAGGCCTCGTTGAGATAACCTAGCGCCGCCTGCTTCTGCTCGTGGTCGGCCAGCGGCTCGCGGGCAATCGAAAAGGATACTGGGGAGCGCATGAGACTCGATGAAATCTGCGCGCGATCCAGGGCGGAACGCGTCGAACCGGCGAAGCTGTAGCACACGCCGCCGGCCCGCCTAGGCCACATCTTTAAGAAAGGTTAACGGCTGCCCGAATTCGAGGCGGATCGGGGAAGGCTCATTTCAGGCAACGCCAAAATCTCGCCCGGCGTGGCGCAGACGTGCTGCGCGCCTGCTTCCAGCAACTCGTCCCTGCTGCCGTAGCCGTACAGCACGCCGATGCCCTTCATGCCGTTGTTCTTCGCGCCGATCATGTCGTGGCTGCGGTCGCCGATCATCAGGGTCCTTGACGGATCGACCGACGTTTCCTTCAGTGCATATTCCAGGAGATCAGACTTTTCGACGCGCGTGCCGTCGAGTTCGGCCCCGAACACGCGTTCGAAATGATGGCGCAGGCCGAAATGGTCGATGATGCGATCGGCGAACACGTGCGCCTTGCTGGTGGCGACGAACAGCCGGTGACCGGACGTGCAGAGCTGCGTCAGCACATCGCCGATGCCGTCATAGACGCGGTTCTCATACAGCCCCACGTCGGAAAACCGTTCGCGGTAAAGCGACACGGCGCGATCGGCCGAATGATCGCCGCTGAGCAGTTTCACAAAACTCGTGCGCAGCGGCGGGCCGATGCACCAGGTCAGTTCGTCCGCGGTCGGGATATCAGGATGATCGAGCCGTTGCAGCGCATATTGGATGCAGCGGGTGATGCCGAGCTTGGGATCGGTCAGCGTTCCGTCGAGGTCGAAATAGATGGCGTCCATGGACCCTCAGTTCGCATAGCGCGCGGTGAGGTCGCGGGAGATCTTTGAACCTTCCTCGATATATCGGCGGATCGCGACGGAGGCTGCGGGGGTGCAGGTGCGGTAGGTCTGCTGAAAACCGTTATAGCCGCGGTTGAAGCCCGCGATCATGCGGGCGCGGCGGTCGCCGGAAGGCGTTTCGGCGTCGATCAGCGCCTGCATCTCGTTGCGCCATTTGGCGCCTTCATTGCTGCCGCAGATGCCCCTGAGATAGTGCAGGGTGCCGAGGATCTCGGCCAGCCGCTGCAAATCGCCATCAAACGGCGCGGCCGCGTCCTGGGCGCGCGCGGGGGCCAGGTGGCATGCCGAGATGAGGATGAGGGCGGCGAGAAGGTGCTTGAGCATTTGGGGCCGATATGCCTCCTCAATACGCCCGAGGCAAGGCGCGAGGCGATGGAAGTTCCACCCTTCAAACGAGCTTCCGGGCCGCCTCTATGACCTCCAGGAGGCCGCCGGTGACCTGGAGATCGCCGATCGCTTCCGGCGCCAGCCATTTGAAATCGTCGTGCTCGTCGTTCAGGACCGGTTCCCGGGCCGTCCAGCGCGCCGCGAACGACAGGATGAGATAGTGCCCGCCGCCGGTACTTCCGGGCAGCACCTCGCGCCAGCCGGCAAGCCCCAGAATCTCCACTCTCAGCCCGGTTTCCTCATCGACCTCGCGATGAAGCGCCGATTGCAGCGATTCGCCGAATTCGACCCGCCCGCCCGGGAACGAGTAGAAGCCCTTGCCCGGCGAGCGCGCGCGGCGAACCAGCAGGATCTTGCCGTCGCGGAAAATCGCGCCGCTGACGGCGAGCTGGGGGTGGGTCGGCTGGACGGGTGAAGCCAAGGCGTGATCCGGAAAAAAGGCAATCGCACTGGAGGCGGATCGGATCTTTCTCGATCAGATCGATGCGGTTCTAGTGATTCGAGATGATGGTTTCAACGTTGGCTTCGGAACTGCCGTTGATGACACCGCCGGCGAGCGCGACCAGCGGCTTGACCCAGGCGGCGGCCTGTTCGGCGAGCGCTGCGCGCGTCTTGTCCTGCTGGGCCTCGCGCATCGCCGCACCCACCGCCGTCAGGATCGAGGTCATGCTCGCGGTGAGATTGTCGAAATCGGTACGGACCTTGGGATCGGCGGCTTCGTACGCCTCGATGGCGAGGTCGCGGGCCTTGAAGTTGGAGGCCCAGAAGTGCTCGGCGTAGGTCAGCGGCGACCAGGTGAGGAAATCCTCCGCGCATTCCGGCATGTCCGGAACCATTTCGAGCAGCATGACGGCTTCGTTGAAGTGGTTCAGATAGTCCGTCGCAAGCCCGGTGCGCGGATTGATATTGGCAGCCTTCAGCTGCGCCGCGCGAGCTTCGTCGATGAGGCTCGTCGGTGGCGCGGTCGGGCGCTCTGATCGCGCGGGTGTGGCTGCGGTGGAAGTCATCAGTTGCACTGTTGGCATATGGGGTTAACACGCACTAAACGGCGAGATATCCTGGGCAGATAATGTGTGGTCGCTTCGTCATTACCTCGCCGCCGGCCGGGCTTCGGCAGATATTCGGCTATGTCGAACAGCCAAATTTCCCGCCACGGTATAATATCGCGCCGACGCAGCCAGTTCCGGTTGTCATCCTGGAAAACGGCGGCCGTCATTTCCGGCTGATGCGCTGGGGGCTGATTCCTTCGTGGGTGAAGGATCCCCGTAAATTTACGTTGTTGATCAACGCGCGTTCCGAAACGATTCGCGACAAGCCCGCCTTCAAGAATGCCGTCAAGCGTCGCCGCTGTCTGATTCCGGCGGATGGCTACTACGAATGGCAGGATTTGAGCGGTCGCAAGCGGCCGTTCTTCATTCACCGTCGCGACGGCCGGCCGGTTGGATTTGCCGCGCTCGCGGAAACCTGGATGGGACCGAACGGCGAGGAGACCGACAGCATCGCCATCGTCACCGCGCCGGCGAGCCCCGATCTCGCCACGCTGCATCACCGCGTTCCCGTGACGATCGCGCCCGAAGCGTTCGAGCGCTGGCTCGATGTCCGGATCAACGACGTCGAAGATATCATGGCGCTGCTGCGCGGACCGCGCGAAGGCGAGTTCGCCTGGCACGAGATTTCCACGCGCGTCAATCGCGTCGTCAACGACGACGAACAGTTGCTGCTGCCGATCACGGACGAGGAGAGGGCGGCGGAGGAACTGAGGCCTGCGAAGAAGACCGCGCCGCGCAAGGCGACGACAGTGGTGCCGGACGATGACGGGCAAGGGTCGTTGTTTTGATTTGAACGCAGCCCTTCTCGTCGTTCCTGCGAACGCAGGAACCCATACGCCGCGGCCCATCGTCTTGGCAATGCTGTTCGACGATTTCGCGCTACGACAACTCCCTGTGGTTATGGGTCCCTGCGTTCGCAGGGACGACGAGTTGATGGAGCTGGACTCAGCCAAAAACATTCAGCGCTGCGTATTGCAGCAGCATGATGGTCTTGGCGTCCACGATGCGGCCGCCGGAGATCGTGTCGAGCGCCTGATCGATGCTCATGGAGACCATTCGGCTCAGCGCGTCGGTTCGCGTCCGTCGAGCCATTTGGTGAGGAACACGATCTTCTGTTCGCCGAAGCCGATCGACTGGTAGAACGCGGCGACGCCGGCATTCTCGGGCCGCACCAGCAATTGCAGTTTTGCGATGCCGGCTTCGCGCAGCCAGTCTTCGGCCGCGTCCATGATGGCGCGGCCAAAACCTTTTGCGCGGCGATCCGGATCAGTGGCGACGTAATAGACCCAGCCGCGATGACCGTCATGGCCGACCATCGCGGTCGCAACGATATTGTCGTCGGCGCGCCCGATCAGGATCGTCGAATTCGGCCCGCGCCGGGCGAGCGCGATGTCGGCGGCGGGATCGTTCCACGGTCGCGTCAATCCGCAGGCCCGCCAGAGCGCGATCACGGTGGCGACGTCCGCATCCGCGATCGGCGTGATGGCAAGCGGCGGAGCGGTTTTCGTCACAGCACCTTGCCGGGGTTCATGATGCCGAGCGGATCGAGCATCGCCTTGATGCCGCGCATCAGTTCGATCGCCACCTTGTCCTTGACGTCGGGCAGTTCGTCGCGCTTGAGCACGCCGATGCCGTGCTCGGCCGAAATCGATCCGCCCATCCGCAGCACGATCGCGAATACGACCTCGTTGACCTCGTGCCAGCGCGACATGAAGTCGGCGGTGTTGCCGCCGACCGGCTGGCTGACGTTGTAGTGGATGTTGCCGTCGCCGAGATGGCCGAACGGCACCGGCCGCGAGCCCGGGATCAGTTTGACCACTGCGGCATTGGCTTCCTCGATGAAGGCGGGGACGGCGGCGACCGGCACCGAGATGTCGTGCTTGATCGAGCCGCCTTCCGGCTTCTGCGCCGCGGACATCTCGTCGCGCAGCTTCCAGAACTGGGAACGCTGCGTCAGGTTCGCCGCGATCACGGCGTCATCGACGATGCCTTCCTCCATGCCCCTGGCGAGGATCGATTCCAGCGCGGCGCGGGCGTCGTCGCGCGAGGATGACAGTTCCATCAGCACGTACCAGGGGTGCTTGCTGGAAAGCGGATCGCGGATGTCGATGCCGTGGCGAATGCTGAAATCGACTGCGATGCCGGCCAGCAGTTCGAAGCTGGTGAGCCCGCCGGCAGCCTCGTTCTGCGCGATCGACAGCAGCTTGAGCGCCTGCGCCGGCGATTTGAGGCCGACATAGCCGGTTTCGACTGCGCGCGGCTTCGGAAACAGCTTCAGCGTCGCCGCGGTGATGATGCCGAGCGTACCTTCCGCGCCGATGAAGAGGTTGCGCAGATCGTAGCCGGTGTTGTCCTTTTTCAGCTTCGACAGCCCGTTCAGCACCCGTCCATCGGCGAGCACGACTTCCAGCCCCAGCGCCATCTCGCGCGCGACGCCATAGGCCAGCGCTGCCGTGCCGCCGGCATTGGTGGAGAGATTGCCGCCGATGGTGCAACTGCCCTCGGCGCCGAGCGACAGCGGAAACAGGCGGCCGACCTCGCTGGCGCGCTGCTGCGCGATCTGCAGCACCACGCCGGCCTCGCAGGTCATGGTGTTCGATGCGGGATCGATCTCGCGAATCCTGTCCAGCCGCCGCAGCGAGACGACAACCTCGCCATGGTGCGGGGTCTGCCCGCCGACGAGCCCGGTATTGCCGCCCTGCGGCACCAGCGCGATTTTGTGTGCGCTCGCGAGCCTGCAGATCGCGGACACTTCGGCGGTCGAGCCGGGCCGCAGCACCAGCGGCGAGCGGCCGTGGAACAGGTCGCGTTCCTCGGTGACATAGGGCGCGATATCGGCGGCGTCGGTCACCGCATATTTGTCGCCGACGATGGCGCGGAACTTTGCGATCAACTCGGGTGGGAGCGGGGGTACGGCGCCGGGAGCGATGTTCATTGTCGTCTTCTCTTTTTCTTTCATTCCCGCCCGACCGCCGCGCGGCGCAGCCGGTCGTTGATGGCTTCGCCCAGGCCTTCGTCCGGAATGGACATCACCGCGATGGTGTGCGCGCCCTGGCTGTCGAGCGCACGAAGATGGCCGAACAGATTGGCGGCGGCCTCGCCGAGATCGCCACGCTCCGACAAGTTTAGCACACGCGACGCGCCGTCAATTCCCGAAATTGCTCCGAGGCCAAAGGCGAGCAGCGCTTCGCCCGGTGCGAGGCTGACGGCATGGAGCCGCACCTTCGCGCGCGGCGCGTAGTGCGCCGCCAGCATGCCCGGAGCCAAGGGCTGGGAGCTGTCGCTGCCGGCATCCGCGGGCGGCTGCTTCAGCGCACGGCCGAGCACGCGCTCGATGTCGGCGCGCGGCACGCCGCCGGGGCGCAGCAGCATCGGCTCGTCGAAGCAGCCGACGATGGTGGATTCGACGCCGACATCCACCGCGCCGCCGTCGACGATCAGGTCGATCCGGCCGGCAAGGTCGCTCTGCACATGGGCGGCGGTGGTCGGCGAAACGTGGCCCGAAATGTTCGCCGACGGCGCCACGACAGGGCCGCCGAACTCCCGCAGGATCTGCCGCGCGACGGGATGGGCCGGGATCCGGATCGCGACGGTGTCGAGGCCGGCGGTAGCGAGATCGGCGACGGTGCAATCAGGTGTCTTCGGCAGCACCAGCGTCAGCGGGCCGGGCCAGAACGCCTCGGCCAGCGCCATCGCCGGCACGTCGAAGCGGGCGATCTGCCGCGCTGCGGCGATATCGCCGACATGGGCGATCAGCGGGTTGAAGGCCGGCCGGCCCTTGGCCTGGTAGAGCCGGGCAATCGCGGCCGGATTGGCCGCGTCGGCGCCGAGGCCGTAGACCGTCTCGGTCGGGAACGCCACCAGCCCGCCCCCGGCCAGAATCCGCGCCGCCGACGCCACGGCAGCCTCGCCGGCGGGCAAAATCGGGGTCTTCAAGCCTGCATCCACTATGATTAATTTCCTCAAACCGGCGCCTTGCGGTCGCCGAAACCCAAGGCTATAAGCCGCGTTCTTAGTCGGAGTGTGGCTCAGCCCGGTAGAGCACTGCGTTCGGGACGCAGGGGTCGCAGGTTCGAATCCTGCCACTCCGACCATTGTTTCAAGCACTTATAGAGTTGCTGTTGCCTCCGCGCAATGAAATGCGCAATGAAACGAAACACGATAGTCGGGAGCAGGTGAGTCGCCGGTGGGATTTCCCGTCACCTGTTCTGTATGTGGCCGCAGCGTTTCGGATGATCTCGATTCCTCATCTCGTGCGCCTTGTACCAACTGCGGATCTACACTGAGAACTGTGCACGCCGAGGCCCGCATCGAAGCGCGTGCGACTGTCACCGCGATCGCCAGTGTAACCCTTGGTGAATTGAAGGCGGTGGTAACTGCGTCCAGTTTGGTGATGCAGACGGTAGTTGTTACCGGTGAACGGAGCAGCGAGGGTCAGTTAATAAAGGCTGTGGCCGTACCATGGTTCGAAATCGTGAAGCTCTTGCAAGCGGATCCAGCCGCAGCATTTCAAATTCCGCCACGCAAGTGGGAAGAAATTATCGCTGGTGCATACAAACAGGCTGGATTTGACGAGGTTACGCTTACTCCGTCCAGCCGGGACTTTGGTCGCGATGTCATCGCCATTAAACGTGGGCTGGGAAGTATCCGCGTTATCGACCAGGTTAAGGCTTACAAGCCGGACCACCTCGTGACGGCTAACGACGTCCGGGCCCTCATGGGAGTACTGCCCACCGATACGGCTTCGAAAGGCTTTCTTACTACCACATCCGACTTTGCACCTCGGTTGCGGGAGGACCCGTTGATTTCGCCGTACATCCCCTCGCGGCTGGAACTAATTGACGGCAGGATGCTCCTTGAACGACTACAAAATCTGGCGGGCTTGACCAGTACGTCCTCCTAAATTCAACGCGCCGCGCTTTCCTTCTACCGAACGCCTCCGTCGCTCCGTAATCACTCCTCGAAAAGTCAAAGGGCGAAGGCGGATCACGCCTTCGCCCTTGCTGTCTGAAAACAGATCAGCCCCTCTATGCACATTGCAATTCATGTTGCGTTTCACGCCAGCCGCGCATCCTGTGCATGAAGATCGCCGGTCCATGCTGCTCGTCGCTTTTAACGAGCTTGTCAAATAGCTCCATGATCTTGTCCAGGATCTTATTGCCCTCAGGCTGTGCGCGCGGAGAGGCAAGGTAGAGTACACGCAACATGAAATCGGCCGGACCGGGGATCGCATCCCCACGGCCTTTCTCCCAGCGCGCAATAGTCTGGTCAGAAACGCGCACAAGAGAAGCCAGCTCCGCCTGCGTCATATCCATCTGGCCGCGCAGGAATCGGATCTCTTTCGGCGCCAGCACCTTCCGTTTGGTCACCAGATGCAGCGCAATCGCCTTCCAGAGGCTGTCCATGTCCTCTATGGTCGTGAACTGCTCGCCGTCTACGGTCTCCCGCGTGAAGCCGTTGACCAGATAGACGTCGTCCAGTCCGCAAGCCGTGTAGTGCAGCGGCTCGCCCTCCGGATCTCTTCCATCAATCTTCATCAGCTGAAGGGTCATTTTAGGTCTTCCCACTCGACGGTTTTGACGAATAGCCTTGAGTTGTGGACCGTCAAAACCACAACTCCGACCTCCCTTCGCCCTTTAACGGGGCGAACCATTTTTACTTTCCACTCGCCCGGATTTTTTCCCGGTTCGATTTCTCCCTGCGGGTGCCCGAGACGGAGCACATCGACGGCAACGACGTCTGTGATCCCTCTCTCGGCCATTCGTTCGAACGCATGGTCCGACCAGCCGATATTATCGGTACTGGCGGCGAGCCGGTTCACGAGTTCTCTGATCGTTTTGGCGCTCGGCGCGAAGAGGAGCGGCTTCGGATCAGGCAGGGGATGTGGTTTTTTGGCCATCAACGCCTATCAACCTGATAGGTTCCTGCCTGTCAATATGATAGTTGGCTTGAGATATGGTTAATTCAAGGTCTGTTGCGGAAAAACCTCGTACACCCTGAAAAAAAGAGGTTTCTGAGCGATTAACGCAGGCATGGCTCAGTCACAAGAGCGTCAACGCCTTCCTCCAAACGCCTCTGCCGCCTCTTCCTGAAAGTCCGGATGGTGATGGCCGTAGCCGTTTTCGAGCTGCTCGAGCGTCATGCCCAGCCAGCCGGCGGCCTGCCAGCGATCGGTACCCTTCTGCATCAGCCAGGTCGCCGCGGTGTGGCGCAGTGAGTGGCGGACGACGTCGTCACCGAGGCCGGCATCTTCCAGAATTCCCTCCCAGGCTGATCTAATCTTGCCGGCGAGGGACTGGCCGTCGTGCATGCGGTTGACGACGAAACGGATCTGCTCGCCTTCCTCCATCATGCCGGCGGCGCGCAGCGCGGCCGAGCGCGCGATGTCGAGGCGGCGCCAGCGGACCAGGTGAGGGCGCAGGCGGTTGGCGATCTTCGCCGGCGGCCGGCGTTTCCTGGTTGCGCGTTCCTCCGCGCCGCGACCCTGATAGATCATGGCGTCGAGGTTCATCCACGGATGCGTCGTGGTGGGCAGCCATTGCGTCCGCCGGATCGTTTCCTCGCGGCGGGCGCTGTACAGGCCGATCAGGATAAAACGCGCTGCGGGCCGCCTGCGGTTGATGATCCAGCGCTCGCGTCGGAAAAACCGGCCGTCTTCCTCGCGCTTCCACGATCGCCGCTCGGCGTCCCAGACGTAGCCCAGCGCGGCACCGAGCAGCCGCGCCGCCTCGTTGCGGTCCAGCCAGCGTTGACGACCTTCCGTCTTCGCTGGCAGCGTCACTTTCGGCACCACGTTGAGCGTGTGCTCGGCGTGGTAAGCGTTAATGGCCGCGCGAAGGTCCTCCAGTCGGCGGCGCGCGGTCTGGTCGGATACCGCGGTCTCGCGCGGTTTGATGGCGGCGTTGATGTTGTTTGCGTTGGGAGTGCTGGTCGACCAGTCGACGAAGTCGCGGCAGATCTGCGCCTTAATGGCCGAGACCATCTTGTCGCCGAAGAAGGCGTTAAGATCGAGCAGACGGATCAGCAGCAGTTCATGCTGCGCGAGCGCGCGAGGGTCCTCGTCCTTTGGCCGCTTCAGGTTTTCGTAGAAGGTGAGGACGTCGGCTATTGCGAGAAAACGAGGGTCGGTCGCGCCGAGCGTCGTGATGTGACGGGAGGCGATGTAGGTTTCGAGCGCCTTTGCTGCGCCCTCAGTGTCGTCTCGGCCGCAACCTGTGCGGACTTGCCGGCCGCGGTCAAGGATGATCCAACTGCCGTCGTCTTCTCTAAACCAGAGTCGGGGTGGTTTGGCTTTGCGGCCCGGCATGAGGGTCTCACCAGCTTTCGGATAGCTCTAGGTGTCGTTAAATCCTTGCCTGCCACGCGTGCTATTTCAAGCCCGCCGTTGTGAGAAGCGGTTCGCAAAGACGATAATGTCAGAGGACCGTGTGGAAAAAATACAGCCGCCGCTTCAGCCAACGTCATCACTTCGTCGTCCGCCCACTGAGAGGCTTCCGGTCGCAGTTTAACTCGTATCAATTTGTCTCGTGCAATTCGAGCCATGATTTCAGCATGAAAAAAGGCGTTCGCTGACGATGTCAAACGCGCGACCGCCCGATCTGCAAAATCGAGCGACATACAAGTGACATACCGCGAAATCCGGAAACCGGCCTAACGCAAGGATTTTGCGCGCTCGCACACAAAGAATGAATCGCATGAAAATTATTTTCGAGGCGAGGCTGGCCGGAGTCTATTGCTGATGATTTTGCACCGAGTGAACGTTTTAAGGCACGCTGTTGGTGCCCGTCCCAAATGTAAAACACGTTCGCGTCGAATCTTACCGGCTTCTGGCGAGTGCGTGCCGAAATTAATAAATTGTTAGGAAAAGACGCCCTGCAAAAACGTGGATCGCAAAATAAATTTTCGATGGTTCTCGAAGTCAAAATACCCCAACAAAATAGCGGGGTTCTCGAATGTAGTGGAATACAAACGGCATACAAGAACTGCGAACTTTCTGATGTATGCGCGTTTGACAGGTCTTAGGCACGCATGAACTTCTAACCGCATCAATGATCGATGGGGATAGAGTTCACCATGCCAAAACACGATTTCCCGTTTCCTTCTGGCGCTCTAACGATACCTGAAGCGGCGGACTACTTGCGTATTTCACCCGCAACCGTCTGGCGTCTTCTCAGAAACAAAACACTCGTGCGCGCGCGTATTGGTGGGCGGGTCGTCATTCGCCGTGTTGACCTGGATGTGTTTCTCGCGCGGGCGGTTGAGACGGCGTGATGAACGCCGGTCATGCGCCCCAGATCGACCTTGGCCATCTGCTGAAGCGGATCGACGAACTCTCTGTGATCGGCATTGCACAGATCGGGCCTCCCGCAATGCTCAGAAAATTGGCCGTCCGCGCGCTTGAAAACAGAGGCGTTGAGCTTCGACGGGCGCATCGGACGGCGGTCAACGAACTCGTCGCGTTTGAGATTGATCGTCAAATGGCAACAGTTCAAATGTGGGATAACGAGGTCGAGAGGCTTTTTCACGTTCGAACTGCTGGTCGGCCAAACAAGCACTCCGCATTGAGCGACTTTTTGATTTTCGCGGGACAGCATTGGCTTCAATTTGGCGGAAAACTTAAGGCTCGGGACGCGCGTAACCGCATCGCGAAGATGTTCGGCTTGACCAGCGACACCAAGTTCTCCCGGAGTCGGCTGCCATCGGTCGAGCAAGTGAGACGAGCGGAAGAGCGAACCCTCGCAAGGCTGGCACTACTTCAAAAAATTCGTGGCGGCGATGAGCTCTTGAACCCCGGCTGGTTACAGGCTGTCTGCGTGCTGGGCCTTTACATGTCGGAACTGAACGACGGCGTGACGCATGACCCTGAAGCGTTCCGTGCTGCTGGAGCGTGGCTGGTGTGTCTATGCCGCATGCTCGATGCCCTCGAACGGTTAGACCGGATAAAGAAGAACAACGCTCGCAAGGTCGTGAAGCCCACGATGCGCCGAGCCAGCAGCGCGAGGCCAGACGAGAGCGTGAACTGAGCCAATTTTGGTCGGTGTTTCCGCTGCCGGCGCCGATATAGCCTCGCAGCACAGGAGGGATTTGCGATGCAAACGGTAGACGAAAAGAACTGGCGTAACTGCGCTTTCGTGACCCCAGCCAAGGCGGCGGCAATTCTCGGCTATTCGGTCGGGACGGTCCGCAATCTGCTTTTCAACGAAGGACTGAGGGCGGTCCGCCTGGCCCGCGGTGGCCCGATGTTTGTCACTGTGGAAAGCTTGATCGAGCTGATCGACAGTGCAGAGCCGGTTTCAAAAGCCGAGCTAGCGCGCATGGCTCCCCGCACCGTCAGCAATCCTCCACCTCTCGTCCTGATTCAGGGCGGTCGTAAATAAGAAACGGCGCCGCCGGTTGCAGCCGACAGCGCCGTAAATAGAAAGCTCGTGTATGAACAATTTAGCATCTCCGACGGGCACTATCAAGGCGCTGACTTTCCAGCCAACGTTCGACGGGCCGCGCGGATGAACGCCGCACCGAAATTAAGCCCTACGACGTTTGAAGCGTTTTGGCGCCTCGGCTACGGCCCTCGCTTGCTGCCTATCGTCCCGCCGACCGCGGAGGTCAGCGAAACATCCACGCTGTTCAAACGCCTCGGCACGCCGCAGGACAGCCGCGGCAAGGTCCCGGGCGTACGCGGTAAAGACGGCAAGTGGTACTCGTTTGACTGGCAGCACCACGAAACCCTGCCTGCGGATCTCGCGCGTTGGGGTGCGATGGGGGCAGGCATCGGTTGCAGGATGGGCAACGGCCTCGTAGCAATCGACGCGGACACGCTCGACGAAATCCTGGCCAGCCTAATTCTGCAATGTTGCGTGAAGCACTTTTCGGTGCTGCCATCGCGAACGGGAAATTGGCCTAAAACACTGTACCTGATCCGCGTCAGCGGTCCGTTCCCATACAAGCGAGTCGAGTTTGGCAACAAAGAGCGCGTTGAAATCCTGACCGAGGGGCGGCAGGCCGTCTTTCACGGCATCCACCCGAAGACCGGTAGTCCGTATACGTGGCCATTCCCGCTTGTGCCGTTCGATCAATTGCCGACCGTCACGCCGCAACAGCTTACGGACTTTTTAAACGAACTGGCCACGATCCTGCCGGCCGCCAAGCCGGTCATCACGGAAGGCGCTGGCAGCGAAGTCAGCCAGGCGTCACTGCGTGGTGAGCTGAGCGCGGTCCGCAAGGCCGTCGCTGCGCTGCCCAACACGAGCGAGGCGTTTCCCACGCGCGAGACCTGGTACGTCGTCGGCTACGCGATCAAGGGTGCCTTGCAGGACCACCCGCAAGAGGCGTTCGAACTGTTCGCAGACTGGTCGGCGCGCTGGACGGAAGGCGGAAAGCCCGCCGAGCCGGGTAACGACCCTGGCTATGTCGAAACCGAATGGGCTCGCTTCAAACCGCCCTTCAGAGTTGGGGCCTCACTTCTGTACGAGTTAGCGGAACAGCATGCGCCCGAGGCATTCAAAAAAGTCGACGCCTTCTTCGACGTCATACCCGGACCGGACCGGGCAGCCGACCAAGACCGAACTTCCTACGCTCTCGAGCCCAGCCCCTACACGTTTCCAGACCCCGCGAGCATTCCGCGCCGGCAATGGCTCTACGGCGACCATTACATCCGGGGTTTTGTTTCGGCCACAGTCGCGCCGGGCGGCGTGGGCAAGTCGTCGCTCACGATCGTCGAAGCGCTAGCCATGGCTTCCGGAAAGCCGCTCTTGGGCATCGCACCGAAGGGGCAGTTCCGAGTTTGGCTTTGGAACGGCGAAGACCCCCGAGACGAACTCAACCGGCGAGTGGCCGCGGCGATCTTGCACTATGGCTTGTCTGCCGCTGACATAGGCGATCGGCTCCTGGTCGACACCGGTCACGAACAAGAGCTCATTCTGGCGACGGAAGCGCGCAACGGCGCTGTAATTTCCGAAGAGGTTTCCGCAGCGATCGTCTCGGCGCTGCAACGGAACAAGATCGACGTGCTTGTGATAGATCCGTTTGTCAGTTCGCACAGAGTCAGCGAGAACACCAACGGATCTATTGACCTGGTCGTGAAGCGGTTGGGTAAAATAGCTGCAACGGCCGGCGTGGCGATCGAGGTGGTCCACCACGTTCGCAAAACCAATGGGGCCGAAGTCACGGTTGAGGATGCCCGCGGGGCGTCAGCGCTTATCGACGGTGCGAGAGCGAATCGGGCGTTAACCAGGATGACGGATCAGGACGGCCGGAAGCTCGGTATCGAATCGTACTGGCGCTATTTCCGGTTCGGTGGAGTCACGAAGACTAACATGGCGCCCGCGAGCGCGTCGCCCGTGGCGACGGCCGATTGGTTCACCCTCAGATCCGAGCAACTCGGCAACGGTCCCGGGGAGGGCCTCGAAGCCCTTATGAATGGAGACGCGGTTGGCGTCGTCATCAAAGCGATGGTTGAAGATATGACAGAAGCCCAAGACCCTGACCAGGCTGCGGAGGCCCTGCGATTGATAGCCGAAGGTGACTGGCGCGCGGACGTCCGGGCAGGCGATGCATGGGTTGGGTACGCTATTGCCCGTGCATACGAACTGGACGCCACCGACAAGAGCGACAAGACGCAGATAAGTGGCATACTAAAACGCTTGCGCCAGGACGGCAGTATCTACGATGAGGCTTGCCGCGACCGCGCTCGACACGTCCGCCAATTCGTTCGCGTCACGAAGAGGCATACCGCTGAGGCGTTGCCCGCAGCCAGCAGCATATTCGACTGAAAATGCTAGAAACCCTTGCAATTATTGGGTTTGCGACAGTGCGACAGTCGTATTTTGACTGTCGCACCAAGAAGACGTGCGACAGTCGCCCAAAAACGTATGTCATGCTGATTTCGACTATCGCGCCTAAGACCTTGAAGAATAAGAGTTTGCGACAGTGCGACAGTTCGAAAATGACTGTCGCAAATCAACTGTCGCAAGCAGTGTGCGACAGTGCGACAGTCCCGTATTATATAGGGACTGCTCGCACTGACCGTCGCACCGTCGCGCCGAGCGTCGGTCAGAGAAAGTCGAACCGACCGAGCACAGGCCGACGACTAGGCATACATTGTGGTCCGGCGCGTGCGATGAGGGGGGCAGAGGTACCTCATCGGTCCGTGTCGGCGGGGTGGTGGTGATGGCACGACGCGCTCGCACAGCCCAACTCGACCGGTGGCGTAAGTCTGCTGAGTTTCGTCAGATTGCTCTGAAGAGTGCCAAGGCGAACCTCGCCAAGTTCAACGCCGCGCCGCGTTGCGGCGCTGCCCGCAAGCGCGACGGCAAACCGTGCTGCAATCCGGCGATGAAGAACGGACGGTGCGAGCTGCACGGCGGAAAGACGCCGAGTGGCCAACAGTGGCACGTCCCGCAATACGCTGACCCTTCGACTCCGCGAGGCGAGCGGAAGTTTAATAGAAAGCTTCGCGACCAGAAAAGGCATGCCGAGAAGCGGGCGGCCCGGTTGGCAGCTATGACGCCCGACGAACGGGCCAGGCATGACGCGTGGCACAGGACTCACCGGCCCGGCGCCGGGGCCGCCAGGGACGCCGAACGCGAGCGGGCGCGCCAGAACACCGAAGCGCGAGATTTACTCAATCTGGAGCCCGCCCAGCGGCCCGCAGACCCCGAAGCAGCCCGGATGGAAGCGGCCCTCACCACGGTTCGGGCCAAGCTGGCGGCTTTAGAAGCCCGGAACGCCAAGCTGAGAAACGACGACGAAGGAATTTTCTCATGATCAATATCGACGATGAGGATGGCGATTTGGACGCAGATTTTGACGAGACCGAAGCGCGCGACGAACTCACCCACAAAATGCGCACGGAAGGGGCGTTGATCGCCTATAGGACGGCGATCAAGATTTGCCGAGATCCGAAGGCCACAGCCGCCGCGAAAGCATCCGCGGTGAACTCCCTGTTCCGCGCTGGCGGCTTTTTTGCCAATCAAGATACCGGCGATCGGGAAAAAGATCCGTCTGAAATGACGCCGGCCGAGGTGAAAGGTGCCCTGCGCAAAGCCGAGGCGCTGCTAAAAAACCGAGAGGGTGAAATCAACAAGCCGAAAGGCGGAATGTTCGATTGAATTTCAGCCGCGCAGACAAAACGTGTGGTAGAGATTGAAGGCGCTTGGATTCGGCTGGCTCTGAACATTTCGGGTGGCGCATGATCGTTTTGGCTCAGCTTCTATTCTCGATCGTTGTGACCTCAACCGTTTGGCTCGGTGGGGCGTCGCTGGGCTTCTTGCTTCACAGCACAATGTACTTCCCGGAAAAGCTCAGAGCGATTGCCGGAACGTTCGAACATCAATCGCTACGCGCGATTCTGACAGAAATATCTTCGGACCCGGCTTTCCTTCGCTCGGCCCTTTTGGTCGGCGCTCTTATAATCCTTTATGACAAGCTGCTGTTGGTTGGGATGATTGTGCTACTGGGTCGTGAAGCGGAGCAGAATTCTAAGACAGCGACGCGGTAGCGCGGCTGTCGGTTGCAAGGTTTATTTATAGAAAACTTGCCACGCGCTTTTAGAAGCTATTTTCGACGCTTCGCTGATCCGCCCGGCTTGAATGTGCCGTCCGCGATCCGAGCTGACCTTTGCGCCATGGCGCGGGCCGTTTCTTTCTTGGCAGATTTAGCCCGCCATTTCGAGGCAGCCCGCTTTCGTATTTCCCGCACCTTCAGCGCCCAATGTTCCGGGCTGCCGGGTGCTGGCGGAATTGCAGTTAGAGCGGCAAGACGCATATTTTCAAAATACTCTGCGAGATCGCTTTCGTCGATCAGGGTGGGTCGCCCAGTTATGTGGGGGATACGGCCGCGCAGGTAGAGATATTTGATTCGATGTTTGGCGTGACCTAGTTTGATGGCGGCTTCCGCCGTTGTCAAAAGCTTGAACGGCTTGGGCTTCGCATTTGCCGAAACGTATTCAAACTTTTCTGAATCTCCCGCGGCGCGTTTTTTGTTGGGAAGTTTTAGCGGTGCGGCCCGCGGTACGCGACGCACTTTCGCCCAGGCGACATAGGCTTCCAAATCGCTTTGCGAAATCAGTACTGGCCGGCCTGGATAGTATCCAAGCTTTCTCTCCAGCCGCAGCCGTTTGACATGGCTCCGGGAACGTCGAAGCAATGCAGATGCTTCGATCTCAAGCATCATGGTTTCTAGGTGACCGCTGCGATACCTACTTGCCATTTCGGCAGATTAAAAAGATGGACGAGCTGTCTGTCAAACGGCCGATTTGTATCGCGATGTATCGCGATAACAAATATATTCCTTACACGCCTCTCGTCACGTATAGTTTTTGTGCGGGCTTAGAAACCCCATGTGCAACAGGTGTTCATCTTCCTTTAGTCCGGGGTCTCCGCGTGAATGTCCAAGGCGTAAGCCTAAAGACGCGCGAGGGCCAACTGTAGCTGGCGTTTCTAGCCCCGGATGACACTACCGCCTAGAACGCGGTCGAAAGGAAGCTGCAGCCATGTCGAATAAGCTATTCTCGGAAACCGAAGTGATGATGTTTTGGAAGAACGCTACCGAGGCCCGCCGCTCGCTCAGCGTCCGCAAGGCCCGCAACGCGCTAAGCGAGCTGAAGGTCATAGCGATGCACACGGATAATTCCGCTTTGCGTAACAGGTGCAACGCCGTCCTGAGTCGAGAATTGGCATCCGCCTAACACCCGTCGAAGTGGTAAGGTCGGGTTTTCGCGTTCGAAGGCTCGACCGCCACTTCCCGCCGAAGCTTGGCTAAAAAAACCGAGAAGGATCACAATCATGCTAAACATCGCCGATCAGGTGAGGATGCTTGAAGCCGAACATGACAAGCTGTCAGCGAAAGTCGAGTCGCTTGAGGCTGCCAACGCCGAATTGAGGGCCGAGAACGCTAGGCTGGTTGCGCAAATTGGCGCCACTAATGCAGCCTTAGAATCACATCATTGACTGAGCTGAAGGCGTTCCCGTAATCGGGAAACGGTCGTCGCTGTCCAAACGCCGCGGCCGCTCGGCGTAGGAACGCCTTCAGCCCCAAGCTGCGCTGCAACAGTTCGGAGCGATTCGGCGCCGGTCGGATCGATTCGCGCGAGAATAGGCGCCAGCGCCTCAGCCTGAGCATCGGCCGTCGCCGACCTCGCCGCCCGCGCCTTCGCCAGATCCGCAGCAGTTCCTACCCTTCCGCGAAACCCGCCTAGTTTCTTGCCGCGGGCTTTCGACGCCGCCAGCGCTGCTTTGGTGCGCGCTGAAATCATGCCGGCTTCGAGCTCCGCAACTGACATCATGCTTTGGAGCAAAAAGCGGCCTGTCGGCCCTTCGATCTGCGGCAGATCGCAGAAACGGACGTCAACGCCGGCCTCCAGAATTCGGGACAGGAAACCCTGCGATCGTGCCAGGCGGTCAACTTTCGCGACAATTAACGCCGCGCGGTGCGCCCGACAAAGCGCGAGAGCCTTTGCGAGCTCCGGGCGATCAGCGCGCTTGCCCGATTCGATCTCGACAAATTCTTCAACCAGCGTCCATCTGCCGCCGTTCAGATAGGTCTCGACCGCCTGGCGCTGTGCTTCGACGCCGAGCCCGGACCGGCCTTGCCCCGCGGTCGAGACACGCAAATAAGAAACGAAGCGGCCTTTTGCCATGAGAATCGCCCCTGTGTCACTCAATGCAACGACCGTTGCACACAACGATACAGCAAACAAGGGTTCGCTAGGCTCGGTGGCGGAAAGCGATGACGTTGCTGGCACTGGCAGGCGCTGCCGAGCGCGAGACCGGTTCGCAGGTGCGGCGGCTTGGCCGTTCCAGGTCATCGGCAAGCCGGGTTGCGATCCTCGCGGCATTAGCAGCAAGACCGAGCAGGGCGCCCGGCTCGCAATCGGCTTTGCGCAGTTCAGCTTCGATGACGGCGAGTGCTGCCGCGACGTAGCGGGCTTGCATGTCAGGTTCGGTAAGCATGGTCAGTGCGTTTCCTGGTGCGGTGGGGGAGTAGTCCTTACTCGCTTACAGTCAACGACTCTATAGCGCTTTTTGGTGCGCCTGCGGCCCGGCGCGGGCGAGCTCTTGACCCCGCCTGGCCGCCGGCCTGACCCCCGGGTGACGGTTTGGGCCGCCAAACGAAGGCGTCGTCGGACGCCCATACAAAAATTTTCCCGCGCCGAACTTTTGACCCGCGCTACACGCCTCGCGCGCAAACCCCACCGATTTCGGGGGCTATAAGCGCGCGCTTCACATACGTACCTTCGCTGCAGTTCAACGGCTTTGAGGACGTGAAATGCAATCCGCCGCTAGGGCATTCCGAGGGCACACCGTGGAGAGGGCTCCACAGAAGCCGTATGATCTCCACGATCGTGTTCAATCTGCTTCGCGTGATTTGGAACAGGCCGCACGGGGCGACTTCACGGCATATGCGCTGTCCGGTGCGATGGCGTCCGTTGCAAGACATTACAGAAACATAAATCTCGGACGGATATCGCCGGCTCAACGCGACGAACTGCTTTTTGCAGTGGCCCGCGCTCACTTGGCCGCGATTGAGCACCTCCCAACGTCGTACAGTCGAGAGCAGATCAACGCTGGTATGCAAGCCTTGACGGGTCAGGTCATGGTGTGGGCCGAGAGTCCCGAGAGATCAGCGGAGCGAGGGCAGCACGCACTGGCTGATCTCGACGCCTACGCTCGAATGTTTCGAAACGATCTGCACAACATGTCCTTGTGTGAGGAAATCGAACATCGCGCCTGGCAACGGCGCGACGCCGAAATTCAAAAGCTTCTGCGGCCGGACGACGGCAGCGAAGCGGCAGGAGCCTGAAATGTCACGGCTTGCAAAATCTGAAATCACGGCCCCGCAATCTGTAGGCAGTAGCGTCGAACGGTGCGTCGAATTGCTGGACGCCGCGGCGCGAGGCGAGAACATCGCAACCGCGATGTTCGAAGCTGTTGCGACGATCCAGCGCGGTCGCCTGGACCGAGGGATCGCCGGTCCGATTGACCTTGAACAGCGAGGCAGGCTGCTAACCGCCTCGGTCCGGGCGCATGCCAAAGCAACGAAGCACCTCCCGATCGACTACGACCGAGCGTCCCTCAATATCGGAATGTGGGCGATGGCCTATCAAATCACGATGTGGGCGGAGAGCCTCGATAAGACATCGCGTCGAAATCCCGATGAAGTATCGGATTTTCACGACGGTGCCCGCATTTTCCAAAATGAGCTGGAAAACATCGTGCTGCGTGAAAAGAAGGCAGAGCGGATGCGTGATCGGCTGATTCCGAATGGCCTGCCACTGACACCAGTTTACAGCTTTTAGACGGGGCCAAATGCCTTATCCTCCGATTTACGACGTCACCTATAGCTACACGGGTTTCCAGTATTCCCAGCAGGGCGTCAGCGCCTTTCCGGGAACGCAACTCGACGCGGATCTCGTCGGGCTTAAGGACAGCATCGCCGGCGTATCGATCTTCATGCAGGGCGTGGTGCGCTCGGACGGCGCGCTGCAGAACGGCATCGTCACCTACGACAGTTTGAGCGCCAACCTTCAGACGAACGGCCTGGCACCGGCCGACGCGTGGGCGACGGCGACGGCCTACGCGGTCGGCGTCAGCGTCGTCGAGGGCAACACACTTTATCGCTGCCTGGTCGCGCACACGTCCGGGGTGTTCGCGACCGACCTGTCTGCTGGGAGGTGGACGCTTGTCACCGAATTGCAGGCCGGCACGCCGGGGCCGCAGGGCAACCAAGGCGTTCAAGGACCGCAGGGCGAGCAGGGGCCACAAGGCAATCCCGGCGCCCCCGGCACAGGCGATCTTAGCGCCGCGAACAATCTGTTGGAGTTGACGGCGACGGCGTCGACGGCGCGGACCAATATCGGGGCGTTCGGGACCGGTGATGCGCTCGGCTCGGCGCAGGTGGCCGCACAGTCCGATCAGGAAAGCGCCAGTAGCACGACGCTGGCGGTTACGCCCGGGCGGCAAAAGTTCCACCCGTCGGCAGCCAAGGCGTGGGCGAAGGTGACGCAAAGCGGCACGATGACGCTCAATGCGTCGTTCAACATGAGCAGCGTCACCGATCTCGGCTCCGGGGATTCCCAATTCAATCTGGCCACTGTATTTTCCTCGACGCACTACGCCGTCGCTGGCCTGGGCCAGCAGAATACAGGCAACAACGAAATCTGGGCTGGCGCCTATTCTACGGCGGCGGGGACATTCCGCGCGGTTAGCAACAACGGCGGGTCCTTCGCCGACACAGTCGGCGGCGTTATCGCGTTCGGGGATCAGTGATGACCGAACTGGTTATCGTCTACGAGACGAAAGAGGGGACGGCCGTAGTCCACCCGGCGCCCGAGTTCGTGGCGGCGTTGATGCGCGGCGGGGTCGTGCGCAATACGCGATGGGTCGGCGATATCGACGGCAAGCCTGTTCTGGAAGGCGGCGGCGAACTGCTGCCCGCGATGACGGAACAGGAGGCCGTCGAGTTCGTGGCGTGGAAAGACGTTCCGGTTGAGGTGCAGCAGGCTCACGCCCGCGGGAATCGGCCGCTCGTCGTGATCTGCCGGCGCGCGCAACTGCCAGAACGAACGTTCCGCAACGCATGGAGACTCGCGGATGTCGCGTGACCTGCCGAAAACTCTGATTGCAACGCCGACTGGCGAGATCGACGCCGCGTCACTGTCTGAGGTTCCGACGCGCGAATTTCGCGCCGCATGGCGGCTCGACGGCGACGTTATCAAGATTGACCTGGAAGCGGCACGGGAAATTCACAAGACGCGGTTGCGTGCTGCGCGCGTCGCTGCTTTCGATGCGGTCGACGTCAGTCGCAATATCGCGATAGAGACCGGGTCGAAGAACCAGATGGCGAACGCCAAAAGGCACGCCGCAGAATTGCGCGATGTCACGAAGCACCCGGACTTGCTGAACGCCAGAACACCGGAGGAGATCGCCGCGTTCTGGCCGGCGATCCTGCCGCCACGAGGAGATTAAAGGATTTGCGTTAAAGCCGTCGCTGTCCCCCAGCCGCGGCTTTTTCGTGCCCGATTTTTGCCGAAACTTTGCATAGTTTCAGCACTGCGGGCGCACAGAAGCGCCCCAAATCGAGCACCACGTAGAGGCGTCACAACGGGGACGTCGCATGAAGTGGGTACTTGGTTGGCTGATCGTCAACGGACTCTTTATTGCGTGGCGGACCTTGGTGGCTTCGAAACGGATGGAAGCCGATGAGCGATTGGGACGCGGAGGAAGCACTCAACCCTCCGGCTTTTCAAGAAACGTTCGGCGGCGGCTAGGGCTCTAGCTCCTCGGAATTGCACGCCGGTTCACGCTGCGGGCCTTCTCTTTGCCAGAAGGCTAAGTGGGCTTTCGATCAACGCGCCTAAAGAGTTTCGGGTTGTTGGCAACGTAATCAACCCAAAGCTCGATCATTACTCGGCATACATCATCCGGCTTAAAGCCGCCTTCGTTAGGATGGCGATAGGGAAGGTCACCGAGCCGTATGATGCCCGAGTGTGGATCAGCAGGATCAGCTGTAAATGCTGCATTGGTTGGCTTATGGACAATGCCATCCGGAGACAAAACAAACTGGTCTCGGTTTACCGACGCTCGCAACATCGTCACCCCTCGGCCAGAAAACTGAGACGCTACTTCATCTCGCATCGAAGGCAAGTAGCTTGGCAATTATAATGTTTTGTTAGCATGGCCTGCCGGGGGCAAATGGACTTGTGTGCACAAGTGCACTGAACCCCGGGCGCTCTTATGCGTTAATGGGTCATCACAGCCCGGCACGTGGCATATATCTGTGATGTGATCGCCCGGTTGCGCTCCCGCCTTCCTCAGGAATGGAAAGGAGCAGCGCCGTGCAGCGACGCCGTTTCAAAAACATACTGACTTTCCCGGAGCGTCTCGACAAGGAAATTCAGCGCCTTCAAATAGAGGCTGAAAAGCTGCCGCCCGGCAACGAGCGCGAGGAACTTCTGCGTAAAGCCCGGAGGGCCGAGACCGCGCTCAAGATAGACAAGTGGGCCTCCTCACCCGGGCTGCGACCGCCGGAATAGGGTCGCCTTAGTTGACACAAATCAAAGGAAGCGGCCTGGATCAGGTCCAGCTTCCTGCTGTGGAACGGAATTGGCTTTTCGTGCTGTCCATCGTCGCCACGCTGGTCTTGTCGGTTGGCGGGGTCAGCATCCTGCTGTTCGCGATGTAGCAGCAAAGCAACGGTGCCAAGGCCAGGTGACACCTACACCACTTAGGTCATTTGACAGATTCAACCTTTCCATTATTCGGAACGGGTGAATGATCGTGCAACCATTGGAGTCGCCATCGTCCTGAGCGCGCTCACGATCGCGTTTGCCGCGGCGGCTATATTTTGGTTTTGAGCATCATTCGTCGCGCCCTGCGCTTGCCCCAATGGCCAGTCCTTGCGATCGGGATTGAATGCCCGCGCCGGCAACTGAACGACAAATAGGAACGTACTGCCCTATTCAGGGTTCTCTCTCGACTATCAAGTCAGAAAAATATCAGGGAGATAACTCATGAGAAGAGTTTTGCTGGCCTCGGCCTGCATTTTCGCCCTGTCGTCCGCAGGGGCCATCGCGCAGACGGCGCAGCCAGGATCCGGACGACCGTCGAGTCAGGGCAACGTCGGACCCGACTCGAGCGGCAAGATGATGAAGAATGATAGAGCCACCACCGGATCCAACACGATGAAGCGCGACGAAAGCAAAGGCATGACGCCGCCCGCCGGCCCCGGCAATACCAACAGCTCGAATCCCCAAGCCGGCGGCGGGGCTGGCAGCGGCGGCGGCAGGTAATCCTCAAGGCAGCCGGTTCAAGCTGGCGAGCCTTTTAGCGTCTGCACTCAATCTCCGCGGGCCTTCCTAATGGCGCGCCTCCGCCTCGCAGAGATCCAGGCGCGAAGACCGTAGCCGGCCACGAAACCAAGCCCGACCAAGACAGCTGCTTCAGTCCACATCGGAAATTCCTAAGAGAAACGGCCCCAGCTCTCTCAAAGCCGGGGCCGCCTTTCTCCGGGTGGGGCTAGGGGCTGATCCCCGAGCCAATATAAAATTCTTTTCGAGCTCCATGGTTCCTATAGGAACCACGGGCGTCACCCGGAGTAGGACTGATGCTTCCGGTTTGTGCCTCCCAAAAGTCTCGAGCCGGAAGAAAACCCTTCGAGGTTGGGCGGCTCCGGTTGGACTTGCGCCGGAGCCGTCTTCTTTTACAAACGGTCCCGCGCATCCCTCGCAAACTCCTTAGCCCTCTCCAGTGCCGTTTCAGGATCTAGCGTTTCCGGCCTGAGGCGGCGGCTGGGTAGGGCGTCCCAATGAAAATATCTACTCTCGCGGTCGTCAGGGAAACGGACATCGAAGCTCCCGCATCCCGGGATCGCTTCGTGTTTGATGATGCGGATTTGATCGACCATGCCCACAGCTATCAGGATGGGCCCCAAACCAGGTACAGCGCCACCCCGATTGCGGACAAGACCGAGATAACCTCCCAGAACAGGGGGTGTTCATTTGCCATCACGACCAACTACGCCGGTGGCCAATCGTTCCTCTATCCCGGCAGACGGCCTGGCGGGCATCTATTTCACGATCCGCAAGGTTTGACGCCGCTGCATACGGTCGAGAGCGCGGACAACTTCTTCCTTATCGAGAACGACCAACAGCCGGTCCACCGTTCGCGTAGCGTCGCGCGGGCCGGGAGCAATGTATTCGCAAAGGATGCGCCGAGCATCCTCCATTGCCTTCAGGACGGTGTCGTGGTCCGGGGTGTTCATGGGTGCTGCGCCTCTTGTGCCTGCCAGCAACGCCCCTAGCTACCCTCCGTTCCAATGCGCGACCTTTATCTGTGCTTGGGTATCTTTGTGAACAGACGGCGTGCCCCTGCGACCTCTACCTGTTGTCAGCATTGCCGACCCTTGAAATATATTCGCGCTCTGCCCGGCGGCTTCAAGCCGCCGGGCTTTTGCGTAGGTGTCATTGGTCTCTCTTCAGCTTGCACTTGCTCCAATGATGCGTCTTGGCCTCGGGATTGAAGACGCGCCCGACGTGGCGGTTCAGCGCCTTCATGATCGCAATCCCCGCCAGTATCGTAGGCCCGCACCGTGAGACTGGTGCTTGATCAGCTTTTGAGTTACAATGTTTGCACCCGTTGAACGCGGCACTCGGGCAGCCGCACTTTGATGAACCGTTCGACCGCCAAACTTAGTCGCGGCAAGACGGATTTCACGCTGACAGCACGTTCTGTTCGGCGAAGCGGGGTGATAAAATGACGCAAGCATCGTTACAGACGGCACCCAAACGCATCATCAACTTCGAAGGTCGGCGCTATGAGTTTCCCGGAGATGCGACCGATGCAGAGATTAGCAGTGCGCTCGCGCAGCCGCCCATCGTTCAGGCCACTGCGCAACCCGCGCCGGCACCTGCCGCAGTATCGAGCGGGTTCATCGAAGTCGAAGCACCGGACGGCACCATACTCGAGTTTCCGGACGGTATGGACCGCGATGCGATGGCCGCCGTCATGCGAACGCGCTACCCGCCGCCCGCGGCGGCCAGTGACTTTATCAAAATAAAAGCGCCGGATGGCTCGATCGTTCAATTTCCGAACGGTACGACCGATGCGACCATTGTGGATGTGATGCGTCAGCACTATCCAGCACCGCACCCGCTGGCCGCGCTCGCCGAACAGTCGAGCAGAGATCTCCTGCAAAATTCCGGCGTGATGGACGCGCGCAATGCTGCCGATCTCGCCGCGCTCACACCGCCAGCACCGGCACCGGCACCGACGTCGTGGATGGATACGCTGAAAAGAGCCGTCATGGGCGGCCCTGATTCACGCGGCGCGATGGGCGTCGTCGATCAGGGCGTTCGTGGCCTGGCGCAAGGCGTGACGACGATGGCGGCGTTGCCGATCGATATCGCTGCAGCCGTCAACGGCGTGCGTGGCTACGTCGGCGAGAAGACGGGATTCACCGGCAGCACCGCCGATAAAGTCGTCTCCGCGAACCCGGTTCTGAACGCCCCCGGGCGCATTGTCGGAGCGCTGGCCAGCGCGCAACCCTACGTCGGATCCGAATCGCTGCACGGCTACATGGACAGTGCCAACCGGGCAACGGCCGACACTTTGGGCGTCGCGCGTCCGGTTGAGAAGGGGCAGAATATCTTTGAGCGCGGGGCAAACCGTGTCGGGCAGGAAATCGGCGCGGCCGCGGTGCCCATTGCGGGCGCTGTTGTCCACGGGGCCAGGATCGGCGTCGACGCCGCACGGAAACTCCCTACGCTTGCGCGCATGTTTGTCGAGCCTGCCGCAATCAACCCGGCCCGGTTCGCGTCGAAGGAAGGCGCGACGGCGGTCGTGGCCGGAACGGGTGCCGCGGGCATAAACGAACTGACGGGCGCGGCGACCGCAGATAGATTGAGCGGGTGGCAGGCGGCGGGCGATATCACGGGTGCGCTTCTCGGCGCGTTGGGCCTCGGCGCCGCCCGTACCGTCGCCAAGCCAATTAACGATATTCGCCAGGCTGTGATGCCCGGTTCGAGAGAAAAATTCAGTAACGACGTCGTCAAGAACACCATCGTCGACCGGATCATCAACAACGCCGACACGCTGCCGAAGGAAGAAGGTAAGCCGGTCGACACGAAGCCCCTCGTTGATGCCATCAACCGCGGCGCGCGTGTCGATGCGACGATACCGGGCTTCAAGGAAAGCCTCGCCGATCGCACGGGCGACCCCGGCCTCGCCGCGCTTGAATACGGCCGACAATCGGGGCAGGGCGCCGGGCAATTCACTGCGCGCCGCGCCGAGAACACCGCGGCAGTCGACAGTGCCATGAATGCGAACGCACCGGACGGCAATCCGGCAAACCTGCGCGCCGAACTCGAAGGCGAGCGGAACCGTCGCTTGACCGACGCGGAAGTTCTGGCGCTCAACGCACAGGAAGATGCTGCCCGCGCGGCGGCCGTCGTCACGGCTCGGCGAAGTGACGCAGCGCAGCGGGGCAACGTCATCCGTACCGCGTTGGAAGATGCGCGCGGCGCCGCGCGCGACCAGACAGAAGCCGCTTATGCGAACGCCGACGTGGCGCGGCGGCCGATCGACGCGGCCGAATTGTCGGCCACCATCGACAACGCGATCGCGCCGCTGACAGAAGTCGAGCGCGGTCTATTGCCGCAGGCGACACTCGATCGCGTGCGGCGGCTCGGCGATGCCGGCGAGCAGGCACCGACGCCGACAGGCATTCTCGACGAATACGGCAGTCCGATCACGCGGCCGCCCGAAGCCCCGCCGCCGGTCGACATGAAAGAGGCGACCGATTTGCTGTCCGAACTCGGGCGTATGGAGCGCGCCGCGCTGGCCGATCCGCGCGCCGAGAAGGGCGGGCGGAACGCCGCTCGCGTCATCGGTCAGGTTGCCGACGCCGTCGAAGGCTTCGTCGGACGCAACCTGCCGGAAGCGGACCAGCAGGCGTTGGCCGCCGCCCGGCGCGCGAAGTTCGAAGAGGCCGAAGCGTTCACTCGTCAGGGCGACCCCGTCGCGCAGGCCGTGTCGCGTTACGAGGGCGGGCAGCCCCGCGTGCGCGACGACCGCGTTGCCGGCCTGTTCACAAACCCGCAAGCGATGGACCGACTGATCGCGCAAGCCGACACGCCGCAGACCCGTGCGGCGATTCGCGAGGAAGTACTGTCACGCGGCAACACGTCGAGCGCGCAAAGCATCCGCGATTTCACCAACACCTTCGGTGAACAGGTCGATCGTTTCCCGGGCCTACGCGCCGAACTGGACGCGGCTGCAACAGCGCGTGAGGCCGAAACCGCGGCGCAAGGCACCCACCAGCGCCTGACGCGCGAACTCGGCACGCCCGATCGGGCAGGCACCAGCACCGTCGGCAAGTATCTGCAGTATGGCGACGAAAGGTCGCAGGACGCTTTGAAGGGCGTCATCGCGGCGAAGAACCCCGGCGCGGCGATGGATGAAATGCTGGCCTTCGTCAACAACGATCCGGCGGCCGTTGCCGGCGCGCGGAAGTCGTTTTGGGACTTGATGCAGAGCAAGGCGCGCTCGAACGGCGAGACGACGAAGGGCATGGACGGCGCGCAGCCGTGGATGCCGAACCGGCTGAAGAACTTTCTCGACAATCCGGCCAACCAGGCCGTCGCCGAACGTCTGTGGCGCGACCAGCCCGAGCACATCAGCAACGTGCGCAAGATCGCCGACGAGTTGCAGAACGTCGATTTGCGGTCCCGCGCGAAGGCGCAGAACACGTCCGGCACCGCGCAAAGCATCAGCAACGTCCTGACGCCCGAGACACTGCAGAGCCGCTTCTACGCCTATAAGCGCGGGCAGACGTCGCTCGGCTTCATGCTGACCGCGCTCGGTTCCGTGGCGGCCCGCCGGCTCGTGCGGGGCGCGCAGGGCGAGGCGATGGAAAAGCTGCTCGATCGCGCGCTGCTCGACCCGGATCTCGCCGCCCAACTGCTCAAAGAGCACAACCCGGCGAACCGTGCCGCGCTCGCGCGCACCGCCAAGGCCTATCTCGGCAACGAGGCCTCGACGCTGACCGACATTCTCGACGGCGAGCCGGAAGATCCGGTAAAGAAGGCGATCATGCGTTAGCGGCCTGCCGCTACCTCTCAAATAGGTGAGGGCTGCGGCAACCACGGGGATCGTTAAAATTGAACTTGGACGCAAGCTGGCGGCGCTCCGGGGTGGCCCTCGCCCGCCGCGACGAATAGCCCACCAGCGTGGTCCGGCGGATTTTGGCGCCACAACCAGCAAGAATCGGTTCAATAGGAACGTAACGTTTTTCAGAGCGTTCTGTCTTTTATGAACAACTTTGACTTGGTTGAGCAATCGTTTGAAATTGCCTGGAGTGTGATCGAACGATCAGGCGAACTGAGCGATCCGCACCGAGCGTCCCAATTCCTCGTCGACGAAATCATCGAGATGGTCCACAGCGGACAACGTCACCGGCTGATAATTCCAATCGCGCTATCGAGGCGTATCGAAGAAAATATCCGAGGCTCGCTTGGTCTCGGGCTCGTAGGAGGCCAACATGGAAATCGTATATTTTTTCGGCGCGTTCGTTCTGTTAGCGGCTCTAATTTACGGTACGTTGCAATACCACTACCGAAATCGTGCTGCCGCGCGTTTGGGCGGCGAAGTTGCGCGCGAAAGATATCGGCGCGATGAGACCTGAATGCTGACCTTGGCGGCGCCAATGCGGGAGTTAAGCGACTATCCAAATACCCACAAGGCGCCCATGACGACTAGCGGCATCGAGGCGAGGGAGATCAGCAATGCGGGTGTCGTCTCGTTGCGTTGGCGATGCGAGGGTCTGTCGTCATGATTGGTCATGAATCGCGATCGCGCAATTTCGTCACACCGTTCTTTTGCGCGCAATGATCGCAGCAATAGAATACGCCGCCGCTCTCAAGGCCGTGGCCGACGATGCGCGTCCCGCATTGCCTACACATCGGGGCTAGCGCGTGGATGGCGCACTCGAAGCTGTCAAAGGTATGGGTCTCGCCCTTCATCACGATCTGGAAAGCTTTGTCGTAGTCGTTGCCGCAGGTTTCACAGGTGGCCATGGGAGGTTCCTTCACGCTGCACGGCGCTTGCGGGTACGCGCTGCTTTCTTCGCCGAGCGTGACCGCTCCGCCGCCGGACGGTTCGCCGATGCCTTACCGCCAAGCCGGCCGCCCTTTCGCGAGGGCGAGTGATCTTCCTTTGTGCCGCGGCCGGAGCCGCTCTTCTTGCCGCCATGCGTTTCCTTGTTGACGGTTGCCCAGGCACGGCGCTCGGCCTCGCGCTCAGGCACGCCGCGTTTCTCGTAGCCTTCCTCAATATGTTCGGCCTGACGCTCTTGCTTGCCAGAATAGCTGGACTTATCGCCGCGGGGCATGCGCGCCTCCCTCTGTTTGAGAAGGTTAAACGTCCGAGGAGCAAAGGGTTCCTACGCTTCATCGCGGAGAGGCCGATGCAATTCACTGGGAGCGCGGCCCCAGCGATCCCGCCAGCATGTGCGGCAGTGCATGCAGCCCCCAGCGGTCCTCCAGCATCGACCACGCCACCGAGCGTCGGTTACGTCGCTAAGGTGGGCTGCAACGCCCGCCGAGAGAGGAAGGATCGGTGCAGCCTGGGTACCGGGAATAGCCGCGAAGAGCAAACCGGCGACCGATATCGCAAAGACCGTTCGCCTCTCCATTTCGGAGTTCGGACAACGATAAGGCGGTCCCAGCTGCCGGAAGCGGTTGACTGGGGCCGCCATTTCAATGCGTGGGATGGATCTCTCGACGCTGGAATCAAAGCCGCTACGGGCCGACCGTTCCGACGACTTTGGGGGAATTTCATTCAGCAAAAATGGCCCCAGCTTCTTCGCATGAGCTGGGGCGATGAGTTTGCCTCCGGCCTGCGCGAGGGGCGGGCCGCCCTACAAACACGCGCTACTGCTACCCGTTTCTAAGTCGGCATCTGAACTAAGCATCTGAACTACAAGCGGCCCCAGCTGTTGGAGGGCTGGGGCCGCTCACTTCCGGTTTGGGGCTTGGGGCTGGCCCCGGAAGCTCACACAAGACGTTCTCAGAGCGAGAACGTCCACGGGAGCCGATCGGCTCCCCAAATGTTAGTTGGCATCACCGAGCGGTGCTGAGGTATTTGTCGGTGCTGAGAACGCCCGTAGCGCTCCCGCCTTCCTCTAATGGAAAGGAGGGTGCCATGAAAAAACGGCGGCGTTTCAAGTAAATCAATCCTCTCGACAAGCGCCTTTCGGACGAGGCCGAGCGCCTGCGGAAAGAAGCCGAGAGCGCCCCGCCCGGAGCGGGGCGCGACAGGATTATGCGGTTGGCCCGGCTCGCGGAAACCGCCGCCCATATGAGCGAATGGTTGCAGCCTAGACCTGCGGGGTCCGCAGTGAGCAAGAAGTCGATCTTTCTACCACTCTGAACCGCACCAGCGAGAAACGACCCCATGTCAGAATTCAGCGCGAAGTACTGGCGCGACCGGGCAGCCGCAACGATGGCAAAGGCTGACAGTCGCTCAAATGACGAAAAGCAGACACTGAGGCTGCTTCGAGTTGCCCGTGAATATGACAGGCTCGCCGATGCTGCGGCACTCAAAGGAACCGCTAGCAGAGCACCCGACTAAATTGGCGGCCTATTGCGACCGCGGCGGGCGATTAGCGCGTCCGATAGGTATCCACCGCTTGAGCGGCAAAGATGGCTAGGCTGAACAGGCCGAGGATGGCTGAAGTTTCGATCATTGCTTAGAACGTTCAAGGGGCTGCGTCTACGCCATCAATCTGCGCCGGGATCATTGTTGCCGCGGAGGTCTCGGGCCAACTGCGATACAGGGCCACGGTTGAGATGGCCAGAGCAACAAGCGCGATGACTATGGAGATTTTCCCTTCGCTGCTGTTGCTCATCGTTCCTCCGCGTCTACCACTCAGGACGGACCCCAGACCGCATACAGCAAGACAACAGTGGCAGCGAGCACCATGACGGTATTCCAAACCGTGGGTGAGGGTCTGTATGCCATGAGCTTCAAGAGGCCTGGCAACGGATAGTTCCTGTCGTCGGCCACCGAAATGACAACTCGATCGAGGACATCGTCACCTCGATCGCGACTTTCCACGTTCTGGCAAGTCCGGCTTGGCCCTGCAGGCCGCCCGACGGGGCTCACGGGCGGCCCAATCAACAATAAGACCGCGCCGAAACGTTAGCAGTCTTGATCGGAGTTCTTTGCCGAAGGGGTGGCCCCTTGACTTTGTTGGGCCGCCGTCGGCTGGGCCTGCATCTGCTTTTGAGCATCTTGGGAAGATGCGGCTACATCTCCTGTGGCACGGTTCATGGTGCTTGTCGGCGGATGCTCCGCATTGGTCGAGGTGGCGTTTCCGATTGTTTGACCTGTATGACCCGGCGTAGGTCCGGAGCCAGCGTCCTGAGCGGTCTTGCCGCCGGTGTTGCAAGGACCGGCATGCGCCGTTGCGATGCTCAAGACTAACGCGGCGCAGCTAACGAGGACGAAATTTTTCGAGATCATGTTTCACTCCTTGGGTTGACTTGTTCCATGCGGCTTCTTCGAACCACCTTAGGAACGGAAAACGAAGCCGAGAAGTGCAGGTTCCCCCGGGAGCGCCAATTCGGAAGGGCGAATTCTCTTTCATAATGGCCAGCGCCGTTGTCGTAGTGCCCCTGGTGCTGCAGCATATCGGGATCGGCGAGCAGGCTGCGCTACTGGTGAGGTTCGGGCGCCGGCCATTCCTCGTGTTCTTGCTGTTATTTGCGCTCGCCGTCCTCTATCGCTTTGGACCCAGCCGCCGGGGCGCCCCGGTGGCAATGGTTGAGCGTCGGGGCCGCTGCCGCTGCGATCCTATGGATGGGGGGATCGTCTCTGTTCTCCTGGTACCTCGCGAACTTTGGCGATTACAATGCCACGTAGGCTCACTTGGTGCCGTCATCGGGCTCATGATGTGGCTCTGGATGTCGGCCATCATCATCCTGGCGGGGACCGAGCTAAACTCCGAAATTGAACACCAGGCGGTCGTCGCGCAAAAGGATCACGCCGTCGAAGGCGCTCCAAAGGCGACGTTGGGCTACTGAGTATCTGATCTACGGCAAAGGATCACGCATCTGTACGACAACAGGCGTTCTGCCCTTAATTGCCTCGCAATGAAATAAGCGACACGGTCGCAGTTTTGGAGCACGGAATTACCACTCACACACACATCCCTTCGTTGCAACTAGGAACCGCTGACCCGTTCGGCACTTAGCGTACTCAAAGAAGGAGGTCACCCGATGGGCAAAAATTCGAAAGACGATCCGCGACAGCAGACCGACCAAGGGTCTCACAAGCAGACCGACGAGCCATGGAAGGGCAATCCGGAAAAGGAACAGCGGAATAGCGACACCAGGATTGACCTCGAAAAATGGCACCGAACCAATACGCATTGATTCAAGAGCCCAACCTGCGAGAGGAGGCGTTTATGGGATTGGCCCAATACCAGATCGTATCTCAGGGCGACGAATGGGGCGTACTTCATGACGGCGACGTCAAAAACCGATATGCCACCAAAGAGGCGGCCTTCGAGGCTGCGGTGGCTGCCGCATCGCTCGCGATCCGCGAGGGACATGAAGTCCATATCAGCGTGCCAGATAGCTCTAGCGGAAATCAAACAGTCCTGGGGACGAAGGATTAGAGCTCGAACAGGCGGGCAGGGAGCCCCGCGTCACCGAGCACGGAGATGACCCAGTGCTTCTCCGATGTCGCGATGATCCGACACCAGCACGAACTCTCCGTTATGCAAGCGGTGGCCGTTGGTGAGTACCACGGTGCTTTTCGGACAAATTCCGAGGCAATCGGTGGCAACTACACGTGGCTGCTTGCTGCCGTCGGATCGCTCGTGCTTCAATTCTGATTTCAAGGCGCGTTTAATGCGCGACCCGTTCGAACAACGCTTCAGGCACTTCTTGCAGATGAGGATGGGCGCAGGTCGACGCGAGCGGGAAATACTGAGCTTGGACATATCCCGGATATAGGCACGTCGACCGTTGCAGACATCCCTCAAGCTTACGAATCTGACGGCTCATATGAGGTAATTTGATCGCAACGGATGCCTGTTCCTTAGGGCTCAGGGCTCTGCCCAAGGAACGGAGCTGAGGATATCGGCGTTACCCCTGCATGATCCAGATCCAGAGGAACACCCCTCATCAAATCTTGGAAGGCTCATGCTGGATCGCCTTCGACTACCTGAAAGCGACAGGCGAACTTGGCGAGCCCGGACCTGCTACCCGCTTTCTGCTCGACTACATTGAGGGGGCGATGATGCGAGGCGAGCATCGGAGGCTGCTGCTGCTGTCCAATCGCGCGATCGACGCCTACAAGCGCCAGCAAGCCACGCGGGCGCTCGCACTGGTCTCGTGAGCGACGTAGGCCATGATATCGGTCGATAATGCGATTCATCTCTGTGTGGACATGCAGCGCATCTTCGCGCGGGGCGGCCTTTGGGAAACACCGTGGATGGAACGCGTCTTGCCGGCCATCGTCGATCTTGTGGCGCACCACCCTGAGCGAACGGTCTTTACGCGGTTCATCACGCCGCTGTCCCTGGACGAAGCGCCGGGACAGTGGCGGAACTATTTCCGTCGCTGGAAGGCCGCGACGCGGCAGGTGATGGATTCTTCTCAGCTCGAACTCGTCCCCGAGCTCGCCCGGTTTGCGCCGCCTGCGGCCGTAATCGACAAGCCGGCCTATTCGGCGTTTTTCCGCTCGCGGCTCGTGGAATTCCTGACGGAGAAGAGGGTGGGCACCGTCATCGTTTCCGGCGCAGAGACCGACGTCTGTGTCCTCTCTACCGTCCTCGACGCCGTCAATTTGGGCTTTCGCGTCATCATCGTGGAGGATGCGCTGTGCAGCTCGTCGGATGCAGGGCACGACGCTCTGATGACTATGTACCGGCTAAGGTTTACCGAGCAGATCGATCTTGTCACCGCTGAAACGCTGGCGGAGGTCTGGCACCCGGAGCGGTAGGAACAAAATTCGGTAAGCCGATGTTGTTCGGCGACCAAACACCACCAAACACCGAGGAGTGCACCAATGGCCGAAAAGACCTCAACGATCTCTTCCTCGATACCCTCAAGGACATCTACTACGCCGAAAAGCATATTCTGAAAGCGCTGCCCAAGATGGCGAAGGTCGCCAGTTCCGACCAGCTCCGCGCCGCCTTCGAAAAGCACTACGACGAAACCGAGGGCCAAGTGGAGCGGCTGGAACAGATCTTCGAGATGATGGGCAAGGCCGCCCGCGGCAAGAAGTGCGATGCCATCGAGGGAATCGTCGACGAAGGCAAGGAGATCATGGAGGGATATGTCGACACGCAGACACTAGACGCCGGGCTGCTGGCGGCGGCGCAGGCGGTCGAACACTATGAAATCTCCCGCTACGGCACGCTGAAGGCCTGGGCCGCCAAGCTCAACATGCCGCAGGCAGTCAAGCTGCTGGATGCAACGCTGTCAGAAGAGAAGAAGACCGACGACGCTCTGAGCAAGCTTGCGGAGAAGGCGGTCAATTACGAGGTGGCTGCGTAGGAACGGCTGCAGTGACCCGACGTTGGCTGTCAAATCGCTTTGGCGATTCCTCCCGTCGACTGGCTCCCGGCCTTAAACGGCCGGGGGCTCCTTATCGCGTCCCGCCGTACCAAATCCGGTGAAGGGGCGCAGCAGTCGTTCAGTGATTGCACCAAGCGCAAGGCCGGCAACGACATCGCTGGCCCAATGCGCCAGCAGCACGATCCGGGTAAGCGCCAGTCCGGCGCCGAACGCCCACACGATGTTGCGTTTGGCCGCCGGCAGCACGGTCGCGGCAGAGGCTAATGCGCCGACATGCATGGCATGGCCGGAGGGGAAGGCATCTCTTGGCTTTCCGGAAATGGGCACGCCGTGGAGGTGTCCGCGAATGGTGAGCCTATCCGGTCGCTGTTGGTCGAAAATCGATTTGAGTAGGTGCGGCAGCACGCTCACAGTGAGCATTGCCATCAGGATATGATTGCTGATCCTGCGCTGGCGCGGAGCTGCTCGGCGGCAGTGGAGCCACCAGCCGGCCGCGGCCGCCAGCAAAACGTGCTCGTCGGCGCCCCAGGTGAGCATGGTGGCCGCTTGTTCGGCTTGGAGGTCGGTGTGGTCCGAGACGGCATTGGCGATCTCGAGATCGGACTGCATCGGCGGTATCCGGTAAGGCATGACGTCGACTCGTCAGGAAATTTCGCGAGGGGGCTCCAATTCGGACGCGGGTCGAATTCGTCGGCGACCTCAGCGACGTGATAGCCTTGCGGAAGCACCTGGCCACCGGCCTCATCCGCCACGGGAACGTCCATGATCACCCTCAATCAGAGCTGCCTCCCAGACCTCCTTTTCGGTCGGAAGGGAGCTGCCGATCTGCTTATCGCCTTCAAAAAGCGCGTACATGATTTGCAGCCTTGCTGTGGCCGTTCGAACAGGCGCACGCGCCGGGAACAGGTTAGATGTCGGCGCGTACCGATGCGCTGTTGTCGCGGGCAGAAACCGGAAAAATGAGTTCCGCGTCCATCGTCCCTGTTATGTCCGGTTGTCACCCGGCGGTGCGTTCATCTAACGCCGCTCCGCCGTCATGGTTCGACGATTGTCAGGGTGAATGTTCTTTCGCGCATTAAAGAGCGGTGCCCTCGTCGCGGAGGAACTTTGGTTTGGCGCGCGCATTTCAAATCCTGGTGGCAGCGCTTATTTTGAGGTTTGGATGGCGGAGCCGGACGTCCGCAAGGGAATGCCCGAGGTCAAGCTCAATCGCGCCGAGTTCGAGAAGCGATATCGCGGCCGGTTCATCGATCCTGCGTTCAGACCGCTGACCAGGGAGCTCGACGCGATCGTTGGCGCTGCCTGGGACGCCTACAGCAACTCTCGCAAGTCGCCCGAGACACGCAAGTCCGGTGAGGGGTTCGCCGACCCCAATTACGAAATTGGCATCGACTGGCTCAAGGCGCGCGAGGCGATCGAGGAGGCGCAGCGATGCCATGACGATCCCAAGCAGGCTCCGCGCATTCTCATCGTCAACGGATCGTCCCGCAGCGAGCACACTTGTCCGGGCGAGATGTCGAAGACGTGGCGCCTGGCGAAGCTGGCGGAGCCTGTGTTCGGCGAGTTCGGCTTTGAGGTCGACATTCTGGATCTCTCCCGCACTACGTCGGAGTTTGGCAAGCAAATCCATCCGTGCAAGTCGTGCGTCTCGACCTCGATGGCGCTCTGTCATTGGCCCTGCAGCTGCTATCCCAATTATTCGCTCGGGCAGACCGACGATTGGATGAATGAAATTTACCCGCTCTGGGTTGCTGCGCGCGGCATAATGATCATCACACCGGTGAATTGGTATCACGCGCCGGGAGCGTTGAAGTCGATGATGGACCGCATGGTTTGTGCCGACGGCGGCAACCCCGATCCTTCTTCAACCCACGGCAAGATCGCGAAGGAAGCAAAGGCGCTCGAACTGAGAGGGTGGCCGTACCCACGGCATCTGGCCGACCGGCATTTCGGTATCGTCGTGCACGGCGACAGCGTCGGGGCGGAGACGCTGCGACGAACGCTTGCGGACTGGCTCACTGATATGAAGCTGATCTCAGCCGGCGGCATGGCCGAAACGGACGGCTATATCGGCTATATGAAGCCGTATGCGACATCGCACGAAGAGCTTGACCAGGATACAGACTTCCAAAAGGAGGTCGTCAATGTCGCCCATGCACTTGCTACTGCAGTCGAACTGTCGCTGATCGGCAGCCTGGAAAATCCGGGGCGTGGATTGCGGGAGCCTAGTCCCAAGTAAAGTCAAAGCACTGCTTCGCTCAGGCCCAAATTCCTTGCCTGTTTCGCCTCAAGGTGCCGGTTCGACGGCGCTCGCAGGAGGACTTCGTTGAAATCGGAGCCGATGACGAGATTCTTGAACCCTTCATTCTGGATTGCGATCGAGCATTCGATCACATTAAGCGTGGCGCGCACCGTTGCCAGACAGGACGTAAGAGGACCGTCGATGGCGAGTGTTTTAGCCAGCTTGCGTTCGTGGATCATCAGGCGGGTGCCCCGCGTCAGGTAACGGTTATTGCGTGCAAAGAAACTCATGAAGGTCGTGCCGGCTGAATAGATCACCGCCTTGCCGAGGAATACAAAGCGCCGGTCCGGTTCGGTCTCGCTCGCGAACCTGACGTCCTCACCCATCATTCTCGCGACTTCGGGATCGCCACCCAAGGTCGACAATTCGATCACGACGAATTTGTGGTCGGCTGGACTATAAATTGCTGCCGGAAGCTGACATACATGATATCGTAGTCAACGACGCCAGATAGCGCAACTCGTGGCTCGATGAGACGACCACCAGCAACTTGACTTCACCCCGCATTGTTCCCGCCGAATGAATGAATGATGTCAGTGCGCAAAATCAAGGCGGTCCGGCGCCGCCGGACGAGCCATAGACCTGTCCGTTGGCATAGCTCGCATCGCTGGCGGCGAGCTGGACGTAAAGCGAGGCGAGCTCCGCTGGTTGGCCGGGGCGGCCGAGCGGCGTGTGGCCACCGAACTGCTCCAGCTTCTCCATCGATGCGCCGCCCGACACCTGCAACGGAGTCCAGATCGGGCCGGGCGCCACCGCGTTCACCCGGATGCCCTTCGGCCCAAGCTGCTTGGCGAGCGACTTGACGTAATTCATGGTCGCCGCCTTGGTCTGTGCGTAGTCGTAAAGTTCCGGGGAGGGGTCGTAGGCCTGCTCGGATGAGGTTCCGATGATCACGGCGCCGGGCTTCAGATGCGGCAGCGCCGCCTTGATGATCCAGAACGGTGCATAGACGTTTGTCTTCATCGTCGCATCGAAATCCTCTGAAGAGACATCGAGAAGCGACTCGCGTGATTGCTGTCGTGCGGCATTGTTGACGATGATGTCGAGGCCGCCCAAGCCGTCGCGCGCTCGAGCGACGAGTTCCTGACAGAATCGTTCGTCGCGAAGGTCGCCGGGGATACCCAGGCCAATGCGGCCTTCCGCCTTGATGAGCTCGATGACTTCTTGTGCGTCCGGCTCTTCGTTGGGAAAATAATTGATGGCGACGTCAGCGCCTTCGCGCGCATAGGCAATGGCGGCGGCTCGTCCCATGCCGGAGTCGCCGCCAGTAATCAGCGCTTTGCGTCCGGCAAGTCGGCCGCTGCCGCGATAGCTCTTCTCACCGTGGTCGGGGCGGGGCTCCATTTTGCTGGCTAGGCCCGGCCATGGTTGGGTCTGTCGCTTGAATGGTGGCTTCGGAAACTTGCTATTCGGATTTTCAAGACTTGTATGTGCCATCTGTCTCCTCCATCCGAATTCAACTAACAGGACAGCAAATCGTTGCTAAGGCGGACGAGCCTTTGAGTTGAGGCTATGGAGCAGGGACCAATGGATTAGGCGAAGCGGCGGCCGTTGGACTATGTGCGCTGCAGCGAAGCCGGGCAGAGTTTGCAGAAGGACCATCCTATCGGTTTCTAAGCGCTCGAGGGTTTTTGCAGCTCGGATAGCAGATGCTCAAAGCCTTCGTGGGCCTCGGCGGCTCGCAAGCTCGCACGATCCCCTGCATGTTGCCGAGTCGTAGGCCAAAGATTTTCGGCATGGTGGGCTGGCGGAGGCTGACGCAGTTGGCATCGACGGCAACGTCACAGGGCAAACTGCGTTGGGAGTTTGAGGCTGGAATCCCCGCCGGCGAGCGCGTCACCGGCAAGGAGATAGTCCGCACATGGTCTTCGGCGTGGGCTTCGTCGTTTACCGCAAAAAACTCCCCGTAAGGGATCGCTCCAGTTACCGGGAGAGTTTACCTTCCGTGCAGGGCGGCCCGACGACCGGTATGGCCTCCGGACCCTGCGCGCTGATCTCTACCCGATGGGCGGTCGCTCTTTCAGTTACAAATGGGCAAACGAGTGGGCCGTCGAAGCGAGCACCCAGGCGGCGGCGACGCACATTGCGAAGAACCAAACAATCGCGATCCAGAAGACAAAATCGTCTCGCTTCATTTCCTTGACCTAGATGGGGGATTGTTCGCGTCGCCGGTGGCGGCGTTGCCGGTAGTGCTATTCCAATGCACGACGGCGTGCTTGTTATTCGAGGCCAGGAAATTGGGATCTCGCGCCAACCGTCGTTAAATTCCGGCAAGGTCATCGGGCGGCGGCCGCCCCGCCACGGCCGCCGTGGGCCGAGGGGCGTTTAGACTGTCTTCACTGGTTTTTGATAAGGTGGTCGCGCTCCTCAATTGAGGGGAGCAATTCAAAGTGACAGGCTGCGGCCGCGTTTTGCTCGGCACCCGGCCATCCAACTCTCAGACTGCGATCCGCGAATTGTGCGCGGCGCCGAGAGGACTGTCATGCCGTTCGAGGTCAAGGCTTGGGTATTCGGGCGATTTCAGACAGCGTATGCCGCCTCCGCCAAGGAGGCGTTCGCACTCGCTGTCGAGTGGCAAATCGTAAACTGTGCCTGGGGGCTTTTCATCAGCGATGGAAACAGGCGCTTCACGGTTGCCGAATTTGCCTGGGCGATGGCGTCTGAAGAGATCGCAACCACAGCCCGGGACGGTTGCCGAATATCGGCCACAACGTCATCGACGTGACGCATGCCCAGCAATAAGCCGCCAGTCCGTGTGGTCTTTGCTTGCACCGGCTGCGCCTTGCCCTTCGAAGCGTTCCAGAGCCGGCGCGCGGGAGAGGGCGAGTTCAACTGCGTGTTCTGTGGCGGATACGTTCATTCGTGGTGCGGCCGCTACGACTACACAAACTGGGCGTCCGTGGTAAGCCGGAGACCGCGGCGGCGCCGAAAGCGTTCCTCGAAAAGATTGATCTCCCAAAAGTAGACCGGGGCCTCATCGCGTCAATTGCCGTGCCATCGCTTCCAGCGTGTTCGCCCGCCAGGCGTCGAGGTAGTCCCGGTACCGCAGCGACGGCGTCTCGGCGCGCGCGGCCTTGAACGCGCTGTTGATCTCGCGCATTCCGCCGGTGTCCTGCAGCCGCTTGAACTCCGCGTTGACCGCGTCGGCCGCCGCGAACGCGCGGTCGACGACCACGGCGTGCGGCGTGATGCCGATGTGGAGATCATTCGCGAGCTGCCGCAGCTGGCGCGCCACGGCCGCCTGGTCGCCGCGGCATCGTTGGGCGAGGGCAGCCAGGCGATCGAGATCGCCAGGCAGGCAGACGATTGAGATGCAGCCGGCCGAGGCCTCGGTGTCGACCGTCTCCCGCACGACGATCTCACCGTCGGCGCCGATCTCGATCGCGGCGATGCCGGCGCTTCGGAGGTAACGGTCGGCAAGCGCGTGTTTTGACATGCTCGGACCAGAGGGATCTGACTTAGACCCTTGGTACGTCGAAGGGAGATCGGGAAGCGGCCTTGGCCGATCGGTAAATTCGCTGGTCTGTTTACGGAACCACAACTCCCGTCAGGCATCATCCCGCGCCTGATCCGAATAGCGGAAGGGAGCGGCCATGGATGCCCTCGTTGGCCTGGTGGTGATGGGAGGCGTCCCGGCCTACTTCGTGGCGCAGCCGGTGGCGCTGTGGCGCTGGCCCGGTCGATGGCGCGTTGCGGCGCTGGCGCCATTGGTGCTGACGGTCCCGGCGTTCTGCTTCAGCCTCTACGCCCTGTCTCGCGACTCGAACTTGTGGCCGCTCACCCTGATTTTTGCCGCCGCCCTCGGCACGCTGTATCTCGGCGCACTGTGGTTGGCCCGGTGGTGGCTGTACGAATAGCAAAGCTGGGGATGAGTAGGGGCAGGCGAGGCGCTGACCTTGTGCCGCGCTCCCGTCTTTGCGGAGCGCGGCGTGCAGAGCCAACGAGGCGTGATGGTGACAGGCCGCTCGAATTAGTCGCGGCTGGCTTCCATCACTGCCGGGGCACCGTTAACGGGGAGACCTCCCAGCCGTTTCCGAAAGTAGGTGATACCGATCCGGCTGAGCCGCGGATGCTTGAGCAACTCGATGTCGGAGGCCTTGCGTATTTCCCCGACGGTCCGAAAGCCGGCCCGGCTCAGGATCGTCGCGATACAGAACGGCAGCATCAGGCCATTGAGTTCCGCGCCATCGGAAAGGTCGGGGGATGGAGCGATCAGCGGCATTTTCCAAGCGTGCGGTAGGGGTCGCGGGCAGCGACCGGACGCTCCGCGAAAGCAACCGGGCCGTCAAGTTAGCCGTCCGAAGGGGGTTGGATTTAAAGCAGATCAGACCTTGGGACTTCAGCCCCAGTTCTACAAGCCCACTCCTATCCGTAACGGAAATAGATCGAGACCAAAACGGAAATCAGAAAAGCAATTGCACCCGCCAAGAATACCGGCGATCCAGCAGGATTGAGCGCTTCGCACAGCCATCTCCAGAATTTCACGTTGCCATGGCCTGAAATCCTAGCTCGATGTTGCAGCGATTTAGGGTTGAAGATCGTAGACCAAGCGAAGCCTTCGTTGCACGTCAGCAAGCCGTCGCTTCTTATCGGCTGTCAGGAGCCTTTGGTCGCGCTTGGCAAGGATGATCCGCCAGCCGTGTTTGTCATCGGGGACCACAGCCAGCGATGTTCGCGCGCTGCGGCTTCCATGAACACCAATATCGCACGGCCTTCCACCTGCGGACGGTCCGTCTATCGAGAGGACCTTGGTATCGAGAGCTCACCAGTTCACGCGCAGCCCAACCTTCCCGTTGTAAGCGAAACCGCCACCGTCGAACCGGCTTTGGTATGATCCATTGGCGTAAAGGGTTGCCGCCGAAGTCACCTGACCGCTGATACCGGCGTTGATTTCTCCCCACAGGCCGCCGAGATCGGCATGGAACGGAATGAAGCCGGTTGCCGAAGAAAACGAGGTCGTGGGGTTTCCTTGGAATTCGTTCCACAGGTTTGGCCGGATCCACGCGGTGATAGTGCGCGGGCCTTCATCAATCGCCCACGTTCGGCCAAATCGGGCGCCGATCCGCCCGGCGAGCGCACTGACGCCCGAAAAACGGATCTGTGCGGCAATGTCATTGGCGTCGTTGATATTGATGGTCTGAAACACCAGTTGCGCCTGCGGTTCGATAAAGTACCCGCTGGCGAACCTCAACGGATATCCGCCCTCGATCGAGGCGGCGATTCCTTGACCCACGGTCTTGAATGTCGGCAATCCGCGGTTGGCGGAACTGGCTATATCGTAGATCGTGCCCTGAAGGATCGTATCGATGTACCAGCCGACCGATCCGAAATGTGTCCAGTAACCGCCAAGGCTATAGGCGGCGAAGTCGCTGTCACCCAGCCTGCCGTCAAAATGGCTGACCCGCCCCTGGTTGCCGCCGATCGCAAAATAGGCCCCGGCGTAGTCACGGCTGCCGTCCGGGCGGTCCTGGCGATAAAGGTCGATGCCGGCCTGCAATCCTAAGAAGGTGTAATCGAAACCCGGACCGCCGGTGCTCGAGCCTAGCACGCCGAGCGTATCGCCGTGCTGGGTGCCGTTCATTCCGAAGATGCGGCCCCACCCGACATGCGGAGTCGCAGCATTGGATGGAGGAGCCTTGGTGTAGGCGTTGTACGCAGCACTGGTGGGCGTAAAACGTTCGTTGAATTCGTCGCCAACCCGCTCATGCAGCGTGTCGAGCAAGTTGCGACCATACAACAGCGCCATCGACGGAATTGCCGAATAAAGTGAGGTTTCAGGGCGGAAGTTCGGAGTAGGTGGCGTCGGCGGTGTTGGCGGGATCGGTGGGTCGGGAGGGTCTGGCGGAATTGGCGTCTGGCACTGCGGCAGCGTCGGAGCCAGCGCACAGTTCACGGTGGATCGCAGATACCAGGCCTGGGGATTGCTGGCGTCGAGGCTGGAACGGAACAGCGTATATTCGTATGGCCCGGCCACCGTCGGTCCGGCCAGACCGAACGCGTTCGGCACCGTGGTCCCGCCATTAATCGCATCGACCACCAGAATGCCGTTGCCGGTGGTGAGCGCGCCGGCGCCGGTGGTGTTGGCGATCTTCAGCAGCGAGTTGCCGGTTGCTGCGCCACCATTGATGACGAGCCTGTCCGAGGGTGAGCCGTCGGTGCCGAGGAACGTATTGAGCCCGACCGTGCCGCCCTGGCCGATGTAATTAACCGCCGTCAGCGCTTTGTAATTCGACAACGCCGTTGGATCGCCGGCAGGTGGCGTAAACTGGATCAGGCTCGAAGCGTTGGTCAGGTTCGTGACGTTGGAACTGCCGGTCATCGTCCAGAGCGAGTTGTTCCGCAGTGTGACGTTGGAAGTGCTCCCGGCAGCGGTGAGCGCTGCGCCTTGCACCATCGAATTATCCATGATGAGGGTAAGCGTGGAGCCGCCACTGACATTCAGCCATTGCCCGTTGTTCACGATCGCTGACGTGCCGCCGCTAAGGCTTACATTGTTGGTACCGCCAGGGGCAGCAATCGAGGCGCCGTTTGGGCTGGTCAGGATTACCCCGGCAAGCGTCGCGCCGCCGCCACTGACATTAAGCGCATTGGAGCCGGCGCCGTGGGCGGTCAGCGCGCCCCCGGTCATCGACATCGAGCCACCGCTTGTCACGCCTGCCGCATGGGCACCGGAGCCGGATGTGGTGACCGTGCTCCCTCCTGTCAGTGTCATCGAACCCGCATCATCGGCTTGCACACCGCGGCCATTGCTGCTGCTCGGGACGATCACCGTCAGGCCGCTCGCCGAAAGCGTGCTGCCGGCACCGCTCGTCTGCAATCCAATCTCGCCGCCGCCGGCGCCTGTCGCCGAGACGCTTCCTCCATTCAATGTGATTGCGCCGCCGCCAAGCGCCTTCGCGCCAACGTCTCCACCGCCGCCAGAAACCGTTACGACCACGCCATTTGCCGCGATTGTGCTTCCGGTCGATTGGGCCAGCAGTCCCGTTTCGCCACCGCCATTGCCCTGAACGGCGACGCTACCCTGGGTCAGCGTGACGGTAGCGCCAGAATCGGCACGGACGCCGACATCACCGCCGCCGCCACCTGGCATCGAGAGCGTCGTCAGCGTCGACGAAATCTGGCTGCCGACGCCAGTCGCCCAAAGACCCGTATTGCCACCGCCACCCGCGGCATAGCTGATCGAACTGTTCAGCAGCGCGACGAGACCGCCACTCGTCGCCTGCGCGGCCACGTTATTGCCGGCACCATTTAGACCTACCGTGAGGCCTGTCGCATTGATCAGTGAGCCCGCCCCGTTGGCAAGCAGCGCAGTGCCTCCGCCACCGAAGGCCGGGTTGATGGCCGATCCGGTCTGGAAAACGATCTGACCTCCTGTCTGCGCCGATGCGGCCGTGCTCCAGTTGCCGTTGATGCTGGCACCGGAACTGAAGATGATCGTGCCGGACGTATCGGCCAAGCCACCGATGCTCCCGCCGTTGAACGGATTGATGTTGACGTTATTGGTGGTGATCTGGGCGCTGGTGCTTGCGTGAACTGCGGGCGTGCCGGTGAGCGTCGAATTGGGCGCGATTGCGCATGTCCCACTGGCGAGCGTGACGGTCGAGCCGCCTGCAACCGTACAAGTTTGTGCGGCTGCCCGATTTACCAGCGCGAGAGGTGCGAGCAAAAAGAACGCGGCAAGTGCCCGGTGAAAGCATGACCGTAAAGGTACGCCACGGCTCATCGCGACCTCGCACCAAAGTGTTAGCTGTCAAAGTCAGCAACAAAAGTGCGGGTCGCGTCACTCGGACGCGCAAAAACGTTTGCTCTACGTCGAGCTATCCGATGGCTGAGCGCAACAGATCAATACGCAAATGCAACTCACAAATCATCCAAACCCAAAGTTGTACCAATAGTTGCCCTAAGTGTGGTCTAGTACAAACGCAGTCCTAGTTTTCCGACGAATGATGTCCCTTGGCCACACAATGGACAGCAGCCCAGACCAATCGGTCCTGGCCTTTCGCAACGACGGGGCAGCCTGCCAGCGAAGGCCGATCCTTGAGAACCGTAGTTAAGATTGTTCGTGCTGGGTCTATTGAGCTAGTATTTCAGCTGGTGCTGCGACCGAGTATTCCCAAATCGAAATCCGCACCTACGGCCGGAAGGTCGTCGACATCCGGTGGGATCGATCCGGCAATTCCAAGACGATCCACTTTGAAATGGGCGAGTGGGAAAGGGTGCTGGTCGACCTGCCGGAGCCGGAGGCCTGAGCTGGTCCCGATAGTCTGAACAGAATCTCCGCGTCGATAAGTGGAGCCTCTGCCGGGGTTAGGCTGCCGTGCGGAGCGGCAACGAGTTGAAGTAGGCTTGATCCGGAGTACTGCCGTCAAGG
>JAFAGM010000008.1 GCA_023422775.1 Pseudomonadota bacterium
GTGGTAGGTGGTCGCGAGACTGTCGAGGCGGTTGGCGATCGCGTCGAGGCTGGTGCGGATGCGGTCCTGTTCGGTCTTGAGCAGATCGAGCGGGATGGCGTCGGCGCCCAGTGGGTTCGCCAGAACGGTGTTGTTCAGTGCCGCGGCGGTTCGTCTCGGCCGGCGGCCTCGGCAGCGTCGGCTTCGCCCTTTGTGGCGAAGGCGACACCGGCGGCGTGTTCCGGCGGGCTGTAGACGGTGTAGAGCACCAGCGACTCCTCGCCGGTGTTGCGGAAGTTATGCTGGGCGCCGGCAGGAACCGCGCACTGGTCGCCTGCCTCGATGGGGTGGGTGTGACCGTTGAGGTCCGCCTCGCCGATACCGGAGACAAAGGTCAGGATCTGGTCGGTGTGTTCGTGGACCTCGTCCCCGATCTCACCACCGGGCGGAATCGTCATGACGACGATCTGGGCGTGTTCGCCGGTCCACAGCACCTTCCGGAAGTCCGGATTGTCCCGGGCGACGTCCGCAATAGTAAAGTGCTCGACGTTGTCTCCAAGGGTGAAGTTCTTCTCGGTCATGGCTGATCTCCTCTGCTTCCTGTATGGCTGTCTCTATGTCGCTGTCTGAGTTTTCGTGCTTATCCGTCCTCGGGATGATCCGGAGGCGTGCGGGCCCCAGGGCCCCGGTGCGGATTTGGATGTCAGGCGGTTACCTGCTGTGCCCCTTTCTCCGTGGTCCTCTCGGCCGGTGGCGTCGTGGTCGAACCGCGGCTCTTCCGTAGCAGTCGCATTGCGTTGATGATGACGACCAGTACGGAGGCTTCGTGGACGAGCATGCCGACGGACATGGTCACCCCGCCGGCGAAAACACCGGCCAGCAGCAGCACCACGGTGATCAGGGCGATCGCGATGTTCTGCCGCATCACGGACACGGTCCGCTTGGCCAGACCGATGGCTTCGGGCAGTTTGAGCAGGTTGTCGCCCATCAGGGCGATGTCCGCGGTCTCCACGGCCACGGCTGAACCGGCCGCGCCCATTGCCACGCCGATGTTCGCGGTGGCCAAAGCGGGGGCGTCGTTGACACCGTCCCCGACCATGGCAATCGTGTGGCCCTGGCGTTGCAACTGTGCGACCACGTCCAGCTTGTCTTCGGGGAGCAGGGAGGCGTGGATCTCGTCGATCCCGGTGGCCTTCCCGACGGCTTCGGCCACCAGTCGGGTGTCACCGGTGAGCATGACCACCTTCTCGACCCCGGCTCGGTGGAGCCGGGCGACCATCTCGGCGGCGTCCTGCCGGATCTGATCGGCCACGGCGACGACGCCGATCACCTGGTCGTCGACGGCCACGATCATCGGCGTCTTTCCATCGGAGGCCAGCGTTTCCGCCGCCCGAGCGGCGCTGCCGTCGTCGGGAACGCCGTACTGGTCCAGCAGCGGCGGGTTGCCGATGAGCACCCGTTGGCCGGCAACGTCGGACACGATGCCCTTACCGGGGGCCGGGGTGACGGGGCCGGGGACCCCCTCGGGGGCCACCCCCTCATCGCGCGCCGTCTGAAGGATGGGACGGGCCAGCGGGTGCTCCGAACCAGCCTCGGCGGCCGCGGCCCAGCGCAGCACGTCGGCACGGTCCCGTGCCGAATCCAGGACCACGACATCGGTGAGGACAGGTTGGCCCTCGGTGAGGGTGCCGGTCTTGTCCACGGCGACCGCCGAGATCTTGGCCGAGGTCTCCAGGAACTCGCCGCCCTTGATCAGGATGCCATTACGGGCAGCCCGGCCGATGCCTGCCACGATCGCGACCGGAATGGAGATCACCAGGGCGCCGGGGCAGCCGATGACCAGCAGGGTCAACGCCAGGACCACATCACCAGCGATCAGTCCGGCCGCCAGTGCCAGCACCATGACGGCGGGGGTGTACCAGCGGGAGAAGCGGTCCATGAAGGCCTGGGTGCGGGCCTTGGCGTCCTGGGCCTCCTCCACCCGGTGGATGATGCGGGCCAGGGTGGTATCCGCGCCGATGCCGGTGGCCAGCACTTGCAGGAAGCCGCCGCGGGAGACAGTGCCGGCGAACACCTGGTCACCTTTGGATTTCTCCACCGGGATCGATTCGCCGGTGATGGAGGCCTCATCGATGGCGCCGGAGCCGGAGACGACCTGGCCGTCCACGGGGACCTTCGAGCCGTTCTTGACCAGGACGATCTCGCCCATTCTCACCTGTCCGGCAGGGATCTCCTGTTGTTCACCATCGCGCACAACGACGGCGGAATCCGGGGCGACGGCGACCAGCTCGGCCAGGGCCGAGCGGGTCCTGTTCAGGGTCGCCGCTTCCAGAGCGTGTCCGATGGCGAATAGGAACGTGACCGCCGCGGCCTCCCAGAAGTTGCCGATGATGACCGCGCCGATGGCCGCCACCGACACCAGCAGGTCGATGCCGATGACCTTGGCGATCAGCGCGCGAACCGCCTTGATCACGATCCCGTAGCCGGCGACCACGGCGGCGGCGACCATGAAGGCATCCGCGAGGGTGAAGACCGCGGTGGCATGGGTGGCGTGGGCGCCGGCATCGAGCCACCACTGGGGGCTGATGGTGAGGTTGGCCGCACCCTCGGCCAGCCGTTGAACGGCGAAGGAGATGATGATGAGTACGCCGGACACGACGGGGACCGACCAGTTCCCATAGACCCATTTCTGGAGCCTGTTCACTTTCGGGTACGACCTTTCTGCGATGAGTGCCAGCGGACCGGCAGATCGGGTATGAGCGAAAAATGTGCGACCCCACAGGGGCCCGCGTGCCTCAGAAGGCTGAAGGAGTGGCCTTATAGCCGGCCTTCGCCACGGCAGTCACGAGGTCATCCACGGAGACGCGCTCGGCGTCGTGGTCGATCTCGATGCGGGATGAGGCGAAATGGACCTTCACGTTCTCGACACCCTTGAGGCGGCCGACCTGCTTTTCGATCTTCGCCACGCAGGACGGGCAGGAGAATCCCTCGGCCCTCAAAAGGGTGTGGGTGGCGGTGGAGGTAGTCATTGTGAGAATCCCTTTCTTGGTGGTGTTCCGTATTGACACCTTCACGATAGGTTCGCGCCACTGCGAACTCCTTGACCCAGGTCAAGTCCGGACGGCACCGTACGAGGCGCCCCCTGGGGCATCTGGGACGGTGGCGCCCGCGCCGATTCCGGTAGGCTTGAGGCATGTCTGAGGATGACCTGTGCGTAGCTCGCGTACCGATCTTCCAAGGACTGACGCGCCAGGAGCAGCTGCACGTCGCCGACTTCGTTCGCCCGGTGTGCGTCCACAAGGGGGATATTGTTTGTTCCCCCGGACAGTCGGTGTCGCGTCTGCTGGTGATGCACAGCGGACAGCTCAAGGTCAGCCACACGGCGGCCAATGGTCAGGAACAGATTCTGCGAACGGTGACAGACGGTGATGTCGTGGGAGAACGGGCCTTCCTGACGGGCCACCGCCCGGTCGACCTCGTCGTCGCGCTAGAAGACAGTCGGATGTGCGTCTTCGACCACGCCGACCTCTCGGCCCTGCTCCGCGACTACCCCGACATCAGTCAGCGGATGCTGCGGACACTCTCCGACCGGCTCTCCTCAGTCGAGCGACTGCTGGGCGCCGTCACCTCCAGCGACGTCAACGCCCGCGTGGCGGCCTACCTGCTAGATCTGCCCGGCAGCATGCGAGCAGGCGTACCCACGGTGAGGCTGCCGATGGCGAAACAAGACATCGCCGCCTACCTCGGAACCACGCCCGAAACCCTGAGCCGACGCCTCGCCGCGCTCTCCACCTCCGGCATCATCGAACTCCACGGACGCCGAGACGTCTCCATCCTCGACATTGATGCACTCGAACACGTCGCCACACCCCGATAGCCCGGTACCGTCAGGATGCATCCGAGACGCGTCGAAGGCAGCGATGTAGGCCACTGCGCAACATCGACTACTCCGACCGCTACCAGCAGCACTTCACGCTCGGCTCCGACATCTCCACTCGGGACCGCGACGGCATCCACAAGACCTTCTCTGGCCTGATGAAGCTCATCTACCCGGGCGGCGAGGCCACGCAAGAGGAGATCGAGGAACTGCTGCGCTTCGCCGTCGAAGGACGCAAGCGCGTCAAGGACCAGATTCTTCGGATCGACACCACAATGGCCGCCGTCAACTTCGGCTACTCCGACAAGTCGGGCACCTGGCGTGGCGTCACCACACTTGAGGAGGACGAGTACCCCGACTACTACCAGGCTCGCCGCCCCGAGGCCGAGGGCGAAGTAGAGGCGTCGGCGGAGGAGCGTGGGTCCGCGCAAGCAGAGGTCGCAGTTGCGGCTCCAGTTGCTCCCGAGGTGGCGGCGCCCCTGTTCGAAGGGCACCGGGAGTTCCAGGAGAACCAGCGTGGAGTCTCGTACGAGACGCTGCTCATGCCCTATTTGCACGGCGCCACGGACATCACCATCGTCGATCCCTACATCCGGCTCCCGCACCAGGGACGCAACCTCGTCGATCTGCTGGCCCTGCTAGCGGCGGCCAAGGACCCCGCCGACGAGATCGCGGTGACACTGGTGACCAAGGAAGACCGCGGCGAGTATGCCCAG
>JAFAGM010000022.1 GCA_023422775.1 Pseudomonadota bacterium
GGCTTCTCGCCCTACGCGCATTCGGAAGTGGTGCGCAAGCTGTCCTCGCGTTCGCTCACCGCCGCCGTCACCGTGATGGTGCCGAACTCGCTCGGGCCCGGCGAACTGCTGATGCGCTTCGGCACCAAAGAGCAGCAGCAGAAATGGCTGCCGCGGCTTGCAGCCGGTACCGACATTCCCTGCTTCGGCCTGACCAGCCCGGAAGCCGGCTCCGATGCGGCCTCGATGGTCGATACCGGCATCATCTGCAAGGACAATTTCGAGGGTCGCGAAGTGCTCGGCCTGCGGCTCAACTGGCACAAGCGCTACATCACGCTGGGACCGGTCGCGACGCTGCTCGGTCTCGCGTTCAAGGCTTATGATCCCGATCATCTGGTGGGCCAGCAGGAAGAGCTCGGGATCACGGTCGCGCTGATCCCGACCCATCTGCCCGGCGTCGAGATCGGCCGCAGGCATCTGCCGTCGATGCAGGTGTTCCAGAACGGCCCGAACTGGGGCCGCGACGTCTTCATCCCGCTGGACTACATCATCGGCGGGCAGGCGCGGCTCGGGCAGGGCTGGAAGATGCTGATGACGGCGCTCGCCGCCGGCCGCGGCATCTCGCTGCCGTCGCTGTCCGCCGCGGGCGCGGCCTATGCCGCGCGCACCACCGGCGCCTATGCCCGCATCCGCGAACAGTTCGGCATCGCCATCGGCAAGTTCGAGGGCATCGAGGAGCCGCTCGCGCGCATCGCCGGCACCGCCTATCTGCTCGACGCCGCGCGCCGGCTGACCTGTGCGGCGCTCAACCAGGGACACCATCCGGCGGTGATTTCCGGCATCATGAAGCTGCACGCCACCGAGCGGATGCGGCTCGTGATCGACGATGCCATGGACATCCACGGTGGCAAGGCCGTCATCGACGGGCCGCAGAATTACATGGGCAGCCTCTATCGCGCGGTGCCGGTCGGCATCACCGTCGAGGGCGCCAATATCCTGACGCGAAATCTCATCGTGTTCGGCCAGGGCGCTATTCGCGCTCATCCTTTCCTGCTCGATGAGATGAATGCGCTGGGTGAAGCCGACCGTGCCAAGGGGCTCGACGCCTTCGACAAGGCGTTCTGGAATCATGTCGGCCACAGCTTCAAGACCATGTTCCGCGCCTGGGGCCGGAGCTGGAGCGGCGGCCGTTTTGCGCCGGCGCCGGACGCCGGCAAGGCGACGCGGTTCTATCGCCAGCTCTCGCGCTATTCGTCGGCCTTTGCGCTGTGCGCCGACATGGCGCTGCTGACGCTCGGCGGCGCGCTCAAGCGCAAGGAGATGCTGTCCGCCCGGTTCGGCGATATCCTGTCCGAGCTCTATCTGCTGTCGGCCGCGCTGAAGCGCTGGCAGGACGAGGGCCGGCAGCAGGCTGACTTCGCGGCGCTGGAATGGTGCATGGCCGGCGGATTCCGCACCATTGAGAACCGCTTTGCGGAAATCCTGGCCAATCTGCCCAACCGGTTCGTGGCGGCGATCCTGAAATTCCTGATCCAGCCGTTCGGCGCAAGGGTGCTCGGCCCGTCCGACCGCGTCGTGCATCAATGCGCGCAACTGGTGCTGGAGCCGTCGGCGGCGCGCGACCGCCTGACGGCTGATTTGTCGCATGTCGATGACGATGGCGGCGTGGCCCGGCTGGAAAAGGCGTTCCTGCTGGTGACGGCCGCCGAGGGCATTTCCAGGCAGATGCGCGCCGCGCGCCTCCATGACTGGAAGGAAGCCGTGAAGAAGGGCGTGATCACGCAGGCCGAGGGCGAAAAGCTTCAAGCGGCGCATGAGGCCGTGGCGAAGGTGATCGAGGTCGACGATTTCGCGGCCGAGGCACTGTCGCCGATTTACAGGAAGCCGGCCGACGTGCATCAGTTCTTCCAGGAACTGGGTGAACAGAGGGCGGCAGGCTGATGGCGCGACCGGTCTTTATTGTCGACGGCGCCCGGACGCCGTTCCTGAAGGCGCGCTCCGGTCCCGGCCCGTTCACCCCGGTCGATCTCGCCGTGCAATGCGGCCGGCCGCTGCTGGCGCGGCAGCCGTTCGCGCCTGACGCTTTCGATCAGGTGATTTTGGGCTGCGTCAACGTCATCGCCGACGAGATGAACCCGGCCCGTGTCGCCGCGCTGCGCCTCGGCATGGGCGAGAAGATGGTCGCCTTCACGGTGCAGATCAATTGCGGCTCCGGCATGCAGTCGATCGACACCGGCTACCGCTATATCCGCGAGGGCGTCTCGGACCTGATCCTGGCCGGCGGCGCGGAAGCGCTGAGCCACGCGCCGCTGGTATGGCCGCAAGCCGGCGTGCGCTGGTTCGCAGGCCTTGCCGGCGCCAAGGGGATCGGCGCCAGGATCATGGCCGCGCTGAAAGTAAAGCCGAGCTACTTGAAGCCGATCATCGGGCTCGAACGCGGCCTCACCGATCCCATCACCGAGCTCAATATGGGCCAGACCGCCGAAGTGGTCGGGCATCTGTTCGGCATCACCCGTGCGCAGTCGGACGTCTATGCCGCCGAAAGCCACCGGCGACTGGCGAAGGCGCAATCGGAGGGCTGGCTCAGGGGCGAGGTGGAAACCTCGTTCGCGCGCGACGGCAAATTCTACGATCATGACGACGGCGTGCGGCCGGACTCGACGCCGGAGTCTCTGGCCAGGCTGAAGCCGGTGTTCGAGCGTCCCTGGGGCAAGGTCACCGCCGGCAACTCCTCGCAGATCACCGACGGCGCGTCCTGGGTGATCCTCGCCTCCGAGGAGGCCGTCGCCAAACACGGCCTGACGCCGAAAGCCGTCATTCTCGACAGCCAGTGGTCGGCGCTCGATCCCGGCATCATGGGGCTCGGCCCGGTGCTGTCGGCGACGGAGCTTCTGAAGCGCAACGAACTGACGCTGTCCGATATCGAGACCTGGGAATTGAACGAGGCGTTTGCGACGCAGGTGCTGGGCTGTCTTGCCGCCTGGAACGACGAAAAATTCTGCAGGGAAATTCTCGGCCTCGACGGTGCTGCCGGCGAACTCGACCAGACGAAGCTGAATGTCGATGGCGGCGCGATCAGCCTCGGCCATCCCGTCGGCTGCAGCGGCAACCGCATCGTGCTGCACCTCGTCAACGCCATGAAACGACTGGGCACCAGGCGCGGCATCGCCACCGAATGTATCGGCGGCGGGCAGGGCGGTGCGATGCTGATTGAGACGGTGTGATCATGGACTCACGGATCATGAACCTTCTCGCCGATCGCGTGCTCGAACTCGGGCCGAAGGCGGATGCCGCCAGTGCTTACAGGAATTTCAAACTGACCCGCGATGCCGACGGCGTCGCCTGGCTGCTGTTCGACCGCGAGGGCACCAGCGCCAATACGCTCTCGGCAGATCTGATCGAGGAACTCGACAAGGTGCTGGCCGAGCTGGAATCCCAGCGGCCCACCGGGCTCGTGATCCGTTCCGCCAAGACATCCGGCTTCATCGCCGGCGCCGATGTCAACGCGTTCCGCGGCGTCACCGATCCGGGCGCGGTCGAGATGGAGATCGGCCGCGCCCATGCCGTGATCGATCGTCTCGAAGAACTGAAAATTCCAACTGTTGCCGTAATCCACGGATTCTGCCTCGGTGGCGGCCTCGAGGTCGCGCTCGCCTGCCAGATGCGGATTGCCATTGACGACGCGCGGTTCGGTTTCCCCGAGGTGATGCTCGGCCTGCATCCCGGCCTCGGCGGCACTGCGCGCTTCACGCAACTGGTCAATCCCTTGCAGTCGATGCCGCTGATGCTGACCGGCAAGACCATCGATGCGCGGAAGGCAAAGTCGCTAGGGCTGGTCGACGCCGTGACGCAGGAGCGGCACGTCCTGAACGCGGTAAAGGACGCCGTGTCCGGCCGCATCAAGCGCACGCGACCGGGGATGTTCAATACCCTTTTCGGCTTCGGTTCCGTCAGGGGCCTTGCCGCCTCGCGCATGCGCCGCGAGGCCGCCAAGGCTGCGCCGCAGGAACACTACCCGGCGCCTTATGCGCTGATCGATCTCTGGGAAAAGCATGGCGGCGACCGGCTGGCGATGCTGCGCGCGGAGCAGCCGTCGTTCGCCAGGTTGATGGTGACGCCGACCGCGCAGAACCTGATCCGCGTGTTCTTCCTGCGCGAGCAGATGAAGAAGCTCGCCGGCGGCGGCAACAAAATCGAACACGTTCACGTCATCGGCGCCGGCGCGATGGGCGGCGACATCGCCGCCTGGTGCGCGGGCCAGGACATGCGGGTGACGCTGGCCGACATGAAGCCGGAGCCGATCGCAAGCGCGATCAAGCGTGCGGCCGATCTGTTCGGCAAGATCCTGCGCAAGCGTACTGCCGTGCGCGACGCGCTGGACCGGCTGATCCCGGACATGCAGGCCGAGGGCGTCCGCAACGCCGATCTCATCATCGAGGCGGTGCCGGAAAAGCTGGAGCTGAAGCAGAAGGTCTATGCCGGGCTCGAGCCGAAGATGAAGCCCGGCGCGATCCTCGCCACCAATACGTCCAGCATTCCGCTGCAGGATCTGCGTACCACGCTGCAAAAGCCCGAGCGGCTGCTGGGCCTGCATTTCTTCAATCCGGTATCGCGGCTTCAACTCGTCGAGGTCGTCAGCCACGACGGCACGGACGCGCAACTCCTGCAGCAGGCGCTCGCGTTCGTCGGCGCCATCGACCGGCTGCCGCTGCCGGTGAAGTCCTCGCCCGGCTTTCTCGTCAACCGCGCGCTGACGCCGTACATGCTGGAAGCGATGCTGATGCTGGACGAGAAGATCGACAAATCGGTCATCGACGCCGCCGCGAAGAAGTTCGGCATGCCGATGGGGCCGATCGAACTGGCCGATCAGGTCGGCCTCGACATCTGTCTCGACGTCGGCGACATGCTGCGCTCGAAATTCGGCGACCAGTTGCCGCCGGCGCCGGCCTGGCTGCGCGACAAGGTCGCGCGCGGCGAACTCGGCCGCAAGTCCGGCAAGGGTTTTTACACCTGGAAGGACGGCAAGGCCGACACCTCGGCCGGCCTGCCTGCGACCTCGGAGCCGACGGCGGAAATGATCGACCGGCTGATCCTGCCGATGTCGAACGTCTGCGTCGCGGCCTTGCGCGAGGGCATCGTCGACAATGCCGATGTGGTCGATGGCGCCGTCATCTTCGGTACCGGCTACGCGCCGTTCCGCGGCGGGCCGCTGAACTATGCGCGCACCCGGGGCGTGGAGAACGTGGTGGCGACGCTGGATGCATTGGCGGATAAATTCGGCGGAAGATTTGCGCCCGATGCCGGCTGGGAGAGTTTCAAGTGACGGAGGCGCATGACCGCGCGCCGGCCGATAGCATGACGGAGCCGCGCGGCGATCTCTGCATCCGCACGCTGGCGATGCCGGCCGACACCAACGCCAACGGCGATATCTTCGGCGGCTGGCTGCTCAGCCAGATGGATCTCGGCGGCGGCGTGTTCGCCTCCAAGATCGCGAAATCGCGCACGGTGACGGTGGCGATCGAGGCGATGAACTTCCGCAAGGCGGTGTATGTCGGCGATCTCGTTTCCGTTTACGCCAATCTGGTGCGGGTCGGACGCACCTCGATCACGGTTCATCTCGAAGCCTGGGTCGTGCGGCGCAAGGATATGCAGTCGATCCTGGTGACCGACGGCAATTTCACCTACGTCTCGATCGACGAGGACGGCCGGCCGCAGCCGGTGCGGCCGGATGGTGTCATCAAAACGTGATTGTTACGGGCAGGGCCGCTCGTAGCCGTCACGGCCGATGAACGTGCCGCGGCGCGGATTGTAGCTCGGCGAGCGCATGCAGCGCGGCGTGTCGTCGTAGTAGCGGGGCGGCGGCGCGTATTGCGCCTGGACACCGCAATAGCGCGGCGAAACGGCGGTCCAGCCGCCGGGCTGTTCGAGATAGCAGCCGCCCTGATACCAGCGATAGCCGCCCGGCCGCGGCTCGCCTTGGGCGCCGATGGCTGCACCGGTGCCTGCGCCGACAATGGCGCCGATCGCAGCCCCGCGGCCGCCACCCAGCGCGCCGCCGACAATGGCGCCCGCAGCGCCGCCGAACAGCGCACCGCCGAGAGTGCTTTCCTGCGCCGACGCTTCCTGAAGGGGGACGCAAACTGCAAGGGCAACCAGCATCGAAAGCGCGAATTTCGGTATCATCTCTCTTCTCCGGCCGTTTAAGCGATTCGTGGCAAGTTCCGTGACCAGCTTTGACATAGGACGCCCATGCGGCGCAACGGTGGCCGGAGGAACAATCGACCCTGTAACCCGTTGTAAGCCCGGAATTAATCTCAAGGCCGGATCCATGTCGGACAGCTACATTATCGAGGTTTTCTCGCAACCCGCGGGCATCGTCGTGCGCGGCCCGGGAGGCTTCAGGTTCTTCGCGGCCTCGCGGCGCTTCGATCGTCTCGAAGGGCGGGTCTTTCGCAACGCACGCGAGGCTGAGCGCGCCGCGCGTCGGCTTGCCAGCGGAATGACACTGGCGGCCTGACCGCCAGCGCCAGACTCCCGGCCGTCAGAGCTTGGTGGCCGAGCGGGACAATAGCTTCCAGTCGTTGCCCTGCTTCTGCCAGTTCATCAGGATGGCAAGGTTCTGCGGCGTCTTCTTGCCGTCGGTGAACTCCTGCTCGCCGACGAAGTTGAAACGTACGATCGCGGCCGGGCCGACCGCACGAACCGTCGGATTCCTGTATTCAAGCGACGTCCATTTGTATTTCGCGTTCTTGACGCCATCCAGCAGCGACGCCTTGGTGTCGACGGCGCCGCTGGAGTGGCTGTAGCTGAGTTCTTCCGCGCAGAGCGGGGCGATGCCGTCGGCATTGCCCGCCGCCTGCGCCGCACGGAACGCTTCGACGTTCTTTGCCACCGCATCCTCGTCCGCGCCGGCGAACGCGATGCCCGGGATCATGCTTGCGAGACCGATGGCAAGCGCCGGCAAGGCGAGTTGGCGACGATCGATATTCATTGTTTCCTCCCATTATCTGATTGTGCGGGCAGTGTTGTTGTGCAGCCACATGGTGACTTGTCGAGCGATGGTGCAACTGCGAAGGCGTGGATCGCGCCTTAACCAGGATTCGCCGTTCGCTCTTGCGGCCGCGTTGCGGCTGATCTCCCTCGTTGACCGCGACCCCAATCAGCCGCACCATAACGGCATCATTGTGCCCCAATCGCGTCCCGAGGGTGCCGCCATGGCCGGACTTTCAAACCGTCAGACTGAAATTCTCAACATCGCCCGCGCCTCCGGCCGCGTGAACGTGGAAGACCTCGCGCGGCGTTTCGAGGTGTCGGCGCAGACCATCCGCAAGGATCTCAACGACCTCTGCGACCAGCGTTCGCTGACGCGCATTCACGGCGGCGCCATTATCGCTTCCGGCGTCGAAAATCTCGCCTATGAGGCGCGGCGCTTCGTGGCGGCGGACGAGAAGCGGGCGATCGGCGTTGCCGCAGCGTCTCGGATTCCGAACGGCTGCTCGCTGTTCATCAACATCGGCACCACGACCGAGGAAGTCGCGAGCGCGCTGACCTCGCACGAGGACCTGCTCGTCATCACCAACAACCTCAACGTCGCGATGCTGCTCTATCGGCATCCGCGCATCGAGGTGATCGTGGCTGGAGGCGCGGTGCGCCGCGCCGACGGCGCCGTGATCGGCTCCACCGCAATAAGTCTCATCGGCCAGTTCAAGGTCGATTACGCCATCATCGGCGCGTCCGCGATCGACGAGGAGGGCGCGCTGCTGGACTTCGACTATCGCGAGGTGCAGGCGGCCCAGGCGATCATCGCCAACGCGCGCAGCGTCATGCTGGTGGCGGATTCCACAAAACTCCGCCGCAGCGCGCCGGTGCGCATCGCCCATCTCAGCCAGATCCAGACCTTCGTGACCGATGCGCCGCTGCCCGCAGGACTTGCCAACATCTGCCACACCCGCGGCATCGAGGTGATCGAGGCGATGGACAAGCCGGCGGCTGACATCGACGAGCCGGGCGAGCCGGCCTCGACGGTGGTGCGGCTGAAGTAGCGCGCAGTCGGCTCCGTCACGGGCCACATGGTTCGAGACGCCGCTTCGCGGCTCCTCACCATGAGGGTTTCCCTGCGAGAAATGCGAGACCCTCATCC
>JAFAGM010000085.1 GCA_023422775.1 Pseudomonadota bacterium
CGTTTGCTCCCTCTCGAAATCGAGGGCGCAGGGAAGGCCGGGTGCGCGCTGCACCCGCGGTCCCGTGTGCAATAGCGCACATGAAAACGCGCACACGAGCATACAGGTTCAGCGGGAGCATCCCGGCCTTCCCTGCGCAGTGGCTTTACGGCTTACTTCGTGATCTCCCCGGAGAACGGCTCTTTTGCCTCCGTCGCTCTCTTTTCAAAGAACTTGACGCCAGCACCGCGACGTCAGGACCACACGACTTCGCCGTACGCGTCATGCGCGCTCGTCTTTTGCGCACTCCGCGTCCACCGCATCCCACCGCGCGTTCGTGACGTGCGCACGCCCCTCGTAACGGGTGAGACGCGCGGAATTAAATCAGTGATTTGCCCGACGGCGCCAGTGAGAGTTTGCCCGTCGGGTTGCTTTGTCGCACCTGTCGGGCGCATCGTCATTGCGAGCGCAGCGAAGCAATCCATCTATCCCCGGGTTGCGGTATGGATTGCTTCGCTGCGCTCGCAATGACGGCCACAAAATGTAGGGTGGGTAGAGCGCAGCGAAACCCATCATTGAAGCGTCGATGTCGCGATGGGTTTCGCTTGCGCTCTACGATCCTGCGGCGCTGTCAGCCCGGCAGCAATTGCTTCGGCAGGCTGAAGGCGTGCTGGTAGAGCGGCAATTCGTCGATGGCGCCGTGATCGTCCGCTGGAAGCGTCTTGCGCAGATGAAAAAGGGCGTCGCGGACCGCGGCCTCGTCCATTCCCTCGATCAGCAGCAGGGCCGCAAACGAGCCGTCGTTCTTTCGCATGCCCTTCTCGCGGGTCTTGATCGAAGTCTGCGCGGCATCGGTGAGCAGGACGCGCGCGGCGATGATCCGGTCAAGGCCAGCGAGTTCGGCGGTAACCGCAGCGATATCCCAGCCTGGCGCGGCATCGAGCCGCAACGGGGCGACGACGCCACCCTGGCCGGTGCCGGCCGAAGCGGCGACGCGGCCGCCACCGCGCAAGAAATTGCCGAGCCGCGGCATGATGCTCTGCGACCACGGCGTCGGGGCGTTCAGCCGCGCCAGATAATCAGGGCCGCCGACCACGCGTTCGTCCTCGAGTTCATAAAGAATGAAATAGCGGTTCACCGACGCGCCCAGCGCGCGGAAGATGCGGCAGGCCAGAAACCCCGCGACGCCGACGCGCTCGGCGGCATGTTCGCGCGTGATCCAGTGTGCCCAATCCGTATGGTCCTGCGGCGCAAGATCGCTCCAGATGGCGAGGTAACCGTTTCCCTGCATGTCATGCTCCCCTGGCTATTTCGGCCCGACGCGAACGGCCGCCGGCAGCGAGGCCGGCAACTGGCCGTCGCCCTGCAGCGCCGCCTGCATGGCGACGATGTAGCCGTAGGGGCCAAGGCCGGCGATCACGCCCTTGACCGCGGCCGACAGCTTTGAGTGCCGGTGCAACTCGTCGCGGGCGTGGATGTTGGAGATATGAACCTCGTAGATCGGCCCCTCGAAGACCTTCATGGCGTCGTAGATCGCAATCGAGGTGAAGGAGTAGGCGGCGGGATTGATGATCAGGGCGTCCGCCGAGGTGCGGGCGGACTGGATCAGGTCGACCAGTTCGCCTTCGTGGTTCGACTGGTGAAACGCCAGTTGCGTGCCGGTGAAGGCGGCGAATTCCCCGCAAGCCGCTTTGATGGCGTCGAGCGTGGTCGACCCGTAGATGTGCGGCTCGCGGATGCCGAGCATGTTCAGGTTCGGGCCATTGAGGATCATGATGCGCATGGAATGCCTTTCACGGGATAATGCCGGAATAGTCTAGCCGATTGCGGCGGCGTGTCAGCCGCTGAACCATTTCGCCGGCACGGTGACGAGCGCAGGAAACAGGATCATCAGGAGCAGCACGACCAGTTGAACGATCATGAAGGGCCAAACGCCCTTGATGATGTCCTCCATGCTGATGCGTGACACGCCGCAGACGACGTTGAGGACGACGCCGACGGGCGGGGTGATCAGTCCGATCGCGTTGTTGATGATGAAGAGCACGCCGAAATAGACCGGGTCGATCCCGGCCTGCTTGACGATCGGCATCAGGATCGGGGTGAGGATCAGGATGGTCGGCGCCATGTCGAGCGCGGTGCCGACGATCACGACCAGCACCATGATCGCCAGCATCAGGAGCGTCTGGTTGCCCATGAAGGGACGGACGAGGTCGACCACCTGGGTGGCGATTTCGGAGACCGTGATCAGCCAGGACGACACCAGCGCCGCCGCAACCAGGAACATGACGACGCTGGTGCTGAGTGCGGCCGAGACGAAGACCTCATAGAGGTCGCCGATCCTGAGTTCGCGGTAGATGCAGGTCGCGACAAACAGCGCGTAGACGGCAACGACGACGGCGGCTTCCGTGGGCGTGAATACGCCGAAGCGCAGGCCCACGATGATGATCGCCGGCAGCATCAGGGCCCAAAAGCCGTCGACAAAGGCCCAGACGACCTCGCGGAACGGTTTGCGCGGCGGGCTTTCGACATTCTCCTGACGCGCGACCCACCACCAGGCAAAGCACAGTCCGACGCCGAGCATGATGCCGGGGAAGATGCCGGCGAGGAACAGTTTCGAGATCGAGACGCCGCCGGCCACGCCAAACAGCACGAAGCCGATGCTTGGCGGGATGACGGGAGCGATGATGCCGCCGGCGGCGACGAGGCCTGCCGCATACATCTTGCGGTGACCGGCTGCGACCATCATCGGCACCAGCAGCGCCGCGAGGGCCGCGGCGTCGGCTGCCGCCGATCCCGACAGCGAAGCCAGCAGGCAGGAGGCGAGGATGGTGACGTAGCCGAGGCCGCCCCTGATATGGCCGACCAGCGCCAGCGCGACGTTGACGATCCGTTTGGCCAGCCCGCCGCGGTTCATGACCTCGCCCGCCAGCATGAAGAACGGGACGGCCATCAAGGGAAAGCTGTCGGCGCCGTTGATGATGTTCTGCGCGACGATCTGGGAGTCGAAAATGTCCAATGAATGCATCAGCGCGACGCCGCAGACGATCAGCGCGAATGCAATCGGCATCCCCAGCGCCATCGCGCCGAGCAGGGAGAAGGTGAAGACGGCGAGCGTCACGTGCGGCCCGCCAAATGGCGATCAGGTGCGCTCATTCGCCTTCCTTCACCGAGATCAGGTCTTCCCCGGAGGCGTTGCCGCTCAGCACGCGGACGAGATCGAGCAGCAGGATGACGGCCGCGGAGACACCGAAGACGAGGCCGGAGGAGTAGAAGAACAGGCCGACCGAGATACCGGATGCCGGCGCGCTGTCGCCGAAGGTCAGCACCGTCTGCTTCCAACTGCCCAGCGTCAGAAGCCAGTCGGCGTAGAGCATCAGGATGTAGCTCACCATGAAGCAGATCTTCCTGCCCAGCGGAGGCAGCGCGCGGACCAGGGTGTCGACGCCGAGATGGGCGTGCCGCCGCAGCGCGACGATGGCGCCGAGGAACGTCAGCCATACCAGCAGCCAGCGCGACAGCTCTTCCGATGTCGGAATTCCCGAGTTGAAGAGATAGCGCATCACGACGTTGGTGAAGACCAGCACCACCATCGCAGCGAGGCACGCGGCGATCGCGACCTTGAGCAGGCGGCAGTAAAGGTCGATCAGCCGTTCGACGGCGTCCATTACGGCTTACTTGGCGCCGCCGCGGATGCGCGTCAGCTCGACGTTGAATAGCTTGACCCGGGCCGGATCGTATTCGGCCGAGAACTTTTCGACGACGGGCCTGGTTGCCTCCTGCATGCGGGCGTATTCGGCCGGTGCGATCTCGTTGAACTGCATGCCCTTGGCCTTCAGTTCGCCCAGCGCCTTGTCTGCTGCGAGTTTGGTCTGGTCGCGCTGGTATTCCCGCGTTTCGGCAAATGTGTCGCGCAGCATCTTCTGCTCTTCAGGCGAGAGACCGTCCCAGAACTTCTTGCTGACGATGATGACGTTCTGCGTGAACGTGTGGTTGGTGGCGGAGACGTATTTCTGCACCTCGTAGAACTTGTTGGACAGGATGACGCTGTAGGGATTCTCCTGGCCGTCGACGGTCTTGTTTTCCAGCGCGGTGTACAATTCGCCGAACGCCATCGGCACCGGGTTCGCTTTCAGCGCCTTGAAGGTTTCGAGATAGACCGGGTTCGGGATCACGCGCAGCTTGAGGCCGGCAAAATCCTCGACCTTCGCAATCGGGCGGCTCGAGTTGGTGGCGTTGCGGAAGCCGAGCCCCCAATAACCGAGACCGATCAGCTCCTTTTCGGGCAGCAACTCCAGCATCGCCTTTCCGAACGCGCCCTGGGCCAGCGCTTCGGCCTGCTCGAACGTGCTGACGGCAAAGGGGAAGTCGAACAGGCCGAGGTCCTTGACGACGCTGGCGAGCGAGGTCGTGGAGGCCGAGAGAATCTCCTGGGTGCCGCCGCGCACCGCCGACTGCTGCTGCATCTCGTTGCCGAGTTGCGAAGCTGGAAACTCGCGGATCTTCAGCCTGCCGCCACTCTTGGCCGCCAGCACCTGGGCAAACTTCTGCACGCCAAAACTGACGGGATGATCGGTGTTGTTGAGATGGCCCCAGCGGATGGTGCGTTCCTGCACCTGGGCCGAAGCCGGTGTCCCCAAGAGCGCGCAAAGGCTGACGGCAGCGCACAGCAATCCGATCCGCATGGCAGCTTCTCCCCGTGTGTTCGCGATCTTTCAGGTCGTCGCGGTGAGGGGAGTATTCATATGAGAAAATAAATGTAAACATAGAAAATGAATATTATCATATGAAATGTGCTATATAGGTCGTAGACGAACCGCTTGAGCTAAGCCGGCCGACATGGCACTTGCCGGTTGAGGGCTGGCAGATGGACCCGGAATGACACTGGTCGAGCGAACGGAAGAACAGGAAGCGGTGGGCGATGACGGCTATCGCCGCATCCGGACCGACATCGTGTTTGGCCGGCTGCGTCCCGGTCAAAAGCTCCGGCTTGAAGGTCTCAAGGAGGATTACGGCGTCAGCGTCTCGACGCTGCGCGAGATCCTGAGCCGGCTCGCCGCCGAGGGGTTCGTGCTGGCCGAGGGCAGGCGCGGCTTCGAGGTGGCGGCGATCTCCGCCGAGAACTTGCGGGACCTTGCCGAGCTACGGTTGCTGCTGGAAACGCACGCGATGCAGGTGTCGTTTGCCAATGCCGATGTCGAGTGGGAAGGGCGCGTGGTCTCCGCGCATCACAAGCTCGCATCAACCGAGCGGCTGATGGAAACCGGCCTTGGCGAACTGGAGCAGTGGAAGCGGTATGACGGCGAATTCCATCAGGCCCTGATCTCCAATTGCGGCTCGCGCGCGCTGATGGAGATGCATGCCCTGGTGTTCGACAAATATTTCCGTTACCAGATGGTGGCGTTCAGCTATCGCGGCAGTGAACCGGCCGCCCAGCACAGGACGCTGCTCGACAGCGCGCTGAAGCGCGATGCCGCGACGGCGACGGCAACATTGCGCGCGCACGTGAATAACTGCGTCGAGCACGCGCTCTCCACGACTGCGCTGCGCTGATCCAGACAAACCGCCGGCGGCAACGCCGCCAGCGGTTGCAAGTCATGACGAGGTCAGGCCGCCTTGCGCGCCGTCTTCGCCACGTGGGTAGCGATCGCATCCATCAGCGCCGGCGACAGGCAGTCGTAAGGCTCCAGATCAAGCTCCTTGAGGCGCGACCTGATTCCTGCCATCTCCGATGGCGCGACGCCGGACTCGATCACGGATGATACGAACGCCGCAAAGCCCGGGGCCGCCGAGCCGGCTTCCTGGAACAGTTCGGGATGGATGAAGTCGAGGCCGTAGAACGGATGGCCCTTGTTCTCGATCCGGCCGTACATATGCGTGCCGCAGCCCTTGCAGGCGTAGCGCTGGATCGTCGCGGACGTATCGACGATCTGCAGCTTGTCGCCGTTTTCGAGCACGGTCACGTTCTCGCGCGGCACCACCGCGACGACCGAGAAGGTTGCCCCTTCGGGCTTCCAGCACTTGGTGCAGCCGCAGGCGTGATTGTGCGCGACATCGCCCTTGATGCCGATCTTGACCTGTTTGTCGGCGCACTTGCAGACGAGGGTGCCGCCGGCAAAGCTGCCGGAACCCTTCTTGACGCCGTTATCGACCGATGGGTGGATATGAACAGTCATGGGCCTATCCTCCTGTGTTTAACGTTCTCTGACTCTAGAACACGACGACCGAACGGATCGATTTACCCTCGTGCATCAGATCGAAGCCCTTGTTGATGTCCTCCAGCTTGAGGACGTGGGTGATCATCGGATCGATCTCGATCTTTCCGTTCATGTACCAGTCGACGATCTTCGGCACGTCGGTGCGGCCGCGCGCGCCGCCGAACGCGGTGCCTTTCCAGACCCGTCCCGTCACCAGCTGGAACGGCCGGGTCGCGATTTCCTTGCCGGCTTCGGCCACGCCGATCACCACCGAGACGCCCCAGCCGCGATGACAGGCCTCGAGCGCCTGGCGCATGACGGTGGTGTTTCCAGTGCAGTCGAAGGTGAAATCGGCGCCGCCGTCGGTGAGCGTGACGAGGTGCGCTACGATGTCGCCGCTGACCTTCTTCGGGTTGACGAAATGGGTCATGCCGAAGCGGCGGCCCCATTCATCCTTGCTGTCGTTGATGTCGACGCCGATGATCTTGTCGGCGCCCACCATTCTGGCGCCCTGGATGACGTTCAGCCCTATTCCGCCGAGCCCGAACACCACCACGTTGGCGCCCGGCGTGACCCTGGCGGTGTTGACCACCGCGCCGACGCCTGTCGTGACGCCGCAGCCGATGTAGCAACTCTTGTCGAAGGGGGCGTCTTCACGGATCTTCGCCACCGCGATTTCCGGCAGCACGGTAAAGTTCGAGAACGTCGAGCAGCCCATGTAGTGGAAGATCGGCTTGCCCTTGTGGCTGAAACGCGATGTGCCGTCCGGCATCACGCCCTTGCCCTGCGTGGCGCGAATGGCGGTGCAGAGGTTGGTCTTCTGGCTGAGGCAGCTCTTGCACTGCCGGCATTCCGGCGTGTACAGCGGGATCGCGTGATCGCCGGGCTTGACCGACGTCACGCCCGGACCGACGTCGCGGATGATGCCGGCTCCCTCGTGGCCGAGGATCGAGGGAAAGATTCCCTCGCTGTCGAAGCCGTCGAGCGTATAGGCGTCGGTGTGACAGATTCCCGTCGCCTTTATTTCGACGAGGACCTCGCCGGCCTTCGGACCTTCAAGGTCGACCTCGACGATCTCGAGCGGTTTCTTGGCTTCAAATGCGACTGCAGCGCGCGTCTTCATCCCAGGCTCCACATTTGCTTTCTGGTCGCTGTGCAGGGG
>JAFAGM010000075.1 GCA_023422775.1 Pseudomonadota bacterium
TCTCCACCTACTGCGGGGTGGGCCGGCTCGACTGACCAACTGCGTCGCCGGCCGCGAGCAGACCCCCATCAGGCCGCCCACCACCCGTGTCCCCGAGGTGTGGGCACGCCCGGCATCGGCAGTCCCAAGCCCGCCGCGACGGGGCGCTCCCGCAGGTCGTCGAGGTCGCTGACCCCACGTCGCGGTCGCGCTCTTGGAGGCACACACCGGTACCGGTGACGCCCGATGGTTCCGCCGGGCGTGTCCTACGCCCGGCGGAACCGCGGTAGTTATCCGAGGACGAATCGGAAGAAGCGGGGGCGGTAGATGCCCGGATCGCGGTAGTGGTCCGCGTCCGGGGAGACACGGGTATCCATGCTGTTGACGTTGTAGGAGGCGATGAAGGTGTCACCGGAGCTGAGCGCGGGGTGCACGTGGGCGTTGTAGGAGATGACGTTGGGGTTCCAGTAGCTGCCGTAGGGGCCGGGTTCCGGCATGCGGTAGACCGGGGTCTTCTGGGTGAAGGGGCCGTACGGTGAGCAGGACGTCCAGGCGTTGATCTGTCCGCTGAACGCCTCGGTGCTGTCCTGGCTGAGGAGGAGGAACTGTCCGCCCCAGGGGGTGACGCTGTACTCGTTGGCGATGCCGGTCAGCAGGTTGCGGGAGTTCTGCTCGCGGAGCGTCCAGCCCCACGGCGTGTGGTACTGCCAGGTGCCGTTGGCGAGGTCGCTGCCGTACACCCGGGCGATGCGCATCTGCTTGTTGATCGGGGAGTCGTCGACGCCGTAGACGTAGGTGTAGCCGTCGCCGCTGCGGCTGGCCGGCAGCAGCCCCGAGCCCCAGGCGACCCCGCTGGCAGAGGGCAACTCCCGGACGCTGACCGGGGTCCGCAGGTTGGACAGGGCGAAGTTGGCGACGACGTTGCGGTTGAACCGCCAGTCCCAGGCGCCGGAGCCGAACCGCTCGTACTCCTGGTACACGACTTGAAGTTGTCCGCCCGAGAGGTGGCCGTCACCGACCCAGTACCACTTTCCGGGTCCGGACGGCGGCATCAACGCCCGAGGCGCCCCGGCGGTGCCACCCTGGTAGGTGGTGAGGCTTCCGCCGTTCTGCACGACGAAGGTGTTGTTGACCAGGGGGGCGCTCACCGGGCGGGTGCCGTCGCTGTTGAGCGGGCCCATCCAGGTGTCGGAGAACAGCCAGACGATCCGGCCGTCGGGCAGCTTCACCGAGTACGTGGAGTCGCCGCCGGTCCAGCCGTCCGGCGTGCTGGCGGCGTATCTGTTGAACGCGCCCTCCGGCTCGACCGTGGTCTCGACGCTGTGCACCGAGAGCGGGCGCAGCGCGCACGAGCGGGCCGTGAGTGGCAGCACGCTCTCCACATTCGTGGTGAACGTCTTCGGGCTGCTGTCCGCGTCGGCGGAGTGGATGTCCAGTTCGGTCCAGGTGGTCACCAGAGTGGCCACCATGGGGTACGCGAAGTCCGGCACCGTGATCAGTCCACCCGCGTCGGGATGGCGCACGGTGTGGATGCTCGGGTACTTCGCCAGCGTGCCGGTGCTTCCCGTCGGCGACCAGACGACGACGGCAGATCTGCGGTTGGCGTCCCTGGTGGTGTCCACCATCAGTGTCGAGCAGTATCCGCAGCTCGCGTCGCCGGAGTTCCTGACCGCGCGGAAGTCGTGGTAGACAGCACCGCCCTTACGCAGGATGTCCTGGTACTCCACCTGTGTGCCGGCGGGCGTGGAGTGACTCTTGCGGGCCGGTCTGGCGCCCCCGAGGGTGTCGCCGCTCGTCCCGCTCGCGCCGGTGAGGTTGCTGCGCCACAGGCTCGCGTCGGAGTCGGAGTAGCCGTAGATGCGCCAGGCGTCCACGGTCGGGGCGGGCGCGGCGTTCGCCTTGGCCAGTCGGTAGTTGGCGATGTGGTAGTTGAGGAGCATGTCCGCGAAGTTCAGGCCGTAGCCCTCAGCGGTGTGCCGGATCGCCTCGATCGGCAGATGGTCGTGGTCCCGGATGCTCTCCCACGTGCGTCGCACGAAGGAGGCGTCGACCTGCTCGGTGAGGTAGGTCGGCAGCAGGAACGCGCCATACTGCGGACCGCCGCCCAGCCCGCCCCAGGAGTTGAGTGCCGCCCCGGGCTTGCTGAGCACGTCGTAGACGTTGCGGGCGTACAGCTTCTCCTCGCCGGGGATGGGCACGTACGGCGCCCGGACGTAGGTCTGGTGGGTCGCCCACTCCGCGGTGGCCTCCATCCACCAGTTCATCGAGCCGAACTCCTTGCCGCCCACGAAGAGGGCCAGGTAGTCCAGGCCGACGTCGGACCGGTCCCAGTACTGGTACTGCATGACGTGGAACAGCTCATGCCGCGGCAGGTAGTCCCAGTCGTCCTGCCCGTTGGGCACCAGCATGGTCGCCTGCTGGTTCAAGCCGAACGGCAGGACGAACGGCGCGTCGATCGGCAGGCCGACCCCGCCGACGATCGGAATCTCGTCGACGCCGTAGACCAGCACCCAGGGCTTGCCGTCCCGCACGGGCAGCGGGTAGCCCATCTCGCGATACTCGTCGACGGCGATCGAGAGCGCGTTCAGCAGATGCTGCACCGCCTTCGCCCGGCCGTTCGGGTTGGCGTCCGCCGGGATGCCCGGCCTGCCTCCACCGGCGATGTTGTAGAGGACGAGGAACTCGCCGGCCGACGCCCGGCAGCGATAGGTGACCCCGAGGTAGTCGTACGGTTCGGCGGCGCAGTCGTCGTAGCCGGCGGCCGTGGCGGCGCCGGCAGGCACCGCGACATCTGGCGCGATCGTCCGCGCCGCCTCCGGATCGGCGCTCGCCGCCAACATCGACAGGTATGTCAGATATCGCTGCGGGTCGCGGATGGCCCCGGTCGGTCGAAGGTGCGCCGGCACCGACCGGGGCGAGCGCACCGCGCCCAGGCCGTACCGCACCGCGTCGTCGCGGGAGAGCTTCCCCCGGTGGTACGCCGAGAGCACGCGTTCCCCAGGGCCGAAGTCGGGCGGGGCGGCCGTCCTGCCGGTGGCGGTGCTGAGCGGCGCCTCCTTGAACGGC
>JAFAGM010000095.1 GCA_023422775.1 Pseudomonadota bacterium
CGCCGGCAAGGTGATCCTGTTTGCCGCGGGCGGGCAGTTGATCGGCGGCGTCGTGCTCGGGCTACTGTTCTTTTTGGGGATCGGGCTGTCGATGGGCGGCGGCAAGTTCGATGCGCTCTATCTTTGCGTTGCCTGCGCGCTGTCGAGCACCGTCATCATCGTCAAGGTGCTGTACGAGAAGCGCGAGCTCGACACGTTGCCCGGCCGCATCACGCTCGGCGTGCTGGTGCTGCAGGACATCTTTGCGATCCTGTTCCTGGCGGTGCAGCCGAGCCTCGATAACCTGCAGATGACCGTGGTCCTGCTCTCGATCGCCCGGGTCGGCGTGCTGGTGGCGACCGCGCTGGTGCTCAGCCGCTATGTGCTGCCGTGGCTGTTCCACCACATCGCGCGCCGGCCGGAACTTGTCCTGCTCGGCGCGCTGGCCTGGTGCTTCCTGATCGGCGAGATCGCCGAGCGGCTGCATTTGTCGCGCGAGATGGGTTCGCTGGTGGCCGGCGTCTCGCTGTCGACATTCCCGTATGCGCTCGACGTCACCGCCAAGGTCACGACGCTGCGCGACTTCTTCATCACGCTGTTCTTTGTCGCGCTGGGCATGACGATCCCGATTCCCGGCCTGTCGGTGATCGGGCTGGCGCTTATGATCGCGGCGTTCACGGTAGTCAGCCGGGTGGTGACGACCTTCGTACCGCTCTACCTGATGAAGCAGGGGCTGCGCGCCAGCCTGCTGCCGGCGATCAATCTGGCGCAGATCTCGGAATTTTCGCTGGTCGTGATCCAGACCGGCGTTGTGGCCCATCATATCAGCACCGAGACGTCGAGTGCGGCGTCGTTCGCCTTCGTGGTTCTGGCGGTGCTGAGCACCTTTGCCATATCGAAGAGCGACCAGCTCACGCGCGCCCTGATCGGCCCCCTGAAGCGCATCGGCTTGCGCGATCTGGATCAGGGCCAGGAGGCTGATGCCGGACACGAGGGCGGGCATGGGGAGGCGCGCCGGGTCGTCATCCTGGGCTTCTTCCGCGCCGCCAGCGCGCTGCTCAGCGAGATCGAGCGCCGCAGTCCCGCCGTCCTCGACCAGATCACGGTGATCGACTTCAATCCGACGGTGTTCCGCACCTTGACCGACCGCGGCATGCACGTGGTCTACGGCGACATCAGCAACGTGGATACACTGGTGCATGCCGGCGTCGGCAAGGCCGAACTGATCATCCTCAGCATCCCGGACTCGCTGTTGAAGGGCGCCGACAACGAAAAGCTGGTCCGGCATGTCCGCTCGCTCAACCCGACCGCCAAGATCGTGGCGACCGCGGAGATGCTCGCCAGCGTCGAGGATCTCTACGCGGCCGGCGCCGATTACGTCACGGTGACCCGGCTCAGCGACGCCGACGAACTCTACAAGGTGATCGGGGCGGCGCAGGCGGGCCTGCTCGAAGAGAAGCGCGCCGAGACCGACGCGCTGCTCAGCGAGCGCCGCGAGGTATTGCCGTAGCTGACAAGGGCGGCGTCCCGGCGGAATCATTTGTAGCGATGGCAACTGACCTTGAGTTGCTTCTCCGGCAGCTCATCATCATATCCAGGGTCGATGGGGCGGTCGAGCCGCCGGGCTAATTCCCGCTACCGCTCCCACCAGGCGAAACCGGCCAATGCCATCGGGCGGAAATCGTCAATGATTTTTCCCGCCCGACCCCGTCGCGGCAAGGCCGCTCTGCGCTGCGTATTGACGCTGGCGCGGACGATTGAGTCCGGCTAATGCACTTGGTGTACCCAGCGAGATTTTGGAAAAAATGGCCGATACCATCCAGGAAGTTCTGCAAGCCTTTGCCAACGGCGAACTCGTCGTCGTGACCGACGACGATGACCGGGAAGGCGAGGGCGATCTGATCGTTGCGGCATCGCTCTGCACGGCGGATAAGATGGCGTTCATCATTCGTCACACCTCGGGCATCGTCTGCGCGCCGATCACCACCGACGATGCGCGCCGGCTGCGGCTCGATCCGATGGTGGCGCACAACGAGTCCAATCATACCACTGCGTTTACGGTCTCGATCGACTACAAGCCCGATGGCGGCACCGGCATTTCGGCCGACGAGCGCGCCTCCTGCTGCCGTGCGCTCGCCAATCCCAACGCCGGCGCCAATGATTTTGCCCGGCCGGGCCACATCTTCCCGCTGATCGCCCGCGACGGCGGCGTGCTGCTGCGCTCGGGCCATACCGAGGCGGCGGTCGATCTGTGCAAGCTCTCGGGGCTGCCGCCGGTCGGCGTCATCAGCGAGCTGATGAATGACGACGGCACCGTCATGAAGGGCGAGCAGGTCGCGCGCTTCGCCGCCAGCCACAAGCTCAAGCACGTCACGATCGCTGACATGATCGCCTACCGCCAGGCGCGCGAGAAGCTGATCGAGCGGGTCGCGACCTTTACCACCGACAGCCCGATCGGCCCGCTGCAGGGCTATGCCTATCGTTCGCCGTTCGACGAGATCGCGCACGCCGCCTTCGTCTACAACGGCGTGGGCGACGGAAAGAAGGTGCTGACGCGGCTGCACAAGCCCAACATCGTCAAGGATCTCTTCACCGGCCAGGCGCGGATGCAGATCGTGCTCAACCATTTCGAGAAGGCCGGCCGCGGCGTGCTGGTGTATCTGCGCGACGGTGCGGCCGGAGTTCCCGTCGAGCCGGTCGGCGAACAGAAATCGGCGGAGGCCGATCGCAACCGGCAATGGCGCGAAGTGGGCGTCGGTGCCCAGATCCTGCGCGATCTCGGCATCACCTCGATCGTCAACCTCACGTCCTCGGTGCACGACTACAAGGGATTGTCCGGCTTCGGCATCGAGATCGTCTCCAACGAAAAGCTGGAAGGCTGATGCGTCGTCATTCCGGGGCGATGCGCAGCACCGAACCCGGAATCTCGAGATTCCGGGTTCGCGCTTCGCGTGCCCCGGAATGACGTTCAGAACATTTGCGCTTCCGCCGATAGCGCACTATTTTGGCCGCCGACAATTTCATGAGGACTGTGATGCGAAAGGGATATTCATGAGCGTGCGCCCTCAGACCAAGGACAAGCCGACGGCGGCCGGCTTCCAGTGGGACGATCCGTTCCTGCTCGACGAGCAGCTCACCGAAGACGAGCGCATGATCCGCGACACCGCACGCGCCTATGCGCAGGACAAGCTGCTGCCGCGCGTGATCAAGGCCTATCTGGAAGAGAAGACCGACCGCGAGATATTCAACGAGATGGGCGAACTCGGCCTGATCGGCGTCACGCTGCCGGAGGAATATGGCTGCGCCAATGCCAGCTACGTCGCCTATGGCCTCGTGGCGCGGGAGATCGAGCGCGTCGATTCCGGCTATCGCTCGATGAACTCGGTGCAGTCGTCGCTGGTGATGTATCCGATCTACGCCTATGGCGACGAGAACCAGCGCAAGAAGTACCTGCCGAAACTCGCCACCGGCGAGTGGGTAGGGTGCTTCGGCCTGACCGAGCCGGATGCCGGTTCCGACCCCGGCGGCATGAAGACCCGCGCCGAGAAGGTGTCGGACGGCTACCGCATCAGCGGCAGCAAGATGTGGATTTCCAACGCGCCGATCGCCGACGTGTTCGTGGTCTGGGCGAAGTCCGCCGCGCATGACAACCAGATCCGCGGCTTCGTGCTCGAGAAGGGCATGAAGGGCCTGTCGGCGCCGAAGGTCGGCGGCAAGCTTTCGCTGCGCGCCTCGGTCACCGGCGAGATCGTGATGGACGGCGTGGTGGTTCCGGAGAGCGCGCTGCTGCCCAACGTGTCCGGCCTCAAGGGTCCGTTCGGGTGCCTCAACCGCGCCCGCTACGGCATCTCCTGGGGCGCGATGGGCGCCGCCGAGGACTGCATGCATCGCGCGCGCCAGTACACGCTCGACCGCAAGCAGTTCAACCGGCCGCTGGCGGCAACCCAGCTCGTGCAGAAGAAGCTTGCCGACATGGAAACCGAGATCGCGCTGGGCCTGCAGGCCTCTCTCCGCGTCGGGCGCCTGATGGACGAGGGCAAGATGGCGCCTGAGATGATCTCGATCGTCAAGCGCAACAATTGCGGCAAGGCGCTCGACATCGCGCGCACCTCGCGCGACATGCACGGCGGCAACGGCATCCAGATCGAATACCACGTGATGCGCCACACCGCGAATTTGGAAACCGTGAACACCTATGAAGGCACCCACGACGTCCACGCCCTGATCCTGGGCCGGGCGATCACGGGCATTCAGGCGTTTTCGTAAGCAGGTTGCGAGGAAGCCCGGCCGTGGCCTCATTTTCCGCTGTCATCGCCCGCGAAGGCGGGCGATCCAGTACTCCGGGAAATCTCGTTTCAACTCGAACGTCGGTGATTACTGGATACCCCGCCTTCGCGGGGTATGACGACAGAGATCGTTGACCGGTTCGCCGCTCAGGAACTCCCCATGGCCGACAACGACGACATCCCGTTCAACCGCGATTTTCCGCTTCAGCCCGGTGTCGTCGATGAGGCCCGTCCCGGCGTGCGGCGGGTTCTCTGCAACAATCCGAGCCCGTTCACCTTCACCGGCACGGTCAGTTACATCGTGGGCAAGGGCAAGGTCGCGATCATCGATCCCGGTCCGGACGACGAGGCGCACGCGAAGGCGCTGCTGGATGCCGTGCGCGGCGAAACCGTAACGCATATTCTCGTCACCCATACCCATCGCGACCACTCGCCGAACACGGCACGGATCAAAGCCGCCACCGGCGCGCCTGTCTATGCGGAGGGGCCGCATCGCGCCTCGCGGCCGCGTTTCGAGAGCGAGAAGCACAACCCGGAATCCGGCGCCGACCGCGACTTCAGGCCCGACATCGAGGTCAAGGACAGTGACGTGATCGAAGGGACGGGCTGGGCGCTCGAGGCGGTGGCGACCCCCGGCCACACTGCCAACCATCTGGCATTCGCGTGGCCGGAGCGAAAGATCAATTTTGTCGGCGACCACGTGATGGGGTGGTCGACCTCGATCGTCGCCCCGCCGGACGGCGCGATGACCGACTACATGGCCTCGCTGGCGCGGCTGGAAGCCCGCAGCGAGGATCTGTATTTCTCTGGCCACGGGCCGGAGATCCCGGACGCACAGCGCTACGTGCGTTTCCTGACCCGGCATCGCCAGGCCCGCGAGGCCTCGATCCTGCACCGTCTGGCCAAGGGCGAGGCCGATATCCCCACCATGGTACGGGCGATCTATATCGGCATCGATCCGCGGCTGACCGGCGCGGCCGGCTATTCCGTGCTGGCCCATCTGGAAGATCTGGTCGCTCGCGGAATCGTCGCGACAGAAGGGGATCCGGTGATTGGCGGAAGCTATCGCTTGGCGAATAGGGAGTAGCGAATAGGGAAGGCACGCCGCTCGCCTGCCATTCGCTATCCGCTACTCGTCTTCTACTGCTTCTTCACCGTCTTTGCCTGGCCCTTGGCCGGCGTTTGCGGCTTCTTCGGCGCTGCCGATTTGGCGTTGTCGACCGCGGCGTTGATGTCCTCGATCAGCTTGCTGACGCGGGCAGCATTGCTGCCGAGGTCGCTCTCGAAATAGCGCGAGGAGGAGCGGATATCGACGCGCGATTCCTCGCCGTCCGGGGTGATGCGGATCGCGACGTCCTCGCGGAAGCCCATGATCGGCGTCCGCGCCACCGCCTCGATGCGGCCGATGCGGCGCGGCGGCTGCGGCGAACGTTCGTCGATGACGAGCCATTTGCGCTTGGCGATGAGTTGCAGCGTGACCTCATAGGCGCGCTGCGGCGGCACTTCGAGCTCCACGGTTTCGATATCAGGGTAGGCGAGCCGTTGCTGCTCGGCCGAATAGAGCCCGGCATACACCGCGGAGTTGGTGCCGTCGCCGCTGCGCAGCCGCGCCAGGGCCTCGAAGCGCGGCGGATCGATCGGATCGGTGGTGATGTCGTAGATCTTCGGCAGATTGCGGTATTGCAGGCCGAGATAGGCAGGGTAGGCGAGGACGATGGCGTTGATCAGGAACGCCAGCAGTACCCGGCCCATGCCGCGCGACCCGTTCTGCCAGATCGCCGCGAACGCGGCGAGGCCGAGCAGAATGGAAAGAACCGCAAGCGCCAGCGCGCCGAAGAACGTCGCCAGCGCCGGCTTCACCTCCAGAAAGCCGAAGCGGACGATCAGGGTCGAGACGATCACCGCGACCACCGAGAAGATCGCGAGGTTGCGTGACCAGGTGGCCAGGCTGGACACGGGCTCCGACTGGTAGGGAGCGTAAAACCTGCGGGCCATCGGTTAAATCTGCCGGGTTGGTGCCTGTCTGGCCGACGATCGGGATCGGGTTGCAAACCCAGAGCTTGAGATCACGGCTGCCCGCGAATTTCAAGGTTCGCGGGCGGTCCCGGTCGGACAATGGCAACCTTACCAGTTAACCATCCCCGTCAATCGGCGGTTAGTTGTTGATTGACTAAGTCCCACTTTGGTCTACCTGTCGCCCTCAGGTCGTCGCATTCGCCCACGGGACTGTCTGCTAAAGACATGGGCGAGCGTGGATCGAAAAAAGGGAAGCTGCGGGCGTCCGTAGATGCTGTAAGGTGCTCTCATCAGCCGGTTCCGTTGGCCGGCGGAGCGGCGTTGCCCCTGGGCTCAGGGGGGTGCGCAGGCATGGTTGGCGTAGGTCCGCGGGGCCTGGTAGAAGGCCCGTAGGGCGAGTGTTGGAATGAGTGACCCAAGGGCAAAGCACGGCGGAATTCTCGGCCCGAACGATCCAGCCTATTACGCACCGCGTGAGTTGAGGGAACGGGCCGCGAGCGGGGAGCCGGATGCGGTGCTCAAGCAGGCCGCCGAATGGCGTCCGCGGTTGACGACGGAAGACCCGCCGCCGCAGGTGCCGGGCAGGTCCCCTCAACGCCGTGAGAGTTCCGAGATGTTCACCAGGGCCGTCGCGCAGGCCTTGCAGGAGCAGATGGAGCCTGCGCTCGTCGAGGCGCCATCCGTGCTTCGTGACGGCGGACGGCGCGCGCTGTTCAGCGTAGCGCTCAGGTTCTCGCTGGCGGTGGCCGTCGCGGCCGGCATTGCAGCGGTACTCGTAATGGCCATCCCGGCATCGCAACGTCCGGCAAGCGACGCGTCGTCGCTTTCGGCGATCTGGCAGCAGGTCAAATCGTCAGTGTTTCCGGCGCCGCAGCCCGCGCCGCTCAGGCGCACTGCGACCTTGTCCGCACAGGACGGCAGCGCGCTCGTCAACGATGCGCTGCCGCTCGGAATTCACGTCGGCTCGCCACCTTCGGCCGCCTTCGTCGCCATCAATGGGCTGCCGGCCGGGGCGCGGCTGACGTCCGGCAGGCGTGTCGCCAACGAGTGGCGCGTGCCCGCAACGGAAATCTCCGGCGTTTCGGTCATTCCGTCCGACGGCTTCGTCGGTCAGGTGCAGGTGACGGCCGAATTGCGCGATGGCGACGGCACAGCACTCGTCGCCGGCTCGACGCGCCTGTCCTGGATGGCTCCACGGGCCGCCGCTGTGCCCGCCGCCCCGCCGCAGGCTGCCGTGCCGCCGGTCGCCCAGCCGCCGGCTGCGGCTCCGCGTGTGGCAGCCGTGCCGCCGGCCGCAAGCCCTGTGGCCCCGCCGCCGGCTGCCGTCGCACCGCAGGTTGCGCCCCCGGCTGCCGCTGCGCCGCCGCAGGCCGACCCGGTGCGCAACCTGGACCAAAGGGAGGTCCAGGCTTTCGTCAAACGCGGGCAGGATTTGCTCGCCAGCGGCGACGTCCTCTCCGCAAGGCTGTTGTTGCAGCGTGGCGCCGAAGCGCGCGACGCCCGCGCCGCGCTGCTGCTCGGCACCACCTACGATCCGGCGTCGCTCAGGCAACTCGGCGCCGGCGGGCTGGCCGATGTCGCGCAGGCCCGCGGCTGGTACCAGAAGGCGAGAGAATGGGGCGAGCCCGGCGCTCAACGGCAGCTTGAAGCGCTCGCGCGCTGATTTCGGCCGCAAGTCCTTCGAATAGCGGAAGGCGAACCGGGCGGACTTGAAGTCCTCTCTTCGTCATGGCCGGGCATAGCCGTCCGGAAGGGACGGCGTCGCTATCGCCCGCCTATGCCCGGCCATCCACGTCTCTTTCGCCCGTTGCTGCAAGGACGTGGATGCCCGGCACGAGGCCGGGCATGACGAGCGATTTTACCAACTGCTTTTGAGATCAGCTTCTCAAGCCGCCGCGTTCGGGAAGCGGTAGCTCTTGAACTGGTCGCGCAGCGCGGTTTTCAGGATTTTTCCGGTGGCGGTGTGCGGGATGCCGTCGACGAAGGCGACGTCATCGGGCATCCACCATTTCGCGATCTTGCCATCCATGAATTTCAGGATGTCCTCGCGCGTCGCGCTCTGGCCCTGCTTGAGCTGGACGATGAGGAGCGGGCGCTCGTCCCATTTGGGATGGTAGACGCCGATCACGGCGGCTTCCGCGACGGCCGGGTGGCCGACCGCGAGATTCTCCAGGTCTATCGACGAAATCCATTCGCCGCCCGACTTGATGACGTCCTTGGAGCGGTCGGTGATCCGCATGTAGCCGTGCTCGTCGATGGTCGCGACGTCGCCGGTGTCGAAGAAGCCTTCGTCGTCGAGGATGTCGGTGTCGACCTTGAAATAGGCCTTGGCGACCGCGGGGCCGGCCACCTTGAGGCGACCGAAGGTCTTGCCGTCCCACGGCAACTCCTTGCCGGCATCATCGGTGATCTTCATTTCGACGCCGAACGGCGGGTAGCCCTGGGTCTGCAGGATGTCGAGCCGCTCCTCGCCGGTGAGCACGGCAAACGGCGGCTTCAGCGCCGCCACCGTGCCGATCGGGCTCATCTCGGTCATGCCCCAGGCGTGGCGCACGCGAACGCCCATGTCGACGAACGACTTGATCATCGAGCGCGGCATGGCCGAGCCGCCGCACACCACGCTCTTGAGGTGGGGCAGCTTCAGGGCGTTGGCGGCCATGTGGTTGAGCAGCATCAGCCACACGGTCGGCACGCCGGCCGTGTGCGTGACCTTCTCGGTGTCGAGAAGCTCATAGACCGATGCACCGTCGAGCTTGGCGCCCGGCATCACGAGCTTGGTGCCCATCGAGGGGGCGGAGAAGGCGATGCCCCAGCTGTTGGCATGGAACAACGGCACCACCGGAAGCATTGTCTCGGCGGCACTGGTGCCGAGGGCGTCGACATTGTTGGCCATCAACCCGTGAAGCACGTTGGAACGGTGAGAATAGAGCACGCCTTTCGGATCGCCGGTGGTGCCCGACGTGTAGCACATCGCCGCTGCGGTATTCTCGTCGAAATCCTTCCACTTGAACTTGCCGTCGGCTTCCGCGATCCAGTCCTCGTAGGCGACCGCGTTCTTCAGCGTGGTCTGCGGCATGTGCGCCTTGTCGGTCAGCACGATGTAGCGTTCGACGCTCGGCATGCTGGCGGCAAGCTTCTCCAGGATCGGCACGAAGGTGATGTCGGTGATGACGATGCGATCCTGCGCATGGTTGATGATCCAGGCGATCTGATCGGGGAACAGCCGCGGATTCACAGTGTGGCAGATCGCGCCGATCCCCATGATGCCGTACCAGACTTCGAGATGGCGCCAGGTGTTCCAGGCGATGGTGGCGACGCGGTCGCCGAACTTGATGCCATCGCGCTCGAGCCGCTGCGATACTTTCAGCGCGCGCGCATGAATTTCGGCGTAATTGGTGCGATGAATGGGGCCTTCGATCGACCGCGTGACGACCTCTTGCGTGCCGTGATACTTCGCCGCGTGTTCGATGATCCGGTGACAAAGCAAAGGCCAGTCTTGCATCAATCCGAGCATACTCACTTCCCTCCGACGGTTTGTTCGTTGCCGCGCGATCCGCGAACCTTGCGGGCGGATCGGGGTTAAGTTCATGGAATTGAAATGAACTGTACCGCGCAGAAAGCAAGCCGAAAATGGGCTAATGGTGCCTTTGGCCGCATTGCCGCGGCAATGGTTACCGTTGCCGCGACCTGCCTCCTGCTTGGCATGCCAACTGCGCCCGCCTACGCAAAAAAGGGCTGCTGCGCGGCGCCGTGGGACATTCTGTTCAGGGATGCGACGCCGAGATCGCGCGGGAAGGTCGGAAAGGTTCGCCGCGCGGCGGTACCGCTGCCGAAGCCGCGGCCGGCCGGGGCGCCTGCGGCCCAGCCTGCGCAGATGCAGGCAGCCTCCCGGAACGGCAAGTCCGGAGATCAGCCCAGGGACCGGCCCAGGGAACAGCCCAACGATCAAGCCAAGGATCAAACCAGGGATCAGAGCAAGGATCGGCCCGAGGAGCAGGCCAGCCCTGCGGCGCAGCCGACGCCGCAACCGTCGGCCTGCCGGCTGGCGCTGACCGACGCCATCGCCATTGCCCCCAGCATTCCCGATATCCATGGCGCCGGTGGCTGCGGGGGAGAGGACCTGGTGCGGTTGGAGGCGATCGTGCTGCCTGACAGGCGGCAGGTTTCGGTGAAGCCTGCGGCCATCCTGCGCTGTCGTATGGCATCTGCACTGGCCGAGTGGATTCGCAACGATATCGCGCCGCTCGCGGCCGGCCTCGGCAGCACCATTTCCAACCTCGATAATTTCGATTCCTACGAATGTCGCGGCCGCAACCGCGTCGCAGGCGCCAGGCTGTCCGAACATGGCCGTGCCAATGCGCTCGATGTCCGCGCCTTCAAGCTCGCCAACGGCCGTGCGATCTCGCTCACCGACCGCACCGTTCCGCGCGAACTGCGCGAGAGCGTGCTGCATTCGGCCTGCACGCGATTTCCGACGGTGCTGGGCCCCGGCTCGGACGGGTACCACGAGGACCACATCCATCTCGACCTGATGGAACGGCGGAGCAATTACCGGATCTGCCAGTGGAACGTCTGGGATCCGCTGCCGCGGATCGCGCCGCTGTTGCCGGCCGAACGGCCGGACGAGGCCCCGCCGCGCGAAGTCGCCGCCAAATCCGAACCCAACAAGTCCGAGGCCGGCAAGCCTTCAGCCGACAAGCCTTCAGCCGACAAGGCCGGCGCTGCGAAATCGGACGACGGGAAAGCGGAAGAGGCCGAGCCTGTGCGCGAGGAGAAGCCTGCCACGAAAAAGCGCCGGCAGAACCGGCGCTCCTGATAATCGGCCGCGAGGAAAGTGTCGCCGGCTATTGCGTCATCGCGCCTAGGCTATTGCGTCATCGCGCCGACGCCGCCGCCCTGCAGCGCCATCTTGGAATTGAACGGCGAGTCACCCTGCTTGGGTTCGAGCACAACGACGACCGTACCTTGCTTGACGCGGCTGTAGAGGTCGATGACGTCCTCGTTGGTCATGCGGATGCAGCCCGACGAGATCGATGCACCGATATATTCCGGCTGGTTGGTGCCGTGAATGCGGAACAGGGTGTCCTTGTTGCCCTGATAGAGATAGAGCGCGCGGGCGCCGAGCGGATTGTCGACGCCGCCGGGCACCGAGGCCGGCAGTCCTTCGATCCGCTTGTGAATGTCGGCGGTCGGCGTCCATCTCGGCCATTCCGCCATGTTGCCGACGCGGGCGATACCCGAGAACGCGAGGGCTTCCTCGCCGACGGTCACGCCGTACCGGATCGCCTTGCCGCCGTCCTGCACCAGATACAGATAGTGGTTGTCGGAATCGACCACGATCGTGCCGGGCATTTCCTTGCGGTGATAGTCGACAATGGCGCGACGGAAGGGTTCTGCCGGCTTGACCGCAGCATAGCGCGCCTTGGCGAGCTGGGCCTTGTCGCTCGGCTTGAGCGACGCCTCGGGCGCGGCCTGATACGTGGTTGCCTGCATGCAGCCGGACAGCATGAAGCCGGCGGCAACGACCCCGAACATAACTTTCAGCGACGACATGTTACTTCCAATCGAAACTCTTGCGTCCGCAGCCACAATCCTGTGCCATAAACGCGACGATTCCATTAAACGCAGTATCCGCAAAAACGGGTAAATGTGCCAGTCTTTGCGCGACCCTTCGGCGCTGCGGGAGGCCGGCTGTGGCTTTTATGCCGCAAGTTTTGCGGCTTCTGGCTCATTTGTGGGCACCAATGGCCTGCTGTCAGTTCAGGGCCATGCCCGTGCCGCGCCGGTGCCGCAAATATGGATCGCCAGTCAGGCGCCGCTCACCTGGCACTTGCCAGAATCGGGCTAGTGCGGCTGGCTGGCAACAGCGTTTTCAGGCGACCCCGATGGCGGTTTGTGTCAGGAAAACGCACCCAAACCAAACGCACCAAACCAACAGACTGCGCCTGTTCCGGAGTTCCCTATGCTGTCAGTCTACGCCCCCTCTGAATCCAGCCTGAAGAAGCTCCCGGAGACGGCCTCGGCGGCATTGCCGGACAACGTGATCTGGATCGACCTCGTCAATCCGACCTCGGAAGAGGACCGCGTCGTGGAGCGGCTGGCCGGTATCGCGGTGCCGACCCGGGAAGACATGCAGGAGATCGAGATCTCCAGCCGGCTCTATATCGAGAACGGTGCCCGCTACATGACTGCGACGCTGATGTGCCAGTCCGACAGCGATATGCCGCGGATCACGCCGGTCACCTTCATCCTTGCCGGTCACCGCCTGGTGACCGTGCGGTACGACCTGCCGAAGCCCTTTGCGCTGGTCGAGCACAAGCTGGCCCGGTCATGCCTGCCGGGGATCTCGGGCGAGATGGTGCTGATGGAATTGCTCGATGCGGTGATCGACCGCTGCGCCGACATTCTGGAGCGCGCCGGCGCCGATGTAGATCAGGTCTCCCACGACATCTTCGAGCCCGAAAGCGAACGCCATGGCCAGGCCAAGCGCTATTCGCAGATCCTGATCGCGATCGGGCGCAAGGGCGACCTGGTCTCGAAGGTGCGAGAAAGTCTGGTCTCGATCGGCCGCGTCGTCACCTTCCTGTCGGCGGCGGTCGAGGGTATCAAATGGTCCAAGGACATGCGCGAGCAGCTCAAGACCATGCAGCGCGACGTTTCCTCGCTGACCGACCACGCCTCCTATCTCTCCAGCAAGATCACGTTTACGCTCGACGCCATGCTCGGCGTCGTCAATCTCGAGCAGAACAACATCATCAAGCTGTTCTCGGTGATGGCGGTCGTGCTGATGCCGCCGACGCTGATCGCCTCGGTCTACGGCATGAATTTCAGGGCGATGCCGGAACTCGAGTGGCCGCATGGTTACCCGATGGCGTTGTTAATGATGCTCATGGCAGCCGTGCTGCCGTACTTCTTCTTCCGATGGAAGAAGTGGCTGTAAACCAGCGGTTCCTCGCGTGCGATGCGCGCCTCAATTCCACAGCTAAAATTTGAGCGGTGCACTGAACGATTGATCGAAGCTTGTCTGCGATAAGGTGTTCTCTGGCCGCGAGGACACCATGGTTGAGAAACACATAACGTCACGCAACGTCATCGATTTTGCGCGCTATCAGCAAGGCCGCGTCGTTGGCAGTGTGCAGGCGTTCCCGGCTCGGCTTTGCCGGCACTGCGGTGCGGCGCTGGCGGACGGCGAGAACGAAGACGAGTGTTCGAGCGCGTTCAATGTCGCGGCTGCCAATCTGCGCACGACGCAACTGAAACTTCGCGCGGAGTGAGCGGTAGGTCGTGAATGTGGATCGCGTAGAGTGGGCAACAATTAAACCCTCATGGTGAGGAGGCGCGTAGCGCCGTCTCGAACCATGTGGCCCGGACCGTGGCTACATCCTTCGAGACGCGGCTGACGCCGCTCCTCAGGATGAGGTCTGACAGTGAATTCACCCCGATCGCGCTAAACGTGCTGCCCACCATTGATGTGGATCTCGGCGCCGTTCACGTATGAACTGGTCTCGGTGCACAGCACGTAGATGATCTTCGCGACCTCGTCGGGCGTGCCGAGCCGGTGCATCGGGATCTGCTGGTCGACGATCTTTTCGGTGCCCGGCGACAGGATCGATGTGTCGATCTCGCCCGGCGCGATCGCGTTGACGCGCACGCCGACGCGGCCGAAGTCGGAGGCCATTTCGCGCGTCAGTGCAGCAAGCGCCGCCTTCGACGTCGCGTAGGCCGCGCCGGCGAACGGGTGCACGCGGGAGCCGGCGATCGAGGTGACGTTCACCACCGCGCCTTTGGCGTGCTTCAACTCCTCGACCAGTCCGCGCGCGATCATGATCGGCGCAAAAAAGTTGACGTGGAAGACATGGGTCCACGTCTCGATATCGGTATCCATGGTGCCGAGCCGGCCGCCGCCCGGGCCCTTCGGCGAGATCGCGGCGTTGTTGACCAGCGCGTGCAGTTCGTCGTTCTCCAGCCGCCGGCGGATCTCGGAAATCGCGCGCGTGGTGTCGCTGGGGTCGCCGAGATCGACCTCGATGTGGTCCTCCGGTCCGGCGCCCCACGGGCAGACTTCCGGGAAGGCATGCCGCGAGCAGGTGATGACCCGCCAGCCGGCGGAGGAAAAGCGGATCGCGGTGGCGTGGCCGATCCCGCGGCTGGCGCCGGTCAGAAGCAGCGTGCGCCGCGGCGCATTGGATGAAGGAGGCATGCAGGTCTTTCGGTTTTGGACGTCGTCACGCGCGCCTGGTGTCAGGGATAGAGCCTTACCTTCGACCACGCAGTGTCAGGCGCGTCGCGGCGGAATTCGATGCGGTCGTGCAGGCGGAACGGGCGGTCGTGCCAGAATTCGAAACGCTGCGGGTGAATACGCCAGCCGCTCCACCCCTGCGGACGGGGCACGTCGCCGATCATGTGCTTGGCGGCCACCACCGCGATCGCCTGCTCGAAGGCGAAGCGGCTCTCCAGCGGCTGCGACTGCTTGCTGGCCCAGGCGCCGATCTGCGCCTGCTTCGGACGCGTGGCGAAATAGGCGTCGGCTTCCTCCGGGGTTACCGGTGACACGTTGCCGCGAATGCGGACCTGGCGGCGCAGCGACTTCCAGTGAAACAGCAAAGCCGCCTTGGGGTTTGCGGCGAGTTCGCGGCCCTTCTGGCTGGCGATGTGGCTGTAGAACACGAAGCCATCGGCGTCATAGCCCTTCATCAGCACCATCCGGACGTCCGGCAGCCCGTCAGTATCGACGGTCGCCAGCGCCATCGCGTTGGGATCGTTCGGCTCGGACTTGACGGCCTCGGCGAACCACTCGCCGAACAGCGCAAAGGGTTCCTCGGCCGCGGTAAAATCACCCGATGTTAACGGTGTCGGGTGTTTGATGGAGGTCGTGTCCGTCATGTCAGGAGTTCCAGTTGCGTCCGTTCGCGTCCCGGAGCGCGTTGCAGCCCCGATACGGGCTCGCCCTATATAGGGCATGGGGACGCGTTGGCCTATCGGCGATCGGCCCCACCGGTGCGGCCATGACATTGATTCTAATCGGTCTCGGCTCGGGCGGCTGCAGCTTTTCCCGCCTGGATGCCGCTTACGCCAAAATGGACGGCGGCGATCGGACGGGTTCGCTGGGAAAGCAGGTAGCCAGTCCGCCGGCGCCGACCGAGAGCGATCTAGCCTTTGCCCGCACCGCCGCTTCCGACGTGCTGACCAGGGGCGACAAGGATTCCAGCCAGCCCTGGGAGAACCCGGAAACCGGGGCGAGGGGGTCGGTGACGCCCTTGTCCCAGGCCTATTCCGGGGATGACGGGCGCACCTGCCGGGACTTCCTCGCAAGCTATGTCAACGGCCGTTCCGAGAGCTGGCTGCAGGGCGCGGCGTGCAAGGCCGGTCGCGGCCGATGGGAGATCCACACGTTGAAGCCTTGGACCAGGGGTTAAAAGCCTTGGACCAGGGGTTAGATGCCCCAAGAAGTCGGTCACCGTGGGAGTTGCAAAAATGCAACTGGCTTCCCAGATAAAGCCAAAGCGGGCGATCTGCTCTAAACTGAAAAATCCGAATTCTCGTGAAGGAGACCCGACGTATGCGCGACCCCTATGAGGTCTTGGGGGTGCCGCGGGGCGCCAGCGCTGCGGCGATCAAGAGTGCCTACCGCAAGCTCGCCAAGAAGCATCACCCCGACAGCAACAAGAACGATCCGAAGGCCGCAGAGCGCTTCTCCGAAATCAATTCCGCCAACGAGATCATCGGCGACGAGGACAAGCGCAAGCAGTTCGACCGCGGCGAGATCGACGCTGAGGGCAAGCCGCGCTTCCAGGGCTTTCCAGGCGGCGGCCCGCGTGGTGGTCGAGCGGGCGGGCCCGGTGGTGGATTTGAGTCCTACACCTTCCGCACCGGTGGTGGGGGCCCCGGAGGCCCGGGCGGTGGCGCGGGCTTCGAGGAGATCCTCAACAGCATGTTCGGCGGCGCCCGGGGCGGACGTCCAGGCGGTCAGAGCAGAACTTTCGAATTCGAAACCGGCGGTATCGGTTTGGATCTGGACCTGAACGTCGCCATGACGGTGTCGCTGGAAGAGGCGGTCAAGGGCGGCGAGAAGCGCGTCCGCCTGCCGACCGGCAAGGAACTGAACGTCAAGATACCGGCGGGGGTGACCGCCGGCCAGCAGATCCGGCTGAAGGGCCAGGGCGAGACGGCGCCGGGCCACCCGCCCGGTGACCTCCTGATCACGGTCAGCATCGCGACGCACCCCTTGTTCAAGGTCGATGGCAGCGATTTGCGCATCGATCTGCCGATCACGCTTTATGAAGCGGTGCTGGGCGGCAAGGTACGGGTGCCGACGCTTGGCAGCGCGGTCGAACTGTCGATCCCGAAGAATACCTCGAGCGGCCGCACGTTCCGCCTCAAGGGCAAGGGACTGCCGAAGGCCGGCGGAAGCGGGGACCTGTTCGTCACCACGCGAATTATTCTCCCCGACGGGAACGATGCCGAGCTTGAGGCATTGATGGAAAAGTGGCGCGACGGCCACCGCTACAATCCGCGCAGCGATTTCGGCTGAGGGGGGAGTGATTCGCGGCGCGAAGCTGCCTGTCGAACGGTACGGCAGCTGTCAGAAGTTTTTTCCCGAAGGCGAAGCTTATTCCATGAAAACAAAAGGTTTTCTGGAAAAGGGGCGGCCTCGAAAGGGGGACCAGCGCGGTACCAAACCCCGATCGAGGCCGCTTGCGCCGATCGGCGGATCGAACGCTGCTCATTTTCTCGTGAACACCCGGTGCTTTAATGAGACCCGGTTGTGGTTTGATTCCAGATTTTCGATGTCAGAATTGGGACAAGCGCTCTGACGTTGTCTATCCAGAGCGTAATCGCCAGAGCGTAATCGGTTCTGATTGCATCAGAAGCGAAGCTCTGGATTCTTGTTTTGACGCGTTTTCTTCACGCGAACCGGTATCCACCCCCGGATCAAGCTTCGCTCGAAAACGCTCTAACCGCCCGTTTTCTCCATCTGGTCGTAAACCGCCTGGGCGACCTGCGTCAGCCGGCCACGGTCGGCACCGCTGGACACCACCGCATAGGCGACGCCGTCATCGGCCCAGGACAGCGAACTCTCCTTGCCTTGCGCTGCGTAGCGCATCTGCGTCGCCTTTGCGTCCGATTTCACGGTGTAGATCGTGAATCGCTCGCCTGAGGCGCCTTCGTACATCATGAAGGACGCTGGCCCCCCCGCGCCCGGCAACAGCCGGCCGCCGACGAGTTTCAGGCCGGTCCCCGTCAGTTCGGGCGCCTTGACCAGCCAGCCGCAGCGCTTGGTCAGCCACTGCTGCAGATGGGCGCGTTCGCTGCCGGGCACTTCGACGGGATGGCGGACCTCGACCACATAGAGCCGGTGCGCATCGAGTGCATGAACCGTAAAACTCTGTAACGCGGAAGGGGCCGCCGCCGCGCCATGCGCCAGCCAGCCGACGCCGCCGCCGGCAACGAACGCCGCCAGCGCGGCCGCGACCGCTCCGTACACCCATCGGCGCGGCTGTCGCACCAGCCGCTCGATCTCGAGCCGCTTCGGCACCGCCTCGTCGACAATCGAATCGTACCTCGCATGCAGCGCTTCCGTCATCGTCCGCCACGACTGCACCCGCGCCGCATCGTCGGGATGCGTTGCGAGCCACGCCTCGACATCGCCGCGGCGTTCCGCCGGCAGCTCGTTGTCGACGTAAGCATGCAGCTCGTCTTCGGTGACGGGAATGTGGGGGTCGGTCATCGTCGTGGTCTCTGTCTCTTCCTGATCTCGTGTCTATTCTCTGCTCTGCCCCTACATCACGGGTCCATCACTTCACTCGCCGCAGCGTTGTGCGTTCGCCCTCCAGCGAAGCTTTGACATGCGCCCGGGCGCGCGCAAGCCGGGACATTACGGTGCCGATCGGCACGCCCTGGATGTCGGCGACCTCGCGGTAACTCAATCCCTCGAGCATGACGAGCAGCAGCACCGAGCGCTGTTCTTCCACCAGCGTCGAAAGCGCACGGGCAATGTCGCGGCCTTCCGCTTCGGTCCCGCTGGCATCCGGATTGTTGTCGAGCAGCGGCATGAATTGCGGTCGTCGCGCCAGCGATCGCCGCCGGTTCTTGTTCAAATTGGTCAGGATCGTATAGAGCCAGCTCCTGACATCGCCGCCGAGAAACAGCCGTTCCGAACGCAACGCGCGCACCAGCGTGTCCTGCACGAGATCGTCGGCAATGTCGGCGTCGCGCGCGAGCGCGCGAGCGTAGCGCCGGAGCGCTGGAATCATGGCTTCGACACTTTGACGAAACGCGGTCATTGACACCAGTTGACAAGGGTTGCCAGGCGGCGAACGCCTTACCCAACATAACACCTAATCGAGGCGTCTATTCCGGTCATTGAGCCGCAAGTCAAACGGCGTCAATGCGAAAGTCGAATTCGGGCTCGACCCGGGCGGAGTGCTGGTGTACCTCCAACCGCCAGACGCAAGCGCGATTGGAAAGCAGGAGATCTCGCTCGCCAACTCGCTGAGCAAGGAATAGCCGCAAGTCCGATGTCCGCGCCCGTGATCTATTACATTCGCCACGGCGAGACGTCGTGGAATGCGGAAGGCAGGCTGCAGGGCACGCGGGACATTCCGCTCAACGAACTCGGCCGCCGTCAGGCGGCCCATGCCGGCGGCGTCCTTGCCGACCTTTTGGCGCGCGATGGCCGCGACAAATCAGAGCTGCCGTTCGTCGCAAGCCCGCTCGGCCGCGCGCGGATGACGATGGAATTGGTGCGCGGCGCATTGAAGCTCGCGCCGGGCGAATATGCGCTCGATGATCGGCTCCGCGAGATCGGTTACGGCGTCTGGGAGGGCTCGACGCTGGCCGAGATGCAGGCTGCCGATCCCGTGCTTTACGCCAAGCGCCTGACGGCGAAGTGGACGATGGCGCCGAAGGGCGGCGAGACCTATGAGGCCGTGCAGCACCGGATGCGCGACTGGTACGATTCCGTGGAGCGCGATACCGTCGCCGTGGCCCATGGCGGCACGGCGCGGGCACTGATGGTGGCCCTTGGCATCGAGACACCGGCCAGCGCCGCCGACCTCCTGATCGAGCAGGGCGCGGTGTACGTATTCCGCGACGGGTCGCTTAGGAAGTATAGTTAAGACCGTCATTCCGGGGCGCGAAGCGAACCCGGAATCTCGAGATTCCGGGTTCGATGCTTCGCATCGCCCCGGAATGACGGTTGCCGGTTTGACCGGCGCGCGTTACGACAAGCCGGAATTCTCTTACGTTGGCGAGCAGCGCTCCAAATGTCCTTCAACAGTTTCGGCCACATGTTCCGGGTCACGACCTTCGGCGAAAGCCACGGGATCGCGATCGGCTGCGTGGTCGATGGCTGTCCGCCGCTGATCCCGCTGACCAATGAGGACATCCAGCAGGATCTCGATCGCCGCCGTCCCGGCCAATCGCGCTTCACCACCCAGCGCCAGGAGCCGGACGCGGTGAAGATCCTGTCCGGCGTGATGGCCCATCCCGAGACCGGCGTGCAGGTGACCACGGGCACGCCGATTGCGCTTCTGATCGAGAACACCGACCAGCGCTCCAAGGACTATTCCGACATCAAGGACAAGTTTCGTCCCGGTCATGCCGACTTCACCTACGAGGCCAAATACGGCCTGCGCGACTATCGCGGCGGCGGGCGCTCGTCGGCGCGCGAGACCGCCACGCGCGTGGCGGCCGGTGCGATCGCGCGAAAAATCCTCCCCGACGTAAAGGTCCGCGGCGCGCTGGTGCAGATGGGGCCGCACAAGATCGATCGCGACAAGTGGGACTGGGACGAGATCGCGCGCAATCCGTTCTTCTGCCCCGACAAGGACAAGGCCGCGTTCTTCGAGCAGTATCTCGACGGCATCCGCAAGAGCGGTTCCTCGATCGGCGCCGTGATCGAAGTGGTGGCCGAAGGCGTGCCGCCCGGCCTCGGCGCGCCGATCTATGCCAAGCTCGACGGCGAACTGGCGGCCGCGATGATGAGCATCAACGCGGTGAAGGGCGTCGAGATCGGCGCGGGTTTCGGTGCGGCCGAATTGTCCGGCGAGGAAAACGCCGACGAGATGCGTACCGGCAACAACGGCACGCGGTTTTTGTCGAACAACGCCGGCGGCGTGCTCGGCGGCATCTCCACCGGCCAGCCGGTGGTGGTGCGTTTCGCGGTGAAGCCGACCTCGTCGATCCTTTCGCCGCGCAAGACCGTGGATCGCGCCGGTGCCGATACCGACATCATGACCAAAGGCCGCCACGATCCCTGCGTCGGCATCCGCGCGGTGCCGGTGGGCGAGGCGATGATGGCCTGCGTGCTGGCCGATCACCTCCTGCGCCACCGCGGCCAGGTCGGCGGGTAGGGCCGCTTACTGCATCATCGCCGCTGCGATCTTCTCCGCCGACATCAGGACCGGGAAATTGGTGTTGGCGCACGGCACCACCGGGAAGATCGAGGCGTCGACGACGCGCAGGCCCTGCACGCCCTTGACGCGGCCTTGCGTATCCACCACCGCCATCGGGTCGTCGTCGCGGCCCATCCGGCACGAGCATGACGCATGCCACACGCCGATCGTCGCCTTGCGCACGAAGGCTTCGAGCGCTTCGTCGTCGTTCATCACCTGCTCGAAGGTAAAACCTTCGACGACGAAATTGTCGATCATGTAGTGGCGCAGCGCCGCCGGGCCGTCCATCAGCTTCGCGGCAATGGCGGTGAGGATCTTGTTTTTGGTGTTGACCACGCCGATCTTGCGCACGCGGTCGGAATAGGCCGCCGGAAACGGCTTGTCGGTGACCGCCTTGAGCGGCGCGCTCATCTGCAGGCCTGCCATCTTGCGGAAGCCGCTCATCAGCCGGTCGAGATCGCGCCGGTCGGACAACAGGTTGAACTCGACGATCGGTTCTTCCCGCGGATCGCGCGAGGCGAGCTTCACCTGGCCCGTCTCCGAATAGGTCTTGTTGACGAAGGTGAGCAGCGAGCCGATCTGCTCGCCGACCGAATGCCAGGCCGACTTGGTGATGACGACGACGAACATGTCGCCGGCGGGGATGCCCGGAAGCCCCGAGGAGTAGCGCAGACCCATCTGCATATGGCGTCTGGTGTGCGCGTTCATGCGCGCGCCTCGACGGACATACGATGACAGCGAGATCGAGGGATGGTCCATCAGGCGCTGGCCGACGCCGGCGAGACCTGCCAGCACCGGAATGCCCATGTCGCGGAGATGTCCGACCGGTCCGATGCCGGCGCGCAACAGATGCGCCGGCGAATGGATCGCGCCGCTCGAGAGGATGATTTCGCGGCCGCGGAACTCCTGCTCGCGGCCATCGACCATCGCCTTGACGCCGACGCATTGCGTGCCTTCGAACAACAGCTCCTTCACCTGCGTCTTCGTCGATATGGTCAGGTTGGCGCGCTTGCGGGTCTCGCGATCGAGATAGCCCATGGCGGCCGAGACCCGTTGCTCGTCCTGATTGGAGTGTGTCACCGGGAAGTAGCCATCGACGAACTCGCCGTTCTGGTCGGGCAGGAACTTGAAGCCGGCGAGCTTGCAGGCTTCGGCCATCGCCTGCGAATGCCTGGTCCAGTGCGCTTGCGGAATACGGCGGACCGGGATGCGGCCATCCTTGCCGTGGTAGGGGCCGTCGAAATCGAGGTCGTGCTCGACCTTCTTGAAATAGGGCAGCACGTCCTCCCAGCTCCAGCCCGTGGCGCCGCGCGCTTCCCACTCGTTGTAGTCCGTCGGCGCGCCGCGGTTGGCCATCTGTCCGTTGATCGAGGAACCGCCGCCCAGCACGCGCGCCTGCTCGTATTTCCGCAGGGGCGGTCTGGCCTCGTCGGGATTGTTGTGGCTGACGACCTGTGTCGTGACCTTGAGTTCGGTCCAGTGGAAGCGCGGATCGAAATACGCCGTTCCCGGATAGCTGTCGCGAATTTCCGGCGGTTCGTTGCCGGGCGGCGTGTCCTGGCCCGCTTCGCAGAGCAGGACCTTGTTCGCGCTTCTGGCGGAGAGTCTGTGGGCCATGACCGAGCCCGCCGACCCGCCGCCGACGATGATGTAGTCGTACACTGGATGTTTCCCCCTCTTTTATGTTGCGAAGCTAGCCCAGCTCCGACGCCGGGTCACGGCAGCTCCCGACATACCGCAACTGCTTCGATGCATTGCCACGAACGCGGCAAGCCTTGACGTTTCGCTGACTTGCACGGCAAATACCGGCGCCATGGATGCATCGAAACTTCGAGAGCTGACAGACTGGCTGATCGACGGCGGGAGATCTTCGACCAGCCCGAGCCGGTTCATGGCGGAAACCTGCGAACGGATGATTGCAGCGGGCCTGCCGCTCTGGCGCGTCGGTGTCTTCGTTCGCACGCTGCATCCCGATATTTACGGCCGCAGTTTCATCTGGAAGCCTGGCTCCGAAGTCGAGATCGGCACGGTCGATTTCAATATCCTGCAATCGCCGGATTTTCACGCCAGCCCGCTGATCGTCGTTTTCCAGCAGGAGCAGGAGGTTCGGGCCCGCATCGACGATCCCTCGAGCAAGCGCTTCCCGATCGTCGATGAACTGCGTGCCGAGGGCGTCACGGATTATGTGGCGCTGCCGCTGCCCTTCATCGGGGGCACGGTGAATGCGTCGAGCTGGACCACGAAACAGCCGGGCGGGTTCACGGATGAACAACTGGCGGCGCTGCGGAGCCTCGTGAAGCCGCTGGCGCGAGTGGTTGAAATCATCACCTTGACCCGCACCGCAGCCAGTCTGCTCGATACCTATGTCGGCAACCGCGCCGGCGAGCGCATCCTCGGCGGGCAGATCAGGCGCGGTCACACCGAGACCATGAATGCCGCGATCTGGCTGTCCGACCTGCGCGGCTTCACCTCGTTGTCCGATCGCGTGCCGGCGGAAACCGTGGTCGACGTCCTGAACCGGTATTTCGATTGCCAGGTCACCGCGATCCGGAATCACGGTGGAGAGGTGCTCAAATACATGGGCGACGGCCTGCTCGCGGTGTTCCCGATCGATGAGTATGTCGGCGACGAACAGCAGGTCTGTTCACGCGTCCTCGAAGCCGCCCACGAATCCCGCGCCAGCGTCGCCGACCTGCAGTATCCGATCGGCGACGCCGTCGAGCGATTTCGCTTCGGCGTAGCCCTGCATGTCGGGCGAATTCTTTACGGCAATATCGGCGGCGGCAACCGGCTCGATTTCACCTGCATCGGCCCCGCGGTGAATCTCGCCGCGCGCCTGGAAAAGATCGCCAGCCAAACGAAGCGGACGATCGTGGCCTCGGAGGGCTTTGCCGGCATCTGCCGGGGAGGGTGGAGCGACCTCGGCGAGTTTCCGGTCGCCGGCTTCTCCAAGGCCGCACGCGTCTACGGGCTCGCCGACGAAACGTCGGCGGCCTGACGCCGCGATCGTCGGGACATAGGCGCCTGGTGCGCACCGTTAACGAGGCGTTAACCATCTTTATTCATTTGTTGCTAAACATTTCTCGCGCCGCAGGGGGCCATCGTGTCGATCTCGGTTGGATCAAACGCCGCCTCCTACCTCAGCTATGCCGGTAATGCCTACAGCGCCGGCAGCACGGCCTCGAAAGCCAGTCCCGCCTCGACCGACGCCACCGACACGTCCTCGCCATCGTCGTCGACCTCGGTCACGCTGTCGGACGAGGCCAGGGCCTACCTGGCGCGAACGGCGGCGGACAGCGAACAGCCTTCGCTGGCGACCCTCACCACGCGGGCGCGTGCCTGGTTCGACGAGCAATATGCCGCGCTCGGAACGTCATCGGCGATGCTCGACGGTCAGGTCGCCGTCGATTTCTCCGGCCAGACGCGCGCCACGCTGTCGGCGATTGCCGACAATGCTCAGGGCCAATTCTCGACGGACGAGGTGACGGCGGCGAGCAGGACGTTGCAGTCGCGGTTCAACGACGCGATGTCTCCGCATGTCGTGATTGCGCGACACACCGGTGACTATGCCAGCCTTTACGCCGCGGCGTCGGACTATCTCGATCGGGCCGGCAGCGACGAGAAGGCAACGCCGGCCTGGAAGGATCAGAATCAGGCCGTGCTGGAAGGCCTGGCCGCGGCGAGGGCAAGCTTCGGCAAGGCTCCTGTCACCGGCAACGATGCGGATCCGGTAAGGGCGCTGCTCGACAAGGCGCGAACGCCAACCTCGTCGACCGGGGATTCGAGCCCGGATGCGCTGATGACAAACGCACGGGCGATGCTCGACGCGCAGGCGGGCAACGCCAGGGACAACGGCAAGGAACTGGTCTTCACCGGCAGCAGGCAGTTGGGACAGCAGGTGGATTTCACCAACTTCGACAATCGGACGCTGGCCATCATGGCGTTGAACACCGGAGGATCGTTCTCTGCGGAGGAAGGCCGCGCCGCCAAGACAGAGCTCAATCTGCGCACGAGGAGCGGCCTGCTGGACGCGTTCAATCCATCCGGCGGCGGCGGCGCGCAGGCCAGCAGTCTGGCGCTGCTCCAGCACTATTCGAACATGAGTTCCGAGGAACGAAGCGTCCTCGGCTTCACTGAGGATTTCGCCAACAAGATCGCGGCCAACTACCGCACGGCGGCGTCGATACAGAACACGCTCAGCGCCGGGCTGGCCGCCTATTTCTGACGTCGTCCGCTATTCTTCCGGCTCGGTCGTGAACAGCAGCGGATAGCCTTTGGCGCGGCCGGCGTCGGTGGCGCGGGTGGCCTTGGTCTCGGCGACGTCCCTGGTGAACACGGCGACCACGCAGACGCCGCGGCGGTGCGCCGTGATCATGACCTTGTGGGCCTGGTCCTCGGTCATGCGGAATTCCGCCTTCAGGACGGTGACGACGAATTCGCGCGGTGTGTAGTCGTCATTGACGAGGATGACCTTGTGCAGGCGCGGCCGTTCGGGCTTCGTCTTGATCCTGGTCTTTGGCTTGGCGACGGTATCGATCATTCCACTGCGCGGCCCTGACGTGAACGAGAGCCTTTTCCGTTCCGATTGGATCGGAACGGGGCTCTGGATTCTTGTTTTGACGCGTTTTCTTGACGCGAACCGGTTTCCACTTCGCTCGAAAACGCTCTGGTCCCGACGGGTTCGCCGCGATCATCTGGCGCGGCAGTCCGAAAGCCGTTGCATCATGGTCCGATCGCCGCGGCTTGCGGCCGTCTCGATCAGTTTACAGGCTCCGGGCCGGTCCTGAAACTGGCTGTTTGCCGAGAGTTTCAGTTCGACCAGGGCTGCCATCGCGCCGGGTTCGTCGAGTTCCGCAGCCTGGACGGCATCGTAGAGCACGCGCTTGGGATAGCTGACCCGCACCTCGGGATTCTGCGCAAGCAGCCGCAATACCTGCTGGCGGGCGTCGAAATCATATCCGCTGCTGATGTCGATCAGGCGCACCGCCTCCTGGATGTCGCGGGGCACCCATTTGCCTTCGAGGGCGAGCCGTCCCAGCATGCCCTTGGCCATCCAGCTATCGGACGCCGCCTTCAGCAACGACACTGCGCGCTTGGGATCGGCCGGCCCGCCTTCGCCGGCGATCAGCATTTCGGCGAGCGGGACGATGGCGCCGCCGGGATCGGGGCGGCGGGCTTCCTCGAGCAGTGTGCGTGCGCGCACCGGATCGTCCTTGCGGATGGCGATCGCCAGTTCGCGCCTGGCGCCGAAGACTTCGGCCTTTGACATCCCCTCGAGGATCTCCAGGCCGCGGGCGCGCTCGTCCGGCTTGTCCGACGTTGCCAACAGGCGCCCCAGCGTTACCAGCAAGCCTGCCTTGCTCGCGTCCCTTGCAGGATTGGCGACGGCACGTTCCGCCCAGTATCGCGCGGCGGCGGGATCGCGTTTCACGATGTCCCCGTCCTCGAGCCGCCGCACCAGAATCTGCGTCGCAAAGGGATGCCCGAGTTCGGCTGCCTTGCGCAGCGCTTCGGCGGCTTCGGTGCGGGTGACCAGCGGCACCTTGTCGAGGTCGCCGCGATCCCAGGACTTGTGATGCTCGTAGATTTGATAACAGGCCTCGGCATTGTCCTGCGCTGCGGCCTCGCGCAGCATGGCGATCGCCTCGTCCCTGCGTGCATAAGGCAGGTTGCGCGCGACCGCGACCTTCAATTCGATGTTGGCAGGGTCGGCCGCGAATGCCATTCGGCAGCTTTCGGCGCGCAAATCCCAGCGCCGGCGCAGCGCTTCTTCACCGATATACTGCTTCGGATCTTCGAACAGCTTCTGGCAGAGTTCGGCTGCGTTTTCCGCCGTCAGCGCCGGTTCCGCCTCCATCGGTTTGGGCTCGGCGGCGGCTGACCAGGATGAAGGCAGCGGCAGCGCCGCCGCGGCAAGCGCTGCGAACAGAACGGCGGAGGTGACGATCGCGCGCATCTTGGGCGAGAGGCGATCATTTGCAGGAATTTTCGGGGGCGTAACCATGACCGTGCCGGATGCGGCCAGGTGGCCGGCCTTGCTTCTCTGTCTTCGCGGCTCCCGGATTCGTTCAAATCAGAAGCAGGCGGCTTGCTTCACAGGCAATTCGTGACCGGAACTGCCGGACAACCGGGCAGAGCGGGGCCTGCCGTTGTTCATGTGCAGCACTAACCCGAATGTGAAGGACAAGCGATTTCAGAGCTTTGCGCGACGCAATTTGCGTGTCACCATAATCTTCATTCGACGGGAGGGCAGCAATGCGCTGGTATGTCTCGATCGGGGCCGTACTGATAGCGGGCGTACTCGCCGGCGGCGACGTTGCGGGTGTTGCCGCGCCGGGCCCGCAGAACCGGCCGGATAATCACCTGAGCGCTCAGCCGGGCCGTCAATTCGCCGACAAGGAAGCCAGTCCTACCGTCGACGTCGAACTCGTTCTCGCCGTCGATGTCTCCTACTCGATGGACATAGACGAACTGGCGCTGCAGCGTGAGGGCTACGCGCAGGCCATCGTCTCCAAGGAGTTCCTGCAGGCGCTGAAGAACGGCCCGAACGGCAGGATCCTGATAACCTATTTCGAGTGGGCGGCTTCCACCGACCAGAAAATCATCATTCCGTGGCGGCTGATCGACGGCCCCGAAACGGCCGACGCGGTCGCCAACGAAATCACCAGGACGCCGGTCCGCCGGGCGTCGCGCACCTCGATCTCGGGCGCGATCAATTTCGCCATGCAACTGTTCGACGAGAACCCGCAGCGGGGAATCCGGCGCGTGATCGATATTTCCGGTGATGGCCCGAACAACAACGGCGCCCCCGTCGTCGTCCTCCGCGATGCGGCGCTGGAGAAGGGCATCATCATCAACGGCCTGCCGATCATGGCGAAGGAGCCGTCCTACTCCACGATGGATATCGACAATCTCGATCTCTACTACGAGGATTGCGTGATCGGCGGTCCCGGCTCGTTCGTGGTGACGATCAAGGAGCGCGACAAGTTCAAGGAGGCGATCCGCACCAAGCTGCTGCTCGAGGTCGCGGGCCGCACGCCGGAGCGCCCGGTGGTGCCGGCCGCCGGCCGCGAGCCGCGCGTCAATTGCATGGTCGGCGAAAAGATCTGGCAGGATCGCTGGGGGCGGTGAAGACAGCCGCCTATCTCCTGAACCGCGCCACCAACTCCACATGCGGGGTATGACGGAACTGGTCGACCGGCGTGACGCCTTCGATCCTATAGCCGCCGTCGATCAGGATCCTGGCGTCGCGCGCGAAGGTCGTGACGTTGCAGGAGACCGCGACCACCACGGGAATCCTGCTGGCCGCAAGCTGCGTCGCTTGCGCCTGCGCGCCCTGGCGCGGCGGGTCGAACACAACGGTATCGTAGTCGCGCAGTTCCTGCGGCATCAGCGGGCGGCGGAACAGGTCGCGCGCCTCGGCCTTGACCGGCTTCAGGCCGGAGGTCGAGGTCGCAGCCTTCTGCAGCGCTGCGACCGCGCCGGCGTCGCTGTCGAAGGCGGCAACCCGCGACTTCGCCGCCAGCCGCAACGCGAACGGCCCGACGCCGCAGAACAGATCGGCGATGGTTTTGCCGCGCTTGCAATGGGCGGATACCAACTCGGCGAGCCGCTCTTCGCCTTCCACCGTTGCCTGCAGGAACGATCCGGGCGGCAGCGTGACCTGCGCCGTGCCCATCAGGACAACCGGCGGCGTTCGCATCAGCACCAGTTCGCCGTGACGCGTCAGCCGCGCCAGCCGGTGCTGTTCGGCAACCCGCGACAGCTTCGTGATCATGGCCGTCGACAACGCCCCGGAGCCGCGCACGTCGACATCGAGCCCGCTATCGGTCGCGGTGACCTGGATGTCGAGCGGCTTTCCCATCGAGATCAGCGGCTCGGCGATGGCCCAGGCCGCCTCGATCGCGCCATCCAGATGCGGATCCAGTATGGGACAGCGGTCGATCGGCACGATGTCGTGCGAATTGGCCGCGGCAAACCCGACCCTGAGAACGTCATGCGTTCCCATCCGCGCGTGCAGCGTGAGGCGGCGGCGGCCGAGGCCATGGGCGTCGACCAGAGGTGCTACCTCGCAGTCGATCCCGGTCTGCGCCAGCGTCGTGACCACGAGTTCGCGTTTCCAGGCGCGATAGGCCCCGGCGTCCCAGTGCTGGATCGCGCAGCCGCCACAGACGCCGAAGTGCGGGCAGAACGGCGCGATCCGCGCCGGGCTTGCGGCCTCGACGCTGATCAGCCGGCGGCGGTCGGGATGGTGGCCGGGAACTGGCGCGACCTCGACCGTTTCGCCGCCGATCGTGTAGGGCACGTAGATCCTGGTCCCGCCCGCGATGGCGACGCCGTCGCCGTGATGGCCGACGTGATCGATGACGAGACGCTCGGTGTCAGCCACGGCGGGCGCCCATGAAGAATTCGATATTGCCGTCGCCGCCGGTGATCGACGACGGAAACACCTCGATCCCGGTGCAGCCGAGCGAGGCGGCGAAGCTCGATATGTCGTCGCAGATTTCCTGATGCACCATCGCGTTGCGGATGATGCCGTGCTTGGAATGCTTTCGCTCCGCCTCGAACTGCGGCTTGATCAGCGCGAGCAGATGCATGGGCGCAGCGGCCAGCGACAGCGCCACCGGCAGCACGGCCTTCAATGAAATGAAGCTGACGTCGATGACGACGACATCGGGCCGCGCGGGCAGGCGCTTGCCCTCGAATCTGCGGATATCGGTTTCTTCCATCGACACGACCCTGGGATGGCCCTGCAGCGAGGGATGCAACTGGCCGTGTCCGACATCGATCGCGAAGACGAGGCTGGCGCCGTTCGCCAGCAGCACCTCGGTGAAGCCGCCGGTGGATGCGCCGACATCGAGGCAGACGTGGCCCTCGATATCGATCGGGTATTGCTCCAGCGCGCCCGCGAGCTTGACGCCGCCGCGCGAGACCCAGGGGTGCGCGGGCTCGGCGGACAATTCGGCATCGATGGCGATGGTCTCCGAGGCCTTCAAGACCTGCTTGCCGGCGGCCGTCACGCCGCCGGCCTCGATCGCGGCACGGGCGCGGGCGCGGCTCTCGAACAGGCCGCGCTCGACCAGCAGCACGTCCGCGCGCTTGCGGGGGGAGGGGTTGTTTTCGCTCTTGTCAGCCAATGTCAGCTCGGTTTGCTGTCAGCTAGAGTTTCGGTTCTGATTGAATCAGAACCGAAACTCCAGGTCGTTGTTTTGACACGTTTTCTTAACGCGAACCGGTGTCCACTTCGCTCGAAAACGCTATAGAAATGCCGGCGGCGCGATCCGCCGCCAGCGCGACGCAGGCCTCGAACGAGGTGAGATCGTGCCAGACATCCGCCGGCCGCTGCCGCGGCGTCACCAATCTAGCACCATGCAGATCGAGCGTGTGGATCATCATGAGGTTATCGGGCAGGCCGAAATCCTCCACCGCGAGTCCATCGCCGTCAATCAGGCGGCCGCTTTCGGCCTCGGTGACCGCAAACGATCGCGCGACCCGCTCGGCATAGATGGCGGGATCGTTGCTGTAGGCGAAACAGAGCTTGCCGCGGCCGGCCATGTAGCCGAGTTCATAGACGGTGCCGGCGTCGGCACTGGGGCCGCGAAACGGTGTAAGGTTGGCGATGATCGCGTCGGCCGTATCCATCATGGCCTCGTTGCCCTTGAAGATCGCAAGCGAGGCGTCGTCGTCGGCGAGATCGACTGAATTATCCAGCGGATAAAGTCCGATCAGCCCATGACGTGTGCAGATCGCAGCCTTGCGGCGCCCGATCTCGATGGCATCCGTCAGGAACACGTCGGGGCCTGCCAGATAGATCTTCATGGGTTCCCGTCCGCATTTTGGGTCAAGACGGTGTTGTAATCATGTTGACACGCTCGGACCATCGCAAGGGTGCGCGACGTTCCTCGAATGCCACGAACCAGGCCGCGATTTCGGGTTTTTCCTGATGGCCGTGGCTTCCGGAGTGCCGTTCAGTCGAGAAGGTTCGAGATAGCGAGCGCCGGGAGCAAGCGGGAGACGACAAGCCGCCGTCCGTGACTGCAGGGCGGCGGCGCCGTCCCGGTGTTTTCGCCAGAAGAGGTCGGCATGTTCAAAGGTATCCTGGTTCTATTCGCTATCGGAGGTTCGGTGGTGACGATCAGCGCCGCCGAGGCAGCCTCGCGCACGCGCTCGGCCTATTGCATGCAAGGTGCGACGTCTCCGGGCTTGAGCAACTGTACCTTCACCAGCATGGCGCAATGCCGGGCCACGGCATCCGCCAGGCGCATGACCTGCATTGCCAACCCATTCTACAAAGGTCGCCGGAGCGGCGGCGCACGGCGGTAGCAGCCCAACCCGGTGATGCGATCGCCGGATAGGCTGCCCGCCGTATCGTTGCCGTGCTCCTTGCGGCAAAAGAGAGCGAGCAGGAAAGAGCCCGGATTCAGCGGACAACCCGCAGCATGCCAGGCAGGGGCTCGGTTCCGACCGGGTCGGAACCGAAGGGGGCTGTGGCTCAGGCGAGCTTGACCGACTCGGTCTTGTAGTCCTTGCCGAGCGCATCGAACACCTTGGCGACGATACCCTTGGAGTCGAGGCCAGCGCGGGCATACATCGCGTTCGGCGTATCGTGGTCGAGGAACTCGTCGGGCAGGATCATGGAGCGCATGCGCAGGCCGCCGTCGAGCATGCCGTGGTCGGACAGCGTCTGCATCACGTGCGAGCCGAAGCCGCCGATCGAACCTTCCTCGATGGTGAGCAGAACCTCGTGGTCGCGCGCCAGCTTCAGCAGAAGGTCGACGTCGAGCGGCTTCATGAAGCGGGCATCCGCAATCGTGGTCGAGAGACCATGGGCTGCGAGTTCGTCCGCGGCCTTTTCGCACTCTGCCAGTCGCGTGCCGAAGGAGAACAGCGCGACCTTATTGCCCTGGCGGATGACGCGGCCCTTGCCGATCTCGAGCGGAACGCCGACCTCGGGCATTTCGACGCCGCGGCCTTCGCCGCGCGGATAGCGCACTGCGCTCGGGCGGTCGTTGATGGCAACTTGCGTCGCGACCATATGCACCAGTTCGGCCTCGTCTGACGCCGCCATGATCACGAAGTTCGGCAGGCAGCCGAGATAGGCGTTGTCGAACGACCCGGCGTGGGTGGCGCCGTCGGCGCCGACCAGCCCGGCGCGGTCGATCGCAAAACGCACCGGCAGGCTCTGGATCGCGACGTCATGGACAACCTGGTCGTAGCCGCGCTGCAGGAAGGTCGAGTAGATCGCGCAGAACGGCTTGTAGCCTTCGGTGGCGAGGCCGGCCGCAAACGTCACCGCGTGCTGCTCGGCGATGCCGACGTCAAAGGTGCGTTTCGGGAACGCCTTGTTGAAGATGTCGACGCCGGTGCCGGACGGCATCGCCGCGGTGATGGCGACGATCTTGTCGTCCTTCTCGGCTTCCTTGACCAGGCTCTGGCCGAACACGTTCTGGTAGGCCGGGGCGTTCGGCTTGGCTTTCGCCTGTGCGCCGGTGGCGACGTCGAACTTGACCACGGCGTGATACTTGTCCGCGGAAGCTTCCGCCGGGCCGTAGCCCTTGCCCTTCTGCGTCACGACGTGGACCAGGATCGGGCCGGTCTCCATGTCGCGGACGTTCTTCAGAACCGGCAGCAGATGGTCGAGATTGTGGCCGTCGATCGGGCCGACATAATAGAAGCCGAGTTCCTCGAACAGCGTGCCGCCGTCCATCATGAAGCCGCGGGAGTATTCCTCGACGCGGTTGGCGCGGTTGGCGAGCACCTTCGGCAGATGCTTGTTGATCTGCTTGGCGGCGTCGCGAAGCGTGCGGTAGGTCTTGCCGGAGTAGAGCCGCGACAGATAGGCCGACATCGCGCCGACCGGCGGGGCGATCGACATGTCGTTGTCGTTGAGGATGACGATCAGGCGCGAGTTCATCGCTCCGGCATTGTTCATCGCTTCATAGGCCATGCCGGCGGACATCGAGCCGTCACCGATCACGGCGATGATGTTGTTCTTGCCGCCGGAGAGGTCGCGCGCCACCGCCATGCCGAGGCCGGCCGAAATCGAGGTCGAGGAGTGCGCGGCGCCGAACGGGTCGTAATCGCTCTCGCTGCGCTTGGTGAAGCCGGAGAGGCCGCCGCCGGTGCGCAGCGTGCGGATATGGTCGCGGCGTCCGGTCAGGATCTTGTGCGGGTAGGCCTGATGGCCGACGTCCCAGACCAGGCGGTCGCGCGGCGTGTCGAAGATGTAATGGATCGCGGTGGTCAGTTCGACCACGCCCAGACCGGCGCCGAAGTGGCCGCCGGTCACTGACACGGCGTCGATGGTTTCCTGACGAAGTTCATCTGCGACCTGCCGCACCTGCTCGATCTTGAGCTTGCGAAGATCGTCGGGCGTACGAATCGTATCGAGGAGCGGCGTTTTGCTAAATGTGGTCACAGCGATATTCCAATTTTGCATGTCGGGGCGAATAAACCCGACGCGAGATGGGGTACGCGTCAACCGCGTGGTGAAAATCCAGATGCCGGGTGCCACCTCGGCCGGCCGGTATCCGATTTGAAGCCTAGATGCACTCCGGACAGAACCACGTGATATGCATCACGTTGGTCGCTTCTAACCCTTCCCGGTCGTTTTCCTTAGCTATTTGAAGTGCTTGCTGCCGTCGAATGGCGCGGCAGGTGCGCTCCTCAGCCCTTAGAACCGTTAAGCTTTACACCAAAGCGGGCACCAAAGCCAACCCGGTGCGAGCCACGAGTTCCGGGCCGAAATCGCCAGAATATCCCGATTCTCAACGGCTGCGGCGGGCGAAAAGTTCCGCTTTTCCTGGCCTGGAAGCGGCCATGGCCTGGTTTCTGGCGGTTTCGATCTGTTTCCAGGCCCTTTCGCGGGCGGCCTGGTCGCCGGTCGCGATCGCCAGCGCGGCTTCGGGGGCAGCCATGCGTTCGCTGAGCGGGACCGGTCCGCAAACGATCATGAAAAAGTCGTAGGCATCGGGCCGTTCGTTGGCCATCACGAACTGGAAATGGACGCGGAAGAACTGCCAGCGAAACTTCTTGTAATGCTCGGGCCTGATGATGTCGCGAAAGCGAACCGCGACGATCCTGGGATTGCGTCCGGCGGCGCCGACATCGATGCCGTGGCCGGCGATCGGATCGAACTGGTAGAAGTTCATCACGTCCTTGCGGGCCTGGCAGTCGATCCAGTCGATCGACGGCTCGACCGCCAGCATGCGCAGGTGGTCGCGGAATTGCGCGGACACCGCATGGAAGCCGACGATCGGGAAATTTCCGCCCAGCGTCAGCAGCGCGATCCGCGGTCCGTGACGGCCGAGCGCAGGGTCGAGTTTAAGGGCGCGCGCCAGCATCTCGGTGCTCAGGAACGATCCGGAACTGTGGCCGACGATGACGATTTCATCGGCGTCGGTCTTCCGCACGATGTTGGCGAGGTGCTGCGCGAAGCGATCGATGCGCTGGTCCCAATCCGGGCGCTCGCGGCGCGAGAACTCCCAGGTCCAGATCGTGTCGCTCAAGAGATACAGCACATAGGTGCTGTTCTCGGTGTATTTCAGCACCGTTCCGAGCAGCGCGACGAAAATCGCAAATGCAGCCGCGATGCTGAACAGGTCGGGTATGCCAAGGGCGTTCAGGCCCTTCTCGAAGACAAAGGCGATGCCCGCGGCGCATGCCGCCTCCAGCAGCAGCATCAGATGGGGGTAGGTGATGAAGGTTGCGAACCGCCAGTTGGCCTTGCCGAACCGCGCGATGGTGCCGGAAAAGACGAGGCGCCAGTAGATCCAGACCGAATAGCATACCGTGCGCCAGATCGGAGACGCCAGGTCTTGCTGGATGAAATCCTCGAAACGAAGGAAATCGTAGGTCGTGCGCGTCTGCCAGTCGGGGGCCTTGGTGTCGATGGTCCAGGACGCGATCTCGTCGTCGGACGCGACCTTGGGGCGGCTGATTGTCGCTGTCAGCTGGTACAGCCGGCTGAACTTGCGCAACTCGGTCCGGAACATGCGGTAGTATTGCGCCAGCCCGCGCGGGTCGTAGCCCTGAATATAGATGATATGGCGGTGCTGGACGCGCACGAACTATCCCCGGTTCGGGCGGACTATATCAGGCGATGCCGGACACGAAGAACTAATTCGCCCGGCAATTCTCGCCACCCGCAGCGCCGGGCGCGTGAAATTCGCCTGATGTTTCCGGTTGATGCGCCAAATCCCGCCAATGGGGCGGGCTGCGGCTTATTGAACGTCGAGCGGTTCGGTCCCCGTGACCTTGCCGGTTGCATCCGTCGTGATCTTGTCGACACGCGCCTCGGCCTGCCGCAGCAGCTCTTCGCAGCGGCGCTTGAGGGCTTCGCCGCGCTCGTAAATCGCGACCGATTCTTCCAGTGGCACCTTGCCGTCCTCGAGCCGCTTCACAATCGACTCGAGTTCCTCGATCGCGCGTTCGAAAGTGAGCTTCTTGACGTCGGCTTGCGTGTTTTCGGCCATATTGCGTTCCCGGATGCGCCCCAGGTTGCGGGCGCAGAATCAAGCTTATAGCGTTTTCAAGCGAAGCGGGCACCGGCTCGCGTAAAGAAAACGAGTGAAAACAATGGGCTAAAGGTTCGGAACTCAGGCGCCCATCAACGCGGTGACATGAGCTGCGACCGACTCCTTGAGCCCCTGAAGGTCGTAGCCGCCCTCCAGCACCGAGACAACCCGTCCGCCGGCGCTGCTGTCTGCCACATCCATCAATTTGCGCGTCACCCAGCCGAAATCCTCCGCCTTCACGTTGAGCGAGGCCAGCGGATCGCGGTAATGCGCGTCGAAGCCGGCGGAGATCAGGATCAGCTCCGGGCTGAACTTCTGCAACCGCGGCAGGATCAGGTTTTCGAACGCCGCGCGGAATTTGGCGCTGCCGTCTTCCGAGGCGAGCGGCGCGTTGACGACGGTATCGTGCTCGCCGCGCTCGCCGCTGGCGCCGGTGCCGGGAAACAGCGGCATCTGGTGCGTCGAGGCGTACATCACGGTCGGATCGGACCAGAAGATGTCCTGCGTGCCGTTGCCATGGTGGACGTCGAAATCGACAATCGCAGCCCGTGCGATGCCGTATTTGCGCTGGGCGTGGCGCGCCGCGATCGCGACATTGTCGAAGAAACAGAAGCCCATCGGCTTCGAGACCTCGGCATGATGGCCGGGCGGCCGCACCGCGACGAATGCGTTGCGATGGTTTCCGATCATCACCTCGTCGGTTGCGGCCACCGCGCCGCCGACGCCGCGCATCACGGCTTCCCAGGTGCCCGGCGACATCGATGTGTCGCCGTCGATGTAGATCATGCCGCTGGTGGGGGCGATGTGCCGGAGTTCGCCGATGTAGTGCTCGCCATGGCACAGCGCGACGGAATCCAGATTGCCGTCCGGCGCTTCGCCGCGCACCAGCTGCTTGAAGCGGTCTTCCGACAGCACCTCGGCCACCGCGCGCAGCCGGTCAGGCCGTTCCGGATGGCCGGGAGGCGTCAGGTGGTCGAGACATGCGGTATGCGTCAGCAGCAGTGTCATGCAAAATCCTGGCGTCAGGAAACGCGCGAAGGGCTAATCTAGGCCCTCGATGGCCGCTCGGAAAGAGCCGCCTTGGCCAAGGCTAGGTTTAAGGCTCGGTTTAAGGCTCGGTTTATGGCTCAGTTTATCCTGATGATCCGATCGACCGCGGTCGGGCCGACCGGGCTGTTCGCCTTGAAATAGGCGTTCAATGCGTCGATGTCGTAGATGCCGGTTTGCGGCGCGGTTCCCTGCGTGAGAACGGTGAAGCCGTCGCCGCCGACCGAAAGGAAGTTGTTGACGGTGACGCGATAGTTTGTGGCGGGATCGATTGTCCGCCCGTTCAGCGTCATTCGCTCGGTGATGACGCGTTCGCCATCCGGTTTCGTGCCGTCCCAGGCATAGGAAAAGCCCTTCGAGACCTGCAGGATCCGCGGCCGCTTCGGATCGCGCCATTGCTGTTCCAGCATGTCCTTGATCTGCTTTCCGGTCAGCGTCATCGTCACCAGCTGGTTGCGGAACGGCTGGCTGGCAAACAGGTCGGCGTAGGTCACCGCGCCGCCTTCCTTGCGCGCAATATCAGTGCGGACGCCGCCGGGATTGGTGAAGGCGATGTCGGCGCCGCCTTTCGCGGCTTCGCGGGTTGCGGCGAGCTGCGCGTCCGCGATGATGTCGCCGAGCGGGCTTTCGCCGGCAGTGTTGGGCACGCGCGACAGCGTCTCCGTCACCGAGCCCGCCGGACGGTTGGCGATCGGCGCAGCCAGCCTGTCGTAGGCGTCGATCAGCGCGGTCTGTTCGACGTTCTTCGCCAGCGTGGCGGTGCGGACGATGGTGTTGTCGGCCCTGGCGCTGACGATGTCGCGCGTGACCGAATCGAGCTTGAGATCGATCGCGGTGACGAGCGTGCCGTATTTGTCGGCGGAGGTGACAAGCCGTCCGTCGATCTCGCAGACATAGGCGCGGTGGGTGTGGCCGGTGACCACGACGTCGACCGCCTTGTCGAACTTCCTGACGATGTCGACGATCGGTCCGGAAATTTCGGGGCATTCGTTGTAGTCGCCGGTCGGCAGTCCGCCCTCGTGAATCAGCACGACGATGGCCTCGACGCCGCGCGCCTTCAGTTCGGGGATCAGCGCATTCACGGTCTCCGCCTCGTCGCGGAATTCGAGGTCGGCGACGCCCGCCGGCGAAACGAGGCCAGGTGTGCCCTTCAGCGTCAGGCCGATGAAGGCCACCGGAATGCCGTCGAACTCCCTGATCTCGTAGCCGGGAAGCACGGGCTTGCCGGTGCTCTTCTCGATCGTGCTGGCGGCGAGATAGCGAAACTTCGCGCCCGTGAACGGATGCGGGCCCCGGCACTTGTCGACCGGGTGGCATCCGCCGTTCTGCATCCGCAGCAACTCATCCTTGCCCTCGTCGAACTCGTGGTTGCCGACGGATGCGAGTGCCAATCCCATCATCGACAGCGCCTCGATCGTGGGCTCGTCGTGGAACATCGCCGACAGAAACGGGCTGGCGCCGATCAGGTCGCCGGCCGCGACGAAGATCGTGTTGCGGTGTCCGTCGCGAAGCTGGCGGACCAGGGTTGCCATGTGTTCGGCGCCGCCGGCATTGACGGTGATCTTTCTGGTTTTGTCTTCGGGGTCGGTGATGACGATCCCGCCCGGGGAGGGGCGCAGATAGCCGTGAAAGTCGTTGATCGCGAGAATGCGCAGATCCACTGGAGCGGAGGATTGGGCGTTACCCGGTGCAGTCGCGCAGAGTGCAGCGAACATTGCAAACGCCGAAACAGGACGAAGGAAATCTCTCATGACTTTGACATAGCCGCCTGATGTGTCACCGTCATTGCGAGAAGCGCAGCGACGAAGCAATCCATACTCTCTCCTTGTGGCGCGATGGATTGCTTCGCTTCGCTCGCAATGACGGTGGCGGGAGTGGGACTCCGGCGCTAACCCCTCTTGCGTTCGAAGAACGCCTTGAACGCCGCGACCGCCTCCCTGGAGCGCAACCGTTCGCCGAACAGATGGCTCTCCTGGTCGATCCGGCGCGTCATGTCTTCCGGCGGCAGCTTCAGGAGTTTTCGCGAGATTGCGACCGCCTCGGCCGGAAGCGCGCAGATCTCGCGCGCCACCTTGCGCGCCTCGGCCTCGGTATGGCCCGGCGCCACCACCACGTTGACGAAGCCGGCGGTGTGCGCCTCCTCGGCGGAAAAGGTGCGGCCCATCACCAGCATGGAAAAGGCGCGCTGATGGCCCATGGTGCGCGGCATCAGCAGGCTGGAGGCGCCTTCCGGCACCAGCCCGAGATGGATGAAGGGCGTCGAGAAGGTTGCGGTGTTGCTGGCGAGCACATAGTCGCAGTGGAACAGCATGGTGGTGCCGATGCCGATCGCGACGCCGTCGACCGCGGCGATGATCGGCTTGCCGTTGTGGGCCAGCGAGTAGAGGAATTTTGCGGCGTTGGAGGCGCGCGGCGCATCCGACGTGGAGGTGCCGTCCTTGAGGAAATCCTCGAGGTCGTTGCCGGCGGTGAACACGCCGGAGCCGCCCGTGATGATGATGCAGCGGATCGCAGGATTGTTCTGCGCCGTGTCGATGGCATCGCTCATCGCGCGATACATGTCCTGGGTGATCGCGTTCTTCTTCTCAGGCCGCCGCAGCTTGATCACGCGCGTGGCGTCTTCGTCCGACACGATGAGGTGTTCGGTCATGATCTTGCCCCCGAAACAGGCGGCAACGGTGCCGCTGGCCAACCATCCGGCCATATCCTACATGATCCGGCAAGGGGCCCAACGGTCGTGGCGGATTTTCCCACGGATGTGATCAGGAGGATAATGCAATGCAGCTAGGCGGAATTCATCACCTGACCGCGATAAGCGCAAAACCGCGGGAAAATCTCGCCTTTTACACCGGCCTGCTCGGCATGCGGCTGGTCAAGAAGACGGTCAACCAGGATGACGTCTCTGCCTATCACCTGTTCTACGCCGACGGCAAAGCCAACCCCGGCACCGATCTCACCTTCTTCGATTTTCCGGCGGCGCCCGAGCAGCGCGGAACCAACTCGATTTCGCGAACCGGCCTGCGCGTCGCGGGCGAAGCGAGCCTCGGCTACTGGCGGGATCGCCTGAAGAACGCCGGCGGCGTCGTTGGTGATGTCGTCGAGGTCGACGGCCGGCTGACCCTGCCGTTCGAGGACGGGGAAGGCCAGCGGTTGGTACTGGTCGACGACGGCAGCACCGGGCCCGCCTCGCCGTGGGAGCGCAGCCCGGTGCCGGCGGAGCACCAGATCCGCGGGCTCGGGCCGATCGTGCTGACGGTGCGCGAGCTGTCGCGCACGGCCTTCGTGCTGACCGAGGTCATGAACATGCGCCGCGTGCGGGACTATGCCGCGCACGGCGCACAGATCCATGTGTTCGCGATGGGCGAGGCCGGAGGGGAGAGCGGCCCCGCCGCCGAGTTGCATGTGCTCGAAGACAAGGATTCGCCAATGGCGCGGCAAGGCGCCGGCGGCGTGCACCACGTCGCGTTCCGCACGCCCGACGAGACGCAGTATCACGCCTGGACGCGGCGGCTGAACGAGTTGCGCGTTCCCAACAGCGGCGAGGTCGACCGCTTCTATTTCCGCAGCCTCTATTTCCGCGAACCCAACGGTATCCTGTTCGAGATCGCCACCGATGGTCCGGGCTTTGCGACCGACGAGCCGATGGAGACCCTCGGCGAGAAACTGGCGCTGCCGCCGTTTTTGGAGCCGCAACGGGCTGCGATCGAGGCGGGGCTGAAGCCGATTTCGTAGAAGTTCGTTCCGGCGAGAGGCGTTGTCGCGTCTCGCCGGAAGATTGCTTTCAAACGAGCGCGCCGGATTCGAATCCGGTCAGTGGCTCGGCTCGAGGACGACGAGAACACCCGTCGGTTCGGGTTCGTGCGGCCGCAGACTGGTCAGCGTTCCATCGCTCCAGTTCGCAAGGTTGACGATCTCGACGGTGCGGCCTTCGTTCTCCCGCGTTTCGGCAGGCTCGAGGACGTTGAGACCGCTGCTGTCGAGCAGGAACGTATGGTCGCCGTAGATGCCGTTCAGTTGCTTGAGCGCCGGATGATCTTCCGGAAGCACTTCAGCTTCGAATTGGCTCAGGGTCTGTTTGAGCTGCGTTGAATTCAGCTTCATGGCTTCTCCTGTCTTGCTTCAGCCGTTTGGGTTGTACCCCAGCCCGATCAGGGATGACGGTTCGCTGTGCCGCTCGGCCTGCAGCGAAATGTGGCGCGGGAACCTTGCAGGAAACGAACCGCGCGAGGTGAGCTTGTTCCGCGCCCGGCGTCGGACTCACCTGTCGTGGTGTGGAATGATTGCAGCGCGTTACTGTTCCCGGAAGCGGCGATAAATCTGCGGCTTGGGAGATCACATCGGGCAGGGCAGATGCATCATCCGTCGCACGCTGCATCCAATCGTGCGGGGCAGGTCGCATTTCGCCAGTCCGCCCCGCAAATTCCTGTTGACGCGAATGCCTCGCATCACACCTCGTTCTTCGGGACGTATTTGCCAAGCACGCACTTGTAGCGCTGCAGTTTCCAATCGTGATACGGCCCCTTGGCGAGCCAGTCGGCAATTCCAATTTGCGCGTTCACCGCGCAGGCACTGAACGTGATGCCGGATTGATCGCTGGTGGTGACGACCTTTTCCATGCAAAGCTGGCTGTTGCAGAGAACGGCGATGAGAGTAACGAGCATGACGACCTTCGTTGACGGTGAATTTTCTGCTCATTTCAATGCAGGGTTCATGCCAAACCGGGTGCGCGCGGTATTCATCTCCGCGCCCCGTGACCTGCAAAAGGGACAACCGTCCTCGGCCACGCCTTTTCGGCGCGAGCGGAGACTGGCAAACGTCCGGGAACAAATTGCAGGGAATTGTAGAGTGGAGCAGGGACGATTCGCAAAATCGTAGAATTACGGTGGCTGGGGCCCTGGAGCGTTTTCCAGCGAAGTGGAAGCCGGTTCGCGTCTATTCAATCGGAACGGAACAGGCTCTGGCGGCTGCGATGGCAGCCGTTCGCTCAGTGGCTGGCGCGGCTTTCGATCTCGCCGCGTTCGATCGTCAGCGTCACGTCGGCGAACGTCTCGAGCAGCTTTGGATTCGATTCCGTGATCAAGAGCGTGATGTCCTTGTCCTGCGAACGCAGGCGGCGCAGCGCTTCGGCGTAGCGCTGCGCCAGAACCGGCGCGAGGCCCTGGAACGGCTCGTCGAGAATCAGCAGGCGTGTGCCCAGCATCAGCGCGCGGCCGAGCGCCACCATCTTGCCCTGTCCGCCGGAAACCGATCCTGCCGGACGCCTGGCGAGTTCCTTCAGTTCCGGCAGTACGGAGTAGGCGCGATCCAGCCTGCGTTTCGACTCGTCAGGAGATAGCTTCGCGACGCGGCCGGGGAGAAGGATGTTCTCCTCGACGGTGAAGGCGGAAAACAGGCGACGGTCTTCCGGCGCATAGCCGAGACCGAGCGACGGCCGCCGGTGCGGCGGAATCGGCCCAAGGTCTTCGCCGCCGAGCCGCACGGTGCCATCGGCCTCCGTGAAGCCCATGATGGTGCGCACCGTCGTGGTCTTGCCGGCGCCGTTGCGCCCGATCAGCGCCGCGCTCGCGCCGGGCTGCAGCGAGAAGCTGACATTGCGCAGCACCGGCGCGCCGGCGATCGCGACGTTGATGTTCTCGAAACTCAGCATCGGCGTCATATTCCGATCACCTGCTCTCGAACCTTCGGATCGGCCAGCACCTCCGCAGGCGTGCCGACCTTCTGGATCTTGCCCATGTTCCACACCGCGACACGGTTGGCGTAACGCTCCACCATGTCCATGTCATGCTCGACGAACACCGAGGTCACCTTCTCCCTCGCAAGCGCCGTGGTGAGGATGTCCATGATGCCGAGCTTTTCGGACGAGGCGACGCCGGAAGTCGGCTCGTCCATCAGCAGCAGTTTTGGCTTCAGGGCCAGGGCCAGCGCGATATCGACCAGCTTGCGCTGCCCCTCCGGCAATTCCCGCGCCTTGCGCTCGGCGTATGACTTGACGCCGACGAGATCCAGCAGGCGCTCCATCTCCGGCGCTTCCGGCAGGCTCGACAGCGCCTTGAAGCCTGACGGTCGTCCCTTCAGCGAGGCGGCCGCGATCAGCATGTTCTCCATCACGGTCTGATCGAGGAACAGTTGCGGAATCTGGAAGGCGCGGGCGATGCCGAGCTTGGTGATCGTGCGCGGCAGATGCGCTGTTATGTCGTGGCCGAGGAATCTCACCGTGCCGGCCTGCGGCCGGAGATAGCCCGTCGAGATGTTGAGGAACGTGGTCTTGCCGGCGCCGTTCGGTCCGATGATCGCGAGGTTTTCGCCCTCATGGACGTCGAGGTCGATGCCGTCGGCCGCGATCACGCCGCCGAAGCGGATCTTGATGTCCTTGGCGGAAAGCAGGACGTTGGCCATCAGTGACCTCCCTGCTTGTGCTGGGTGCCGCGCTGCCGCAGCCCGATCAGGCCGTTCGGCGCATAGAGAATGATGACGATCAGCACGACGCCGAGGATGAGCTGCCACGAGTCTGCAAGATGGGCGGCCGCATAGAACCGGACCCACTCGAACATGGCCGCGCCGGCGAAAGCGCCGAACGCGTGTGCGCCGCCGCCGAGGATCGCGATGAACACGAACTCGCCCGACTTGGTCCAGAAGCCGAATTCGGGTGTTGCGATCTGCTGGATGATGGCCACCAGGCTGCCGCCGACGCCGCCGAGGAACGCCGAAATCACGTAGCCCACGAGCAGGACGTGGCGAGCGGACGTTCCCAGATATTCGAGCCGCGTCTCGTTCGACTTGATGGCCCGCAGCATGTGCCCGAGCGGGCTTTCCAGATAGCGCTGTACGCCGAAGAAGGCTGCGATCGCGACCGCCAGGCTCACATAGAGAATGACGTACTGGAACGTCTCCGGGTCGAAGGAAAATCCCAGCAGGCCGGGACGTGCGACGCGGATGCCGTCGGCGCCGTTGGTGTAGTGGAACATCTTCTCCAGCAGCGACCACAACACCATCGAGAAGGCGAGGTTGAGCATGCTGAAGAAGATTTCGCGGTAGCGGACCACGAACATGCCGACGATCAGGCCGAAGATGGTGGAGGAAATGCCGCCGAGCACGATATAGAGCAGGATGTCGCCGCTACCCATATACTTGCCCCAGAAGGCCGCGCTATAGGCGCCGGTCGCGAAGAACATCGCGTGTCCGAACGACACCTGTCCCGCCTGCAGCAGCAGCACGATGCCGAGCACGACGATGCCCTTGGCGAGGATCAGCGCGAACAGCGTCGCCCAGCTCGACACGAACAGCGGCGCCAGCGCCGCGACCACGAAGAAGACGACGGCAACCGCCGTGATTGGCTTGAAGCGGCCGTTCATCAGATCTTCCTCACCTGCACCGCGCCGAACAGGCCGAATGGCCGCACCAGCAGCACCAGCACCATCAACAGATACGGCACCAGCACCTCGAACTCGGGCTGGATATAGATGATGAACGCCCGCGTCAGGCCGATCATCAGCGCAGTCAGCGCGGTGCCTTCGATCTGGCCGAGGCCGGCCGTGGCGGCAACCGCAAAGGAGAGCACGATCATGTCCGCGCCCATACCGGGTACCAGCGACGTGGTCGGCGAGGCGAGTGCGCCGCCGAGGGCTGCGAAGCTCGCGCCGATGATGAAAGTGACGAAATAGACGCGCTTGGCGTCGATGCCGATGGCGGTGGAGGCCTCGCGGTCTTCCGTGACGGCCAGGATCACCGCGCCTGCCAGGGTGCGGCGCAGGAAGTAGCGCAGGCCGAGCAGCGTCAGCAGCGCCACCAGCGGCAGCAGCACGACCTGGTAGGACGTGTAGTTCACGCCGAACACGGAAATATTGGGCAGCAGCTTCAGCGGCTCGGCGGCGAAGATCGGCTGCACGCCCCAGATCAGGCGCTGCAGATTGTCCATGATCATGAAGGCCGCGAAGGTGATCAGAAGTTGCAGCACGTCGTCCCGCCCGTAGAGCGGCCGCAGCAGGAAGCGCTCGATGAAGCCGCCGCAGATCACGCCGATGGCGATCGAGGCCGCGATCAGCGCGGGGTATGTCAGCCATGGCGAGATGGGTGCGACGGCGAGGCTGAAGGTCGCGGCGAGATAGGCGCCGAAGGCGTAGAGCGAGCCGTGCGCGACATTCACCACGCGCAGCACGCCGAAGATCAGGCTGAGCCCGACGGAGACCAGGAACACCAGCGCGGCGTAGCTGATGCCGTCGAGAACGGCCAGGGTGGCAAGTGTCGTGTTCATTGGAAACCCTGGAGGCAGGACCGTCCTCCGGGGCAGGGCCCGGAGGACGGCGATCGCGGCGCTACTGCTTGAAGGTCGGCACGTCCATCTTGACGAATTCAGGCTTGAGCGTCTTCAGCCATTCGACCGAACGCACGCCCGCCGGATTGGTGATCACCTTCGGGTCGAAGATCATCATGTTGTCGAGCAGCTTGAAGTCGTAGCCGGGGACCGTCTTGGTGACACCGACGAGCTGGGCTTCGAGGCCCTGGTTGTCTTCCGGCCGCAGCGTGACCGGCCTGCCGAAGCCCGTCGCGAACTCGATACCGGCGGTCGCATCCACGACCTGCTCGTGGGTCGGCCATTTGCCGCCGTTGGCCTTGATCGCCTTGTCATAGGCGGTCTGCAACGCCGTGAAGGCCTGCGCCATGTGATAGACTGGATAGATCGGCCACGCGCCGGTCTTTGCCTTGAACGCTTCGGCAAAGGCCTTGAAAGCCGGGTCGTTCTTCTTTTCGGGATGCAGGAACCAGTGGTCGCCGCGCGCGCCGACGATCAGGCCTTCCGGCAGATCCTTGCCCAGCCGCTGGATCGACGACTCGCCGATGCCGAGCACGAAGGTGGACTGTTGCAGCAGGCCGCGCTGGCCGGCCTGGCGAACCAGCGTGTCGAGGTCGCCGCCCCAACTCGTGGTCAGCACCACGTCGGGGCGCAGCGCGAGCAGGCGGGAGATCTCGGTGGAGTAGTCAGGCGAGCCGAATTTCGGGAACAGCTCCGCCACCACCTGCACGTCCGGCTTCATGGCCTTGAGCGCGGTCGAGAAGATTTCCCAGCTTTCGCGGCCCCACGCATAGTCCTGGTTAACCACCGCGATGGTCTTGAAGTCGGGCTTGGTCTTGAGCAGGTAGAGCAGCACGGCCAGCATCTCGGGGGTGCCGTTGGCCTGGGTGCGGAAATTGTAGCGGTACTTTTTGGTCTCGAGGATCGAGGCGGCGCCGCAATCCCACATGAAGTTCATGACCTTGAGGTCTTCGGCGACCGGCACGAGCTGATTGCAGCTTCCGGATGAAATCGAGGCGAAGGTCGCGTCTACCTTGTCGTCCTGCACCATGCGGCGGTAGTTCGAGACCAGGGCCTCGCCGCCGGCGCCTTCATCGACGAACGACAGCTTCACCGGCACGCCGCCGATGCCGCCCTTCTTGTTGAGGTCTTCCGCGATCATCTCGGCGGCGGCCTTGGCCGGCACGCCGAAGACGGAGGCCGGACCGGACAGGAACGTCGTGATGCCGATCTTGATTTCCGCAGGCTTGCCCTGCGCCAGGGCAGATCCCGCGAAAATTACCGTTGCAGCGGTGGCCGCAAGCGCCGTCTTCAAGAATTTCATGAAAAGTCCTCCCTGAGATTTTTCTTCGACTTTTGTACGAGGCCTGGCCGGCCATCTTGTTATTTTGCCATGTACACTACCGGATTATTTCCTGCATTGCCTAGCCTTGCCGGAGAGTGCCGATAGTGCGCCAGAACATGGCTCCGCCCCAGTGAGCATCACCGGAGGAGCAGCGCAAGTGGGTTGTTTGGCCCAAGGCGGCGCGTGCGCGACTGGGTCGCAGCAGGCACCGCACTCTCCTTCATTCTCCGATGTGCAATTGCACATCGTTGGCGTGCCTCCTGGCGCGAACCCGGAATCAATAGGCCCGCACACTCTGCCGTAAAATGTGCTGCCTGTTGCGGGATGCCAATGTGTATAGCAATACCCAACAATGGACAAAACAACGAAGTGCTTTCCATGCGCACCAACATCGAGATCGATGACGCTCGGATAGAGCAACTAGCATTTTGCTCGCGTACTCTCTTCCGTCGCTAGTCGAGGTCGGAGGTCCAGCCCTTTGACCATCAGCTTGGCAGCCCCTCCAAGCTCTCGCGATAGCCGCTTAGATTTCCCATCGAGAACCGCTATCAGTGCCTCAAAATTGATCCTCTCGCCGGTCTGAGGATGATCCCATTCTCGGCTCTTGGCGATTGTGATCAGAAGGCAGCCGGCGCGACATTCGTCCGCGGCCATGTATTTGGTCAGCAACTGATCATTGATGGTGTTGAAGAGATCAGTGCCGGTACGGCGGTCACCAAGCTTTAGCTCGATCGTCCCTTGCTGCCCAGACCCCGTCGACCTGAAACGGATGTCCGTCTCCTTTTCATCTGCAGTCACGGCTTCCTGATCAACGGTATAACTGTGATTCGCGGTGTCCCGCAGCGCGCGGGTAATTTCTCGACGCATAACGTGTTCATCGGTAATGCTGGCCCATAGCTCACGGGGTGAGATGTCTTGGAGCAGCAGATCGTCGATATCGTCGAGGCGATCGCGCATAAGTGCAAACATTGCCTCTGTCGTTGCGGGCGGCGCTTCGCCGGACCGGTCCAATACAATAAATTCAGACTCGGTCAATGCTATCTTGTCAACTTCCTCCGCGGCCTTCTCTTGCGCGAGGGCCACAGTCCGATCCTTGATGTGTGCGAACAGCGGGTCGTTTGCCATCTCAAGCTTCGCAGCCCACCCTTGAGCGCCCGTTGTCGATAGTAACGCGCTGAGCAACTCGTTTCGGGCTCGTTCCGCCTCATCTCTAGTGTCCGGCGAATAGGAACCTTCATGGACTGCGTCGTTACTAATCCGGATATGTCGGTATGCTTGACGAAGAAGTCGAAGCAAGAGAGGTGGAGTAAAGCCGGGTGCGGTCAAATCAACGCCGACGCCGCCACGAGTTCGATCGAATAGCCAAGAGAACAGCTGTACGCCAGAACTCACTTTTGATATGGCAGCATCCTTGAGCCCATGCTCAATGACATCCACTCCAACCACGGGATTGAGATGAAGAAGAACGGGAAGCAGCACCCGAGTAAAGGGCGCTGAAAAGTCTCCCTTCAATCTTTGGTTAGCAGTCACCTCCAGGAGGCGACGATCCTCGTCACTGCCGTACTTCAACAAGATTTCAACGCCTTTACGAAGGTTCTGTTCGGAATGCAGGTTGTTGGATTTGGCGTCGGCCTCGACGACCTTCTTTACCCAAGAGCGAATGCGAGCCACAAAAAGCGTTGCCACGACAGCTGGCGCATAACTAATGTTTTGCAGCAATATCGAATTCGCGTCTGTATCTATCGACTCGGTTATGGAAAGGCTCAGTTCCTCTCCGAGAATCCGGTCAACGACTGTCGGATGCTCAGTGGCAAGGCTTTCCAGCCATGACGGAAAGCCGCTAAGCTCCATTGGTACATAGCGGCAGGCAAGTTCAGCTTCCCCTTCGGTTAACCCTTTCGTCCAGTTTGGATCCTCGGCCTCCGCGGCAATCCCGGCAAGGCCCAACTGCCACCTGACTAGGAATGTGTTTTTCTCCTTCTCCGGCCGTTCGCTGCGAAGCGTGGGCTTATCCTTGCGCCAGAACGCCATCATTGTTTCTCGAAGGCGATTGGCCGCGGCGCTTCCGAACTGTGCTTCGATAAACTTTCGATTCCATCCAGACGCTCGGCTCTCGTTGCCAGAACGCTCAACGGCCTGCCAGAGGTTCCATGCGGTATTCTCGGCGCGATCCGACGCAAACACCTTGTCGGGATATTGAGCGATCTCGCGCCAGAACGCCACCCAGCTCGCATGAGCTTTGGCCGTGCGCCGCTCTGTTTGCTTTGAGCGTTTTGCGTTAAGGGCTTCCATCCTCCGTAATTCCGCCGAACGCACCGGCGGCTTGAGGCGATCCTGAATAATCGTAACAAGCGTCGATTCATCCAAGACAAGCTTTTCGAGAGTCTCAAGCAGCGATCGATGATCTGTCACTGCTTGATTGAGCAACAATATCTCGGCCCACAACATCATCTCTCGGTTCACGAGGGGCTCGCGCGGATCGGAGAGACGTTTCCGAACCCATTGGGAGTCTGTCTTGTCGCTGAGTCGGATACCACCGTACCGGCTGAGGTCAAAAACGCGGTGCCAACAGTCCTTAGACTGGTGCAAACTTTTGAGAAAGGCATCCTCGTTCCAGAAGGCGGCTTCCCTCATTTCGGGAGAAAGACCGGCGAGCGACCGCCGTAGCTCTGCAATCGCTTCGTTTTCGGTGTCTTCCTTCGAAAGTCTGATTGCGAGCAAGGACGACGTAACCCATTGCTCGGTTCTAACGCCTTGAAGAGCTTGTCTGTGACAAGCCGCGACAAGCGCTGGCCTGAGGTCCGGTCGCTGTGTCCGAAGATGGGGAAACTTATTTTGCTCCCAGGATACGCCATCGATCACGATGTCCGTTAAGCCTTGGCGTAGCTGGTCGAGGTATTCCGGCGAAAGATCAGCTATCTCAATTTCGCGTCGCAGTCGATAGTTCAGATCGCCAACGCCGCTAGGGTCCTCTCTTATTCGGCGAAGTATTTGTGCCAAACGCGGGACTGAAAGATAGGTAGGGAACAAGTCAAGGACCGCACGCCGCGCAATTCCGTCCGGCCAAAGAGAGGCATCTCTTACAAGAGAAGCTGCCAACTCATCCAGACGCGCGTCCTTCAGTTGCACCAACGTCTCGATCGCAACACTTCGCTCGCGGTTTGGTTCGGTGCCGTTCATCGCCTCCGAGTGAGCAATATCGGCGCATCCCTCAAGTCTTCCAGACCCAATCATCTGCAGCAGCAGAATGCGAACTTCTGGGTTCTCGATACCCGCTGCCCATAAATGGCTTACTGTCTCGCTGAGTTCAGACGAAGCAAACCGATGCACCTGTATGGACGGCGTACGTAACCCCCGCCATCCGCCACTACCGTGGCGATCAACATAGGATTCCAACGCCTTAATCCTTTGCGCTGGACGGAGAGACTGAGGATCGCCGTAATCCAGAACGACCGCCGGATCGATCGCAACGATGTCGTCAAACACGGTATCTTTGAAAAGAGCCATCCAAGCGGCAACTGGGCGCATGGACGGTCGTACCGTTTGGGCCCCTTGCGCCGTTTCAGCAAACAGCAAGCGCTTAACGGCTTTAATCGATGTGCCTTGGGCAAGTAGAGTACTAAGGCGTTTTGCGGCCAGAAATTCTATCACGGACCGATGATGAAAGCGAACTCGGCCGTAACTTGCAAAGCCAAAGAGTGGCCGCTCTAGCAGCGTGGCTCTTTCAGGAGCGCTCCAGTCCAGTAATATCTTTGAAACATCGAGCGCTGCTTCACCGGCGCGCGCACTGTCGGACTCAGCACTCTGCCGTAGCGTGAGTTTTCGGGTCAACATCGCGGCTAAGGCCAAGCGGCTTGCGCCTTCGACCGCCTTCTCTTGCGACAGTTCTGCCCGCTCTTTGCGCTCTGTTCTCGGCTTCAGTTTCGTCGCGATATTATTTTGGACCTGCTCGCGATGTGTACGAATTCGATGATGTTCCCGCCAATCCGAACACAATTCGATCAGATCTTGTGGGCGCTGCGCGAAATCTTCGGCGTCGCGGAGTTGGATATCGGCTACTAGAGCGTCGGGATCAAGGACACCCTGGAGCGCGGAAAACTCGCGTATCTCTTGAAGCGATAGCGGCATGAGGCCAACGTTGCGCCACACTTCCACCTTGCTATCGCTCGGAGGTTTCTTGCGGCGATCCATCACCATGTCAGCAAAGGATTCCGCTGTAGGCATGGCTTCTGCCGTCGTTGGAACGGGCAGATGTCTTACGATCAATTCTCGATCGATGGGAACGGGCCGGGTCGTGACTATGATCCGAGCTCGACCAAGATGTCCTGCAATCGATTTGCCGAGACGAACTAGGGCTTGGTCAAATTTTCCGAGAGTGAGCTTCAATTCATCGATCGAATCGAGGAAGAAAGTTGCGATCTCAGACTGCGACCGCAACCAAGCATCAAGCCGTTCTTCTTCGGCTTGACTGAGCATTTCGCGAACTGAGCTTCCGGCTAACGTGGCTAGATCTAGGAAGAAGGCCGGCTCCCCTGCTTTCCAAAGTTTCGCTTGTTGGGCTTGGCACTCGTAGGTTTTTCCAGCGCCAGCTTCTGACACGATCAGAACACGATGAGATTTCAGTAGTTCGTCCCAACCGCAAGTTCTTCGCCATCCGGCGCGAGCTAATGCCGAGAGGTTTTCCATTTCAGCAACCTCTGCGTCGGAGAGGTCACGAAAGGAGCGTTTAACGGTAAGGGCTGGTGAAGCATCTTCAGTCATTGGATATTGGGGGCAATTTGTGTTCGGATGACAACGATAGATCGCCAGCGGTGCTGGCCCGATTCGCTATGGCGCCTAGGTTACAGTCCTTTGCTGAACTTGTTACTGGATAACAGACCACCCTGCGGGCACAGTTGCATGCTGGCCAAGTCAAAATCATCGTCGGTCGGCAAGTTGACTATCGCGGAAATTGCCAACGGTTCGATGGCTAGGCGCTGCTCCAAGGCACTAAATTCCTGAGTAAATTCAACGCGATTTGCCCCGTCCAGCCCCTCTCGCAAAAACAATTCCCTTCTTCGTTACCCCAAATCACCAGTAAAATCCCCTCCGTCTCATCCCTCACGAGGGGCGTATCGCGATCGTCACGGACGCGGGATGGGATGTGGTGGACGCGGCAGCGTCGGGCGCGAACGTGTTCGCAGGGCGGGTCTCCCGTGAGCGGTCACGAGCTGCGCAAGATGACCGGCACTCGCCGCGTACGGCAAAACCGTGTGGTCCTGACACCCGTGGCTGGTGCCAAGTTGTGCGGAGGTTTGCGAAGCCCGACCGGGCTTTCATGAACCGCTAATTCGCCAACGACGGAGGCCAAACGAATTCGGCTCCGGGGAGATCACGGCATAAGCCGTAAAGCCATTGCGCAGGGAATGCCGGAGTGTTCCGACTGTACCTGTATGCTCGTGTGCGTTTTTCTACACGCTTATTGCACACGAGACCGCGGGTGCAGCGTGCACCCGGCATTCCCTGCTCCCTCATTCGGGAGAGAAGGTTTTAAAACTTCGGGCGCATCGCGCCGCGAGAACGCTGACACACATTCACCTGTCATCGTCCGCGAAGGCGGACGATCCCCAGTATTCCAGAGACGTCCATGGGTGAATCGATAGGCCGCGGCGTACTGGATCCCCCGCATGCGCGGGGTGACGGTCGTGGTGCTTCGATACTTCATCGTCATTGCGAGCGAAGCGAAGCAATCCAGTCTTTCCGTCGGGGAGGCGTGGATTGCTTCGCTTCGCTCGCAATGACGGGGCTGCGCGTCCTGAACTTACGCCCGGAGGTCCTTGAACGCGTCGTCCAGCCGATCGAGCGCCTGCTCGAGGATCGGGCGCGGCGTGGCAAAGTTGAACCGCAGCCAGGTTTCGCCGCCGGGGCCGAACTGCTCGCCGGGGCTGGCGAATATGCGCGCGCGATCCCTGACCCTTGCCGCGACGTCCTTCGCCGGCAATCGGGTGCCGGAGAAGTCGACCCAGGCGAGGTATGTGGCGTCGAGCCGCATCGAGCGCGCGCCGGGCGCGGAGCGTTCGATCCTGCTGTCGAGCATATCGCGATTGCCGGCGAGATAGGGCAGCAGCGCATCGAGCCAGTTCTCGCCGGTTCGCCAGGCGGCTTCAGTGGCGATCATGCCGAAGGCGTTGTAGGAGGCAAGCCCGCTCGCCGCGATCCGCGCGTCGAGCTTCGCTTTCAGCACCGGGTTCGAGGTGAAGCATGCGCCGTAATGGGCGCCGGCGAGATTGAAGGTCTTGGTCGCGGCGACGCAGGTGATCAGCCGGTCCGCGATTTCGGGCGCGGCCGTGATCGTCGGCGTATGCTTCACACCGCCCAGCAGCAGGTCGCAGTGGATTTCGTCGGAAACCAGAATCAGATTGCGTTCGGCGCAGAAGGTGGCGAGCGCGCGGATCTCCTCGACCGACCAGACGGTGCCGCCCGGATTATGCGGGCTGCAGAAGAAGACGATTTTCGTGCGCGGCGTGAGCTTTGTCGCGAGCGCATCGAGGTCCATCGCGTAGCGGCCCTGACGCAGCGACAGTTGCGCGTCGAGGATGCGCCGCTCGTTGGCGAGAATGATTTTTCGGAAGGCGTGATAGGCCGGCGGAAACACCACGACTTCGTCGCCGGGCTCGGTGACGGCTTGAAGGATGAGGCCCAGTCCCGAGACGACGCCGGGCGTCGGACTCACCCAGGCCGGATCGATCGTGAGGCCGTGCCGGCGCGCCATCCATTCGGCAAGCGCGATCGCCCAGCTTCCGGTGTCGGCGTAATAGCCGTGGACGGCGCGGGTCACGACGTCGTTCAGCGCTTCGGTCACGCCCGGAGGCGCCGCGAAATCCATGTCGGCGACCCACATCGGGATTCCGTCCGCTGCGGTAATCCCTGAGAGCTTTGCCATCATGTCCCACTTCGACGCGTGCGTGCCGCGGCGGTCTATTACGCGATCGAAATCAAACATCGGGATGGTGGCTCCTGCGCTGCTGCGCTTTCAATTCAAAAACCTGTTCGTGGAAAGCGCAACCGTCGTTTTAGCCGAGCAGCACCGCATCCGCGCCGTTCACGGCGTCGGCGCTGTCCGTCACGGTCTTCTCCAGCGAGCCCGCCTGCACGGAAATGTTCTCCGCGAAGAACCGCGCCACTGTGACGTAACGCTGCGGATCGCCGCCGGCCTCGCCGTTGCCCTTGGCGGCGAGCGCTTCGCCGGCCAGCATGCAGCCGCCGAGCGTGGAGCCGAACAGGCGCAGATAGGGCGTGGCGCCGGCGAGCGCGTCGTTCGGCGCGGATGTCACGCGCTCCAGCAGCCACTTGCTGGCGCGCTCGAGCGAGGCGAGGGCGTCGCGCAGCTTCGCGCCCGTGGTGCCGAAGGCGGGATCGTTCGAGGCCTCGACCTGCTTGACGATGCCGTTGAGCTCGTCGAGCAGCGCCCAGACCGCGGCGCCGCCGCTGGCCGCAAGCTTGCGCGTCACGAGGTCGATCGACTGGATGCCGTTGGTGCCCTCGTAGATCGAGGTGATGCGCGCGTCGCGGTAGTGCTGCGCAGCACCAGTCTCCTCGATGAAGCCCATGCCGCCATGGACCTGCACGCCGAGATAGGTCACCTCGTTGCCGATGTCCGTAGAGAAAGCCTTTGCGATCGGCGTCAGCAGCGCGCCGCGGGCGGCGGCATCGGCGCGGACTTTTGCGTCCTTGGCGCGCACGGAGACGTCGAGCGCGACCGCCGTCGCATAGCAGATCGAGCGCGCCGCAGCCGTCATGCTGCGCATCTGCAGCAGCATGCGCTTGACGTCGGGGTGCACGATGATCGCGTCGAGCCCGTCGCCTTTCTTCCCGACAGCGCGGCCCTGCCTGCGTTCCTGTGCGAACGCGACGGCCTGCTGATAGGCGCGGTCGGCTATGCCGACGCCTTCGAGGCCGACGGCGAGGCGGGCCTGGTTCATCATCGTGAACATGCAGAGCATGCCGCGATTTTCTTCGCCGATCAGGTAGCCGATCGCGCCGCCATTGTCGCCCATGGTCATGGTGCAGGTGGGGGAGGCGTGCATGCCGAGCTTGTGCTCGACGCCGCTTGGATAGATGTCGTTGCGTGCGCCCAGCGAGCCGTCGGCGTTGACGAGGAATTTCGGAATCAGGAACAGCGAAATCCCCTTGGTGCCCGCGGGCGCATCGGGCAGGCGCGCCAGCACGAAATGAACGATGTTGTCGGTCATGTCGTGGTCACCGTAGGTGATGAAGATCTTGGTGCCCTTGATGCGATAGCTGCCGTCGGGAGCGCGCTCGGCACGGGTGCGCAGGGCGCCGACGTCGGAACCGGCCTGCGGTTCGGTGAGCTGCATGGTGCCGGTCCATTCGCCGGACACGAGTTTCTCCAGATAGATCTTCTTCAGTTCGTCGCTGCCATGGGCGTCGAGCGCCTCGATCGCCGACAGCGTCAGCAGCGGGCAGAGGCCGAAGGCGATGTTGGACGCGCTCCAGATTTCGGTGCAGGCGGCATTGATCGCGAGCGGCAGGCCCTGGCCGCCGAACGCCTCCGGTCCCGACACCGCGTTCCATCCCGCCGCCGCCCAGCGCTGATAGGCGTCCGGCCAGCCGGGCGCGGTGGTCACCTTGTTGTCTTCGAGCTTGATGCCGTGTTCGTCGCCGATCCGATTGAGCGGGGCCAGCACATCGCCGGCGAATTTTCCGGCTTCCTCCAGCACGGCGGCGGTGATGTCGCCGTCGAAATCGCCGTAATGGCCGGCCTTCACGGCGGCCGCAAGGCCCGCGCCGTGATTGAGCGCGAGCAGGATGTCAGAGATCGGCGCGCGATAGGTCATGACGGAATCTCGCCTTTTCGGAACGGACAACTGCTGTCTTCCCACGAAATCGGGGTGGTCTCAACTCTCCGATTGAGCGGTATCGCGCCGCCCCGAGGGCCGAAACCGGCCCGGGAGGCAGAAAGGGGAGACCACATATATAAAGGGTCGCGCAACGGGCCCGATTTTGGGCTGAATTCGGCCGTCCGGCCTGTTGAAATGGCGCAACTCCCTCTATAGACCGGGCGTTGCCGGAGGCGCCGGATGGATCGATCCTTCCCCCGTTCCGGCCTGTTGGGGCGTAGCCAAGCGGTAAGGCAGCGGATTTTGATTCCGCCATTCGGAGGTTCGATCCCTCCCGCCCCAGCCAGGCAGTCACTCGACCGGGGATCGCGGTCAATTTGTGCGCGAAATCCCGGCAATTTTACGGGGATTTTTGCATATCGCACTTGTCTCCAGAAATCCAAGAATCGGCAACCTTGGCGAGAATATCCCGAAAGTCTCCAGCCCCAAACGCAGAAATTCCCGTTTTGGGGAGACTTCTGGCGGAGACAAATTTCGAACCGACTGGGCGGTAGGGCGGCAGGTAGCCTCAATCCGCCCAAGAGGAAGAGGGCTGCGCTTCCTGCAGGGTGTCTGCTGTTTCAGTGACGTAACCTAGCGCTCACTTTCCCTGGGAAAGTGGGTACTAGGGACCCACTGGTTTCGATTGACGTTCCCAGCAATCATTCCAGCATTCTCTTCATTTCTGGAGACATGGCTTCGATCGTCCGGTCGCCCGCACGGTACTTCATGATCACGGCAATGCCGCCAGCTTCGGCGATCGCGGCCAACTGCGACGGTCCCTTGACCATGATGGCAGTGGCATAGGCGTCGGCCAGCATACACGAGTTCGCCAGAACGCTGCACTGGATCATGCCGTTGCCGATTGGCGCGCCGGTCTCCGGATCGATCGTGTGGGAATAGATCTGGCCATCGAGCATGAGATGCCGCTCGATGCCGGAGGTCGCAATAGCGACGCCGTGAAGCGCGACGGTGACGGGCTCGTCGTTCGCCTGGCCCGCTATCTCGACCCACCATGGCGAGCCGTCAGGCTTCACACCGGCCCCGGCTAGTTCGCCACCTATCTCGACGAGACAATCTGCATATCCGGCGCGACGGACGTTATCGAGGACCAGATCGACAGCGTAGCCCTTCGCGATGCCCGACACGTCGAGGCGGACGTCGGCATTGCGTCGTACTCTCATGTTGTCGGCATCGAGTTCGATCGGCACCAGGCGGCTGTCGGGTCGGGGGGCGCCGATGCGCTCCGGCGGCCGGTTGATCGGGCCCGGCGGACCGAAGCCCCACAGGTCGATGGATTCTCCGGTCGCCATATCGAAAGCGCCGCGGGTCGCGCGCTGCACGGCAAGTCCGCAGGCGAGGACGTCACGCAGTTCGGGCTTGATGCCGCACCATTCGCCGAGTCGGCTGCGATTGATACGGCAAATGTCTGAGTCGGGCTCCCATGTGCTCATCTGCGCGATGACACCGTCGAGCACGCTTTCGATCCGGCGGCGCAGCAGTTCGTCGCGATCGCGCTCCGAGACATGGGACACCCGCCATGTCGTTCCCATGGTCAGGCCATCCAGCGTGCGGACGCTCCCCTTCGGGGGATGCGCCGCGCCATATGATATCTCGCGCGGGATGGCGACGCGGCGCATACGATCGAGGCCTAGGGCGGCAGGACTTCGACGGTCGTGGTGTAGCTGGAGCGGCGCCTGGCGTCCTTGATCGTGCTCTTGTCGTCCTGGACGCTGGCATTCATCCAGTACATGCCTGGTGTTGGCCACGTGACGGAGAAGGTCCCCGACTCGTCGGTCTTGACCTTGGTGTCGCCGAGCTTGTCGCGGTAGCGGATGCCGCCTGGCACGACCTCGACGTCGACATTGGCGGCCGGCGCGCCGTCCAGCGTCAGGCGGAATGTCGCCTTCTCGCCCGCGACCAGATTGTTCGGATGCGTGACCGGCACCAATTCGAGGCCGGAATTGGTCGGGATGAAGGTTTTGTCGTTGGCCTTACCGGAGGTGACAAAGGTCTCGATGCGTCCGTTGGTCTCTGTGATGCGGACATCGGTCGCATTTGCCGGAATGTCCTGCGCGATCTTCTCGGCGGTGGACCGGACGCGGCGCTGCTGTCCATCCATCTTAAACGAACCGAATACGCCCTTGTTGACAACCATCACCTTGTAGGTGCCGGGCTGGTCCAGTTTGAAATCGAACGTGCTGCGATAGCGTCCCTTCGAGATGTTTTCCGCCGATACGGTTGACCCGTCTGGCGCGAGAATCGAGAGATTGTCGAGATTGAGCGGATTGTGCTCGAAGTAGAACAGGTCGTTCGATACGGCCGCATCGACCGTCACCCAGGTGTCTTTGCCGGACAGGACCGTTGCCGAGGGCAGCAGCCAGGTTCGATGGGCGTTGGCGGTGCCTGCGAACAGCGCGGTAGCAGCGACGACCAGCGCGGCCTTTTTGATGAATGTCGTCATTGTCTTCTCCGAGGTCACGGCTCAGGGGTTGAGGCTCAACGAGATTTTCGAGATTTCATGTTCGCCCTTGGCTTCGAGCAGCTGCGCGTCCTTGGGCGGCCACTGGAACGGGACACGCAGCAGTTCCCGGCCGCCGACTTCGCGAGCGGCTTCGACGACCAGCGTGTAGTCGCCAGGAGACAGCTCGTTCAGCGGCTTGGCAAGCGTGTCGAACTTGAGTTGATGCGTGCCTGGCTGACGGGTCGGGCTGCTCAGCCCGTCCATCGGCAACGTCAGCTCCTGCCCGGTACGTCGCCACCACTGGCGCATGTCCTTCAGCCACTTGGTGCCCTCGTTGGCCTTGAGCTTGGTGTCGTACCAGACGGCGAGATTGGAGATCTTGCTGCCATCCTTGCTTTCGATCCAGAACGCGACATAGGGGCGGTGATATTCCGCGACCTCAAGGCGAGGGATGTCGATGCTGATCGTGGCGTCGCCTGCCGCGGCGGGCATGGTGAGCAGGCCGGTGAATGTAGCTGTCAGGATACCACGCATCGATTGCCTCAATGTACGAGAAGAACGAGCAGAAAGCAGGGGATCACGAAACCGAGTCCGACCATCGGCCACGTCGCCGGGCGCCTGGCCGAGTGGAATTGCAGCAGCAACAGGCCGGTGAGGCAGAAGACGAAGCAAGCGATGGCGAACAGGTCGATGAACCAGCTCCAGGCAGGACCGGTATGCCGTCCCTTGTGCAGATCGTTGAGATAGGCGATCCAGCCGCGATCGGTCGTCTCGTGGCGCACGTCGCCGCTCTTCCGGTCGATGCTGAGCCACGCGTCGCCGCCCGGCCGCGGCAGCGCGACATAGGCATCGCGCGCCGACCACTCGACCTCGCGGCCGCGGACATCGACGCCGAGGTTGTCCTTCAGCCAGCTCTGGATCTCGCCGGGAACCGGTGATCCAGCGCTTGGCTCCGAGCCGGCGAGCAGGTTCGTCAGCGCCGCCGGAAGGGTGAGAACCTGCGATGCGCGCCGCGGACGCGCCTCGATCTCGGCGGCATGATTGAGCGTGATGCCGGTCAGCGCGAACAGCAGCATGCCGATGAGGCATAGCGCCGAACTGATCCAGTGCCACTGATGCAATTGCCTCAGCCACGTAGTCCGCCACTTCTTCCGCTGCGCGGTCAGATTCTTAACTTCCATCAAATTCGAGGGCCGGTGGTCTTGATCGAAGCGGCGAAGGTCATGCCGAGGCACGCGCTGCGTTCGCAATAAGGCTGTGGCAATGAGTACGAAGCCAAACGGTGGATCGTCCTATTGCGGCAAATAAGCAAGCACAGAAGACAGGCCGATCGCCTAGAGCCTTGGAATCTCTCCAAAGTGGGTGCGGTCGATCCGCGCAGTGTCAGAGATTGCCGCACAGTAATCGCGGCAGCCTAGATTTTTCTAGAAGCATTCTGCTTGTGTTGAATCGTCCCGATGTGTTTCTGGGCTTTGCGCGCAAAAGACGCGTGGAAATGTGGTGGGGCGAAGATGATTGAAGTGGCGGGACGCGCGCACTGCTGCGCAACTGATGGCGGCATGGGTGTTGCGGGCATGTTGCCCTCGTGGCTCGACGAAAACCGCGGTGCCTATGCTGCGCTCGGCACTGCCGCGGTCGGCCTTGCTTCGCTGTTTGCGGCGACCGAAACGGTTCAGGCCCAGCAGTCATCCAGCACCCAATTGCCGCCCGTTCAGGTCGATGCACCCGGTGCGCGCCGTGCTCCAGCTGCGGCATCGCGTCAGGCTGCGCCGAGCCGCACTGTTCGTGCGGTAACACGCCCGGCGCCGCCGCCCGCCGCGCTGCCGCCGGCTGCTACCGCGCCGTCGGTGTTCGACGGCACCCAGTCGCCGAACACGCTGCAGGCCGGTACCGGTATGTCGCGCATGCCCGGTACGATTCAGAGCACGCCACAGGTCGTCAACGTCGTTCCAGAACGGATCATCCGCGAGCAGAATATCACCACGGTCGATCAGGCGCTGCGCAACGTGCCGGGTGTCACCACGGCGATCGGCGAGGGCGGCGGCGGCCTCAATGGCGACCAGTTCCGCATCCGCGGCTTCGACGCCAAGGGCGATCTCTACGTCGATGGCCTGCGCGACTTCGGCGTCTACGTGCGCGATTCCTTCTTCATCGATCAGGTGCAGGTGTTCAAGGGGCCGTCTTCCGAAAGCTTCGGCATGGGCACCACCGGCGGTGCAATCAATCTGCAGTCCAAGACGGCGCGCGCAGGCACGTTCTACGGCGTCGATGGCCTGATCGGTTCGGGCTTCTGGGGCCGCGGCACCTTCGACATCAACCAGCAGATCAATGCCAACCAGGCCTTCCGCATCTACGGCATGGTCAACGAGCAGAAGATCGAGGGACGCGATCATGTCCGTTCCGATCGTCAGGGCCTTGGTGCGTCGTTCGTGACGGGTCTGCAGACCGACACGCAGTGGACGCTGAACTATCTCTATCAGCACAACGAGCGCACACCGGAATATGGCGTCCCGATCATCGGGCTCGGCAATGGCAACGGCACGCCTACCAAGGCTAATCCCGGCCTGCCGGTAACCGAGCTTGGCCTGCCGCGTTCGATCTTCTACGGCAAGTCGACCGACCTCGACGAGTCGAACACCCACATGCTGACCTCGCGTTTGAAAAGCGAGATCAATCCGTGGCTCACCGTCACCAACGATACACGGCTGTCCTATTTCGATCGTTATTTCAGCACCAGCGGTCCGGGATGCGATGCGGCCTGTGCGGTGTCCTTCTTCAACGGCGGCAATCCGGTCATGACGTATGTCGGCGGCAGCCCGACCTATGATCAGGACTCCTGGGCGATCCAGAACCTGACGACCGCCGTCGCCAAGTTCCACACCGGCTTCCTGCGCCACGAGGCCGTGGCCGGCGTCGACCTGTTCTATGCGGAGAACAATCGCCAGAACTATTACGTCACCGGCACCAAGCTGGGACAGCCAATCCGGACGCCGATCTTCCAGGCTTCCGGCTACGGCTATGCACCCAATCCGTTCAACACGCGCAATTCGTCAGGAAGCGACGTCGGCCTGTTCTTCGGCGACCGGATGTGGTTCACCGAGCAACTGTCGATCCTCGGCGGCTTCCGCTGGGATCGCTACGAGGTCGATCACGCGCAGAAGACCTCGACCGGAACGCCGCCGGTGCTGGCCACCAATACGGTCTCCAACCAGTCGACGAGTTTCATCACACCGCGCGTCAGCGTGCTGTACGAGCCGTACAAGAACCAGACCTTCTACGTGACCTATTCGGAAGCAGCATCGCCTCCCGGACAGTTCATCACCAGCGGGCCGTCGACGCTCAATCCGTTGCAGCCCAACCTGCAGCCGGAAATGTCGAAGACCTATGAAGGCGGCTTCAAGCTGAACTCGGCGGACGGGCGCCTCGGCTTCACGGCCGCGGGCTTCCAGGTCACCAAGAGCAATGCGCTGTTCACCGATCCGACCACCGGTGACTTGGTGGCGACCGGCGAGAGGCAGCGGGTCTCCGGTTTCGAAGGCGGCGTCACCGGACAGATCACCGATGCCTGGAACATGATGCTGGCCTACGCCTATTTCGACAGCGAGATCCTGACCTCGACCACCCTCACTAATATCGGCAACCAGGTCCAGGGCGTCGCGCACAACAACCTGTCGATGTGGACGACGTATAACCTCTCGACCCTGGTCAATACCGGGCCGGGTCGCCTGACCGCGGGCCTCGGCGTCTTCTATCGCGACAGGGTGTTCACCTCGAGCGCGAACACGCTGTTGGTGCCTCATTCGTTCTCGGTCGATGCCATGCTCTCCTATGAGTGGGACAAGTACCGCATCGCGCTCAATGGCTACAATCTGACCAACCAGACCAACTACGACTCGTTCTTCAACAACCGCGCCATTCCGAATGCGGGGCGAACATTCACGCTTGCGGGCGCAATTCGCTGGTAACGCGCCCAGGAAAGTTTTCAAAACGTTCCGGCGGGATTCGCCCCGCCGGAATTGTGAGTTGTCGATGCGCTCGCTTGCCGTCGCCGGTCGAGCGCATTGAAGGGATTGTGTGATGCTCGTTCATGTGCCGGGCGTTCTGACACCGGAAGAGGTCCAGCGCTGCCGTGCCATTCTCAAGGCCAGCGAATGGGTCGACGGCCGCGAAACGGCGGGCGAGCAGGCCGCAAAGGCCAAGGACAATCTGCAGATATCGGAAGGCTCGAAGGCGGGTATGGAGGCCGGCGACATCGTGCTGCGCGCGCTCGGCCGCAATCCGGTGTTCAACTCGGCGGCGCTGCCGCTCCGCGTGCTGCCGCCGCTGTTCAATCGCTACGATGTCGGCATGGAATTCCACGCGCATGTCGACGGGGCGATCCGCGCGATGCCGCATAGCGGCATGCGCATCCGTGCCGACGTCTCGACCACGCTGTTCCTGACGCCGCCGGAAGAATACGACGGCGGCGAACTAGTGATTGCCGACACCTATGGAGATCATGTCGTCAAGCTTCCTGCCGGCGACATGATCGTCTATCCGGCGACCAGCCTGCATCACGTCACGGCGATCACGCGCGGCAGCCGCTGGTCGTCGTTCTTCTGGTCGCAATCGATGGTGAAGGACGACGGCAAGCGTACGCTGATGTACGATCTCGACCGCGCGATCATCGACATCCGCACCCGCCTACCGGATACCGATCCAGCCGTCATCGCCCTGACCAGCCACTATCACAATCTGCTGCGGCGCTGGGCGGAGCTCTGACGATGCGCGCAGATGCGCCGAGCTACGAGGCGCTGAGGCAGGAGACGCCGGAGTCGCTGCAAATCAAGCTCGCGGCTTCGCCCGAGGAAGCAGCGCGCTGGGTCGAGGCCGCAGCGCACAGCGGCTCGAAGCCTGCGATCGTCAATTGGGCCCAGATGCTGCTCGACGGCCATGGAACGCGGCGCGATCCCGAAGCTGCGTTTCGCTGGTTCGTGATCGCGGCGGATACCGGCTACCCCGACGGCATCAATATGGTCGGACGTTGCCACGAGCTTGGCTGGGGCACGCCGGTCGATCTCGAGGAAGCCGCGCGATGCTACAATCTTGCTGCGGCGCTTGGCCACCACTGGGCGAAATTCAACCTCGGCGTCATGCTGGTTGCCGGTAGCGGCGTCAAACGCGATTTGGCCACGGCCCTGTCGCTGTTCGTCGCGTCCGCGCGTGCCGGAAACCACAAGGCGATGAACATGATCGGGCGCTATTGCGAGGAGGGCTGGCGCGGCAAGAGCAAACCGGCCGCCGCGATGCGCTGGTACGCCCGTGCAGCGTTCAGGGGCTGTTTCCGCGGACAGTTTCACCTGGCGCGCTTCTATGCCTCGGCCGGACGTATCGAGGAGGCCGAGGCCTGGCTGTTGCGTTCGATCGACGGTGCCCCGGCTGATTTCAGCTGCGAGATAGCCCCGCTGCTGGAGCGGCATCCGCATCAGGCGATCCAGGCGCTTGCGACGCGCGCCGCCGCGAAGGCCAGCGACGCGATGCGGGCAAGGGTTACGCAGCCCGATGAAGGAAATCGCAGACCGTCAGGGGTGATCCCCGCGTTTCGCAGGATAAAAAAACGTCGGTAGCCACTAAGGCGTCGCGACATGGGCATCGTCTTCCAGACGCCGATCCTCTTTCCATGGCCCACGGTCATTGAGAACGTGCTTCTGCCGGCGCATGTGCTGAAGCTTCTGGAGGGGCAGAGCCGGGAGCGGGCTCTTCATCTTCTGGAGATGGTGGGCCTCAGCGATTTCGCCCAGAAATATCCGAACGAGCTGTCCGGTGGCATGCAGCAGAGGGTGTCCATCGCCCGGGCACTGGTGCACGATCCCGCAATCGTCTTGATGGACGAGCCGTTCGGCGCGCTCGACGCGATGACGCGGGATCACATGAACGGCGAGCTGCGGCGGATCTGGCGGCAGTCCTCGAAGACGATCATCTTCGTAACGCACTCGATTCCCGAAGCTGTCTTCCTCGGCGGACGGGTCATCGTCATGACACCCCGTCCGGGTCGCATCGCGGATGTGATTGACATCGATCTACCGGATGACCGCGATATCGACATCGTGAACACGGACCAGTTCGGCGTCTATACCCGGCGGATCCGTCAGTTCTTCAGCAAGCGCAGGACCGACTGACGAGCAGCGAAGGCCTCGCAATTTTTCCGGTTCGTGCAAGAGTATTTGTGCGTCGACCGGAACTCGTACTTGTGCCGCTGCTCTTCGTGGTCCTGATCGTGACCTGGCATCTGACGGTCACGCTCTTCAACGTGCTCGGCTATATCCTGCCAAAGCCGCACGGGGTTGCGACGGCGTTCGTCAACGGAGTTTCCAGCGGCCTCTTCCTCTATCACGGCGCCTACACGCTGACGGAGGCGCTGAGCGGATTCGCGATCGCTGCCATAGCGGGGATCGTCGGCAGTCTGTCCCCTCGAGATCACCGCGTCGAGATGTGAAGTGGTGGCGGAGTAGGTCCAAGCCAATGGCTTCTCTCGCGGTGTCCACCGTCGCAGCGAGAGATCCTTCCGGATCTGCTTGAATCGGGGGATTCTGAAATCGGCGGTGTACTGTTGCGAAGCGACGTTATCGTCAGGTGCCACGGCGAGCTGCAGAGTCTTCTGGAACTGTCACTCGCGCTGGGAGGTCAGTAATCGCCCAGATCGACGAGCAATGAGGCCGCCAGGCCTTCTTCGGCGATAGAGACTCGATGATGTTGCATAGCCTTCGTCAACGCGGGATTCCAGACTGCGTCGACTATCTTCCCCGCGAGGGGGGCCGGGATGGCTGAGGCCGCCCGGAGGGCAAGCTCGTAATCCTCCGCGCGGAAACGCCACGGTTGCGCGCCGTGTTCTCGCATGACGTGATTGCCGATGCTCAGTCCCGGCCAGTCGAAGTCGCCATGATATTGAAGTCGCGCGCCAGCGGCCGCAAGTTGAGACAGGAGACATCGCTGCGCGGCGGCCGGCATGCCGTCGGTGCAGACCATCGGAGCGCAATTGGCCCCCCAGTGGTCGGCGGCTATCGCAAGCAGGTTTGCATTCTCGCAAACGTATATTTCGCGGCCGGCGACGTTCCATGTGGGTGGTGAACGCAGCAGGACGCGCAGCGACGCGAACGCCGGCTCGCCTGGCGGCCTGCCATAGCTTTCCGTTTCGCTCGTGGGAAGATTCAGGAAGAGGGCAGGGCGTGCCAGTTCATTGACGAGAACGCCCGCCTTTGCCCAGATGTCGCGGTCCCGTTCTCCGTTTTGTCTCTCTTCGTCCGGGCTCTCCTCCACGGAGTCATCGTAGGTTCGCGGTGTGCTCAGGCGGCAGACCGCCAGCACCAAGGTTGCCGCCGCCCGTCCGCTATCCAGCGCATGGGCATCGCCCAACACCTCGGCAGCCAGTTGCGAGCGTGTGATGCCGTTCGCCGGCAGACGTTGCAGGATCGCTTCAGCACGGCGACATAATTGGCTCGCTGCCGAAGGCTCTCGTTTGGCGAGGCGTTTGAGCAGGCCCAAGCCTGCCGGATTCTCGAGCAATCCGACGAGTCCGGGGTGATTGCAGCCCCTGATCACATCCGACCAGAGGGTTTGCGACTGAAACCGCTCGCTGGCGAGGTTGGCAATCGGGCCGTCAAGCCGCTCAAGCGCGTCGCGCAGCGAGGAAGCGATGCCGGAATTCCGGAAGGCAGCGTCGACCTCGCGAACATCGATCCGCAGCGAATTCGCGTAGTGCTGGGGACGACCCAGCAGCGAAGCCAGCGCAGCGTGCTCCGGCGCCGTCAAATCGCCGATGCGAAAACTCTCGACCACGCCATTCAGCGGCACGCGTTCGAAGCGCCGACGCAGGCGCTTGCGCAGGGAGGCGAGATGGTTGCCGCCGAGCAGGCGTCGAAGACGTTCTTCGGCCCCATCGGTCATGCCGTTGCAAACCTGCGGTCGGGATCGGCTTCCCGTACTCTTGCCTTCCCGTCCCAGGTCCAACGCGAAACGAACACCGCATCGATGCCCTCCTGCCGCTGCAACTGGCAGATCGATACGCCGGGCAGTTCCGCGTAGCAGGCCCACTCTCGTTCGCTCGTAATTACGAAATCCAGATCGAACTCCCGAATGAGGCCCATACAATGAGCGCGTGCGGTATCGTCAATGCCGGCAAAAGCCTCGTCGAGCAAAATCAACCTCGGTGCCAGCGCGTAGCTGCCCTGGCTGTAGAAACTGGCAACAGCGGCAAACAACGGCACGGTGAGGCCGAGGGCCCGCTCTCCGCTGGAGGCCGGGCCGGAAAGCTTGCGCCATTGACCGTCCTGCCAGCGTTCGACGCGGAATCTGTGCCAGCGTCGATAGTCGAGCGCGCGCGCGAGTTGGTCGATCAGGCTGCCTCCATCCGCTTCGGCAAGCTCGCGCTCAGCGACGATGCGCTGCTGCAACATCGCACCGACGACCCGACGGTCCTCGGACGACCACAGGTCCGCGTTGGTATTGAGGAGACGCTTACGCGCAGCCTCCAGGCCGACGGGGGCGCCTTCTTCTTCCGACAGAGGCGGCCACAACAGACGAAAGCGAACGCCCGTCGATGTTGGCCGACTGTACAGTTCTTTGTTGATGGCATCGCGCTGCGCCTCCGCCGTCTGCAGCAGACGCTGGATTTCGGAGGCGATCTCGGCCTGAAGATGATTTTCCAGCACAGCGCGCTCGTTGGCGTTCAACAACTCGGTGCGCTGGTCGATCTCTGCCGCAAGCCGCGTCGCGAGGCGGTCCGGGCGTTCGGACCGGTTCTGGTAGATGACGTTTACGATGAGGCCCCAGTCGCTCTGTTCGGCAAGCACCTGATGGCCGAGCGCGCTGAGGGAACGTTGCAGTTCGGTAAAGTCTTCGCCAATCTGCCGCTGGACGCGCGTCCACGCCTCGTCGTCGTCCTTTACGCCGGACAGGGCCTGTTCGGCGCGGCGGGCCAGCGTCAGCGCCGGATCTATCGTCCAGGGGCTGCTCGCGTCCGGTACCTCCAGGTCCGGCAATGCGGCCGACAGCAGACCTGCCAAGGTGAATTGCCGGAACTTCGAAATGGCTTGTGCACGCGCTTCGCTGCCGCGCTCAAACGCCGCATCCGCGGTCGCGGATTGCTCGTCGGCGACAGCACGCGCCTCGCCAGCCTTTTGCAGGGCCGTCCCTGCCTTCTTCCATTCGGTCCCGCACCGTTCGACGCCCGCGCGCGCCCCACTGAGCATCTGCTGCAGTTCCTCGACTTTTGCACCTACTGCTTCGCGCAGTACAATAAGCCGAGACGATGCTTCTTCCGCCTCGATCCGAGCCGTATCGCGCTGCTCTTGATGCCTCTTCACGTCGTCAAGCAGTTCAGCTTCGCGGGCGCGTTGCCTGTTTAGGTCTATGAGCGCCAGGCGCAGCTCATGGATGGTTTGCGTGAGCCGGATCTGCGCGTCTTGATAGTTGTTCAGCGCCGCTTCGATCGCAGGAAGGGCGGCAAGTGATATTGGCAAACGCAAATCGCTAGCGTCGGCGGCAAGCCGTTCACGCTCCCTCCGCAGGTTTTCTTCCGCTTCCCGATATTGAGCGTCTGCCTCGCCCAACCGGTCGCGGGCGAGCCGTGCGTCGCGAGCGGCAGCGACGCCGGCGAGATGGGCTTCTCGAAGGACATCATCGGCCGGAGCCAGGCGCCATTCAGCGTCGGTCTCGTGCTGATCGTTGGTGAGTTGTCCGGTCTTCGCTCGCAGGGCCGCGAGTTCGTGGCCGATCGACACTAGTCTCTCGGCAATCTCGGCCAGCCGCCGCTCACGGGCGGCCGCACGAGCAGCGTATCCGATATAGACCGCCGCGGATTTGTCCCAGGCGCCTGCCAGGCTGCCAAGGCGGAATCGACCGTCCGGAGCCACCCAGGATTCACTATCGACAAAATCGTCGTCGCTGCAGGCGATTGCGGCCAGCACCCGTTCGATGACATCAACTGATACGGTGCTGTAGTCCGGCAGGGCAGCCTGCAGCCAATTGGCAAGTGACGTCCGATGCGGCCGGCGCTCCAAGATTTGCGTATCGTACAGCACGGAGCCGCCATCTCTGGTTTGCAACCGGCCATCGGGCGAAACCCAGGCATCGAGCAGGCCGGCAGCTTCCAGCGCAGCTTCGAGGCCGGCCCGCTGCGGACCGGTTACCGTATCGCGAAAGTCCACCAATTGCCAAAGCGGCGCGCCGGTACGGGCAGCCCTCGCATCGGAGCTTCGCGTGTAAGGTGCGGGGGGCACAGTGTCGATACCGGCTTCGAGATGGCTACGCTCGTCTTCGAGGGTCTTGCCTTCAGCCTCCAGCACCTGGCGTTCGCCGTCGAGGGTGACGCGACGTTGTGCAAGCCGCTGATTGGCCTGCAACTGGGCGGCCTGCAGCAAGTGGCGCGTCGGATCATCTCCGTCCAGGGTCGTGACCCAGTCGCCCAAGGCCGCCAGCGCCGCAAGACGTTCGTCGGAACTGACTTGCAGTTGTTTCAGGCCGGCCAAGTATCGCTCCCAGGCCTCGATGAGATCGATGCCCTTGCGTTCAACGTCGGCATCCGCCAGCTCACGTTGGCGTACTGCGGCTTCGACCGCATCCTGTCTATCATTACGTGTGCGCAGGTGCTGCGCGTGCTCGATCTCGATGGACGCCATGTCGGCGTGGCGTTGGCGGAGCAGCGCGATCTGCTCGCGTCGTCTGGTGACCAGTTCTTGCAGCGCGGCCGATGCGCCATCGAACGCCTTTTGCGTCAGCTCGACCAGTGCATCGGTCGTGAGCGTTGACAGCGGGTTCTCCGCGTGAAGGCTGGCAATACCCGCCGCTTCGGCATGGTTCATGCCGTCCTGACGCAATCCGGCCGTCCTGCGCTCGGCCGCGAGCGCGCGTTGATTGGCGAGTTCCGTATCCTTCGCGCTGCGCTCCGATCGCCTGGTTGATTCCTCAAGGGTTGAAGCTGCTCCCTGCGCTGCGCGTCCACGCGCCTCGGCTTCCTTCACGGCCAATTCGAGGCGGTTGGCATCTTCCATCGCCGGGCTGCTACGCAGTGTTTCGAGGCGGGAGCGTTCGCTGGCCAGCGCGACTTCCGTCTCATGATGTGCGGTCTGGGCTTTCGCCTCATCGCTCCTTGCGTTCTCAAGTCGGACTTGAGCCTCGCTGCGCGCTCGGCTGGCGCTGTCGAATTCAGTCTGGGCCTGACGCAGCGCGCGCGCTTGCCGGCGGCTCTGCGTTCCGGCGTAAATGCGATAGCGTTGGTCGAATTGCGCAATGGCCTTGGCCAGTGCCTGGTATTCTTCAAGCTGACGGCGGTCCTCCTCGAGTTGGCCGAGCGCTTCGGCCACATCGCCCAGCAACTCCGGCGCAAGCGGCGGCAGGGCCTCAGTCAGTGCGTTCGAGAGCGCGGTTTCATCCGGCTTCCTGGAAAGTTGCGGCTGCCGCAACTGGATAAGGGTGTCCATCAATGCATCGTAACGCTTGGCGCCGAGGTGAAACAACCGTTCGTCGACCGCGCGACGATAGCTGGTCGCGGTGTCGAAGACCTGGCCACGGCTATGGAGAGCGTCGCGAAGGCGTTCCCTGGTCAATACGACGCGCTGGTCGCTCATCAACCAGAGGTCTTGATTGATGCGCGGCGCCTGCTCTGCTTCCTCGATCAGGAAGAACCAGCTTTCCACCTGCGGGCGGGCGGCGACCGCGGAAAGCCCGACCCCGAGCGACAGATATCGCGGCGTACCGTCGTCGGCGAGGCGGCCGAATTCGATCCACGCATAGCCATTGCGACGATCGTGGCTGTTCATCAGGAGATTCCAGGCCATCCTCTTGCCGCTGTCCCCGTCGGGTTCGATGCGCGATGGCTTGACCTGCGCGTCGAGCAGGAAGGGCAGGGTCAACGACAGCACCTTCGACTTTCCGGTGCCGTTATTGCCGCGCAGAAGCAGATGGCCGTCGCGGAACCAGAATTCTTCACTGTCGTAGTGAAACAGCTCCACGACACCGAGTCGTAAGGGTTGCCAGCGCGGTTGCGCTGGAACTGGCAGATTCGGCCTCTCGTGCGGTAGCGAAAGCAAGGGCGACATCGTCTTCATCTGGAAAAGAGAGAGTCGGAGGCGGGGATTGGCAAGTCCGGTGCTTCCTGGCGGATTTCGGCCTCGCCCAGCGCGAAACGCGCGAGCGCCGGAAGCGGCAGGATGGAATCTGCGCTCCTGACAATTAGCTGGAGCTTCTCAAGACGCCCTATGGCGATCTTCGCGAGCTCACGTTCGGCGCCTGGTTCACGTGCCGATTTCCGCCAATAGCGGCCATATCGGCTCTTGGCGTCACGCAGGAAGTCGATGATATCGTGCTCGCGCTTGACGAAGGGCTGCCTTCGGCCGGCAGTATCGGTCTGCTGCCGGTAGTCCGTGGCGAGGTATTCTGCAGCCAGCAATGTCACATGCGCATCGGTACCTTCGGCAGGCATTGCGACATCCGTTAGTGTGCCCGTTTCATCGACAAGGGCCAGCCCCTCGGCTCGCTGCTCTGCGACCAGACCTGTCGCGTCGCACAGACGGGCGGCCATCGCCCCGCGTTGGTTTATGAAATAGGAACGGGCGTCCGGGTTCAGGTCCTCAAGGTAAATCACCGGATCGTCGAGGAGGCGACGCGCGATCCGGTGTCTCAACGCCGTGCGCTGACCCTCGTCGCTGTCCGCGACGTGCTCATCGAGCAGGGAGTGCAACCGCTGGTCCAGCGTGTTTGGCGCCTCTTCGGCGGGCCAGGTCGACGGGCCCCGCACGGCCGCCAGTATGCCGGCGAGCGCCGGCCGATGCACGTCGTAGAGCGCATCTGCCTGATCGCCTCCACCCTGCACGAAAGCATCTTCGTCGCCGGCAACGCGCTGCAGCACGCCCAGGCTCAACAAGGTACGGCACACCGCCACCAGTTCGCGTCGCTCGTGATGGGAGCCGAGCGTGAAGATGAAGCTGAGTGACGTCAGTCCCGGTTCGGCAGCAAGACCGAGCAATCTTTCTCCCAGAACGCGAAGGGTGACTTGGGGGTCGGCGCGTTCGAGCACCGCGCAGGCAAGGCAGAGCAGCACATACTTGCGGCGATCATAGTCGGGCAGACCCCGGGTGGAGTTGTCGAGATCGGCGGGCCGCTTATATAGGCGAGCACCCTCCCGTCCGATCTGCAACGGCCATCCGGTTTCGCGGGTAAACCACTCTTGCAGGGCGTTTGCCTGGCGACGCACTGCAATGAAGTCTTCATGCATCGGGCTCATCAACGGCGTCATCAACAAGGCGCGAAGGGCGCTGCGAAATTCTTCGCGCTGGAACTGGCGCTGCTGCTGGCCGATGCTGCGGCTGTCCCTGGGTCTCTGACGGCTTGTCTTCATTGCGCGTCTTGTGTCGATGTGATTGTGATCACGTGGTCGCGCCCGCCGAACGTGCCCCGCGGCGTATTGATTTCGGCATAACTGTCTGGAGGAAGCGGCTTCAGATGAATGTGCAATAGACCGTCACCTGTCGGCCGTTCTGCTACGGATTCCGGACCAGCTTGTTCGGACAGAGCCTCGCCGAGCAATCCCAGGAACAGACTGAAGGCGTGTGCGTCGAGCTCGCCCAGGCTGGAAAGATGTGTGGGCAGTCCGGTCGCCAGGCGCTGCCGTGCCGCCTCAACCTGTAGAGATTCTTGTGCGAGTTCGCGCGCCAGGCGCGCGCGGGCCTCCGTACGGTCCCGCACGCGCGGCAGAGGTCCTCTTGGAGCGGCTTCGCCGTATTCGCGCAAGCGGGGGTGAATCACCAAGGGCGGGGCGTCGGCCCAGCGGGTGGTGGCCGGCACATCAATCCTCGCATCGATGTCGAGCGAGAAATGCCGCGCGGGATTCAGCGCAAAGGCGGCGCGGGCAAGCCGATGGGCCTCGTTGTCGTCGGCGCAGGCGGCAAACCAGCCGGCCAGAACGCGGAAGTCGGCCGAGCGATCGCTGCGGCCGCTCCGCCGTTCATTGAGCGCCGCGATGGCGGCCAAAAGTTGCGGAATGGCCGATCGTGCCCTCGCTCGCAACAACTCGGCTTGCGAAGGTTCGTGGCTGGAGCGGAAGAACCAGCCACGCAGCCCCTTCCAGCGCTCGCGCCATGCGTCCCGGTAACGGGTTTGCGCGTCGATCTGATCCTGGATATCGCCCGGAGCGGCGTCGCGCCCTTCGCGCGCGGCGACCTGTTGCAGCATCGCATCGATCCTGGGCTCCAGAGCATCGATCAAGCCGGCAATAGTGTCGGAGCGGCGCACCAGATCGCCGATGAAGCGCTCCAGATAATCGATGAGTTGTCGCTTGTAGTTCAGCACTGCACCGGCCTGGGCCTGCTGCAGCTCAATGCTGCGTGCAACGCCGGCCATGAACGCCTGTGCATTCTCGGCAAGGCCTTCGAAAACGCGGACGAGATCCCGAAGCGTCTCATGGACCTTGGCCGCATCCGGCTCGGTCTCGGCAGCCAGTGCCCGCAGGGCTTCGAGCCGGCTTGCGATGTCTTCGAGGGCTACGCTTTGCAGTTCGGCGCGGCGCTCCAGGGTCTGCACGAAAAGCGCCAGCGCCGATTCTACGGCTTCGCCGCCTTGCGAGAGCCGATAGAGATAGCGAGCACGGTAGAAATCACTGAGACTGGACACTCGCGCAGTGTCAGGGTGCGATTCCAGATTACCCCAAGCGGTGAGCTGGGCCAGCGCGGCATTGACTTCTTCAATCTCAGGGAGCTTGGCTGGCCATCGAGCTTCGGCAAGCACTTCGTCCGGTCTTAGCTGCAGCCGATACTGCCGCTTGGCTGCGGCGAAAACGTCCATGATGCAGCGATAAAAGTAGGCCTTTTCGGCGCTGACGTGCCTGAAAAGCTCGGCCGAGTCGCTTACGGCTTGCATGGGCAGCCTTCTCGATATTCCGACGGAGATCTGCAACTTGCGCGATAGGCTAGTCTATTTTCCCACACGCTGCAGCCTGCAGTGCTATCTCGCCCCTCGAAATACACCTGATTATTGGAATCCCAGATGGCCATTGGTTGTCCTTCGTCGGATGGTCCCTGATCTCTTCGTCACGAGCGGCGAGGGAGAAATCCTTCGTCGGCATCGCGGCGGTCGCCATGCGGCGCCGCTCGTCGAATGACAACGGTTGTCGCTGAGAGGGGCGGCACGGAGTTTCGAAAGCGTTCGTTGCGGGCGGCATCGGGTGGCAGGCTCGAAAATGTTCCTTGTTTGTTCTATCTAGTCAACCCTCACTGCCAATATTTGGCCAACTCTAGAATTGCCTACTTAAAGATGCAGTTTCGTCAATATTTGAAAAACTAACTTCTATAGAAGGCATTGCGTCGAGCCGTTGTGACTATTATAATAGACAAGTTAGATCAATATTCAAGGATTGACTATTATAGGATGCAGACATGGACCTTATCCAACTCGGTGAGCGTGTTAAGGAGGCCCGTAAGTCGAAGGGATGGTCGCAGAGCAAGCTGGCGCAAACTGCCGGCGTCAGTCGCGCACGCCTGGAGGCGCTTGAGAATGCGCGCCTTGCGGAAATGGGCATCAAACATCTGCTTCGTATCTTGAATGCGTTGGATCTCGACCTGAGGTTGACGCAGCTCAATCGCGGCCGCCCGACACTTGAGGATCTGGCAGCGGAGGAGGTTCGCTAATGCTCAGCGTCTGGACAGATCAGCAGTCCGCTGGACATTTGGACCGCCATGGACCGCGAGGGACAGCTTTCGTCTACGAGCCGAAAGTGACAGCCGAACGCGCAGTCTCGATCACGATGCCGGTACGGACGGCATCTTGGAATATGCAACATGGTCTTGCGCCGATATTCGACATGAATCTCCCGGAGGGGGCGCTCCGGGCGTACCTTGTGCGAAGTTTTGCCAAGGCGACCGGAACGTTTGATGATTTCGATTTGCTGGCGGTTGTTGGACGAACCCAGATCGGGCGCATCCGTTACGCTGATATCGATGCCGAGCTAAATGAGGACGTTCCATTCCAATCGATCGACGAGATTCTCAGCGCAAAGCGCGGTGGCGAGCTGTTCGCCTATCTTCTCGAGAAGTTCGCGGTCCATTCAGGGCTTTCGGGCATCCAGCCGAAGGTGATGATCCGCGCCGTCGACGACGCTGGAAAAGGTAGGGGTGATCGCCAAACCCAGAGCTTCCGCAGCGCTACGCATATCGTAAAGTTCTGGGACCCGAACGAATATCCCGAACTGGCTGCCAACGAACATTTCTGCCTGTCTGCGGCAAAGGCCATGGGGTTGACCGTTCCGGACTTCCAGCTTTCAGACAACGGTGCTGCCATCGTTGTGAAGCGCTTCGATCTGCGGCTTGATGGCTCTTATCTGGGCTACGAGGACTTTTGCGTCCTCAACGGTGTACCCACTACCGAGAAATACAATGGTGGCTACGAAACACGCTTATTCAAACGTGCCCGCGATTTCATCGATCCGGCCGGCCAGCGCAGCGCGCTGGAGGATCTGTTCAAGCTGTTCGTCCTCAATTGTGCGCTTCGCAATGGTGACGCGCATCTGAAGAACTTCGGCGTCATCTATGAAGATGTCACTGGTCCCGCACGTCTTGCGCCGGTTTATGATCTCGTCAGCACGGTGCCCTATCTGCCGAAGGACGGCCTGGCGCTCACATTGAATGGTTCGACCGGATGGCCAGACCGCAAGGCGTTGGTGCGTCTTGGTCAAACCCGCTGCGATCTCTCCCTGCCGGCGATCAACGAGATCATTGAGCACGCCGCTGACGTTCTGGCGAAATCGGCACCGGAGGTGACAAAATATTTCAATGAAAATTCGGTTCATCGCGAGATCGGAAGAAGGCTTCTCGCGGCCTGGCAGGCGGGCATTCGAGAGAGCCTTGGCATTCCGAGAGTGACGCTTGTGTAGCCAACCAAAATTTGGTTCAGCTTCCAGGGATGAGCCCAATCCGCGGTGGATTATGGTCTCGCTGGGGGTGCGTCGCGATTGACCAGGAGCTAGGATCAATCGTCGCGAGACAACCCTGTTGAACCTTGAACGGAAGGTGCGTCGATGAGATCGGTGCACCGTAGTTGCGAGCCCGCCGTGAAACCGAACAAAGAAGTCAAGCTTGTACGCACCCACGCGCCGGCTGATATGTCGATGGCCGACTGGCAGCGTGGTCTGCGCCGCCAGTTTGGCCGCGAGCAATCCTTCGTGCTGGAAAATCTCGGCAGCGAGCCGTTCTTTTCCGAGTTCCGGGTCACCAATCCGAATTCGAAATCGAGTTACCGTGTGGTGGTACGGGGCCTGGGGCCGGGAGGAAACTTCTGCTCGTGCCCTGACTACGCAACGAATGAGTTGGGGACCTGCAAGCACCTCGAGTTCACGCTCGCGCAACTGGAGAGGAAGCGAGGCGCGAAGGCCGCGTTCGCGCGCGGCTACCAGCCGACATTTTCCGAGCTCTATTTGCGCAATACAGGCAAGCGTTGCGTTCACTTCCGCGCCGGGACGGATTGCCCGCCGGCGGTGAGGATGGCTGCTGATCGCTTGTTCGATATGAAGCGCGATGGAATCCTGGCGGACGATCGGCTCGGCGAGCTCAAGCGCTTCATGGCTTTGGTGTCGAAGAGTGGTCACGAGCTTCGCGCCTATGACGATACCCTCGATTTCATTGCAGGAAGGCAGGACGCCGATCAGCGAGCATCCAAGCTCGATAGATTGTTCCCGCGCGGCGCCGCCGACCCCAAGCTGCAAAGACTCCTGAAGGTAGCGCTCTATCCCTACCAGGCGGAGGGCGCGCTGTTCGCGGTTAGGGCCGGTCGGGCGTTGATCGGCGACGACATGGGATTGGGCAAGACGATACAGGCAATCGCCGCGACGGAAATACTGGCCCGCCATTTCGGCGTATCGAGAGTCCTGGTGATTTGCCCGACATCGCTCAAATACCAATGGCAGAGCGAAATAGCTCGCTTTTCCGGGCGGCGAGGCAAGCGCGCGGCGCGCGTCATAATTGGCGGGCGAGCCCAGCGGCAGAACGACTACGGGCTGGACGACTTCTGCAAGATTACGAACTATGAGAAGCTGCAGCCCGATCTCGACCTAATCGCTGCCTGGGCACCTGAACTGGTAATCGTCGATGAAGCTCAGCGTGTAAAGAATTGGAGCACGGTTGCGGCGCGAGCCCTGAGACGCATCGATAGCCAATATGCGATCGTTTTGACGGGAACGCCCCTGGAGAACAAGCTGGAGGAGCTGGTTTCGATCGTGCAATTCGTCGATCAGCACCGATTGGGCCCAACCTGGAAGCTCTTGCACGAACATCAGGTCAAGGACGAGGCTGGCCGCGTTACCGGTTATACAAGGCTGGAGAAGATCGGCCAAACCTTGGCGCCCATCATGATTCGCCGGCGAAAGTCGGAGGTGCTGCAGCAACTGCCCAGCCGGACGGATCAAAACGTGCTGGTACCGATGACCGAGCCGCAAAAGCTCCATCATCAGGAAAACGCGGATATTGTGGCCCGGATTGTCCAGCGCTGGCGCAAGACCAGGTTTCTCTCGGACAAGGATCAACGGCGCCTGACCTGCGCCCTTCAGAACATGCGAATGTCCTGCAACAGCACCTATCTGCTCGACCTGCAGACCGACCACGGCGTCAAGGCCGACGAACTGGCCGCTCTGCTCGAGCAGTTGTTCGTGACGCCGGAGGCCAAGGCCGTGGTCTTTTCGCAATGGACCCGGACACACGACATCCTCATCCGCCGCTTGGAGGCGCGGGGGATCGGCTATGTCAGTTTCCATGGCAGCGTGCCGTCGGACAAACGGCCGGAGTTGCTTCAGCGCTTTCGCGATGATCCCACCTGTCGCGTATTCCTGTCGACTGACGCCGGCAGCACAGGCCTCAATCTGCAGCATGCGTCGACACTGGTGAACATGGATCTGCCATGGAATCCGGCCGTGCTCGAGCAACGCATCGCACGCGTCCATCGGCTCGGCCAGGTGCGGCCGGTTCAGGTCGTCAATTTCGTCGCGAAAGGCTCGATCGAAGAGGGCATGCTTTCGGTGCTGGCATTCAAACGCTCGTTGTCGGAAGGAATCCTCGATGGTGGCAACGGCGAGATTTCACTGGGCGGGTCGCGGCTCAACCGCTTCCTGAAGGATGTGGAAGGTGTCACAGGAACTATGGGGGTAGGCGAGGTCATCTCTCCTGCTGAGGAGGCTGGAAGAGTCGACGGAGCCACCAGCGGACAATCGGTCAGCGCGGTCGATGCAGATCCAGTTGCCGGCGCTGGTGAGATGTATGTCGCGGAATCCGGCGAAGCCGGGCAAACGCTGCGCGAGGCATCTCCTGATCCGTGGCAGATGCTGCTGCAGATGGGGGCGCAGTTCGTTGGCGCCATCGCTGCCTCCAATGGCTCCGAAGCGCAGCCATGGATCGAACGTGATCCGCGCACTGGCGCGCAGAGCCTCAGGATCCCGCTGCCGCCACCGGAAATGGCGAGGCAGCTGGCCGATGTGCTTTCGGCGATAGCCGGGAGTTTGCGTGGACGGTAGCCTCGACGAAGGGCTGTCCAAAATTTGGAAACGGCTGCCAGCCTATTGAGATTGTTGAAGCGCGTCTTGACCCTCCTTCTTCCAAATACGCGTTGAAATCGCTGGATAATCAGACTGATTTTGATTCCGCCATTCGGAGGTTCGATCCAAGATTGTTGTCGATTTATACGCGAGATCTCTGCATTTTACGGGGATTTTTGCATTTTGCCATGGTCTCCAGAAATCCGAAAATCGGCAACTTCGGCGAGAATCTCCCAAAAGTCTCCAGCCACAACCGCAGAAATTCCCGTTTTGGGGAGACATTCAGCGGAGGCAAATTTTGATCCCACTGGACCTCAAGGTTGCCGGTTGGATATGGCTTCGACTTCGTCGAATTTTCTCGAAGTCCGTCGGAATTGGAGGCGTACTCACCGGGCAAGAAATCGAAAATCCAAGAGTTGTGTAGCATGTCGATTGCCGGACTCTGATGCGGTTCGCATCGGACGGACGGCGTTCGTGGGGCACGTTTGATCGCCGCTGGCGGTGACCTTGGATAACAGGGAATATCTTAACATTGCTTTTTGAGTGAAGCTCTTGGAGTGCCATTTGTATTACGCACATTCGACAGGAAGAGCGGACCGTTCGGATTGGCAGCCGCTCGATGACCATCTCAGGCAAACCGGGCTGAAAGCAGCGGCGCTCGCTGACAAGTTCGGTGCCGCCAAGGCGGCAGCGCTGGCCGGTTGGCTGCATGACCTTGGGAAATATTCGGAAGCCTATCAAGCTTACATCGGCGGGGGCGGTCCCGGCGGCGTGGATCATTCAACGGCCGGTGCACAGGAGGTGTTGAATCTTGGCCTGAAGGGCCGCGACAAGGGCATGGCCGAATTGATCGCTTACGCCATCGCCGGACATCACGCCGGCCTGCCTGATATGTCCGGCGAAACCAGCGGGCTGGCCGACCGGCTCAAAAAGAAGGTCCCGCCGCTCGATGCCATTTGGCGGGACGAAATCGAAATCGATTCCACTGGGCTCGTTCCTGCGAGCCTTAAGCCGAGAGCGAATATTGGCGGGTTCCAGATCGCGTTCCTTGGGCGAATGATTTTCTCCTGCCTGGTGGATGCGGATTTTCTCGATACGGAGGCCTTCTATGCGTCCGTGGACGGCCGTCAGGTCGACCGCACCTGGCCGCTTCTTTCGGATGAAATCCAGCGGATGATCGCCCGCTTCGATACCCACATGTCGGCAAAGCGCCGGGATGCCGCCGATACCCCGCTGAACCAGTTGCGCAGCGGGATTCTGGCCCATGTGCGCGAGAAAGCCGGACAGCCTCGCGGCGTGTTCACGTTGAATGTGCCGACAGGCGGCGGCAAGACCTTGGCTTCGCTCGGCTTCGCACTCGATCATGCCAGGCATTGGAAGATGGACCGGATTGTCTACGCGATCCCGTTTACATCGATCATCGATCAGACCGCCTCTATCTTCCGCGATATACTTGGAGACGATGTCATTCTCGAACATCACTCATCGATTGAGCAGGAAACGGCGGCAAAGGAGGAATCTTTTCGGAGCCAACGAGCCGATGCCAAGCTGCGGTTGGCAATGGAGAACTGGCAGGCGCCCGTGGTCGTCACCACCAATGTGCAATTGTTCGAAAGCCTGTTTGCCAATCGCAGTTCGCGTTGCCGCAAGCTGCATAGCCTTGCCAACGCCGTCATCATTCTCGACGAGGCGCAGACGATCCCGCATCATGTCCTAAGGCCCTGCGTCGCGGCGCTTGACGAACTGGCGCGGAACTATGGATGCAGCATCGTGCTGTGCACGGCGACCCAGCCGGCGTTGCAGGAGCCGCGCTTCCCCGGAGGATTTGAGACCGGCCCGGAACGCGAACTCGCGCCCGATCCGGCACGGTTGCACCGCGACCTCAAGCGTACGACGGAGCGCCTCGCCGGAGTTATGACGGACAACGATCTCGTGGCTGAAATGTCCGAGATCGATCAGGCCTTGACGATCGTCAACAGCCGTCGGCATGCCTTGAAACTTTATCAGATGGCCGCGTCAGCCGGTATCGACGGCCTGGTTCATCTCACGACCCGGCAGACGGCTTCCGATCGGCGAAACATTCTCAGGGATGCGCGTGGACGGCTCGAAGAGGGGAGGCCCTGCCGCGTTATCGCGACTTCGCTGGTCGAGGCTGGCGTGGACATCGACTTTCCAAAGGTTTGGCGGGCCGAGGCAGGCCTCGACCAGTTGACGCAGGCGGCGGGCCGCTGCAATCGCGAAGGCTGCCGACCGGTTGAGGAGAGTGTCGTCACGATCTTCAAGCCGGCCGAGGCCAGGGCGCCAGCCGAGATCGAGGGACTGATCGGCGACATGCTGCGAATCCTCGGCGAGCATCGTGGCGATCTGTTTTCTCCGCAAACGATCGAGGCTTATTTCCGGGAGGTCTACTGGAGGAAAAGCGAACAGGGGTTGGATAAGCATGCGGTGATGAGAAAATTCGTTCTCGATCACGGCGGGACCGACTTTGCCTATCGCAGCGTCGCAGAACAATTCCGTCTGATTGAAAGCGGTATGGAGCCCGTGATCGTGGCGATCGACGAGGAACCCCAAGCCATCTTGCGCGCGTTGAGGGCGGGGATGCCGCCGGGACTCGCCGCCCGCAAGTTGCAGAGCTATGTCGTTCAGGTACCGCCGCGAGATCGTACGAAACTCATCGAGAACGGACATGTCCAGTTCGTCGAAGGATTTGCCGACCAATTCGCAATGCTGATGACCGAGGATTTCTATTCGAGAGAGACGGGGCTGGTTTGGGAGAAAGCAGACGAACTCGCGGGGGATCAGTGGCTGATTTGAAGAAGGGGTACCCCACAAGGGGTCGCTCAAATGAATCGGCTTAAACCCAAGCCTTGTCACGCCTCAGATTGGATAGCTGTTCTGCTAACAGCACTTATCAAGCTCGTCCGATATTTCTGAGGCTTCTTGTCACCTGATGTCGTTGGGTGCGGATCGAAACATTGACTACAAATGCTGAGGGGTAAAGGCGCGCCCCTTGCTAAGGGGGCGCCAACTCGATTTGTAAAAATGTTCTTGATTTGTTCATTCCCGCGTGCAATGTTTGATTGCGTGCCAATTTCTCGGCACGTTGAAGTCTGCAAGGAATCTTGTTCGGGTCAGGAAATGTCATATGGAATTCGTCTCCTCGTTTCGGGGAGGTGGGCGCTGTTTACGCGTCCGGAAATGAAGGTTGAGCGCGTCTCCTACGATGTCATGACGCCTTCTGCCGCGCGTGGCGTCCTTGAAGCGATCCACTGGAAGCCGTCCATCAAATGGATCGTCGAGGAGATTCACGTCCTCAAGCCGATCCGCTTCCAGTCGATCCGGCGCAACGAAGTCGGTGCCAAGGCCTCGACGCGCGCGATCGGTGCCGCGATGAAAACCGGGGACATCGGCAATCTCGCTCTGATCGTCGAGGACAACCGGCAGCAGCGCGCCTCGACCGTGCTGACCGACGTGGCCTATGTGATCTGCGCCCGATTCGCGCTGACGCCCAAGGCCGGTGCTGACGATAACGAAGGCAAGCATCTCGACACCTTCAATCGCCGCGCCCGCAAGGGCCAGTGCTTTCACCAGCCCTGTCTTGGAAGCCGCGAATTTCCGGCGGATTTCCAACTGATCGAGCCCGGCGCGCCGTTGCCTCAGGCCATCAACGAAACACGTGATCTCGGCTTCATGTTGTACGACATCGATCATGCCGGGGACCGAAACTCGCTGTTCTTCAGGGCAGCGCTCGATCAGGGTGTAGTGCATGTGCCGTCACCTGATTCTCCGGATATTCGCCGATGAGTGCGCTGGCCTCCCTCGTCCGCGCCTATGACCGTATGGCCGAACGCGGCGAAGTGCCTCCCTTCGGCTATTCGCAGGAAAAGATCGGCTTCGTCGTCTCGCTCTATCCGGATGGAACGGTCGCGCACCTGCCGATCGACCTGCGGGAAGGGCAAGGAAAGAAAAAAACGGCTCGTTTGATGGCCGTGCCGCAACCCGCGAAGCGCACCTCGGGCATTGAACCCAACTTTCTGTGGGACAAGACCGCTTACGTCCTGGGTGTGACCGCGGGTGAGGGGAAGCGGACATCCCGAGAGCATGAAGCATTCGTTGTCCGGCATCGCGATTGGCTCGCCCCGTCGTCGGACGAAGGATTGCAAGCCATGTTGCGTTTTCTCGATAGCTGGAATGTCGATCAATTTGCGGGTCTCGGCTGGCCTGAAGACATGAAGGACCAGAATATCGTCTTTACGCTGGAAAGCGACCGGCTCGCGAATATTATGATTCATGATCGTCCGGCTGCGCGCGAGCTATGGGCGCGTCTGATTGCGGCCGGCGAAAAGACATCTGCGGCTTGCCTCATTACTGGCCACCACACCCCGGTGGCGCGATTGCATCCGGCCATCAAGGGTGTGTGGGGCGCGCAATCGTCTGGCGCCTCTATCGTCTCCTTTAATCTCGACGCCTTCACTTCCTATGGACACGAGCAGGGTGACAATGCCCCCGTCTCCGAAGCCGCAGCCTTCGCCTACACGTCCGCACTCAATCATTTCCTTGAGCGGGACAGTGGACATCGCATTCAGGTCGGCGATGCATCGACCATCTTCTGGGCCGATTATTCCGAGGCGCAGCCAGCCCTGGAGGCGGAGAGCCTTTTCCTCGGGTTCCTTGACGAAAGGCAAGCGGGGGCTGTCGGTTTGAACAAGCTGCAAGCCATCCTCGCAAAACTCCGCGCCGGTCGCCCCATTGAGGAATTCAAACCCGACCTTCCGAGGGGCGTTCGCTTCTTCGTTCTGGCACTGGCACCAAATGCGGCGCGGCTCTCGGTGCGATTCTACATTGAGGATGATTTCGGTGTCATCGCCGAACGCTATTTGCGGCATCTCGGTCGATTACGCATCGAGCCGCCACCGAAGGAAGAGGCGCCATCGATGTGGCGGATGCTGATCGAAACCGCGGTGCTGCGCAAGTCGGAAAACGTTCAGCCTAACCTCGCGGGTGAATGGATGCGAGCGATCCTGACGGATGCGCCATATCCGCTCACCTTGCTCTCGACATTGATCATGAGGCTGCGTGCGGACCATGATGTCAATGCGCTGCGAGTTGCTATCCTCAAGTCCATTCTTATCAGAAATTTCAACATGGAGGTGCCGGTGTCGCTTGATCCTGAATGCGTGGAACCCGGCTATCTGCTGGGACGTTTGTTCGCGGTCTACGAACAAATTCAGGCTGCCGCGCTTGGCCGCAATGTCAACGCCACCATCAAGGACAAATTTTACGGCGCAGCGTCCGCGCAGCCCCGCAAAGTTTTCCGGATGCTGGAAGCCGGGTCAGCGAACCATTTGTCGAAGATCGGTAAGCAAAAGCCCGGCCTCAAGGTCAATCTCGAAAAGGCCGTCGGTGCGATCATGGAGGCAATGTCTCCGCAAGGTGATCCGTTTCCTGCGAGCCTTCCCGAGAAGAGCCAGGCTCTGTTCGGCCTCGGCTATTACCACCAGCGCAACGAATTCTTCAAAAAATCCGAGAAGTCTGCACCGGAGGAGGCCGCCTGATGACCGCGCTCGCCAATCGCTACGATATCGTCTTCCTGTTCGACGTCACCAACGGCAACCCGAACGGCGATCCCGACGCCGGCAACCTGCCGCGCATCGACCCCGAGACCAACAGGGGGCTGGTGAGTGATGTCTCGTTGAAGCGCAAGATCCGCAACTATACGGAGCTCACGAAGGGCGACCAGCCGGGCTACCGCATCTATGTGCAGGAAGGATCGATCCTCAACGAAAAGCACCGCGAGGCTTACAAGGCGGTCCGCGGCGACACCGACAAGGTCGGGAAGGACGGCAAGCTCAATCCGCAGAACGATGACGAGTCCCGGGCGCTGACCAAGTTCATGTGCGACAATTTCTTCGACGTTCGAGCCTTCGGTGCGGTCATGAGTACCGGGATCAATGCCGGGCAGGTGCGCGGCCCGGTGCAGGTCACTTTTGCCAGTTCGGTTGAAACGATTCTGCCGCTTGAAATCTCGATCACGCGCATGGCTGCGACCAATGAGAAGGAAAAGGCCGAACGCCAGCAGGGTGACGACAGCGACGAGCGGACCGAAAATCGTACCATGGGCCGCAAGCACATTGTGCCCTATGGGCTGTATCGCGCCCATGTGTTCGTTAACGCAAAACTGGCCGAACGAACCGGGTTCGGCGAGTCCGACCTCGCCCATCTTTTTGAAAGTCTGGGTTCGATGTTCGAGCATGACCGTTCGGCGGCTCGCGGAGAGATGTCCTCGCGCCGCGGCATCGCTTTCAAACATGCCTCGGTGCTCGGCAATGCCCATGCCCATGCCTTGTTCGACCGTGTGAAGGTACATCGCAAGATTGGCGAGGAACTCTTCGAACCGGGGAGCGATCGCCTCAGCAACTATCCGCCAGCCAGGCGATTCTCTGACTACGAGGTCATGGTGAATCGTGACGATCTTCCCGAATCGGTCGAGGTAGTCGAGCTATTCTGAAAGGTGGAGGCGGGAATGCCGGAGCCTGACGATCCGATTCCGCTCTCTGCGCTGCAGCATGCGGTCTATTGCATGCGTCAGGCCGCGCTGATCCATATCGAACGGCAATGGGTGGAGAACCGCTTCACGGCTGAGGGCCGCGTACTGCATGATGTCGCCCATGACCCTGCCGACCGGAAGCGCGGCAATATCCGCCGGGTGATGGCGCTGCCGCTGGCCTGCCGGCGCCTCAATCTTGCCGGTGTCGCTGATCTCGTCGAGTTCCGCGCCGGTACGGAGCGCGAAACTGCCTATCCGGTCGAGTACAAGCGCGGCAAGGCCAAGCTGCACCGTGCCGATGAAGTGCAGTTGTGCGCTCAGGCGCTTTGCTTGGAGGAGATGACTGGAAACGGCGTGCCCGAAGGGGCACTGTTCTATGCCGAGACCCGGCGCCGCGTCGTTGTGTCGTTCGATGCCGAATTGCGGCAGCTCACCGAACAGACCTCGCTGCAGTTTGGTGCGTTGTTCGCCTCAGGCCGCACGCCTGCTGCGGTTTACCGGGCGGATCGCTGCAGGGCCTGTTCGCTGATCGAGGTGTGCCGGCCGACGGCGGGGTCAAAATCCGCGCTGGCCTTCCGTGCGCACGAGGTGGATGCCGCTCTCGAAGACGACGGGCCAGCGTCGTGAAGAAGCTTCTCAACACCGTTTATGTTACGACGGAGGGGACGGCGCTCCGCAAGGATGGCGAGAATTTGGTGGCGGAGGTCGAGGGCATCGAACGAGCTCGCGTGCCTTTCCATATGATGAGTTCGGCAGTCGTGTTCGGCGCCAGCTTCGTTTCGCCGCCACTGATGCAGGCGCTCGCATTCCGCGGCATCACGGTCGTACTGCTCGATCGTGCCGGCAGGTTCCAGGCCCGGATCGAAGGTCCGGTGAGCGGCAATGTGCTGCTGCGCCGAGCGCAGTATCGTGCTTCCGAAAAGCCGGATGAAATCGTTCGAAGCATCGTTTCGGCCAAGGTTGCCAACCAGCGCGCCGTGCTGCAACGATCGCTGCGCGACTACGGCGCGGAGATGGCGGCCGACCGGCGCGGCCGAATTGACGCAGCCGTGGAGCGGCTTGGGCAGATTTTACGCCGGGTAGCTTTTGCGAATGACGGTGTCGACGTTATGCGCGGCGCCGAGGGTGAGGCTGCGCAGAACTATTTCTCCGTCTTCGGTGAGCTAATCCGGTCGCCGGATCCCGATATCAGATTTTCGGGCCGCAGCCGGCGACCGCCACTCGATCCGGTGAATGCGCTACTTTCGTTCCTCTATACCCTGCTGACCCATGATTGCCGCAGCGCCGCCGAAGGGGTCGGCCTCGATCCCGCCGTTGGCTTCCTGCATCGGGATCGGCCGGGCCGGCCGAGCCTCGCACTCGACCTGATGGAGGAACTGCGGCCTGCTCTCGCCGACCGGCTTGCGCTGTCGCTTTTCAACCGTCGCCAGTTGCGAGCGCGTGATTTCGAGACTCGGGATGGCGGCGCAGTGCTGCTCTCCGACGACGGACGCCGTACCGTCCTGACGGCTTGGCAGGAGCGCAAAAAGGAGGAGCGGCGTCATCCGTTCCTGGAAGAAGCGGCGCCGTTCGGCCTCGTCCCTCATTTGCAGGCGCAGCTTCTCGCACGGCACTTGCGAGGCGATCTGGACGCCTATCCGGGGTGGTTCTGGAAGTGAAACGTGATTTGAGGCGGGCATACTACCGATGAGGGGCGCGCCATGCTGGTTCTCGTGACCTACGATGTTCGCACCTCCGAACCCGGCGGTGCCGCCCGCCTGCGACGTGTTGCTAAGGCCTGCCGCGATTACGGCCAGCGCGTGCAATATTCGGTGTTTGAGATCGAGGTTGATCCGGCGCAATGGACCAGCCTGAGGGCAAGGCTCGAGAGCCTGATAAAGTCAGACCAGGATAGTCTTCGTTATTACTTTCTCGGAGCGAATTGGCGCAGGCGTGTCGAGCACGTCGGTGCCAAGCCGGCTACAGATCTCGGCGGGCCACTGATTGTCTGATGCCGGCCCGAAGGTGCGAACCTCAAGCGCGCCTGATTTTCCCGGCCGGTTCGCGCTTCTCAGAACCCTTTGAAGTCAATGCGATATTCCAGAGAATCCATCGTCGGGAACATCTCAGGCTGCGGACGGATCGACGATCTCGCACGGATAGTCCTGATTTCTTTGGAAGCAGAATGCGCTATTGCTGGGATGTCGCTCCCTTCACGGGGGCGTGGATCGAAACTGCGGAGGGGGATCAACCTTAGCAGGCTCAGCAAGTCGCTCCCTTCACGGGGGCGTGGATCGAAACATACAAAGATGACAACCAGGGCGGTGTCATCTAGTCGCTCCCTTCACGGGGGCGTGGATCGAAACCTGGCCTCGCCGGTGATCTCGACCTTGTCGCCCTGTCGCTCCCTTCACGGGGGCGTGGATCGAAACGTTGCTCATGGTGGTGGTCTTTCAGGCTTGGGGTGGTCGCTCCCTTCACGGGGGCGTGGATCGAAACGATACAAAGGCAAGAAAAGGCCGCCGCGGATGCACGTCGCTCCCTTCACGGGGGCGTGGATCGAAACCAGATACTGCACCAGCAACGCCCAACGCTCTGGCGTCGCTCCCTTCACGGGGGCGTGGATCGAAACCGCTTCGAGGCTATGGTCAAGACCGGCGATCCCAAGTCGCTCCCTTCACGGGGGCGTGGATCGAAACGCTCGCGTCAGGTGCCGCTCTATTCGCCTTCTCGTCGCTCCCTTCACGGGGGCGTGGATCGAAACCTTGATGACGAGCCGGACTTCGGCATCGTGCGGGGGTCGCTCCCTTCACGGGGGCGTGGATCGAAACATCGCCGCCGCCGTCCCTCCACCGACTCCGGTCGTCGCTCCCTTCACGGGGGCGTGGATCGAAACACCGCGCTGCGCATCTATCTCGAATTGCCAGCGTGTCGCTCCCTTCACGGGGGCGTGGATCGAAACATAGATGCATGAAGCATGCTC
>JAFAGM010000072.1 GCA_023422775.1 Pseudomonadota bacterium
CATAAAGGATGGCGCTTTTGGGAAAATGAGCCCCTTTGAAATCGACAGCCATTCGCTCGCACCTCGCTCAACTACACACAACGGACCCATTTAACTCAACAGAAGTGAAAAGTTTGCGACAAAACCGGTCCCGGTCGCTATGACGAGCATCTGGCGACGGGTCGCACTTTGCCCGCAGAAACACGCGCCTATGTCGCCGCGCTCGCACCTGTTCTTGGGCTTGCGACTGCGCCTGATGTGCCGATGGTCGTACCGCCGCCACCGCCCGATTGGCGCGAAGCTCCGCTCTTCGTTGCGCAATCCATCGGCAATTCGGCGGCGGCCAATCAGCCGTCGAGCGATGTCCGCGCAACCGTTCCTATGGGCGTTTCCGTTGATCAGGAGCCGCAGGACGGCGGCATATTCGTGGCCCGCTTGAACGATGGAGATGCGCCATGAGCATGGCGTCTCCACGTTGCTTCGGTCCGCTTCCGGTGTGCAGTCAAGCAGGGGGGCGCTTGGCTGTATTCCCGGCAGGAAGAGCAAAAAGGGTAGGGAAGGCGGAGGGCAAGATAAAGGAACATAGCACCACGTCGCCAATGTTCTGGAAATTCTTGTTGTCTGCACACTGGTTAGGTGTGCCGCGAGCGGCACCCCCTTTTTGGGCCTCGCGTGCCGCGACTTGGCGCAAAGCCTTGGCTTTGCTGGGTTTTGACCGGCACCATGGCCGCCGATTGCCCCATTTTCCTGAATTTCGGCCGGAGGCGCGTCCATGAGCGCCGACGACGAGAACCGCTTCCGCGTGAAGCCCGGCCGCATCCGATCAGACACGCCGAAGGCGGGCAAGGCCAAGAGCTTTCTCACCCAGGCCAAGAAGCTCGCCCGGCAGCATAGCAATGCCCATCCCAAATATTCGCCGCGTCTCGGATCTCGCACGGCAGGGAAGTCAGCCGCCGGTGGCGGCAAGGCTCCGCGCGCACTTGGCGGTCCCGGCGTCCGGCGCGGCCGTGGCGCGACCTTCGTTCGCGGCCGCACCTTGTCGGGCGGTTGGCGTCACAGTGCGGCCGGAGTGCGCCGCGTCGTCGTCAAGACCCGCTATGTCCAGCAGGCCGGGAAGAACGGCAAGGCCACGGCTCATCTGCGTTATATTCAGCGCGACGGAACCTCACGCGACGGCGAGCGCGGCCAGCTTTATTCGGCCACCGAGGATCGCGCCGATGGCGATGCTTTCCTCGATCGCGGCAAGGAGGATCGCCATCAGTTCCGGTTCATCGTCTCGCCGGAGGACGGCGTGGACCTGACCGATCTGACCGCCCACACCCGCGACCTCATGAAGCAGGTCGAGGCAGATCTTGGCACCAAGCTCGATTGGGTCGCCGTCAATCATTACAACACCGGCCATCCCCATGTGCATGTCATCGTTCGGGGCAAGGACGATCTGGGCGAGAACCTTGTCATCAATGGCGACTATCTCGCCAATGGTATTCGTGAGCGGGCAAGCGAGCTGACCACGCTGGAGCTCGGTCCCGTCACCGACATCGAGCAGAGCCGCAAGCTCTCGGCCGAAGTCGATCAGGATCGCTTCACTCGCATCGACCGGGCGATGACCGAGGAAGCGGACGAACGGTTCCTCGACTTGCGCCATGAACCCGACGATCCGCGACGTCAGTTCAACCGGACCCTGCGCCTGCGCCGCCTCGCCAAGCTGGAGAAGATGGGGCTGGCAGTCGAGCACGCATCGGGCGTATGGGAAATGAGCGAGCGCATGGAGCCGATCCTGCGCGAGCTGGGCGAGCGCGGCGACATCATCCGCAACATGCACAAGGCGCTGAAGGCCGATGGCCTGGAGCGCGACCCCATGACTTTCCAAATCCATGACGGGCCGCCCGAGACGCTGATCGTCGGCCGCGTCGTTGACAAATATCTGACCGACGAGATGGGCGAGAACCTGACCGTGGTGGTGGACGGCATCGACGGCCGCACCCACCACTTTGCCGGCATCGCGCCCGAGCGGCTGGAGGATGCCCGCATCGCCAGCATTATCGAGATCGGCCCGGCCGAGGTCGCAACCCGGCCGTCCGACCGGACGATCGCCGCCATCGCCGAGCGGATCGACCTCGACCAATGGCGCGTCCCCGAGGATTTCGAGAGCCGGGCCGCCGCCTACGACACGGGCCGTAACCGACAGGCCAGCGTCCGTGTCCTGTCGGCCTTCGATCTGGAAAACCAGATCTGCGCGGACGGCTCGACCTGGCTCGACCGGCGCATGCTCGCCAACGACGCATCGGATCTCGCGCCGGCTGGATTCGGCCAGCAGGTACGCGATGCCATGGATCAGCGCCGCGACCATCACATCGAACAGGGTGACGCCACCCGCCAGCAGAATGGCCGCGTCTTCTATCGGCGCAACCTGCTCGCCACCCTGCGCGAGCGTGAAGTCGCCCGCGTCGGCGCGGAGATGGCCGAGAGCAAGGCGCTGCCGTTCCGGGCAGCGGCGGACGGCGAGAGCGTCAACGGCAAATTCACCGGCACCGTGCAGCTATCGAGCGGTAAGTTCGCCGTGCTGGAAAAGAGCCACGAGTTCACCCTTGTCCCGTGGCGGCCCGTCATCGACCGCCAGCTCGGCCGCGAGGTCATGGGCGTCGTGCAGGGCGGATCGGTGTCGTGGCAGTTGGGGCGGCAGCGAGGATTGGGGCTTTAAAAAACAATGGCGCCGACGCTTTCTCCGGAAATTGAGGGTGACTGCTGATTTCCGACCGCTGCATAGAACACAAGGCGCAGGTGCTTTTCCTCATCCACGATGAAGGATGAATGATCGAACGCCACCGGCCCCTGACCGTCGATCATGAAACTCCGGCGGCCCTCGCACCGGCCATGCACGTCGTGCTGATTCCACAGTGTTCTGAACGAAAGGGAGGCCTGCTCCAGCGCCTCGACGAGCGCGACCATGCTTTCATCTTCAGGGGCCTGCGCAAAATCCCGCCGGAAGCTCGCCAGCACCTGCGGAGCCTGGACCGCCCATTCCATGATCCGACTGTTCAGCCGATCATCGGCAAAAAGCATCCACAGCATATTCCGCTCGGAAGCATCGCGCTGCTCGAACCCGAACAGGCGCCCGGCAGCATCGTTCCAACCGATCACGTCCCAGCGCAGGTTCAGCACATAGGACGGGCGCAGCGTCAGATCGTCGAGCAATCGCCGCACCAGCGGCGGCAACTCGCACCAAGCCTGTCCCGCCATGGCGGGCGGGCGCTGATGGGCGAGAAGGAACAGGTGCCGCCGCTCGATTTCATCCAGTTTCAGGACGCGGGACACATTGTCGAGAAAGGCCGTCGACACCTTGATGGCGCGGCCCTGTTCCAACCACGTATACCAAGTGATGCCGACGCCCGCGAGCGCGGCGACTTCCTCGCGTCGAAGCCCCGGCGTCCGCCGCCGTTTGCCCGCAGGCAGGCCGACATCGAGCGGGGAAAGGCTTTCCCGCCGCCGCCGCAGGAAATCCGCCAGTTCGGAGCGCGTGCGGTCAAGCCGACTATCCAGCGTATCGCTCATAGTAACACTATAATTTGTTCCATAGTAATAGGTTAGCCTATGTGGCATGCGACTTCAAGAAAGTTGGAGTTGCCATGACCGTCGATCACCCGCCTGCCGCATCCCATTCCCCGCAGACCGCCACGAAATCACGCCCCTCGGCCCTTGCACTGACCATCCTGCTGCTCGGCGGGTTCATCACCGTCTTCGACCTGTTCGTGGTCAATGTCGCCATCCCGTCGATGCAGGCCGATCTTGGCGTGAGCTTCGCCGAAATAGGCTTCGTCATCGCCGGATATGAGTTGGCCTTTGGCGTGCTGCTGATCGCGGGCGGGCGGCTGGGCGACCGCCATGGACGCCGACGCTTGTTCGCGCTCGGCATGGCCGGATTTGCGCTCACATCGTTTCTCTGCGGTATCGCGCCCAATGCTACGAGCCTGATCGTGGCCCGCCTTCTGCAAGGGGCGACAGGCGCGATCCTGTTTCCGCAGATCTATGCGCTGCTGCGTGTGCTGTATGACGAGGCCGGCCGCCGGCGGGCGTTCGGCCTTCTCGGCATGACATTGGGACTGGCGGCCATCGCCGGACAGGTCTTTGGCGGCCTCATCGTCGAAAGCGACCTGTTCGGTCTCGGCTGGCGGATCATATTCCTCATCAACCTGCCGATCGGCCTCATCGCGCTGCTGTCGGCCCGGATCATCCCGGAATCCCGGTCTGCTGATGCCATGAGTGTCGATTGGCCGGGGATCGCACTGTCGACGGCGGGGCTGCTGCTCCTGCTCCTGCCGCTGCTCGAAGGCCCGAATATCGGCTGGCCGCTTTGGACATGGGCCAGCATGGCGGTCTCAGTCGTGCTGCTGGCGGCGTTTCTCGCCTGGGAACATCTGGTCGCAAAGCGCGGCGGCGATCCTGCGGTTGATCTGACGCTGTTCCGCAACACCGAATTCTCCGCAGGGTCTCTGGTTGTGTTGCTGATCTATTCGACCTCGACATCGCTTTTCCTTTGCTTCGCCTTGCTCGTGCAATTCGGCCTCGGCCTGACGCCGTTCGCGGCCGGCACGCTGTTCGCGCCGGCAAGCGTCGGTTTCGTGGTCGCGTCGCTGACGGCGCCGAAGCTGGTGGCGCGTTTCGGAAACATGTCCATTGCCGGCGGCGCGCTCGTCTATGCGGCCGGGATCGGCTGGTTGATCGTCACCGCCGCAGGCCTTCGCGACGGCGGCGGGACATTCGCGCTACTGCCGCCGCTGGTGCTATTCGGCTTCGGCCAGGGCCTGTCGATGACGCCACTGCTCAATCTGGTCATTGGCTATGTCGAAGAAAAACATGCCGGAATGGCGGCGGGCTTCATTTCCACTATGCAACAGATAGGCGGGGCCTTCGGTGTTTCCGTTGTCGGCATATTCTTCGTCAGCATTCTCGGCAGGGACGCCAGCGAAGGCGTCTCGCAGGCGGGACGCTATGCCAACGCCTTCTCCGGCGCGATGATCTACAACCTCGTCGCCGTGATCGTTGCAGCCGGACTCATAGCTTTGGTCGCCCGCAACCGGGTCTCCAGTCAGTAGGGAGGCCACGATCATGCTTCAGCGGTCGATGCGATCCATTGTTCAAGAGGGAATGTCAAACGCTCGGCTATGGATCGGCGTGGGGCTGGCGGTCATCGGTCTGTTGAGCCTTGCGCCGACAAGCGCGAGACGGCTCAATTCATAGACGCCGCAATCAATGCGCAGGCGGTCGGTTCAGAACAGGAAGACAGACGAACGATCGTCGCTACATAGCGGCCGCATCCCAATGGCATCCCTGATCCAGACGCTCGCGGTCGCGGAATATCTGAGCTTCCATTGCGGGTTTCACTAATTCACGGACACCTTTTTCAGTAATATGCGGACAGCCATTACGGTAATTCGCGGACAGCGATTTCAGTAATGTGCGGACAGTTCGCGCGCGTTTTTGCAGGTGCCGATTG
>JAFAGM010000002.1 GCA_023422775.1 Pseudomonadota bacterium
GTTGGTGACGAAGCGGTTGCCCTTGATCGAGAAGACGAAGCCGTCCGGCGTCTCGGCGTGCCATTTGGCGTAGGTCGCCGGGGTGAAGCCGGAATAATAGGTTCCGTTGACCTCGATCGTCGGCACCTGCCGCGAGGCATATTCGAGCTGCTTCTTCTTCGGCAGCCTGTCCGGATAGAAGGTGTCTTCCCACGGCTCGAAAGTCCAGCCGCCCATGCCGGCCCGAATGGTTCCCGTTTCTGTCATCAGCGGCTCCTGCGACTCGCAAAGCCGACGACGGGCCGCTCCGCCCGCCGCCGCCTGGTCCTCGAAGATAGCCGCAGTGACCCGCGTCCCGCCAGCGGCGAGGCGCTGCCAGGGCAAGGCTGCTGACAGGGTGCTGACCTAGGCGGCGGGCACGCCGCCCGCCGACCTCGACGCCGCGCGCCGGGTCTTGGGGTGCAGGCTGACGCCGAGCAGATTGTCGGCCGTGCCGATGACCTGCGTCGAGATGCCGACGAGGAGCGGGTCGGGTCCGACCACGACGGCCTCGTCCTTGCCGGGATAGGGCAGGGAGGACAAAAAATGCTGCATGGCGGCGAGGCGGGCGCGCTTCTTGTCGTCGGACTTCACCACCGTCCACGGCGCGTCGGCTGTGTCGGTGTAGAAGAACATCGCCTCCTTCGCCTCGGTATAGTCTTCCCATTTGTCGAGGCTGGCCAGGTCGATGGGCGATAGCTTCCAGCGCTTCAGCGGATCGGTCTCGCGCGCCTTGAACCGCGCCCGCTGCTCGTCGCGGGTGACCGAGAACCAGTATTTGTAAAGCCGGATGCCCGAGCGCGCCAGCATACGCTCGAATTCCGGGGCCTGGCGCATGAATTCCAGATACTCGACGGGCGAGCAGAAGCCCATGACCCGCTCGACCCCGGCGCGGTTGTACCAGCTGCGGTCGTAGAACACCATTTCGCCCGCGGTCGGCAGATGCTGGATATAGCGCTGAAAGAACCACTGCCCCCGCTCGATCTCGGACGGCTTGTTCAGTGCCACCACCCGGGCAAAGCGCGGGTTCAGATGCTCCATGAAGCGCTTGATCGTGCCGCCCTTGCCGGCGGCGTCGCGGCCTTCGAACAGGATGACGAATTTCTGCCCGGTTTCCTGGGCCCAGATCTGCACCTTCAGCAGTTCCGCCTGCAACCGGGCCTTTTCCCGTTCATAGGCCACGCGCCCCATGCGGCGCGGATAGGGATAATGCCCGGTTTCGAAGGCCAGCCGGATCGCATCCGGGTCAAGGCTCGGAAAGCTTTTCGGCCCCCTCGCCTCCGCCTCGGGCGGAGGAATGAAGGGCGGGGCGGCCGATACCTCTGCCCTCCCCGCCTCAGCCCCGGCGAACTCGTTGACCGCAGACATGGCCGGAAACACTTTTCCTGGAACCGGATGACCTTCCATATACCCAAACCAAACTATCACTCGTTAACTTTGTAGATTATGGCACGACACGCGGCCGCGCGACTTGATCCGTATCAACAAACCCCGATTCCAGTCATGCAATCGACACAGATCCGTCATAAGGCCGCACCCATCCCTTGCGGTCGGCGACGGATGATCCACTTTCCCTTGCCCCCGGCCCATGGGACATGAGATAACCCCGCCCCAGAAGAACAAGACGAGCAGGTGCCATGGCCGACGATCTCTTCCCCGCCGCGGATAAGGCTTCCGAAAGCTATTCGGCCTCCTCGATCGAGGTGCTCGAAGGGCTGGAGCCGGTGCGCAAGCGACCCGGCATGTATATCGGCGGCACCGACGAACGCGCGCTGCATCACCTGGTCGCCGAGATCCTCGACAACTCGATGGACGAGGCGGTCGCCGGCCATGCTAGCCGCATCGAGGTCGAGCTGCTGGCCGATTTCAGCGTGGTGATCCGCGACAACGGCCGCGGCATCCCCATCGACCCGCACCCCAAGTTCCCCGGCAAGTCGGCGCTGGAGGTGATCCTGTGCACGCTGCATGCCGGCGGCAAGTTCTCGGGCGATGCCTACCAGACCTCGGGCGGGTTGCATGGCGTGGGTGCGTCCGTGGTGAACGCGCTGTCGGACAGCATGATCGTGCAGGTCGCGCGCAACAAGGAACTGTTCGAACAGCGGTTTTCGCGCGGCATCCCGCAGGGTCCGGTGGCCAGGATCGGCGCGGCCCCCAACCGGCGCGGCACCACCGTCACCTTCCACGCGGACGAGGAGATCTTCGGCCATCACCGCTTCAAGCCCGCGCGGCTTTTGAAGATGGTGAATTCCAAGGCCTATCTGTTCAGCGGCGTCGAAATCCGCTGGAAGTCCGAGATCGACGACGGCGAAACCCCGCGCGAGGCGACCTTCCATTTCCCCGGCGGCTTGGCCGATTACCTGTCCGAAACGCTGCACGGCGCCAGCACCTATGCCGACCGGCCCTTCGCGGGCAGCGTCGATTTCCGCCGCCAGGGCGCGCCGGGCAAGGTGGACTGGGCGATCAACTGGACGCCCTCGCGCGACGGCTTCATCCAGTCCTACTGCAACAC
>JAFAGM010000047.1 GCA_023422775.1 Pseudomonadota bacterium
GCATTCATGCCTTGGCAAGGATACAACTTTGAGGATGCGATCGTAATCTCTGAGCGCGTTGTTTCTCAGGATTTGTTCACTTCATTGCACATTGAGGAATTCGAACTAGAAGTTCGTGATACCAAACGTGGTGAAGAGGAATTAACAGCTGATATCCCGAACGTATCGGAAGAAGCTACGAAAGACTTAGACGAGAACGGTATTATCCGTATCGGTGCGGAAGTTGGCGAAGGCGATATCTTGATCGGTAAGATCACTCCAAAAGGAGAGTCTGATCCTTCACCGGAAGAGAAATTATTACGTGCCATCTTTGGTGACAAAGCCGGCGATGTGAAGGATGCTTCCTTGAAGACTCCTCCATCCATCAAAGGGGTTGTTATCGACACGAAATTGTTCTCCCGCGCGAAGAAAATGTCTAAAGAAGTAGAGCGTAAAGCTTTAGAGAAATTAGAAGTTGCACACGATAAAAACATCAGAGCATTAAAAGACCGTTTAGTGGATAAATTGTTCACTATTGTAAATGGTAAGACCTCTCAAGGTATCTACAGTGTTTACAAAGAGCTTTTGGTTGCTAAAGGTGCTAAATTCACCCAAAAGATCCTTCAGGATTTGGATTACAACAATGTAAACCCAACTGGATGGACTACGGATGATGATAAAAACGAAATGATCAAGTATGCATTACATAACTACGGCATTAAAGTTAATGAGGAGTTAGGTGCATTCAAACGTGAGAAATTCGCTATCTCTGTGGGTGATGAGCTTCCATCAGGAATTGTTCAAATGGCTAAAGTTTATGTGGCTAAGAAACGTAAGCTTAAAGTAGGGGATAAGATGGCTGGTCGTCACGGTAACAAAGGTATCGTTGCACGTATCGTTCGTGATGAGGATATGCCATTCTTGGAAGATGGAACACCGGTAGATATCGTTTTGAATCCACTAGGGGTACCATCTCGTATGAACCTTGGACAGATCTATGAAACTGTTTTAGGATGGGCAGGACAGAAATTAGGGGTTAAGTTTGCTACGCCGATCTTCGATGGTGCTGAAATGGACCAGGTAGAAGAATGGGTAGAGAAAGCAGGATTACCGAAATCAGGTCGTACCTATTTGTACAACGGTTTAACTGGAGAGCGTTTTGACCAACCTACAACAGTGGGTGTAATCTACATGTTGAAATTAGGACACATGGTAGATGACAAAATGCACGCACGTTCAATCGGTCCATACTCGTTGATTACTCAACAACCATTAGGTGGTAAGGCACAGTTCGGTGGTCAGCGTTTTGGTGAGATGGAGGTTTGGGCATTAGAGGCATTCGGTGCATCGAACATCCTTCAAGAGATCCTAACGGTGAAATCAGATGATGTTGTGGGTCGTGCGAAAACTTACGAAGCGATCGTTAAAGGTAATAACCTTCCAACACCATCGGTACCAGAATCGTTCAACGTATTGGTACATGAGCTTCGCGGTCTAGGTTTAGATATCACATTGGATTAATCAAGCAAAATTGAGCTTAAGAAGGGGTCAAATCCTTCTTAAGCTTTCACATACAGCTTTAACTTTTTACTAAGTATGTCTTACAAAAAAGATAATAAAATCAAAAGTAACTTTACATCGATCACGATCAGCTTGGCATCTCCAGAGACTATTTTGGAGCGTTCAAGTGGTGAGGTTACTAAACCAGAAACCATCAACTATCGTACTTACAAACCAGAGCGCGACGGATTATTCTGTGAGCGTATTTTTGGTCCTGTAAAAGATTACGAATGTCACTGTGGTAAATACAAACGTATCCGTTATAAAGGTATCGTTTGTGACCGTTGTGGGGTGGAGGTTACAGAGAAGAAAGTACGTCGTGAGCGTATGGGACACATCAACTTGGTGGTTCCTGTAGCGCATATCTGGTACTTCCGTTCTTTGCCAAACAAAATCGGTTATTTATTAGGTCTTCCTACCAAGAAATTGGATATGATCATCTACTACGAAAGATATGTGGTTATTCAAGCCGGTATCAAAGAAGATGATGGTATCTCTTACATGGATTTCTTGACAGAAGAGGAATATTTGGATATTTTGGATACCCTTCCAAAAGAAAACCAATACCTTGACGATACAGATCCTCAGAAATTCGTAGCGAAAATGGGTGCTGAGGCGCTAGAAGATTTATTGAAACGTCTAGACCTTGACCAATTATCATACGATCTTCGTCACCAAGCAGCTAACGAAACTTCTCAACAACGTAAGAACGAGGCTTTAAAACGCCTTCACGTAGTAGAAGCTTTCCGCGGTGCCAATGATCACATTGAGAACCGTCCGGAATGGATGATCGTGAAGATCGTTCCGATCATTCCACCAGAATTGCGTCCTCTTGTGCCTTTGGATGGTGGTCGTTTCGCGACTTCGGATTTGAACGACTTATACCGTCGTGTGATCATCCGTAACAACCGTTTGAAACGTTTGATCGAGATCAAAGCTCCAGAAGTAATCTTACGTAACGAGAAACGAATGCTTCAAGAAGCCGTTGACTCTTTATTCGATAACTCGCGTAAAGTAAATGCGGTGAAAACGGAAGGTAACCGTGCGTTGAAGTCTTTATCCGATATCCTTAAAGGTAAGCAAGGACGTTTCCGTCAGAACTTACTGGGTAAACGTGTTGACTACTCGGCTCGTTCGGTAATTGTGGTAGGTCCTCACTTGAAATTACACGAGTGTGGTCTTCCAAAAGATATGGCAGCAGAACTTTACAAACCATTCATCATCCGTAAGATGATCGAAAGAGGAATTGTGAAGACCGTAAAATCTGCTAAGAAAATCGTTGATCGTAAAGATCCGGTAGTATGGGATATCTTAGAGAATGTTCTAAAAGGACATCCTGTATTATTAAACCGTGCTCCTACGCTTCACCGTTTGGGTATTCAGGCTTTCCAACCTACTTTGGTAGAAGGTAAAGCGATCCAATTGCACCCATTAGTGTGTACAGCGTTCAACGCCGATTTCGACGGTGACCAGATGGCAGTTCACTTACCTTTAGGTAATGCTGCAATTTTGGAAGCCCAAATCTTGATGTTGGCAGCACACAACATTCTTAACCCGGCAAACGGTTCTCCTGTTACAGTACCATCTCAAGACATGGTATTGGGCCTTTACTACATTACCAAAGGCCGTAAAACAGATGATAGCCGTAAGATGAAAGGGGAGGGAAGTACCTTCTATTCTGCTGAAGAAGTAATCATTGCTTTGAACGAAGGACAGTTGGATCTTCACTCATTCATTAAGGTTAAGACACAAATCAAAACCAAAGAAGGTGAATTCAAACAAGCAATCATTGAAACTACGGTAGGCCGTGTGATCTTTAACCAGATCGTTCCGGAAGAAGTAGGTTATATCAATGAATTGTTGACCAAGAAATCTTTGCGTAATGTTATCGGTGAGATCGTTAAGAACACTGGTATGGCGCGCGCAGCGAAATTCTTGGATGATATGAAAGAGCTAGGATTCCAAACAGCATTTAAAGGAGGATTGTCCTTCAACTTGCAAGATTTGAACATCCCAGCTGCAAAAGCTGATTTGATCGCTCAAGCTACCAACGAGGTAGAAGAAGTAATGAACAACTATAACATGGGTTTCATTACCAACAACGAGCGTTACAACCAAATCATCGATATCTGGACACGTATCAATAACCGATTGACTGCACACGTAATGGACATCCTTTCGAACGATAACCAAGGTTTCAACTCTGTTTACATGATGTTGGATTCCGGGGCGCGTGGTTCTAAGGAGCAGATTCGTCAGTTATGTGGTATGCGTGGTTTGATGGCGAAGCCTCAGAAATCAGGTACTTCCGGTGGTGAGATTATCGAAAACCCGATCTTATCAAACTTTAAAGAAGGTTTGTCCGTATTGGAGTACTTTATCTCTACCCACGGTGCGCGTAAAGGTCTTGCGGATACGGCGTTGAAAACGGCGGATGCGGGTTACTTGACCCGTCGTTTACATGACGTTGCGCAGGATATGATCGTCGTAGAACAAGATTGTAATGGTCTACGTGGTATCTATACTACTGCATTGAAAGACAACGATGATATCGTTGAACCATTATATGACCGTATCTTAGGTCGTACACCATTGAATGATGTTGTTCATCCGGAAACCAACGAATTGATCGTTGCTGCGAATGAAGATATCACGGAAGAAGTTGCTGAGGCAATCGAGAATGCCGGTATCGAAGGATTAGAGATCCGCTCGGTATTGACATGTGAGTCGAAGCGCGGTGTATGTGCTTGTTGTTACGGACGTAACTTAGCTTCTGGTAAGCGTGTTCAATTGGGTGAGGCTGTCGGTGTAATCGCAGCACAGTCCATCGGTGAGCCAGGTACGCAGTTGACACTTCGTACGTTCCACGTCGGTGGTACGGCATCGAACATCGCTGCAGAATCTTCCATCATCGCGAAATACGACGGTAAGATCGAATTTGAAAACGTTCGTACCGTTGAGAAAGAAGGCGAAGATGGTCCTTACCAAGTAGTTTTGGGTCGTTCAGGTGAGATCAAGGTGGTAAACGAGGATAGAAAAGTCCTTTACCAACAGATCATCCCTTACGGTTCGAACCTATTTGTTAAAGAAGGTGAGAAAGTTGAAAAAGGTACTAAACTAGTTGATTGGGATCCATACAACGCGGTGATCATCTCCGAATTTGCCGGTAAGGTGGAATTCGATGCCATCATCGAAGGTGTTACGTTCCGTGAGGAATCCGATGAGCAAACCGGACACAAAGAGAAGGTAATCATCGAGACTCGTGATAAGACGAAAAACCCGTTGATCAAAGTCTTGGATAACAAAGGCGAGATCATCCGTTCATACAACATTCCAGTAGGAGCTCACGTTTCCGTTTCTGACGGTCAAAAAGTGAAAGAAGGTGCGGTATTGGTTAAGATCCCTCGTTCTACAGGTAAGACCCGAGATATTACGGGTGGTCTTCCTCGTGTAACGGAGTTGTTCGAGGCTCGTAATCCTTCCAACCCTGCAGTTGTTACGGAAATCGACGGTGTTGTTGCTTTAGGTGGTGTGAAACGTGGTAACCGTGAGATCTCTATCGAATCACGTGACGGCCAAGTGAAGAAATACTTGGTGCCATTGTCCAAACACATCTTGGTACAGGATAATGACTTTATCAAAGCTGGTATGCCATTGTCAGATGGACAGATCTCCCCTGGAGATATCCTTTCCATCAAAGGCCCATCAGCAGTTCAAGAATACATTGTAAATGGTATCCAAGAGGTTTACCGTCTACAAGGGGTAAAAATCAACGATAAACACTTCGAAACCATCGTTCACCAAATGATGCAGAAAGTGAATATCGAGGATCCAGGAGATACCCGTTTCCTAGAAAAAGAAGCGGTTAACAAATGGGACTTCATGGAAGAAAATGACTCCCTATACGATAAGAAAGTTATCGTGGATGCAGGTGATTCCAAGACTTTACGCCCAGGACAGATCGTAACGATGCGTAAGCTTCGTGAAGAGAACTCCAGCTTGAAACGTCAGGATATGAAATTGGTGGAGGTTCGCGACGCGATTCCAGCAACGTCAAGTCCGTTGTTGCAAGGTATTACAAGAGCATCCCTAGGTACCAAGTCCTTCATCTCCGCTGCTTCCTTCCAGGAAACAACGAAAGTATTGAACGAAGCGGCTATCGCAGGTAAACGTGACAACCTATTAGGTTTGAAAGAAAACGTAATTGTTGGTCACTTGATTCCTTCCGGTACAGGTTTACGTCAGTACAGCAACATTATCGTAGGTTCCCGTGAAGAATACGATCAATTGTTGGCTTCGAAAGAAGAAGACTAGTCCTAACGTACAGCACACAAGCTGTATAATAGATAAAATAAAGCCCAGTTTATCCCGGATAAACTGGGCTTTTTCATTTTATTTCTTATTTTAGTGCCTATTAAGGTCAACATTTTAGCCTAAATGTTGTTTACACCATAAAATGACTTGCTAACTATGGATTTTCTGTTTAATCAGATCGAATGGGACTGGAATGATTTAGTGAAAGCGATCCTATCGTTGCTTGCCGGCTTTGTATTGGGTTTCGAGCGGGAATGGAAAGATAAATCAGCGGGATTCAAGACGATCTCGATCATCTGCCTCGGCAGTACTTTATTCTCCCTGCTTTCCCTGAAACTCGGTGCCGGTGATTCGGAAGATGCCACACGGATTGCTTCGTATGTGGTTTCCGGAATTGGTTTTTTGGGTGCGGGTGTTATCTTTAAGGATGGGGTGAACGTCAATGGCCTGACCACGGCCAGTATCATCTGGATGTCCGCGGCAGTCGGAATGGCGATTGGTTTTGGGATTTACCTGACGGCGGGAATTTTCCTTTTGGCGTGTTTTTTCATCATCATATCGGGTCCGTTATTGAATAAATATGTAATCCACAATATTGTGCGGATCGCGACGATCTGTGTCGATCAAGAAGATATCGAAACACGGCAGGAAATTATCCGAGATCTGAAGCCGCTGGTGAAACAATTCAAAATGAAGAAGCAGACCCTGCAAGAGGGGCGCCTAACGATGGAAATCGAGGTATTGATCGATAAGCGGAACATTCGTGAGTTCGAGCATGTGCTGCTCAGCAACAAACATATCAAGGAACTTAGCCTGTAAGCTAAGTTCCTTTTTTTGTGGCCCAAGCCAATAGGTTTCTGCAGTTGTCTTCGATTTGCGCAAGGTCATATTGCCCGTCTTTCTTGCTGAACAGTTTTGATCCCAAGCCTACGGAGCTTACTCCAGCTTCAAACCAGGTCTTTATATTATCCGCTGCACATTCCACGCCTCCGGTAGGCATAAATCGGATATTCGGGAATACCGGACGGATGCTCTTTAGGAAACCGGGGCCCAAGGTGTCACCAGGGAACAATTTAATGTAGGTGCAACCCGCAAGGTTCGCCGCGGCGATCTCTGAAGGTGTCATACACCCTGGAATCCAAAGGATATTATTTTTCTGCGCAACGGCTGCTATGCTTTCATTGAAAATGGGACTCACCAAGAAATCTGTTCCCAAATCGATGAAGCGTTCTGCATCGTCGGGATTCATAATGGTGCCGATTCCAAGACTGAGGTCAGGAAAATGTTCTTCTTTATAGGCCAATAGTGCCTTGAAATTGGCTTTAGCCTCACGGCCACGGTTGACAAATTCAAACACGCGGATTCCGCCGGCGTAGCAACTTTTCAAGATCGCTATACAGGTTTGTAGGTCATCATCATAGAAAACTGGGATGACCGGATTATTTAAGATTTTCTCTAGGAGTTGTTCATTCATGATTATAATGCTTTACCGTCGCCAAAGTCTCCTTCGACGAATAATTTCTGATAACCTGTTGCCGTTGCGTATTCGATAATTTCTGAAGCACCCCATGGCTGACGCAGGGCATGGATCAAACCGCCCATAAATGCGTCGCCACTCCCAATACGGTCCACGACCTCATGGGTCTCGTACTGTTGGGATATGGCCTGTTCCTCTCGGGAATGATAGGTCCCATAAAAGAGGTTATGCTTCGGATTGTCAATGAAACGGAAGGTATTTGCCATATGTTTCGCTTGTGGATAATGGCTGAAGATGTAATCTGCCGTTTGTTGGGAAAGGTGCAGATAGTGTGCTCTTTCGGTATGCTTATCCAAATTTTCCTCAATGGGTGAACCCAACATGTTGTGGGCTGCCCAGATATTGCCCATGATGACGTCGCAGTGTTGCACCAACTCAGGCATCACATCCAGCGGTGTCTTGCCATATTGCCAAAGCTTACTCCGGTAGTTCAGATCCACGGAAACCGTGATGTCGCGCTGCTTAGCTTTCTGGAGTACCAAGGCCATCAGCTCTGCCATTTCCGCCGATAGCGCAGGTGTCAGTGCCGACCAATGAAACCAATCCACATCAGCAAAGAGCGTGTCGAAATCCAGTTCTTCTGCTTTTAACAAACTGAAACTGGAATACTTCCGATCATAGATTACTTCCCCACTGGTCAATCCATTTGCGGAAAGCAGGAAATACAAGCCAATGCGGTCACCCGATTGGATGTGCTTGCTGCAGTCAACTCCAGAACTTTCCAAAACATGGATCAATTCTTTGGCCAAACCGTTGTTAGGGAATGCACTGCTATAATATACCGGATTGCCCATTTTGGCAAGTGTCACTGCTACATTGGCTTCCGAACCGCCCGGATAGATTTTCAGGTCGTTCGCGCCAGGAACCAAGAGCTGCTCGCTGCTGCCTTGCAGTCTCAATAATATTTCTCCGAATGTTAGTACGTGTGGCATAGGTGAATAATTGATCCAATTTAAGGCTTTTAAAACGAATCCGGTGAATATTCTTCGAAAACGTTTGAGTAATTATACTCGCTGGTTTTATCCATGGTTTATGGAAAAATCACTAATATTGAATATTAATCAAACTTAAACTATGAGTATTCTTTCGAAGTTTTCCCTGGAGGACAAAGTCATTGTTATTACCGGAGGCACTGGAATCCTTGGTAAATCATTTGTCAAAGCTATTGCTGAGGCAGGGGCAAAACTGTGCATATTGGGCCGAAATCAGGAAAAGATTGATGAACGTGTAGCAACGGCACGGGAAATTGGTGCCGAAGCGATTGGTCTGGTTGCAGATGTCATGGATGAAGAGTCCGTCAAAGCAGCCAGAGGCGCGGTATTGGCGCATTTTGGAACCATCGATGGATTGGTGAATGCTGTAGGTGGCAATATACCGGGTGCAACCATTGGTGATGACCAGAATATATTTGATAATAAAATCCAAGATACCATCAAAGCCATTGAACTGAATCTATATGGCACGATGATCCCTACGATGATCTTCGGTGAGGTGATCGCTGAGAAAGGTGCGGGGTCCATCATCAATATTTCATCCCTGGCAGCATCACGACCTTTGACACGTGTTTTGGGTTATACCGTTGCGAAACATGGCATTGATGGTTTTACGAAATGGATGTCCACGGAATTGGCCTTGCGTTATGGTGATAAGGTACGTGTCAATGCAATTGCTCCCGGCGTTTTCCTGACAGAACAGAACCGAACCCTATTGACCAATACGGACGGCAGTTATACCGATCGCGCGCAAAAGTTCATTAATGGAACGCCATACCGTAGATTGGGTGACCCTTCGGAACTGGAAGGGACCTTGATTTACCTGTTGAGCGAGGCTTCCGCTTTCGTCTCAGGCGAAACGGTATTCGTGGACGGTGGTTTTAATTCCTGGTGTGGTGTTTAATGGATTATGGAAAATAAAAGATTTTTAGAACAGACCTGGCGTTGGTATGGACCAAAGGATGGGGTGACACTTCAAGATGTGAAACAAGCCGGAGCAACCGGAATTGTGAGTGCGCTGCACCATATACCCCATGGGGAAGTGTGGCCACTGGCGGATATACAGGAACGTAAGCAAATAATTGAAGCCGCTGGATTGCGCTGGTCCGTCGTTGAATCGGTGCCGGTTCACGAAGCGATCAAAACGAGATCGGCGGAGGCAGAGCAATACCTTGAAAATTATAGGCAATCATTACGCAACCTTGCCCAATGCGGCATTAAGACCGTATGCTATAATTTCATGCCGGTGTTGGATTGGACCAGAACGCAGTTGGATCTGGAAATGAAGGATGGATCGAAAGCCTTGTATTTCGATTGGATCGATCTGGCTATCTTTGATATCTTCATCCTGAATCGAGCAGACGCTCGTGCAGATTATTCTGAACAGATCCAGGTGGCGGCCGAATCCCGCTTTGCAGAAATGGATGAGCAAGCGAAGAAGGATCTGGAGATCAACGTGCTTATGGGGATTCCTGGTGAAGCCGATATTTCCTTGGATTCCCTGACCCAGAGCATCGAAATTTACAAGGCCATTGGTCGCGATGGGCTGAAGCAGAACCTGCTGTACTTTCTGGCGTCGATAGCCGATGTCTGTGAGGAGTATGGGATCAAGATGACCATTCATCCCGATGATCCTCCTTATGCCATTCTCGGACTTCCTAGAGTGGTCAGCAACGAGCAGGACCTGACCTTCCTGATCGAGCAACAGCCAAAAGCATTCAACGGCATCTGCTTCTGTACGGGATCTTTAGGAGCTGGTCCTGCGAATGACCTGCCGGCATTCTTTGAAAAAGTAAAACACCGCGTTTATTTTGCGCATTTGCGGAATGTCAAACGTGATGAAATTGGAAGCTTCTATGAAGCGGATCACTTGGATGGTGATGTGGATATGTACCAAATCGTAAAAGCTCTCAGTGCAGAGAACCAGACGCGGGACATACCGATTCCATTCCGACCGGATCACGGTCATCAGATGCTCGACGATTTGCATAAAGTCAGCAACCCCGGATACTCTGCCATCGGTAGACTCCGTGGATTAGCAGAACTCAGGGGATTGGAATTGGGAATCATCCGTTCCTAATCCCCCAGATACAACCTTTATAAACTAAAAAATGAGCCAAGTAAACCAACCTACGAAGTACAGGTGGACGGTCTGTGCATTATTGTTTTTTGCAACAACCATCAACTACCTCGATCGGCAAGTACTTTCCCTCACGTGGAAGGACTTTATCGCTCCGGAATTCCATTGGACGAATAATGACTATGGGAATGTGGCCGCCATATTTGCCATTGTCTATGCCATTTCGATGTTACTATCCGGTCGATTCATCGATTGGTTAGGAACAAAG
>JAFAGM010000073.1 GCA_023422775.1 Pseudomonadota bacterium
ATCATGCCAACCGGGCGGATGCGTGCATCGTGCAGGTCATGAGCGCGCGTTCTGTCGATACGTTCCTCTACCGCGTCGTCCGTGAGGCCAATGTCCGCCGCGTCGCCGAACTGCCTGTCGGACGGCCGCGCGGTGCCGATCAGGTGATCGACTGGTACGTCAAAACATACGGCGAGGATGAAGCACGTCTCCTCCTGGTCGACATGCGCAGCCGGTATCTGGCAGCCGCGATCGCCCTGCTGGAGGCCATTCGCGTGCCGAAAATCCTGTTGTGGTTCGCGCAACGGACGCCGGACTATGAGCCCGGGTTTGGATCGCAGTGGGCGATGCTTGGCGGTTTTCCGCAGGGCGTTGACCGGGTACTGGTTCGGGCGATGGCCGAGCAGGTCGACGGCTATTGCGAGTGTGTCACCGCGCGCGGTTCTCCCCAACTCCTTATAGACCATGAAGGCTCTATCGCGTGGGCGAACCTCGGGGGGCGGCGGACTTGCCTCAATTCCTACTATCCGTCTCCTGAGATGCACGTGGATGCCGCTGCGGCGCTGGTGCCGATGCTGAAGGACCTCGGGGTGGTCGCGTCCGCTTGAAAGGCGTGCAGGGGGGGCGCCTTGGCCCGTGGATATCGGGTGGCGGTGCAAGTTCTTCACTTTGAGCGGCGAACAGGGTATCTGTCCAAGGTCAAATCAGGCGGCTGCTGTGCTGCGCGCAACGCGGCGCTGCCAGCCTGAAGAACTCCGGTCCCGTAGCTCAGCCGGATAGAGCATCTGCCTTCTAAGCAGAGGGTCGCAGGTTCGAGTCCTGCCGGGATCGCCAGTAATTTCAATTGGTTATCTGCTTCCACCCATCCGCGAACCGTGTCACGAACCGTGTCACGAACCGTGTGGGCACAACTTTTTTCATCGGAGGCGGCTGCCTAGTCACGGAACCCCGGGGGCAATGAGGGAGGCGTAAACCGTCCCTGACGCTCGGCGTCTGGGTGTGAAGAGGCTCCGGCAGATGGCCGCCATCAGAAAAGCTTTGTAGGGTGGCGGGGGCTGAGGCCGCTCGGAGAGACACCGATGTGCCGGAAGTTCACGCAGCTGGCGACGTGGGCAGAGGTCCACGCGTTCTCGCAGCCCCTGATGGTGCGAAGCGGTGAGGAGGTTGTCGTCTCCACGCCTATGCGGTTTGCCAAGATCTTGAGGCTTAATGCTGCCGGCAAACGTGAGTTGGTGGCGATGCGGTGGGGCTTCGCGGGACAAGAGCTTCCCAACGGCGAGACGAAGCAATGGGTGGTTACGCCGAAGGACGGCCAGCCAATCGCAATCGCGGTGATCTTCGAGACATGGCGGAACAGGGTGGAGTCGCTGGATACCTTCGTGCAGGTCACGACGCCGGCGAATACCCTCATCTCTCGCATCACTGACCGGACGCCCGCCATACTCCCCGCGTGATATCTGGCCAGTGTGGCTGGGTGAGGCGGAAGTGTCTCTGACCGATATCAAAGCAATCCTCCAGCCCTTCGAAGACGGCGGTGCATGGACCATGACCGAGCAAGCGCCGTCCCGGGCCACGAAGGCGAAGAGGCCAAACACCCAACAGACTTTGTTCTGATCCGCCGTCGCAATCGAAGCGCCGCTGGCAGGCAAACCAAATCCTCTGGCCACAGGTTCGGCGTGGCAGTACAATTAGTCCGTGTTCGTTGTTTATGGCATCATCGACCCGCGCACTGACGCGATTTTCTACATCGGGCAATCATCGGATTTTGTGGCCCGCAAGTGCGCGCATCTTGAAGGCAGCGATCAGCTTTCAGGTTTTGTCGTCAAGCAGGTGAAGCTCAACGGCTTCCTGCCGCTGTTCGTGGTGCTGGAGCGCGTGAAGACAAAAGCAGAGGCTCTGTCAGCGGAGATCTTCTGGATAGAGCTGATGAAGGCGCGAGGCGCCGCTTTACTCAATGCACAGGGTGTCGGTGGGTATGTAGAGCGCGATCGGGTGCGGGAATCGCTCGCCGGGCAGCTCGGTGTAATGAAGCGCGCGAAAAGTGCGGGTGAGTCGGGCGATCGCGGCGTGTCTCTAGAGGACATCGCCAATGGGCGTTCCGTGCGCACGCGCGAGGATTGGACGGCACATGAACTTAGCCGGCTGAAGGGCATGACCAAGGCAAGAATGAACGTGTCGGCGATAGCCGACGCTCTCGAACGCGCACCTTCGGAAATCAGGCGCAAATGCAAGGTGCTTGGATTGCGCCTTGTCGGCCATAGGAATGCCGGCAGAAAGGCCTAGCGCAGAGGCCCATCCAATCACTCGCGGGCGACATCAGCTCTCCATCGCCAGAACTTTTTTGCGCTGTCACCTTGATGTTGCTGCCCTAGTGTTCCTAATTTGTTCTTCAGAAGCGGTAAAGCCTCTTGAGGTCGTCATGAGTGACAAGGGTGCGCGGGCGGTGCTGAAGGCGCGATTTGGGCAGCTGTTTCAGGCGGGCAAGTCGGACACCGTCAAGAGAGCACCGCGGGCCCGCCGACAACAGAAAAACCTGACGTTGCTCGAGGTGGATGTCGCCCGCATGAAGGCTTTGGCGGCGCGTGATCGGATCAGTCAGGCTCAACTCATCGGCCGGGCGCTGGATTCATACGAGGAAATGCAGGGCAAGCTCGGAGGATAGGAGCTTGCGGATATTTCTGACCGTTGCTTGCGTGCTCGCCGCGCTGCTGATGATTGGGGTGTCGGCGAGCATGAACTTCCTGTTCATGAAATCGCTCGCCACCAGAGAAGCCGATGGATTGGTCTTGGGTGCCGCGTCGGCCGCGGCCGACATTCTAAAGGCTGCGCTACCCTGGTTCATCGCGCTCGCCTGGCGGCAGCGGCGGATCATGTTTGCCGTTGTCGGGTCATCGGTGTTCGTTGGCTTTTCAGCCTTCTCCCTGATGTCGGCTCTTGGTTTCGCGGCGGATCTTCGCTCCAACATGGCGGGCAAGCGCGAGGCTGCAAATGCGGCACTGAGCCAAAAGCAGTCCGAGCAAGCATCTCTGCGGAAGGAGCTGTCGGCGCTCGGTACGGTGCGGCCGGAACATCTAATTACAGCCGACCTTGCGATCGCACGGCAGGATCGGCGTTGGACTTCCAGCAAAGAATGCACGGATGCGACGGTGCCTGGTAGCCGCGCATTCTGCCAGACTTATCTTGGCTTGCAGGCATCGCTTGTCTCGAGCCGGGAAGCGGGACGTGTGGAGAGGCAGATCGCTACAGTTGAAGGTGAGATCTCCGCGATGCGCGCAGCCGGTGCGGGTGCCGAATCCGATCCGCAGGTTGCGGTGATCGCGCGGCTGCTTTCGCAGGATCGCGACGTGATCCGAACTGTGTTGGTGGTGGCAGCTGCATTGCTGGTGGAGGCGGGATCAGGACTTGGGCTTTGGCTGGCGCTCGGTCACTCGGAGCCGCAGCGCGGCGGCCGATCCGCCGATGCATCTACGGCAGCAGAAAGAATTCAATTGAAGCGTAGTGATGAGCCGCAGCCGAAAACGATAAATGGTATGGCCGTACTACCTGCATTGCTGCCACCGCGTATTGCCGGCAGCGTCGTCGACTTCTGCATCGATCGCCTGCATCCAACAAGCGACGGTGGGCTGACGATGCTGGGACTTTATCGCAGCTACGAGACCTGGTGCCAGGCCCGTGACTTCGAGCCGGTATCGCGGACCGAGTTTGCGCGAGAGTTTGGGGTGCTGGCCCGGGAGATGGGGATTGCCGAGATTGGGGATTTGTTCGTCGGCGTCCGGGTCGGAAGAAGTTATGGGTGAAGGGGCCGTGCGGACAGAAATTCAGCGGACCCAACGCAGCGTGTTGATGCCAACGACAAATTACACTCCCTAATAGGACGCTCCTAAAGGATAATGTTGTCTCGCCCAAGGTCCAGAACCGGACAGTTCATTGCGACAAGGCCGATATTCAGCTAGCGGATCATTGGGCGTAGCATCACCTCTCCCCGATATGTGGATAGATTCAGCTCGGGGTATAATAGCGCCTTAGCTTGAGTGCCGTTGCGCCATTAATGAGTCCGCTTCACAGACACATGCCGATTTTAGCGTCGCGCCAGGTAAGCCGTGATCAGCTCCTGAAACCGAAGCGGAGGGCCGCAATGATGACGAGACGCAAAAGCCTCGCCTGCATGCTGACTGTGAGCCTCGGTGACGCGTTAAGATCGGGCGAGAGGGCAGAGGCACAGCCAACAGCGGAACGCAGCCGCACGCTCGTTGCGTATTTCACGCGCAGCGGCAACACAAAGCTCATCGCGGGCAAGGTCCGACGCGATCTCGGCGCCGACCTGTTCGAGATTCAGCCGTCCGAGCCTTATCCCGACGATTACGAAGTCACGGTTGCGCAGGCCGACCGGGAGAAGCAGGCCGGCTATGAGCCGCCGCTCAAAAAGACCGTTGGAGAGATTGGCGCCTATCGCACGGTCTATCTCGGCTTTCCCATCTGGGGGGAGACAGCGCCCACCGTCATCAAGTCATTCCTGTAGAAGCACGATCTTGCACGGAAGGATTTGGTGCCGTTGATCACGCACGGCGGATACGGTACCGGTGATAGTCTCACTGTCCTTCGTCGATTGGCGCCTCAAGCACGCCTTCGCAAAGCCTTCGTCATCCGAATGGATCAGGAACGGGCGATTCTTCGGGAGGTGACCAGCTGGCTGCAAACCAGCGGTGCACGGAAGTGAACTTAGCTGCGCCGGCGCAGCGCCTCGACCAGCAGGGAGAACGCAGGTGTCGGCTGCCGGCGCCTCGGGTAGTAGAGGTAGTATCCGGAGAATGGCGGACACCAGTCGGCAAGCACGCGCACAAGATTTCCATTCTTGAGGTGCGGCTTGACGCGGTCCTCTAACAGACAGGCTAGGCCACAGCCGGCCAGGGCCGCCTCTAGGACTAGCTTTGAGGAGTTAAAGGCAAGGGGGCCTTCGACCCGCACCTTCATTTCCTTGCTGCCCTTCTCGAACTCCCAGGCATAAAAGCCGCCGAACGTCATCAGCCGCAGATTGATGCACGCATGCGCCGTCAAATCCTTCGGCTGTCGCGGCTTGGTATGCTGCGCAAAGTACGAAGGCGCACCAACAACCGCCATGCGCATATCTGGGCTGATCCGAACGGCGATCATATCCTTGTCGATGCTCTCGCCGAGACGTACGCCCGCATGATAGCGCCCGGCAACGACATCAGTCAGGCCATTGTCAACATCGATCTCGACCGTGATGTCGGGATAATCCCGTCTCAGCTTATTCACCGCCGGCCACAGAATGGTCTCGGCGGCATGGTCGCCCGCGGCAAGCCGAAGGGCACCGGCCGGCTTCTCGCGCAATGCTGTGAGCGAAGCCAGAGCCTCCTCGATACCATCGAAATGCGGTGCAACAGTCAGCAGCAGTCGCTCACCTGCTTCGGTCGGCGCCACGTTGCGCGTGGTGCGCGTCAGAAGCTGAAGGCCCAGCCGCTCCTCCAGCCCTCGCATGGTGTGACTCAACGCCGATGGCGAGACGCCAAGACTCGCCGCCGCACGCGTAAAGCTTCGCTCGCGGGCGACAGCCAGAAAGGCAATCAGGTCACCGGTATCGCGACGAGCCATTACTGAAAATTCCTCAAGTCCTCATTCAGATATATGCAGGTTATCACATAGTCGTATGCGCGCTACCTTGAAGTTGGAAAAATTGGAGAACCCGGCAGCTTTAGGGCAGCATGTCCACTGAGCATGAGAAGGACACAGCCTGAATAATCGAACGCCGCAGTGTCAATCGCGCCGGCTGCGCTGCGCGAAGGTCGCTATCCGGCATGTCAGGGCGAGGAACGGGGGTGGTGATGAGTTCAATATATCTGAAAGCAATCGTTGCGGTTTTGCTGCTTGCAACAAGCGTGCAATCTGGAGGAACTGCCGTGGCGCAAGACCCTGTCAAGCACGCGCCGATCGTCATCGAGAATCAGGGCAGCTTCGCTGTGGGCGGGACCGTAGTGAAAACCCCCGGTTCTTATGACAACAACAAGCCCACTGCTGCCGGACAAAGTTTCCACGGCGACCATCTTTACGCTTTTTATCAGGTGCCGCAGAGCTCGAAGGCTCTGCCGATCGTCATGCTGCATGGCGCATTTCAGTCGGCGCGAAGCTGGGAGACGACGCCGGACGGACGCGAGGGCTTCCAGACGCTCTTTCTGCGCCAAGGCTATCCGGTCTATGTCGTCGACCAGCCGCGACGCGGTCGTGCCGGCAATAGTACCGTTGCCGCGACCGTCGAACCGATACCCTATGACCAGCTCTTCTTCGACCAATTCCGGCTCGGAACATGGCCGAACTATTTCGATGGCGTTCAGTTCGATCGAAATCCGGAGACGTTGAACCAGGTCTTCCGCTCGGTCACGCCGAACACGGGCCCATATGATGCCGGGGTGATCGCTGACGCGATGGCAGCGCTATTCACCAAGATCGGTCCCGGCATCCTGTTCACGCACTCTCAGGCCGGTGGGCCGGGATGGCTGACGGCAATCAAGAGCCAGAACATCAAGGCGATTGTCGCATTCGAGCCAGGCAGCGGTTTCGTTTTCCCTCAAGGCGAACTCCCTGCCGCAATGCCGAGCGCAGCCGGTACGTTGTCGCCGGAGGCGGTGTCACTTGAGGACTTCCAAAAGCTCACCCGTGTCCCGATCGTCATCTACTACGGGGACAATATTCCGACCGAAGCGACGGAGCGTCGGGGGGAAGATAATTGGCGCGTGCGGCTCGCCATGGCGCGGCTCTGGGTCGACGCCATCAACCGGCATGGCGGCGACGCACAACTCGTGCACCTGCCGACAACCGGCATTCGTGGCAACACCCACTTCCTATTCTCGGACCTAAACAATGCACAGATCGCGAACCTGGTGTCCGAATTCCTGCGGGCCAAGGGCCTCGATTGAAGCGCAACAGACGACGGAGATTGCAAATGAATTGGCTTCCTAAGATCGGCATTGCCAGCGTGATCGCTGTGCTCATCGGCATGTCCAGCCCTGGCCAGGCACAACAGACGAAAGAATCTCCTGCCATGGCGAAAACCGGTCAGACACGTGCGCAGCAATTGATGGGCGATATCGCCCCCAAGCTTGCGGAGCTCACTGACAACGTCTTGTTCGGGGATGTCTGGGAGAGGCCGGGACTTGTGAAGCGGGATCGCAGCCTCGTCACCATCAGTGCCCTGATCGCCATGAACCGCCCCGACCAGTTGCGGTCACATCTGGCTCTGGCGCGGCAGAACGGCGTAACTGAGACTGAAATCGTCGAGGCGATCACGCATCTGGCGTTCTACGCCGGATGGCCGAACGCGGTCAGCGCCGTCGCGATCGCGAGAGAGGTCTTCGCTCAGAAATGACGGAAACCATCGACGTTTCGCGCCGTGTGGTGCTTTCCGGCGCGGTCGCTACGGTACTGTCACTGTCGGCCGGACTGGCGCATGGTGGCACGCCAGCCGGCAATCACCTCAGGAGGACGAGCATGAACATCATGCGCAGTGGCTCGCTGCCATCGGCGAAAGGCGCGGCGGAGAATTTCACCGGCGCGGTTCGGATCGACATGCCCTTCAAGAGTAGTGCTCCCGCCCGCGTCGGCGGCGCGATTGTGACTTTCGAGCCCGGTGCCCGCACGGCGTGGCACACGCATCCCTTGGGCCAGACCCTGATCGTCACCTCAGGCATGGGCTGGGTACAAATAGAGGGTGGCCCCAAGGAGGACATCCGGGCCGGCGATATCGTCTGGATACCACCCGGCGAAAAGCACTGGCATGGCGCAACAACGGCCACGGCCATGACGCACATCGCCTTCTCCGAGGCGCTCGACGGCAAAACCGTGGATTGGATGGAGAAGGTGTCCGATGTGCAGTTCAACGACTAGCCGTGCGACTTTCTGGTCCCAAGGGGGCAGGTGAACGCAGGAAGTAGCTACGAGGATGTCATCTATTGCATGAAACTCGACTCTCTGAAGAAACGTCGGATACCATAAAAACGGCTCTGGATGACGCGGAGCGAAAAGGTTTCCGCCTTGCTGTCATTGGGCGCACGGTCGCCATCTTGACGATCGCCTTGACCTCGCTCTGGGGCTACTACTTCCCGGTTAATATCGCCGTTTCGGCTCTGACAGCGACGATTGCTTGCATAGGTCTAATGTCGCTCATGGCGGTTGGAACACGCTACGAGCGACAGGCCCGCTTTGCGCTATTTGCCTTCGATGCGACGATCATTTCAGCGCTCATCGCCTTTGCCCCGCTGAGCAGCGGTGACGCAATTCCGCAAAACCTTGTTTTCATGACAAGCAGAGTCCAGAACTACTATATCGTTGTCGCCTCAGCAATTCTTACCCTTTCGCCGATTGTAGTGATTTGGACCGGCGCATGGTCTGTCGGAGGATTGATTTGGGCAACGCTGTGGATCATGTCAGGCATGGACAATTACCTGACCTTTGGAGATCTGCCGCCTGGGCCATCGAGGGATGATTATTTTAACACGGTCCTGAATCCCGATTTTTTGGGCACTGCGTCCAGGGGTATGGAAGCGCTCATTCTCAGTGCAGTAACAGCCATTGCGGCATTGGCGGTCCGGCGCGCGCGAACAGTTGTGCAGGACCATGCACACGCAGAGGCTGGAAGAGTCCGCGTTCAGAACCTGTTCGGACGCTATGTTCCAGCCCCGGTTGTCCGTGAGCTGATATACCAAGGGCATCTTACACCGCAAATGCGACAAGCCACCTTGCTGTTCGCCGACATCGAGGGGTTTACGAGATTGGCTGAAAACACGCCGCCTGAGAAGCTGGTCAATCTGCTTAATGAGCTCTTTTCCCAGGTAAGTGCCATCATTGATCGAAACGGCGGTGTGGTTATCAACTATATCGGTGATGCCATCATTGCGTCATTCAACGCGCCTCTGCCAGCTGAAGATCACGCGGCGCGAGCCATTGAAGCGTCTCGCGCAATCCTGGCCATGGTCGCCGCCCAGCAGTTTGAAGGCTTCACCATTAGCCTCAGGATCGGCATTGCCACGGGCGCGGTGGCCGCTGGTACTGTGGGCGGCGGCGAACGCCAGACGTATACCCTCTATGGCGATGCCGTGAACCTTGCGCAGCGACTGGAGGCCCTAAACAAGGAGCTATCGACCAAATGCCTGATCTGCGAAACAACGGCCAGGCAGGCCAATGGAGCGCGCGATCGACTGACAAGCTTGGGCGTCGTATCGATCCGAAATCGCGAACTCCCCACCGAGGTATTCACGTTACCGATGACATCTCGAACCGCATTAAGGGGCGCGTCGAGGCCTGACTAGACAGCCCCGGCCCCCATTGATGAACGAGTTTCATAAATGCAATATTCTCTTGCCTTCTAATCGTTCACTCTTGGCCATCGCATGTTTCGGATAGGGCAATAGCCCCGCACGATCGAAGCGGGCTGCGATTGCCAATGCAGACTTATGGGCCGTCTCCGAGGAGTGGCAAGATTCGATTTCGGCAATGCCCATCGGTTCGCAGATGAGGAAGCACGCATGAGCGTTGCAAGACTGGCAGTCTCTCCATTATCGCTGTTATTCATCAACGGAAATTTCGAGTACGGAAGTTAGCAAGAGCACCCAACAAGTGGCACGCTAGCGGCAAAATCAAGCCGCTTAGTTGTTGTCCGCCGGGTCAGCCGGTGCGCGGAGCTGCTACGTGTCGCCAAGCTCGAACTGAGGGCCTAGGAACTCCGCTGCAATCATCGTCATGGCGGTAGAGGTGCCGAGGCCAATGTCAAATTTTGAGCCGCGGCCGTCGTTCGCGGCCATGCCGCCGCTCGCGGTGATCGTGCTGATTGCTTTGCTGTTCGCGAGTGGGCCGCTGCTCAGCGTCGCGCGTAGCGGCCCGAAAGCTTTCAAAGCGATTGCGGAGGATATCGATCTTCTGATCGCGCGTCTTATCGACTGCCATGATGGCCATTCCTGCAATTGGCGCTGGTCATTCTGCCGTGTTGGTCATTCTCCGACAGGGCAGTTTGGCTACCGAATACATCGTACTTTCTCTGATGGGCTACAATCCTAGTATCGATGCCTAGGCCGCCGCTGACGGTTCGGGTTGCGTCCCGTGGCGCGCGACCATTTCTTGCGCGACGGCTTGGTGTTCGTCCCGGTAGGAGAGAAGGAGGTGTCGTCGACATAAGCTTCAGGCGCGGCATCGAGCTGTTCTTGAACCTCTGTCTGCTGGATCCGGGCGATGTCGGCAAAGGTGGCGCGGCGAATACGGGCAGCGTGCGCATCTACCTCACTGCGAGAAGCCTCGCGCGCTTCAAAATACTGTTCGTCGCGCAATAGCTGCGCCGCATGACGGTTGGCAAGCCGCGTGCGATCGTCTTTGAGCTGACGGGCGAAGGGAACCCTGAGTTCGGTGATGCGATTATCGATGGCATCCCGGGTCTTCTGCATCTTTTGCAATGCGGCGATGATCTCCCGGTCACGGCCGATCACACGATTGAAGAAGCGGGTGGCGTTGGCAAACACGCCTGTGCGGCTCATGCGCTGCCTTAGGGCCTGCATGTCGCGATCAAGACGCGTGCGATCATTGCCGTAAGTGATCATCAGGTGCTGTTTGAAACGGTCAATGGCAAGGCGCTGTCGCTCGGAAAGTTGCTTGCGGTCAGCCTCTTGTTGCGCTGTGCGTTCGCGCTCGACCTTGGTGCGGGACTTGTTGCGGTAGCCACGCATGAGCTCCCAATCCGGCCGCGGCACGGCAACATGCTTGACGATCTCACCGCGTGCCCGGCGTTCGTTGTTGCGCTCGCGTTCGGGAATGATTGTCAGATCATGCTCACGGGAAAACGTCTGCGAAAACTTGGACAACTTGAAGAAGGCGCGCGAGCGCGCCACCGTGCTTCCGGTTTTCGGATCGACAAGGCAGACGATGATGTGGACATGCGGAGGGATGCTATCGTTATGTTGCACGATGGCCGCCTGGCAGCTCTCCATGCCGAGCGCCTTCAGCGAACCGTGCGCGGCCTTCTTGAGCAGAGCAGTGTCGATGCGATGAGCATCATCAGGCGCGAAGCGCAAAGAGTAGGTGTAGACCGGATTGGCGAGCTTGCGGCCTTGTGAGCGGTACGGCGTACCGGGCGACGTTTGATGGTAGTGCAGGCGTTTGATGTCGTCCTGATGGATGGCCGTCCAGGCCATGATAGCACCGGCACGCTCCAGATCGCGCGCGCTGTCGTCGGAGGGAACGATCGGCAGGTTGACGAACGCG
>JAFAGM010000016.1 GCA_023422775.1 Pseudomonadota bacterium
CGAGCAGGTTGCTCGCCGTGGCGCCGTTGATGGTGACGCTGACGCTCGACTTGGCGGAGTAGCCGACGGTCGCCTGCAGCGCCTGGGTGGCGACGGACTTGGCGCTGTCGACCAGCTTCTGCAGCGAGGAGATGCCGGTGTTGGCGGCCTGCAGCACCTGCACGCCGTTGCCGATGCTGTCGAGCAGGTTGTTGATGTCGCTGGCGCGGTTATCGAGCGCGGCGGCGGTGAAATAGTTGGTGGGGTTATCGAGAGCCGTGTTGACCTTCTTGCCGGTCGACAGACGGTTCTGGGTGGTCGCCAGCAGATCGGCAGTCGACTGCAGCGAAAGGAGGTTCTGGCGAACCGAGGCGGAGAGAACGATACCTGACATAACTCATATCCTTCTGGATGAACACGATTGACGCAACGCCGCAACTTTCGCACGGCGACCGTGCCACACTGGTCCCCTGACGCTACGCATTCGTTAAACTGCCCGTCCGTACAAATACGCGAGGCCAGGAAATCGTTGACTACTGTCATTTATGGTAAACAGAACCTTACCCGGGGCGCAGCGCTTACGTGAGCCGAGTGCTGGATTGCACTACACCGGCAGGGTGCGCTGACGCTTCGGCAACCTGCGACGCCATGCGACCGGCCGCAGAATGCGACAAGCGAAGAGCCGTCGCAGGCGAGTGCGGCCAGCCAACGCCCCTTCACGCTTCCGTGAAGCCGCCGACGACTCCGGCGGCATGCGCCGACCCGGCAATTTTCCTTGCCAACGATATGAGCAAGGATCATCCTGTATTTCGGATCATACGTGCCAGGCGCCCCGAGACCGGCTTTGCCCGTAAGGCAGGAGACTGCTTTGGATTCAGCCCCTCGTTCACCGAATGGATTTTTATCCTCGCTCGCGGCGGACGACTTTGAATTGATCCGCCCGCACCTGCGCAGCGCCGACCTCAGCCAGGACATGGCGCTGATCGAAGTCGATGAAACGCTCAAGCGCGCCTACCTCCCGCACAGGGGCGTGATCTCGATCGTCGTCAAGCTTGCGCGCGGCGAACATGTGCAGATTGCGATGGTCGGCCGCGACAGCATCTTCGGCGCGTTCGCGGCGCTCGGCGACGCCGTCGCACAGAACAGCGCCGTCGTGCTGGTGCCGGGTGTCGCCTCGACGATCGACCTCGACCAGTTGCGTTTCGCTGCCGACCAGAGCGCGACGTTGCGCACCGTACTGGTACGCCATGGCCTGGCGGTCTACGCGCAGATCCAGCAGACTGCCGGCTGCAACGCCGCGCACACGGTGGAGTCCCGGCTGGCGCGGTGCCTGCTGCACACCCGCGACCTTTCCGGGAGCGACAAGCTCGTCCTGACCCAGGAATCGATGGCGCAGATGATCGGCGCGCGGCGCAACAGCGTTTCGCTGGTGGCCAACACGCTGCAACAGGCGAACTTCATCCAATACAGTCGCGGACATATCGAGATCACCAATCTGGATGGCCTGATCAAGACGTCCTGCGAGTGCTATGGAATGGTCAAGGCGCAGTACACGCGATTGCTGCATCCGCGCATCCATTGCGCGGCCGCTTGAACCGGTCACTCCGTGGACGGCGGTGAAGTCTGACCGCATCGATACGCACCGAGCCGCTGTTACGCCCGTGGATTGCGGCAATCCCGGCAACTCACCGTACAACTACGGTTAAACGTGACATTTCGCAGCGGTTCGGCAGGGTACGGAATTAACGCCCTGTTCAACGAGCCCTGATAGTTGTCACCGTGCTGACGGGTGCGATCCTGAATCTCCTTCGCGTGCTACGCGCATTCACCTGTGTTCGGCGACCTGTTATCTGCGCGGAGTGCGGACATGGCTTTTGATTTGTCGATGCCGATCCTGGTGGTCGATGATTACAGCACCATGATCCGCATCATTCGCAACCTCCTCAAGCAGATCGGATTCGAGAATGTCGACGACGCCAGCGATGGATCGGCGGCGCTCGCCAAGATGCAGAGCAAGCGATACGGGCTCGTCATCTCGGACTGGAACATGGAGCCGATGACCGGCTACGAGCTGCTCAAGGAAGTTCGTGCCAGCCCGGAATTCTCCAATACGCCGTTCATCATGATCACGGCGGAATCAAAGACCGAGAACGTCATTGCCGCAAAGAAGGCCGGCGTGAACAACTACATCGTCAAGCCGTTCAACGCGGCAACGCTGAAGACCAAGATGGAAGCCGTCTTTCCCGGATAGACCGGGTCGACGTCATGGCGCGCCAAACGCGCACCTCGAGTCCCACCACGCCCACATCAAGTCATCCTTGCGTGCTGATCCGTGCGGCCGATTCGGCCTGCATCGAGCCATCACGCGACCTCCGTCGTCAATTCATGTCGCTTCGCTGCGCACGGCAGCCGTACTTCTACGGTCAGGGATTTTCACAGACGGATAACGTTGGCGAACGATAGTGGCGTGGACGAAGGGGGCTCTCTCATGTTCACGTTCAAGACGAGCGATCAGAAGGAAGTGCGGCGTTTCCGGATCGCGCAGTTCAATGGCAGAACCGCAACCGCGCGTGCGGCCGGATCGGCCGTCACCGGCTACGTTCGTTCGATCGTGGAAATCAAGGCGAGCATCCCGGCAACCTGGACCATCACCATCATTCCGGAACAACCCAAGCCGACCGCGCTCTCGCGGTCCGCGCCTCGCGCACACTCCTACGCGGAAGATCGCTGCTGAGCGGCGGAATGGACTGTCGCGCGGATTGGCCCGGCAGTCCGCGATCCCACAAATCGAGACGTTGAAATCCCGCGCGTTCAACCGCGCATGGCCGCCTCGACAACGGACGGAAATCAGGCGGACTGCAGCAGCGCCTTGCGAACGAGGTCCGCGGTATTGCGGGCGCCGAGCTTGCGCATGGCCTCGGCGCGATGGCTCTCGAACGTCCTTGGGCTGATGTTCATGCGCAGGGCGCCCTGCTTGTTGGAACACCCTTCACTGATCAGGCCCAGCACCTCGCGCTCGCGCCTGGTCAGCGGCTTCTGGCCGGATTCAGAGGCGAACATGGCGCGCGGCTTGCGGTCAGCATCCCTGCCGCGAGCTGCCGGGTTCTCCGCGCCCAATTTGCCATCGGGCTGCGGCACCGGCTGAGCGGCCGACATCTGCTTGACCAACGCGCACACACGCTCCGTTTGCTGAAGCGCATTCTCCACCACCTGCTGAAGGTAGAGGCGATTTCCTTGCGTCTGGGAGAATTGATGGCTGTGCTGCTTGATTTCGTTCATGTAGAGCAGCAGCGCCGTGAGGGGCCCATTCAACTGCCGGGCGATGGCCGCTTCCGCCTCGTCCGTCGCGCGGGCGCGCGCGCCAGAGAACTGAACGATCTGGTCCTGGAGAGGCGTGATGCTGTCCATCTTCCTTGAGAAGTGCGAATCACCGGCCCGATGGTCTTGTCCCGACATATAATTGTTTTATCGGATCCATTCCCCCTCAAGGTTAATTTCAGCGCCAGTAAGAATACGGTAAAAATCAGGCATTTTCCGGAAAATGATCGGAATTCGGCAAAAACCACCCGAAAATACCGTCTGACCGAGCGACTTCCAATTGATCTGGGGGCCTGAGGTAAGGAATCGCGGCTGGCACTGCCGCAGATCTGCCGAGATTGCATTTGACTTCTTAATGGCCTCCACCGGATTCCGGCGTCCGGCAGGAAGCAGAAAGCCTGAACCTGCAAGCCCGCACGCCCTCCCCCGTGGATGGACCCAACCCGCAGTTTCGGCGGCAGAGCGGCTCGAAACGCGACCGACACCGCCACGCACGACAGGGCAATTCACGCGGGCGAAAAGTCGAGGAAAAAAGCTTGAGGATCAGACCAGCCGGGAAATCTGTTCCTCGGTCACCACGCGCTCGATGTTTTCGGTCTTGCTCTTGATGCGATAGCGCGGACGGCCGTCAGCCTCGATCGGCAGGCAGGTAACGATGGTGTAGACGCTGCGCTCCTTCACCGTGGCGCGGCCCTGCGGGCCCTGCTGCTGATGATGAACGTCGTCATTGATCGCGAAATTGTGGGCCATCGGGTTCTTTCCGGTGAAGACGGGCTTTTAGGCTCGACGGCCTGACAAGGCAACAGAACGTTCGTCGGATGGGCTCCGGACAATCACGGGGTTCCACCCGTCAACAGCGCCTTCCTCCTGCGGACGCGGGCAATCGATTCTTCGATCACCGAACCGGACAGAGCGCCGTCGCGCAGAGACTCGCCGACGGATTCGGCGACGGCAGCCATCTCCTGTTCCTGATCGAACAAATTGTTGCCGATGCAGAGCATGTCCATCCCGGCCTGGAGCGATCGCAGGCTGGCCTCCCGCGTGCCCATCGCCTTCTGCAGCCCTTGCATCTGCATGTCGTCGGTGACCAGAAGCGTTTCAGGAAGGCGCCTGCGCAAACGGCCAAGCCCTGCTGCCGACAATGTCATCGGGTTGCCGCCATCCCATTGACGAACGATGGCGTGGCTGACCAGCACCGCATCGCCGAACATCTTCGGCGCAAGCGAATAGAACAGTTCCTCCTGCGCGGGACGAAGGGCGTCGGAAATATCCATGAACTCCTGGTGCGAATCCACGACCGCGCCACCGATGCCGGGAAAATGTTTCAGACACAGGCCGATGCGCTGCGCCTGCGCAACCTCGTTCATCAGCAACGCATTGGCTTCCACCTCGGCAATGTCGGCGGAGTAGGAACGCTTGATCCCGCCGATGTTGGGATTGTCAGGATTGTAATCAACATCGATCACGGGCGCGAAATCATAGCGGATACCGAGCCGACGCATCTCCGCGAAACTGGCGGTCAGGATTTCGCGCTTTCGATCCGGCGCGAGGCGATTGAATTCCCTCGCGCTGGGCAGCGGGGCGAAACCGCGGCTCTCCTTCAGCCGCCGCACCAGCCCGCCCTCCTGGTCGATGAACACCATCGGCGCGGAAGGCAGCGCGGCGATATCGGCGCATAGTGCTTGTAGCTGCCCGGGCGAGTCTATGTTGTTGTCGTATTCCCGCGTCTGGCAGGAATAGTCGAACAGGATGACGCCGCCGAGGCCATAACGGCTTGCGAACTGCTTCAGCCATGCCGGGACGGTCTTGCCGAAGAAGCCGAGAATGAAGAGTTCCCCGATGTCATTCATTGTGGCGGCCTTCCCGGGACAGGAAAATGCAGGTTTCCGGCCAATGTATCAACGCAATTGGCCCGCGTCCGCACTCGTTGTGAAAACGAAGCTGCGTTCCGGCTCCGGCAAACCTGAAATGTGACGCGCCGCACATCTTTCCGCACGCAGGTCGATTAGGTTTTGTTCATGAGAGGCGTGTGGGGGACTTCGCCCGCGTCAGCCGCACGGCCCGTATGAGATGCGCCGCTTGCGCAACAGCGCGGGCGTCGTTTCCGAGACGAAGAGCAAAGCTGAAGGCTTGTACAGGCCATGCGTCACATCCCGGATATCCAGTCGATCACCTCAACCTCAAAGCGATCAGCGCAGACCGGATTTGGTTCCGCGATAGCGCGGGGCTTGAAACAGGCCGTCATCGTAGGCGTCTGCTGCTGCACTTTGCTCGCCGACCTCCGCACGGCTGTTGCCGACCCCGCATCCGATCGGGACATGGCCAATCGCTTCGAACAGTCAGCCCGAACGGGCGATGACGATGCCCAGTTCAATCTTGCAGCGCTTTATGCGGCGGGCGTCGGCCGTCAGCGCAGCGATGCGGAGGCATTTCGCTGGTTCCAGCGCGCCGCCGATCAGGGGCACTCCCATGCCATGCTGATCGTTGCCGGCCTCTACGCGAGCGGGCGCGGCGTCGAGAAGGATAAAGTGAGGGCCTATAGCTGGGCCTACATCGTTTCCTCCGCAAGCCAGGTCGACGAATATCGCAACGGTGCGCAGCAACTGATGTCGGTGCTCATGAACAAGATGACGAGCGACGAGATCGGCCGCGCCGTGGTGGCAGCAAGAGCCTGGCGCGCAGTCCGGACTGCCGGCGTAGGGAAAACCTCGGGAATCGAGAGAGCAGTAGGGAATTCGGCCGCTCAACCCGCACCGGCTGCACCCCCACCTGCCCCCGCGGTCGTGCAGCCGGCGCCCGCAGCCACACCGTCGGCCACGGTCTCGCAGCCGGCGTCATCATCCAGCATCACGACATTGCCCGCACCGTCCAAAGCCACATCGGCGCCTGCCGCGAAGAACGCAAGGCAAGACGATGCCCGTGATCTGCTCGACCAGGTTCCAGCGGGCCTGCGCAAGCGGTTCGGCTTCTAATTCACAGGATGCGCGTCATGAAATTTCAGAAACGCCTCATCGCAACCGGCTTCCTGGCACTCGCTGCAACGGCCGGCTATTATGGCTATTCCCGCCTCCTTCATCCGTCGCTGGTGACGACAAGCATTGCAAGCCTCGCACCGGTTTCAGAGGCCGTTTACGGAACCGGCACCGTCGAGCCCGAGCGCTGGGCCAAGGTGGTGCCGCTGCAGCGGCGCCGGCTGGTCGAGCTTTGCCGGTGCGAAGGACAGGTGGTCAGGGTCGGCCAGATCCTCGGTCGCCAGGACGACGCCGAGGAGCGCAGCGCGCTGGACCAGATGGAAATCAATCGCGGCCAGCTCGAACGCGACCTGGCGCGCGCCGAGAAGGATCGCGACAAGAGCGACGCCGCCCGCACCGAATACGAGCAGCGCTGGACAAGGCTCGAGGAAGCAAAATCGCGGATTGCCGCGCAGAAGGTTCGTCTCGACTCGCTGCTGCTGCGGGCGCCGCTCGACGGCATGGTGTTGCGGCGCGACGGCGAAGTCGGCGAGATCGCCGGCCCAACCGATGTCCTGTTCTGGGTGGGACCGCCTGCTCCGATGCAGGTCGTTGCCGAAATCAATGAGGAAGAGATCAACCGCATCGCCGCCGGCCAGAAGGCCTTGCTGCGAAGCGAGGCGTTCCCCGGAAAGGTACTGCGAGCCACGGTCTCCCAGATCACGCCCAAGGGCGACCCCACGCGAAAGACCTTCCGCGTCTATTTGCGGCTGCCGCAGGATACGCCGCTGCGGATCGGCATGTCGGTCGAGGCCAACATCATCTTCCGCGAGAAGCAGGCTGCGATCGTCGTGCCGGCGGAAGCCGTCGCCGGCGGTTCGGTTCAGACCGTCGACGACGGCCGGATCAGCCGTGTGCCCGTCACCGTCGGCGTCCGCGGCAACCGCAACGTCGAGATCGTCGGCGATGTATTGAAAGGCACGCATGTCCTTTCGCCGGCGCGCACCGATCTCGCCGACGGCGCCAGGGTTCGCATCGACGACAGCCCGGCCAGGGCCGAGGAGCCCGCGGCCGTGAGCGAACCGATCGATCAGCCCGGCGCGGCGCCCGAGGCAACCGTGGTTGCCGCGGTCCCCGCAGCTCCCTCGGATCCCGATGACGCGGTGATTTCGGCAGCAATGACCGCCCACATCGATTCGGTGGTCAACGACGCGCGTCGCAGCATGATCAGCAACAGCAGGTAGCCGCCGTGAAACTCCTGTTCAACATCGCCTGGACTCATGTCAGCACAAGGGTACGACAAACCCTCGTCGGCATGGCGGGCGTGGCCATGGGCGTTGGCTTCACGATCATGATGGCCGGCCTGATGCAGGGTTCGCAACTCGACTTCCTGCGGCAGCTGGTCGACACCATGCCCCACATCACGATCGAGGACGAGCGCCGCTCGGTGCCGACGCAGCCAGCGGATCAGGAATATGCCGCGGTGCAGATGTCCGACATCGCCAATGTCGGCAAGCGTTCCGGAATCAAATATCCGGAATCGGTGATGAGTTCGCTGCGCTCCTGGATACCCGGAGACGTGGCGCCCTCGGCGAAGTCCACCGCGATCATCAACCATGGCGGCGCCCGCATCGGCATCTCGCTGACCGGCATCGACCCCCGTCGTGAAATTCACGTCTCGAAGCTCGCCTCGCAGATGCGCGAGGGAAAGCTCGACGACCTTTCACGCGTGCCGAACGGCGTCCTCATGGGTGAGGCGCTGGCCGAGAAACTCGGCGTGAAGACCGGCAACACGGTTCTGCTGATCGGCGGCCAGGGAATCCAGCTCAATTCGACGGTGGCCGGGCTGTTCCGCTCCGGCCTGAAGAGCATCGACGAGAGCCAGATCTATTCGCTGATGGGACCGGCGCAGGTCATGATAGGGCAGAGCGGGGTAGTCAACCAGTTGCGGCTGCGGCTGAACGATCCCATGCTGGCGCATAAGGTGGCGGCCCAGGTCGAAGCGCAGACCGGCTACAAATCCGTGTCGTGGCAGGAAGCCAACGCCGACCTGCTGTCGTCCTTCACCGTGCGCGATTTCATCGTGCTCACGGTGATGGGCGCGATGCTGCTGACATCCTCCTTTGCCACCTACAACATCATCTCGACGATCACGCACGAGAAGCGCCAGGACATCGCGATCATGAAGTCGCTCGGCATGCGCGAATACGCGGTCCGCCGAATCTTCATCATCGAGGCCGCCATCATCGGCCTGGTCGGCATCCTGTTCGGATGGATGCTCGGTTATCTGCTCTGCTACGGCTGGTCGAAGATCACGATCTTCAATCCGCTGACGGGCACCACCGTTCCACTGTCGATCTACTATTCGGTGACGCACTATGTCGTCGTTGGCGGCATATCGCTGCTCTGCTGTGCAGGCGCGGCGTATTTTCCGGCACGAAAGGCGACGAGCGTGCAGCCGGTCGAAATCATTCGGGGGGCATCATGACCGAGATCGCATTGCAGGCCGTGCAACTGGTTCGGCGCCTCGAAGGCGATGTCGCGTACACCCTCGTCAACGGCATAGATCTGGCAGTGAAGAAGGGCGAATTCCTCGCCATCACCGGGCCGTCGGGATCGGGCAAGTCGTCCCTGCTCTATCTGCTGGGCCTGCTCGATGCGCCCAGCGAAGGCGAAGTCGTCATCTGCGGCGAGCCGACCTCGAAACTGTCGGAATCGGAACGCGCTGACGTACGCCTGACCAAATGCGGCTTCGTATTCCAGTTCCACTTCCTGCTGCCGGAGTTCACCTCGCTCGACAACGCGCTGTTGCCGATGCGCGCCGCGGGCAAGATGAGCGAGCCCGAGATGCGCGAGCGCGGCCTTTCGCTGCTGGGCTCGCTCGGACTTGGCGAGCACGCCAACAAGCGCCCCAACCAGCTCTCCGGCGGCCAGCGCCAGCGCGTCGCCATCGCCCGCGCGCTCGCCAACCGCCCCGAGATCATCGTCGCCGACGAGCCGACCGGCGCCCTCGATACGGTGTCGACGCAACAGGTGTTCAAGATCCTCCGCGACATCGCCGACCAGGGCCAGACCGTGGTCGTGGTGACGCATGACCCGGCGCTAGCCGCCCGCGCCGATCGGCGGATTCATATCGTGGATGGGAAGATTGCGGAGAGCAGCGGACGGGGTGAAGAAAAGGCAGCGTGCGAGACGGCGGGTTAGTCAAAAACTGGCGGAGAGGGAGTCCGCCGCAAATTCGACTTATCTATTTGATATTACTTAATTTTCTTGAATTCCAACTTCGCTGACCCTACCGGCGGCCCTACCTTGGCCGGGCTGCGCGGTGGTTGCATCGGCTCGCGTTTGCATCGTACGGAGCATCGATCACAAGGGGTCTAGCAGGGCCGCTGAATGGCCTTCCGCCGGACGTGGGGACACCCCCGCGCGCTTGCCGTGGCGCGCCGCTGTGGCCCCGCCTCCGGTCAATGGCGGTTAACGTTGCAGAGCTAGACTGTCCCCTTCCGTGGTCGAAGGCAGGAAGACATATGGCGACAAAGGGACAAATGACCGGAATGCTTGGCACGTATCTATCCGCTGCCGAGCTTACGCAGAAGGGCTTGATCGTTTCGATAACATCGCGCAATGCGCGAGGGGCTGACCTGCTAGTCGCCGATCAGGATTATAAGAAGGCGTGGTCCGTGCAGGTGAAAACCAACGCCAAGCCCGTTGGATTTTGGCTTCTCAGCAAGGACTATGCCGAGCTTTCTTCCCCGACGCACATCTATCTGTTCGTGAATCTTCGTGGAGAAGTGAAGCCGGACTACTACGTCGTGCCAAGTCGGATTGTCAGGAAACTTGGAACGACAACCCCAGTTCGAAGCGGCGGCTCCATATGGCACTCATTTTCTCGGCGAAATGCCGAGCCGTTCAAGGACAAATGGTCCGTTTTCAATCGGGCGTCTTAGTAGATATCCGATTCGCTTGCCGTACTAATCCACAGCCCGACGACAGCGCAGCTTCGAACTCGGAGAGCCTTGGCCGCGACGTGCTATTTTCAATGGCGAGGCATCGGAGATTCGCACAGTGAACATTCTCAATACGTGGTTGGTCGGCGGTGACCGCATGACCCATGAAGGTTTTGCCGTGTTCAAACTAGGGAAACTCAACAAGCCCACAGACCTTGTCGGCGCGGTCGGTGAATCGGCGCAAAAGGCTGTTGAGAGAGCGGAAGAATTGGGCGACGGCTACGCCGCATTTCGCGTGTTCAAATCAGCGAACATAGGTCATCAACCGAAAGAAATGATTCAGCGACAGAACTTGCCCCTGTACGTCGGCCCCTAGATTGTCTCACGCTCGCGGCCAACCCGTTTCGGGGCTTGTAGTTGCCATAGCCGCCACCGCAACCATCCGCGCATGCGATTCGTCCGGGTCAGCTTTCCCCACATGCAGCCCGTCACGGCGCGGCGCTGTTCCCGGCGCAAGGAATGGAAGTCATCGACTACGGGAAGGGAGTTGCCGGCTAGGTCGGCTCGTTTCGTTTTGCAGCGCGGCCTTTGGCGCACTGTGCCGCAGGAAACCCCCTAGGTCCGCGAGTCGTTTACCATTATATGATAGCGGTCGGGAGAAAGCAGAACCCATGGCAGCAAGCGTAAAAGCACTAGTGACTCCCGCCCTGATTACATGGGCGCGGGACACGGCTGGCTTTTCGATTGCTGAAGCGGCCGATAAGCTCGGGATTGACGCCGAGAAGCTTACGGCTTGGGAGAATCCGAAGGACGAAGCGACGCCGTCGATTCCGCAGGCGCGCAAACTCGCAGCACTGTTCAAGCGCCCGCTGGCCGTCTTCTACTTGCCCGAACCGCCGACCAGATTCCAAGTAATGCGAGACCTGCGCAGACTCCCCGGAATTGGAGCGCGGCACTTCTCGCCTGCGCTGCAACTAGAGATTCGCGCGGCGACCGAACGCCGAGAACTCGCGCTGGATTTGGCCGCCGATCTTGACGAAGAACTTCCGCGATTCACGTTGCTGGCGAAAATCACTGAAGACCCTGAAGCGGTCGGCCAGCGCATTCGCGATGCGCTCGGCGTGACGGACCATCTGCAAGAGCATTGGCGCGACGCTGACGGCCGCACGGGATTCAACGCGTGGCGTAGCAGGATCGAACAGACTGGCGTGTTCGTATTTCAATCGACGGCACTTGCCAGCGAAGAGGCTTCGGGGTTCGCGCTATTTGCGGACGTCTCGCCGGTCATATCCGTTAATCGCAAGGACGCTCTAACCCGTCGCACGTTCAGCTTGCTACACGAATTCGCGCATCTGATGATTCACGTCAGCGGCGTGTCCGACCTCGAAACGGACGCCAAACGACCGCCTGAAGATCAGCGCATTGAAGTTTTCTGTAACCATGTCGCCGCCGCTGCGTTGATGCCGAAAGCTTCTTTGCTTGCGCAGCCCGGAGTCGCCGAGCAAGGGAAACGTTCGGAAGGTTGGGGCGACGCGCAAATCGCTGAGTTGGCGCGCCGCTTCAATGTAAGCCGCGAGGCCATCCTGCGTCGGCTACTGACGTTCGACCGAACGACGAACGCCTTCTATACGCGAAAGCGCGCCCAATACATCGCCGAGTATCAGGCACAGCGTGCGAAGCAAAAAGAGCAAGCGAAGGATATAAAGCGCAATATGCCGACAGAGACGGTCAGTCACTTCGGCAAGCCGTTGGTTCGTATGCTGTTGAACAACTACTGGCAAGATCGCATGACACTTAGCGCCGTATCCGGCTATCTCGGGCTGAAGGTCAAACACATTCCGAACTTAGCCAAAGCGGCGGGGCTGCGATAGCCGCATGGCCGATTTGGTCTACAGTGTCGATAGTAGCGCGCTCATTCACGCGCACCGCCGCATTTACCGACCAAAGAATTTCGGATTCGTGTGGAAGGGATTCGACAAGCTTATCAGTGAAGGCCGTTTCAGGTCGTCCATCGAAGTCTATAACGAGCTAGAGAAGAAGGACGACGAAGTCTTCGCATGGGCCAAAGAGCGCAAAGAGGCAATGTTCGTTCAAATCGACGAATCCACACAGGCCATCGTCAAAGATATCATGGCGGCCCATCCGAAGTTGGTTGACACGACGAAAGGCCGGTCAGGCGCTGACCCGTTCGTGATTGCGCTGGCGAAAACCACGAACCCGCAAATGTGTGTCGTCACTGAAGAGCATCCCGGCAAAGAGCGAATTCCCGACGTGTGCGACGCACAGAAGATCGACTATTGCGGAGTCGCGGACCTTGTCGAAAAGGAAGGTTGGACTAGTTAAGCTGCCGCAGCGCGGCCACGACGACGACAGCGAACAACGCAAGTGCGGCGAGCAATCGCCGCGCTTTTGTTTTGGGCGTGCCCATGGCGTCGCTCCGACAGAAAGCGCGTCGGCGTGAAGGCGGGCGCGAAGCCGTCGAGGTCGCCGCCGCTGTAGACGGCAAACAGGCGAGCGACACGGGCACCGCGCGGGCTGATTAGGTCGCGAGAATCGCGGCGTTGACCAAGCTATTGAGGTACTTTGCGGGGCTGTTCGCTTTCCCGGTTATCGTTTTCCGCTTTTTTGTAGTATGAAAGCATCTCCGCCTTTTGCCGCCGAGCAAAATTTATTAAGTTAATCGTTTCGCTAACGAGGGCCTTGGCCGACCACACATTCGGAAAGGGGCGTTCGATATTTGCTATGCGCGTGACGCAAAAAAATAGACCACGTTCAAGCGTCTGTTCAGCCAGAGTTTCGGCAGTACCTAGAAGTCGCACCCCTTCTTTTTTGCAACGCCGGACGCTATGTTCTCAAGTAAGCCGAGCGCGGCACCGGCTCCGATAGCCCATCCGGGCGAACCGATGAATCCCACGCCTGAAGATACCCCACCAAGCTTCTGTGCAGCCTCGGCGCGGATGGTTGCGATACGTCCAAGTTCCTCTGACGGGTAAAGCATCACTCCTTTGATCTTCAAAATCTGCCCTGACGACAGCAGCGTCAAAGCTAGACTTGGCTCCTGTTCAATTGTCACCGCGCGACCCCTTTCTGGGCATCGAATTCTTCTGTAGCGCGCGATATTACCCATAGGTTCCCGTTGAACGCGAGCCTGAGCATCGCGAAAGCCGAATATGTAAGCGAGAATTATTGGTGAGTGGCTCTTGGTGAGTACGCCGCCTAAGGTATTGAAAAATAATCTTGACTGGCGGAGAGGGAGGGATTCGAACCCCCGATAGGCTTGCACCTATGCCGCATTTCGAGTGCGGTGCATTCGACCACTCTGCCACCTCTCCAGGCGCCATGACGGGTGATTCCTCGCCCCGCGGTCGGGCCGTGTTCTAGGCGAGGATGGCGGGTCGGGCAAGGCGCGCGGGCCAAGAAATCCAAACCCGCGCCAGAAAGCGGAAAGGGAGGCCAAAATGGAGCATTTGACGGTTCGGGCCAATGGCGCGGCCCTTCATGTGGCCCGCACGGGTGCCGGGCGGCCGCTGCTGTTGCTGCATGGCTGGCCGGAATTCTGGCTGACCTGGGAGCCGGTCATGACGCGGCTCGCCGATCGCTTCACGCTCTATGCGCCCGACCTGCGCGGCTTCGGCGACAGCGACAAGCCCGAGGGGCCGTTCGGTCCCGACCAGCAGGCTGCCGACATGCTGGCGCTGATGGATGCGCTTGGGCTGCCGCAGGCCGGCGTCGTCGGTCACGATGTCGGCGGTGCCTTGATGCAGCCGCTGGCGCGGCTGGCGCCGGAGCGCATCGCAGGCCTGTTCTTTTTCGATTTCGTCTATCCCGGGATCGGCCCGCGGATGGCGGAGCCGGATCGGCTCAACAACATCTGGTATCAATCCTTTCACCAGATGGAAATGGCGCCTGCCCTCGTCGGCGCCAGCCGCGAAAGCTGTCGGCGCTATATCGGCCATTTCCTAAGAGCCTGGTCGCATCGCAAGCACGTCTTCGACGATCAGCTAGAGGCCTTCACCGACAACTTCCTGAAGGAAGGAAACCTTGCCGGCGGCTTCGCGCATTACCGCGCAACCCATGCCGGCCGGATCAGGATGATGAAGGGAGAAGCGCCGGCGCTGCCGCCGATCGGCGTGCCGACCTGCGTTCGCTGGGCCGAGCATGACCCGCTGTTTCCCTACGCGTGGACCGACCGTCTCGGCGAGACCTTTACCAATCTCGATCTCGCGATGTTTCCTGATGTCGGTCACTTTCCGCATCGCGAGGATCCCGATCGCGCGGCATCGGAGATCGCGGCGTTCTTTGCGCGCATCGGCTGGAGCTGAGGAGAAAAAGGGGTGGGACCGCCAGACGCGACAAAAGCTGGCGGCCCCGTGCCGCTACTTTGAAATTCCGGCCGGGAAGTGCGGCTTCGCCGGCCAGGCGGAGCGACCAAATGACGGTAGCAACACGAGCGGAAACGGCAACGCTAACCCGGTCTTAACCTAACCGATCAACCTTACCAGGCGCGGCGAAAGGTTAATCGCGGGCCTTCTTCGCCTTCTTCTCTTCTTTCTTCTCTTCCTTGGCGTTTTCCTTGCGGCGGTTGGTGAAGCGCGCATTGCCGAGGCCGGTGCCGATCGTCAGCACGCCCCAATGCTCTACATCCTGCATGTAGGGAACTTCGGAAAGGCCCTGCACCACGCCGTCATTGTGCATCAGCACCGCAGTATCGTGATCGCCGATCTGCGGGATCCCCTCCACCAGGCTTGCCGGCAGGTTGAACTTGCTGCTCTCCCAATTGCCCGGCAGGTTCTGCGCGCCCTTTTCGATCGAGCCGTCCGCGTCGATCACGCCGGGGCAGGCGATGCCGATGAAGGGCGCGAGCTTGAGGCCTTCGGCTTCGGCCTCGTCGATCAGGTCCTTCAGCATCTTGACCAGCCGCTTCACCGCGCCTTCGCGCGTCGGTTCGTCGTCGGCGTGCCGCCACAGGTCGGACTTCCAGACCGAAGCCTTGGCAAGGTCGGGCGCCTTCTTCCAGCGCGTCTCGACCACGCCGCAGCGGATGTTGGTGCCGCCGATATCGACCGCGAGGATGCTGTCATGGCCCTCGAAGATCCATGACGGCGCCAGATGCAGCGTGCCGATCAGCCCGGCGTCATCGGGATGGAAACGGATCGGCACCAGATCGACGTCGAAATCCTCGGCCTTGAGGATGATGTTGGTGCGCGCGATGGCGATCTCGCCGACCCGGCTCTGCCGAAAGCCGCCGCCGACCACGATGCGCTCGGTGCCCGCCCACGCCTTGGTCTTCAGGAACCTGCCGGTCACATAGGCGAGTTCCTGCGCGAACTCCTCGATTGCGCCATGCACCAGGGCGGCGGCGGCCACATCGTCGCCCACGAGCAGCGCATCGAGGTCGTTCTTGGGAATTTCGTCGGTGGATTTCTTGCCGAGCGGATCGTCGCCGTTCTTCTTCAGCGGCTTGCGCAGCCCGTCGAGGATATCGCGGAAGGCACCCTTGCTGGCCCGGTCGCCGAGAAAGCCGTCGTCGTCCTTCAGCTCGATATTGAAGCTGTCGACGTCGACCGACGGCAGCCGCGGAGCACCATGACGCGCGATGCCGGTGGTCGTTACGGTATCATCTGCCATCTTTTCAAAGCCCCTGCCGGATTTCGCAGGCTATAACGGGCAGGGAACCCATTGGTTTCACTGAGGGGGCGAATAGCGAGTGGCGTATAGCGAATGGGGAGCAAAGAGAGGCCCCTATTCGCTACTCACTACTCGCCATTCGCCCGTTTTCGTTCATTTTTGGCGACTTTTCAGGCCATTTTGCCTTGACTCACGGCATTCTGCGGCTATAAGTCCCGGCATCCGGCGCGGGATTTCTCGCGCCGCTTGTTTTTGCGCGATTTCTTTGGGGCTCGCCCTCCCATGGGCTCGTTCCTTGCCGCGCGAAAATCGTACCCATAACGACTGACCAAAAAGCCGACCCGGACGTGCCCCATAAGGGAATGCGTGCGAGGCCGGGATCGAACACGAAGGAATATAACGATGTTCGCAGTCATCAAAACCGGCGGCCGGCAGTATCGCGTCGTTCCGGATGATGTGCTCGAGATAGGCAAGATCGCCGGCGAAGTCGGCACGATCGTGCAGCTTGGAGAGGTTCTGGTTGTCGGCGGTGACACGCCGGTGCTGGGCACGCCGACGGTGGCAGGCGCTTCCGTCGCGGCTGAAGTGCTGCAGCACAAGCGCGGCCCCAAGGTGATCGCTTTCAAGAAGCGCCGCCGCAAGAATTCGCGCCGCAAGCGCGGTTATCGCGACGAGATCACGGTGCTTCGCGTCACCGAGATCCTGACCGATAACGGCAAGCCTTCGATCGGCCCGCGGCCAAAGCGGGAAAAGGCCGTGGCACCCGCCGCCAAAGGCGACGAGGCGGCGTAGGCCGCCGCGAAGGGCAAGAGCGACAAGAAGTGATAAGCCTCGATCAAGATTTGAGGCGCGACAAAAAGTGAAATGATTCCGTCAAGGAATCGATTTAGAGATCTTAGAGAAGTCGGAGGCGGGCCATGGCTCACAAAAAAGCAGGCGGTTCATCGCGAAACGGACGTGATTCAGCGGGCAAGCGCCTCGGAATCAAGGCCTTTGGCGGCGAGCATGTGATTCCCGGCAACATTATCGCACGTCAGCGCGGCACTACCTGGCATCCCGGCCTTAATGTCGGCATGGGCACCGATCATACTCTGTTCGCCAAGGTCGAGGGTCATGTCGAATTCCGTGCAAAAGGCAATGGTCGCACTTTCGTATCGGTTGTTCCGATGACGGAGGCTGCTGAATAGACGGTGGACACAATCGAGTCCGCCGGTCCTGTCGAACCGGCGGAGTCGAAATGGGCTCCGAGGGGAGGCGGGAAACCGGCCTCCCCTTTTCTTTTTGCGCTCTTTTCTTTTTGCGCATTCCCGCACTCAGGAGCCCGACATGTTGCAGGACATTCCGATTCCGACCCCGACGCTGCGTGAGGCAAGTAGCTGCGTCCTCGAGACCGAACGGCTCACGTTGCGTCGGCCGACACTCGCGGACGTAAAAGCGATTGCGCACCTCGCCAACGATCGCCGCATTGCCGAGAACACCCGCCGCCTGCCGCACCCCTATCGGCAGGACCACGCGGTCGAATTCGTGCGCGCGACTGCCGCCGCCCACACCGAGACGGTGTTCCTGATCGAGCAGAACTTTTCGGCGATCGGCATGGTCGGCATCGACCGCAGCGAGCCGGACGCACCGGAACTCGGCTATTGGCTCGGCGTCGAGCATTGGGGCCAGGGTTTCGGCACCGAAGCCGCGCGCGCGGTGATCGACTTCTTCTTCGAGGAGTCGGATGCCGAGCACCTGATATCGGGCGCCCGCGTCGCCAACCCGGCGTCACGGAACATCCTGGAGAAGTGCGGCTTCCAGTGGAGCGGCGTCGAGTTGCACCGCTTCGAAGCGCTGGGATCCTCCACCCCGGTCGACCGCTTCCGCCTGACACGCGGGGTCTGGTCGTCGCTGAAGAACTGGGGCAATTCGACGCGAAGAGAAAAGTAGTTCGCTACAAAAACGGTTGTCGTCCCCGCGAAGGCGGGGACCCATAACCACAGGAGCGTGTTGTTCGGCCGAACTGCCGCTCCAACCTTCTTGACAACGGACGGCGGTGGTTATGGGTCCCGGCTCAAGGCCGGGACGACAGCGGAGCAAGTGACTCACGCCGGGGGATTGACGACCGCTTCCTCGCGGCCGAGCTGCTGCTCGCGCAGGAAGATGTAGAATCCGGCGCCGATGATGATGGCGGCGCCGACAAGCGTCGATATCGACGGCACGTCGCCCCACACCACGAAACCGAAGATCACCGCCCAGACGATCATCGAATATTGATAGGGCACCACAACGCTGGCCGGTGCGAGCTTCAGCGAACGGTTGATGCACAGCAGTGCGACCACCGAAATCACTCCCGCGGCGGCGAACAGGCCGAGGCTGCCGAGGGTCGGCGTTACCCAGCCGATCGGCGACATCAGCGCGCCGAGCAGGAATGTGCCGCCGAACTGGGTCGTCGTCAGCACGATATCCGGGGTCGTCCGCAGCGAGCGCGTGATCAGCATCAGGAACGCAAATGACAGGCTGCCGCCGAGCGCGATCATCGCAGGCCAGCTTACGGTCTGCGTGGACGGACGCAGCGCAATCAGCACGCCGCAGAAACCGATCAGGATCGCGGTCCAGCGCCGCCAGCCGACGCGCTCGCCGAGCACGATGCCCGAAAGCGCGGTCACGAAAATCGGCGAAGCCAGATAGTAGGTGATGACGTCGGCGAGCGGCAGATAGACGGTGGCGAGAAAGAAGGCCGCGACTTCGAGCGTCGAGAGCAGGACGCGAAGCAGTTGCAGCCACGGCCTTTCGATGCGCCTGAATTCGGCGCGCTGTCTCCAGATCAGCGGGAACAGCACCAGCAACGCCGCGCAGGCGCGCAGCCACATCAACTGCCCGACGGAATAGGTCGCGACCATGAACTTTCCGAGCGCGTCGCCGAACGAGAACATGAAGATCGACAGCAGCATCAGCCCGATGCCGGCCAGCCGCGCGGAGCGCTCGTCATAGCTGGAGATTTTGCCGAACAGGCTCATGGGGGACAGACGTTTCCTGCAGTTTCTTCGTCATGGCCAGACTCGTATCCGGCCATCCACGTCTTTTGTGCATCACGTTTTAAAGACGTGGGTGCCCGGGACAAGCCCGGGCACGACGAATTGAATCAATTGTCGCAGCCGCGCCCCTGCAGTACCGGTAGGTCGCACCGAAAGAAACGGCAGGAAAACCGACATGACCGACTTCGACCCCGCCCGGCATCGCATGGTGAGCGAACAGCGCTGGTTCGAGGATTTCGTCCTTGGCGAGCGTTTCGTGATCCCGAGCCGGACCCAGACTTCGGCGGTATTTGCCGCGTTCCAGACCGCCAGCGGCGACACCCATCCGATCCACTACGACGTCGAATATTGCCGCACCCGCGGCATGCCGGACCTGCTCGCGCACGGCTTCCAGACCCTCGTCCACACCGCGCCGGGCGCCGGGCTGTTTCCGTATGTCGTCGAGGAATCGCTGGTTGGCTTCCTCGAACAGTCGAGCAGGTTCCTCAAGCCGGTCTATGCCGGCGACACCATCTATCCAGCACTGGAGGTCATCGAGCTCGCACCCGGCCGGACCACCGGCGTGGTGACGCTGCGCTCGACCGTGCACAACCAGCGCAAGGAACTGGTTCTGGAGGGGATGCAGAAGTTTCTGGTGCGGCGGCGCCCTGCCTGATCTCCAGGACTCAAAAGGACCGGAAATTAAGGCTTTTCGCCGATGTGGCGCCGCTTGAGGGTTGCCGTCAGGCGCCCCCTGCCCTACCTAGTGGCAATCATGAAATTCCTTGACGAGGCAAAGGTCTATATCCGCTCCGGCGACGGCGGAAACGGCTGCGTGGCGTTCCGGCGCGAGAAGTTCATCGAGTTCGGCGGACCTTCCGGCGGCAATGGCGGCCGCGGCGGCGACGTCATCGTCGAGGTGGTCGACGGGCTGAACACGCTGATCGACTATCGCTATCAGCAGCACTTCAAGGCGCAGAAGGGCACCAATGGCATGGGCAAGGACCGCCACGGCGCCAACGGCAAGCCGATCGTGCTGAAGGTGCCGGTCGGCACGCAGATATTCGACGAGGATCGCGAAACGCTGATCCACGATTTCACCGAGCTCGGCGAAAAATTTGTTCTCGCCGAAGGCGGCAATGGCGGCTTCGGCAACGCGCATTTCAAATCCTCCACCAATCGCGCACCGCGCAACGCCAATCCCGGTCAGGAAGGCGAGGAGCGCTGGATCTGGCTGCGGCTGAAACTGATCGCGGATGCCGGCCTCGTCGGCCTGCCCAATGCCGGCAAGTCCACCTTCCTTTCCGTCGTCAGCGCAGCCAAGCCGAAGATCGCGGACTATCCTTTCACCACGCTGCATCCGCAGCTCGGCGTGGTGAACGCGCAGGGCCGCGAATTCGTGCTCGCCGATATTCCCGGCCTGATCGAAGGCGCGCATGAAGGCGCTGGCCTCGGCGACCGGTTCCTCGGCCATGTCGAGCGCTGCCGCGTGCTGCTACACCTGATCGATGCGACCTGCGAACATGCCGGCAAGGCCTACAAGACGGTGCGGACCGAACTCGAAGCCTATGAAGGTCATCTCGCCGACAAGATCGAGATCGTGGCGCTGAACAAGATCGACGCGGTCGCACCCGATGAACTGAAAAAGCAGAAGGACCGGCTGAAGCGCGCCGCGAAGAAGACGCCGCTGCTGCTCTCCGCTGCGACCGGCGAAGGCGTGCCGGAAGCGCTCAAGGCACTGGTCGAGGTGATCGGCGAGGCCCCGGTCTCGCTCAAGGCGAAGGGCGGCCAGGACCCGTGGGCGCCGGTGACGCCACCGCAGGGCTGACGCAAAGTTACGTCTTCGCCCCGCCCGCCCCTTCCAAATCCGGGAACTGGCGCGTATTGCTTCCGATCACCGCATCATCCGACCGCATCATGAAACGCCCCGCGCTCAAGAATTTCCGCCGCATCGTCGTCAAGGTTGGCTCCTCGCTCCTGATCGACGCGCAAGCGGGCGAGGTGCGTTCGGCGTGGCTCTCGGCGCTTGCCGCCGATATCGCCAGGCTGCACGGCGAAGGCCGCGACGTGCTGGTGGTCTCTTCGGGCTCGATCGCACTCGGACGCAGCCGGCTCAAATTGCCGCGTGGTCCGCTGAAACTCGAGGAGAGCCAGGGCGCAGCGGCAGTAGGACAGATCGCGCTGGCGCGGATCTGGTCGGAAGTGCTCGGGGCTCACGGCATCGGCGCCGGACAAATCCTGGTGACGCTGCAGGACACCGAGGAACGCCGCCGCTATCTCAACGCCCGCTCGACCATCGCAAAACTTCTGGAATGGCGCGCGGTGCCCGTCATCAACGAGAACGACACGGTCGCCACCAACGAGATCCGCTATGGCGACAATGATCGCCTTGCCGCCCGCGTCGCCACCATGACCAGCGCAGACTTGCTGATCCTGCTGTCCGATATCGACGGCCTCTACGATGCGCCGCCCGGCGCCAATCCCAACGCAAAGCTGATTCCGGTCGTCGAGTCCGTCACTTCCGAAATCGAGGCGATGGCGGGCGCAGCCGAATCCGAGCTGTCGCGCGGCGGCATGTTCACCAAGATCGAGGCGGCGAAGATCGCGACCACGTCAGGCACGCACATGCTGATCGCGTCGGGCAAGATCGAGCATCCGCTGCAGGCGATTGCCGATGGCGGACGCTGCACCTGGTTCCTGACGCCGGCCAATCCCGTCACCGCGCGCAAGCGCTGGATCGCGGGCTCGCTGGAGCCGAAGGGCACGCTGACCATCGACGCCGGCGCGGTCGCCGCGCTGCGCGCCGGCAAGAGCCTGCTGCCGGCCGGCGTGATCCGGATCGACGGCCAGTTCGCCCGCGGCGACGCGGTGGTGGTGCGCGGCCCCGACACCCACGAAATCGGCCGCGGCCTCGTCGCCTACGACGCCGAGGACGCCGAGAAGATCAAGGGCCGTTCCTCGCCGGACGCGATGATGATACTCGGCATCTCGGGCCGGGCGGAAATGATCCACCGGGATGACCTGGTGATCGGCCCGGCCGGGACGGTCCCGGCCAAGTAGGCTTTCAAGTGGGCCATTGGCCGAGTTGCCGGTCACGGCACCGGCCAATCGGTTCCGAACCCTCGCGGGCGCAGGATTTCCGTGCTAGGACATGACCTTAACTCAAGACCCGAGACCTCCAATGACCGCCCCCCTCAAGGCAATCGACGGCAATGCCGATCTGCCCGCTCTGATGACCGACCTCGCCGCTCGAGCGCGCGTTGCTGCGCGTGTGCTGGCGCTGGCGCCGCCGGAGCAGAAGAACCGGGCGCTGGAGGCGATCGAGCGAACGATCCGCGCCAACGCGGCGAAGATCCTCGCCGCCAACGCCGAGGACGTCGCGGAAGTGCGCGCGGGCGGCGCGACGTCGGCGTTCATCGACCGCCTGGCGCTGACGCAGGCCCGGATCGATTCCATGGCCGACGGCGTCGCCACCGTTCGCGGCATTCCCGACCCGGTCGGCGCCGTCACCGAAAGCTGGCAGCGGCCGAACGGCATGACGATCGAACGGGTGCGCGTGCCGCTCGGCGTGATCGGCGTGATCTTCGAGAGCCGCCCCAACGTCGCGGCCGATGCCGGCGTGCTGTGCCTCAAGTCAGGCAATGCCGTGATCCTGCGCGGCGGCTCCGACAGTTTCCGCTCGTGCCGCGCGATCCATGACTGCCTGGTGCAGGGCCTTCGCGAGGCAGGCCTTCCCGAAGCCGCGATCACGCTGGTGCCGACGCGCGACCGTGCCGCCGTCGGCCTGATGCTGTCGGGCCTGAATGGCGGCATCGACGTCATCGTGCCTCGCGGCGGCAAGAGCCTCGTCGCACGGGTCGAGGCGGAGGCGCGCGTGCCGGTGTTCGCGCATCTCGAGGGCGTCAACCACGTCTATATCGATCGCACCGCCAATCTCGACATGGCGAAATCGATCGTGCTGAACGCCAAGATGCGCCGGACCGGCGTCTGTGGCGCGGCCGAGACGCTGCTGGTCGATCGCGCCGGCGCCGCGACCAGCCTGAAGCCGCTGGTGGGCATGCTGATCGACGCCGGCTGTGAGGTGCGCGGCGACGAGGCGGTGCAGAAGATCGATGCGCGCGTAAAACCCGCGTCCAGCGAGGACTGGGACACCGAATATCTCGACGCGATCATCGCGGCGCGCGTCGTCGACGGCGTCGACGAGGCCATCGCGCATATCCACGATCATGGCTCGCATCACACGGACGCGATCGTCACGGACGACGCGAAGACGGCCGAGAAATTCCTCTCCGAGGTCGATTCCGCAATCGTGCTGCACAACGCCTCGACGCAGTTCGCCGACGGCGGCGAGTTCGGCTTTGGCGCCGAAATCGGGATTGCCACCGGCAAATTTCACGCCCGCGGCCCGGTTGGCGCCGAGCAGTTGACGACGTTCAAATATCGCGTTCACGGCACCGGGCAGACGCGGCCGTGAACGCAACGCGGCGTGCGCGGTGACCCGCCTGATGCAATCGCAGTCCGCCGCGCAGGCCATTCCCTTTCATGCCAACGGCATGCGCGTCGGCCTGCTCGGCGGCTCGTTCAATCCGCCGCACGCGGCGCATCGCGCGATTAGCCTGTTCGCCCTCAAGCGCCTGAAGCTCGATCGCGTCTGGTGGCTGCTGACGCCGGGCAATCCGCTCAAGGACACCGGAGGATTGCGGACGTTCGGCGAGCGCGCCGATGCCGCGCGCGAAGTCGCCGACGATCCGCGCATCGATATCAGCTGTCTCGAAGCTGTCATCGGCACAAGGTACACTGTCGACACGGTCGTTCATCTGCGCCGCCGCGTTTCCGGCGTGCGCTTCGTCTGGATCATGGGCGCTGACAATCTCGCGCAGTTCCATCGCTGGAAGGACTGGCGGCGCATCGCCGCGGAGATGCCGATCGCCGTGATCGACCGTCCGCCACAGAGTTTTCGGGCGCTCGCTGCGCCTGCCGCGCAAGCTTTGGCGCGCTACCGTTTGCCTGAGAATCAGGCGGCCCGGCTGACCGATCAGCAGGCGCCCGCCTGGGTTTTCCTTACGGGCATGAAACTGAACCTGTCATCGACCGGCCTTCGGAACCCGGACGGCAGCTGGAAGGCAAAGAGGTGACAGTTTGGCGCGAACCGGCGGGTGGATTAACTGGAATATTGAAACCGTTAACCCCACATGCCTAATATAGTCCGTGGACGCCGGGATTCGGCGCTCGCGATACAGTGAAAGGAATGGTCCCTGGCCACATCTGTATTGTCCAAGTCTGTTTTACCAAAGGCCCCTGGCAAGGCTGCCGGCAGTAAGGTTACTGGCAGGTCTGCCAAGACCCAGCGTAAGACATCGACAGAAGCTGCGGCCTTGAAGGCGCAACCCGACGCCGACAAGACGCTGAATATGATCCTCTCCCGCCTCGACGATATGAAGGCGGAAGAAACGGTCACCATCGACCTTCGCGGCAAATCGGCATTTTCCGACTACATGATCGTCACCACGGGCCGGGCCAACCGGCACGTCGGCGCGATCGCGGAAAACGTTACGAAAGCCCTGAAGGAAAACGGCATCAAGAGCATCCACGTCGAGGGCTTGCCCAATTGCGACTGGGTGCTGATCGATTCCGGCGATGTGGTCGTGCACGTATTCAGGCCCGAGGTGCGCGAATTCTACAATCTGGAAAGGTTGTGGACGCAAAACCCGGCGGCCGCGGCGATCTGAGTCGGCGATCCAGGTCCTGGGCCGATGCGAATCGGCCGGAGCGCATGTAGGCTGCGTGCGCGCGCCGGAGCGCGCATGCCGGAAAATGCACTCCAGAAACATAATTCATGCGCCTCGTCGTGGTCTCCATCGGCCGGCTGAAACAGGGTCCCGAGCGGGAACTGGCCGAGCGCTATCGCGAGCGCTTCGACGATCTCGGCCGCAAGCTCGGCTTTCGCGGCCTCGAGATTCATGAAATTTCGGAAAGCCGTGCGCGTGACGCCGCGACCCGAATCTCGGAAGAAGCCACAGCCATTTCGGCAGTGATACCGGAAAAAAGCGTGCTGGTAGCACTGGATGAGCGTGGCAGGAACATCGATAGCGTGGGCTTCGCGCAGCATATCGGCCGCTGGCGGGACGAGGGAATCCCGGCCACCATTTTCACAATCGGCGGCGCGGACGGACTTTCGCCCGAATTGCAGCACAAGGCTAGGCTACGCATTGCGTTCGGCTCGGCGACCTGGCCGCATCAGATGGTTCGCGTCATGCTCCTTGAACAGATTTACCGGGCCGCCACCATTCTGGCAGGCCATCCCTATCACCGCGCCTAGGCACGGTAGGGTGAATACAGAGAACGCTGAATAGACCGGATGCATTCAACGCGGGACATTCATTCGCACCCCGACACCGCTGACCGCGGCATGCGGCTGATCTCGGCCATCTCGCTTCCGAAGCTGTTGCTTGCCGCAGGTTTCGCGGCGGTCTCGCTCGCGCCGGCGACGGCGCAGCCGGTCGCGCCGACACAGCAGGCGACCGCCGCCTCCCCCGAGATCATCAAGCAGCGCGAGCAGGAACTCGAGGCTGCGCGCGAGGAGCAGCGCAAGGCTGCCGAACTGCAGCAGAAGCTGAAGGCCGACATCGCCGCGATCGGGCAGGATCGCGCCAAGCTCAATCAGCAGCTGATCGACATCGCCGCCCTGGTGCGCGGCGTCGAGACACGGATCGGCGAGACCGAGGGCCGGCTGCGCCCGCTCGACGTCCGCGAGCAGCAGATCAAGGCTTCGCTCGATTCACGCCGCTCCGAAATCATCGAGGTGCTGGCGGCGCTGCAACGTGCCGGCCGGCGCACGCCGCCGGCGCTGCTGGTCCGGCCCGAGGACGCGCTGCAATCGCTGCGCACCGCGATGCTGCTCGGATCGGTGGTGCCCGAATTGCGCGGGCGCGCGGAAAAGCTTGCCGCCGATCTCGGCGAACTGGTGAGTGTGCGCAAGACCATCGCCACCGAACGCGATGTGCTGGCACACGACCGCGACCGGCTGAAAGACGATCAGATCAGGCTCGCCGCGCTGGTCGAGGAACGGCAGCGCAAGCAGAGCGCGATCGAAAAGGACATGGAAGCCGAGGGCGCACGCGCCATCAGCCTGTCCAGGCAGGTCGACAGCCTGCAGGGCCTGATTGCGAAAATGGAGCAGGAGCTCAAGAGCGCCGCCAAGGCCGCCACCACCGCCAGCCTGCAGGGCGCGCCGCCGGCGGCCGCCAACGGCAAACCCAATCTGGGGGCGTTGAAGGACCCTGCCCGGCTCACCCCGGCGATCGCCTTTGCCTCCGCCAAGGGACTTTTCGCCCTACCGGTTAACGGCCGCAAAATTCGCGATTTTGGCGGTTCCGATGGCGCGGGTGGCGCGGAAAAAGGCATTTCCTTGGCGGCCCGGGCTGGCGCACAGGTCACAACCCCGTGTGACGGCTGGGTTGTTTACGCCGGGCCCTTCCGTAGCTACGGACAACTCTTGATCCTCAATGCCGGGGGCGGGTATCATGTCCTGATCGCCGGGATGGAGCGCATTTCGGTAAATATCGGCCAGTTCGTACTGACGGGAGAGCCGGTCGCAACCATGGGGTCGACATCCCAGGTCGCATCTATTCTCGCGACGACCGCGAGCCAGCCGGTGCTATATGTCGAGTTCCGCAAGGACGGCACTCCAATCGATTCAGGCCCATGGTGGGCCACCAACGAAGGCGAAAAGGTTCGCGGATGATGCGCAAGACTTCTGTAATTCTTCTCAGCGCCGCCACCGGTGCGGCTTTGACGCTCTTCGTCACGCAGCCGCGTTCAGTGCTGATGGGATCGAGCGCGGCGCGTGCCGCGACCTCGGACACCTATCGTCAGCTCAACTTGTTCGGCGACGTGTTCGAGCGCGTGCGCAGCGACTATGTCGAGAAGCCCGACGACAGCAAGCTGGTCGAATCCGCGATCTCGGGCATGCTCACCGGTCTGGACCCGCATTCCAGCTACATGGATGCGAAGAGCTTTCGCGACATGCAGGTGCAGACCCGCGGAGAATTCGGCGGGCTCGGTATCGAAGTCACGATGGAAGACGGCCTGATCAAGGTGGTCTCGCCGATCGACGACACACCGGCGTCGAAGGCCGGCATCATGGCCAACGACATCATCACCACGCTCGACGACGAAGCCGTGCAGGGTCTCACCCTCAATCAGGCGGTCGAGAAGATGCGCGGTCCGGTCAACACCAAGATCCGCCTCAAGATCATCCGCAAGGGCTCGGACAATCCGATCGACGTGACGCTGGTGCGCGACAACATCCGCGTCCGCTCGGTTCGCGCGCGCGTCGAACAGGACGACATCGCCTATATCCGCGTCACTACCTTCAACGAGCAGACCACCGAAGGCCTGAAACGTGAGATCAACAACCTCTCGAACCAGATCGGCGACAAGCTGAAGGGCTACATCATCGACCTGCGCAACAATCCCGGCGGCCTCCTGGAGGAAGCAGTCACCGTTTCCGACGCCTTCCTCGAGCGCGGCGAAATCGTCTCGACCCGCGGCCGCAACGCCGAGGAAACCCAGCGCCGCGCTGCCCATTCCGGCGACCTGACGAAGGGCAAGCCGATTATCGTTCTGGTCAATGGCGGCTCGGCTTCGGCGTCGGAGATCGTCGCCGGCGCGTTGCAGGACCACAAGCGCGCGACGCTGGTCGGCACACGCTCGTTCGGCAAGGGCTCGGTGCAGACCATCATTCCGCTCGGCAGCGGCAATGGCGCGCTTCGCCTCACCACCGCGCGCTACTACACGCCGTCGGGCAAGTCGATCCAGGCCAAGGGCATCGTGCCCGACATCGAGGTGCTGCAGGACGTGCCGGACGAGTTGAAGTCGCGTACCGACACCAAGGGCGAGGCCTCGCTGCGCGGCCACCTGAAGTCGGATGGCGACGAGAAGACCGGCTCGCAGTCCTACGTGCCGCCGGACGCCAAGGACGACAAGGCGCTGAAGACGGCGGCTGACCTGCTGCACGGTATCAAGTCGACCGCAACCGCGCCGGCAACCGGCGACAAGGCGGCGATCGACAAGCCAGCCACCAAGGCGGCAAACTGATCCTGATCCTTTGGAGTTATCGAAAGGGCGGCCCTCGGGCCGCCCTTTTTGCTGCCGCCTCCCATCCTCCCGGCGGCAAGGGCACCTGCCGCTTTTGCCCGCGCTGGAGGCGCTCGATCCGGCCCGTCGTGCTATCGTCGGCGGGGTTGATTCGGGGAGGTTCATGACTGAGGCGGCCGACGAACTGAGCGCACCGCTCGGGCAGAAAACGGAGCGCAGCAAGCGCCGGTTTCGGCTGCCGTTCACCGCCATGCAGGCGCTGGCCGTGCTGCTCGGGCTGTTTCTAGTCGCCTTCACCGCGGTCGCCCTCTTCACCGACAATCCGCTCGGCGGCGAGCCGGTCGCGCAGGTCGCCCTGCGCAAGCCGGGCGCGGACGAAAAGCCGTTGGCCTCCGGTCAGCCCGATCCGGCCGAGAAGTCCACGACCAGGCAAACCGCTGCCGGCGACAACAAGACCGTTACCATCATCGACGGCTCCAGCGGCAAGCGCCAGGACGTCGTGATCGGCGCCGAGAATGCCGACAAGGCCGGCGGAGAGGCCGCACCCGCGATGGCGATGGCCGGGATCGATGCGCGGCTGCTGGAAAAGTCCCGCTACGGCATGATCCCGGCGGTTGCCGACGGACTGAAGCCGTTCACGGTCTACGCGGCTGACGCCGACCGCACCAGGGCCGCCGGAATGCCCGTGGTCGCCATTGTCATCGGCGGCCTCGGCGTCGGCGCCGCCAAGACCACCGATGCCATCATGAAACTGCCGCCGGCCGTGACGCTGGCGTTCACGCCCTATGGGGCGGACCCTGCCAAGCTGACCGAGCGAGCCCGGGCGCAGCGCCACGAGATCCTGCTGCAGATCCCGATGGAGCCGTTCGATTACCCCGACAACGACCCCGGCCCTCAGACCCTGCTGACGTCACAGACCACAGAGCAGAATATCGACCGCCTGCACTGGCATCTCAGCCGGTTCCAGGGCTATGCGGGCATAGCCAACTTCATGGGCGCGCGCTTCACCGCTACCGAGAGCGTGATGCAGCCGATCATCCGCGAGGCGGCCAGGCGCGGCCTCGGCTACCTCGACGACGGCGCCACGCCACGCAGCGCCGCCCCGGCCCTGACGGCGGCCGAAGCGATGCCGTTCGCCAAGGCCGACTTCACCATCGATGCGGTTCCGACCTCGGCGGAGATCGACCGGACGCTGGTCAAGCTGGAGACGCTTGCCAAGGAACGGGGGCTCGCCGTCGGTATCGCCTCGGCCTTGCCGATTTCGATTGAGCGGATTGCCGCCTGGACAAAGACACTCGACAGCCGCGGCATCATGCTTGTGCCATTGACAACGGCGATGCTGAAATCAAAATCAGGCTAGAGATCAACCTGATGGTGCCAATCCGGACGTCCGGACCACGCCCGCCCTATCGATTGTGGCCGAAGGAGCCCTGACGGAATGGCGCGCTACGAAGACCTGCCTTACCGGACCTGCGTCGGCATGATGCTGATCAACGCAGCAGGGCTGGTCTTCATCGGCCGTCGCGCCGGCGGCATCGAGCATGTCGATGAGACCCATGTCTGGCAGATGCCGCAGGGCGGGGTCGATCCCGGCGAGGACACCTGGGAAGCCGCCAAGCGCGAGCTTTACGAAGAAACCAGCGTCCGCTCGGTGGAGAAACTCGGCGAAGTCAGGGACTGGCTGATCTACGACATTCCCCGCACCGTGGCCGGCCGCACCTGGAAGGGCCGCTATCGCGGCCAGCGGCAGAAATGGTTTGCGCTGCGCTTCACCGGCAAGGACGCGGAGATCAACGTCGCCAGTCCCGGTGGCGGTCACAAGGCCGAATTCATCAGTTGGCGCTGGGAGCCGATGAAGAATCTGCCGAGCCTGATCGTTCCGTTCAAGCGGCCGGTCTACGAGCGCGTGGTCAAGGAATTCTCCAGGCTCGCGGGCACGTAGGCGCGCGCAGCATCATGGTCGATGACAAGCCCTATCGTCCCAACGTCGGGATCGCATTGTTCAACAGCGCCGGTCAGGTGCTGATAGGGCGCCGCTTCCGCGACGACGGGCCGGAAATCATTCTGCCGGGGCTCGAATGGCAGATGCCGCAGGGCGGCATCGATCCCGATGAGAACCCGCGCGATGCCGTCATGCGTGAACTCTGGGAGGAGACCGGGGCGGTCAGCGCCGAGCATCTCGGCGAAACCGACTGGATGACTTACGAATTTCCGCCCTATGACGGTCCGCCCCACCATCGCCTGGCGAAATTTCGTGGCCAGCGGCAGAAATGGTTCGCGGTGCGCTTCACCGGCCGCGACGACGAGATCGACCCGCTGACGCCGCGCAACGGGCAACCGGCCGAATTCGATTCATGGCGCTGGGAAGGGCTCGACAAGGTCGCTGACCTCGTGGTGCCGTTCCGGCGCGAGGTGTACCGGACCGTGGCGCGGCAGTTTGCGAAGTTCGCCCGCTAAACCGGATCGCATAGCCTGTCGGGGATGTTGACGACCCGCCTATATATTCTGGCCGACCGGGTTCCCGGAAAGCACCGGCTACCGTCGGCCGTTTGGCGCCAGCGAACCTTTTGCATCGGCCGCAGACAGACTAACGGGAACCGCATGGAAATAATCCGCGCTGCACGATGTTTTGCCTGACATGATCGATGTGATCGTAACCAGACGCCGCCGGGGTTGGGAGTGGCGGCTACATGGCAAGGATGGCGCGCCGATCGTGGGCGGTCGCGAACGAACCCGTTCGGCGGCCCGTTGTCAGGGCTACCGGAACCTGTTCATGCTGCTGGCTGTCGGCCGGAGGTCCACGGTCATCCGGATTTCCGCGAGCCCCGCAGGACCAGATGAATCGAGTTCAGCCGCGAACAGGCCGTCGTCCCATTCGGTCCGACCGAAAACGGGCCTATCGCAATAACCTGGCAATCCGCTGCCGCGCCTCAAAGCCAGGCCAAGCCGGCCGTTCAAGCAGTGCCGCAAAAAGCTCAGCGCCCGTCACCTGGTGACGAGCGCTGGCGTTAACGGAAGCCTTCATAAGCCCCGGAGCAGTGCCCCGGGGCTTAGTGCATGGCCGTGGCGTTGAGTTCGTGCTGGATGCTCTTGAAGTGATCGAGCCGCGCGATCTCGCGATCGAGCTCGACGCCAACTTTTTCACTCAGCTTCGCTTCCATATCGGCAATCGTGCCGGCGAACTGGGCGCGATCGAGATCCTCCAGCGAGGTGGCGACGTCGGCGAGCACCGTGAGACCCTTTTCCGACATTTCGGCAAGACCACCGAGCACGATGACCTTTTGACGGTCACCACCGGCGATGATGGTCAGGATGCCGGGGCGAATTGCGGCGACGACCGGCGCATGCCCGGCCAGTACGCCGAAATCTCCTTCCACGCCGGGAATGTCAACTTGATCGACCTCACCGGAGTACGCGAGCTTTTCGGGCGAAACCAGGTCGAATTGAAAGGTGGCCATGGAGAACCTGCGAATGGCGAATTGCGAATGGCGAGTAGCGAATGGTGCAGGAAGCAGCGCTTGCTTATTCGCTACTCCCTATTCGCCGTTCGCCGCTTAGGCTGCTTCAGCCGCGAGCTTCTTGCCCTTCTCGACGGCTTCTTCGATGGTGCCGACCATGTAGAACGCCGCTTCCGGCAGATGGTCGTACTTGCCTTCGCACAGACCGCGGAAGCCCTTGATGGTGTCGGCGAGGTCGACGAACTTGCCGGGCGAGCCGGTGAAGATTTCAGCGACGTGGAACGGCTGCGACAGGAAGCGCTCGACCTTGCGGGCGCGGGCGACCGTCAGCTTGTCCTCTTCCGAGAGTTCGTCCATGCCGAGAATGGCAATGATGTCCTGCAGCGACTTGTAGCGCTGCAGCACCTGCTGGACCATACGTGCGGTCTGATAGTGCTCATCGCCGACGACGAGCGGCGAGAGCATGCGCGAGGTCGAGTCGAGCGGGTCCACCGCCGGATAGATGCCCTTTTCCGAAATCGCACGGCTCAGCACCGTGGTCGCGTCCAAGTGGGCGAACGAGGTGGCGGGCGCCGGGTCGGTCAAGTCGTCGGCCGGCACGTAGATCGCCTGCACCGAGGTGATCGAACCCTTGTTGGTGGTGGTGATGCGCTCCTGCAGCGCGCCCATGTCGGTCGCAAGCGTCGGCTGGTAACCCACGGCCGAAGGAATACGGCCGAGCAGCGCCGACACTTCGGAGCCGGCCTGCGTGAAGCGGAAGATGTTGTCGACGAAGAACAGCACGTCCTGACCCTGGTCGCGGAAGTGCTCGGCGACGGTCAGGCCGGTGAGGCCGACGCGGGCGCGGGCGCCCGGCGGTTCGTTCATCTGTCCGAACACCAGCGCGCACTTCGACTTCACGCTCGGGTCCGGATTGTGCGGATCGGCGTTGACCTTGGATTCGATGAACTCGTGATAGAGGTCGTTCCCTTCGCGGGTACGCTCGCCGACGCCGGCGAACACGGAGTAACCACCGTGGGCCTTGGCGACGTTGTTGATCAGTTCCTGAATCAGCACGGTCTTGCCGACGCCGGCGCCGCCGAACAGACCGATCTTGCCGCCCTTGGCGTAGGGCGCGAGAAGATCGACGACCTTGATGCCGGTGACGAGAATTTCAGCTTCGGTGGACTGGTCGGTGTAGGTCGGCGCTTCCTGGTGGATGGCGCGCACGCCTTCGGACTTGATCGGGCCGGCTTCGTCGATCGGCTCGCCGATCACGTTCATGATGCGGCCGAGCGTGCCGTCGCCCACCGGAACCGCAATCGGCTGGCCGGTGTCGGTCACTTCCTGGCCGCGCACCAGACCTTCGGTCACGTCCATCGCGATCGTCCGCACGGTGGACTCACCGAGATGCTGCGCAACTTCGAGCACCAGGCGGATGTTACCGTTCTTGGTTTCCAGCGAATTGAGAATGGCCGGCAGGTGGCCCTCGAACTGCACGTCGACGACGGCGCCCATGACCTGGGTGACGCGACCGATCTGGTTAGCTGCTGTGGCCATGATTAGCTCTCCTTCGAAATTCTGTACTTGAACGACCGTCGTTTGGTTCGTGCGTCAGACCGCCTCGGCGCCGGAGATGATCTCGATCAGCTCCTTGGTGATCTGGGCTTGACGGGTTCGGTTGTAGACTTGGGTTTGCTTGCGAATCATTTCACCCGCGTTGCGGGTGGCGTTGTCCATCGAGCTCATCTGAGCGCCATAGAACGAAGCGTTGTTTTCCAGCAGCGCGCGGAAGATCTGGACCGCGATATTGCGCGGCAGCAGGCCGGAGAGAAGTTCGTCCTCTTCCGGCTCGAATTCGTAGGAGGTCGACGGCGCACCCGCCGCCCCTTCTTCCACGACGAGCGGAATGATCTGCTGCGCCGTCGGGACCTGGGCAATCACCGACTTGAACTGCGAGTAGAACAACGTGCAGACGTCGAACTCGCCGTTCTCGAAACGGGCCAGCACCTTGTTGGCGATGTCCTCGGCGTTGACGAAGCCGAGCTGACGAACGCTGCGCAGGTCGACATATTCGATAATCTGCTTCTCGAAGGTTCGGCGGAGTTGCTCGTAACCCTTGCGGCCGACGCAGAAAATCTTGACCTCTTTGCCCTGCCCGATCAGTGACTGCGCACGCTCGCGCGCCAGACGGACGATCGCCGAGTTGAACGCGCCGCAGAGGCCGCGCTCGCCGGTGCAGACCAGCAACAGGTGGACCTGGTCCCTGCCAGTGCCGGCGAGCAACGCCGGCGCGCCAGGCGAACCCGCGGCGGCGCTGGCGATGTTCGAGATCACCGCGCCCATCTTGTCGGCATAGGGCCGCGCCGCCTCGGCAGCATTCTGTGCGCGACGCAACCTGGACGCCGCGACCATCTGCATCGCCTTGGTAATCTTTTGCGTCGCCTTGGTGGAGGCGATGCGGACGCGCATGTCTTTAAGTGACGCCATTCTCAGTTCACCCCGGCGATCTGGTCGCTAAGACCTGGACCGCAAGCCACTCTTTCGGCGGGCCCGGCGAGGAGCCGGGCCACGACGGCAAATCATCAAGCAAACGACTTCGCGTAACCTTCGACGGCACTCTTGAGCTTGCCGGCGAGATCGTCGGAGAGATCGCGGCTGTCACGGATGCCGTTGAGGATGTCGGCGTTCTTGCCACGCAGGAGCGACAGCAGGCCGTCCTCGAACGCGCGAACCTTGTTGAGCGGAAGCGCATCGAGATAGCCGTTGGTGCCGGCCCAGATCACGCAGACCTGCTCTTCCATCTTCAGCGGCGCGAACTGCGGCTGCTTCAGGAGTTCGGTCAGACGCGAGCCGCGGTTGAGCAGGCGCTGCGTCGAAGCGTCGAGGTCCGAGCCGAACTGCGCGAACGCCGCCATTTCGCGGTACTGCGCCAGCTCACCCTTGATCTTGCCGGCGACCTTCTTCATCGCCTTGGTCTGCGCCGAGGAACCCACGCGCGACACCGACAGACCGACGTTCACGGCAGGACGGATGCCCTGGAAGAACAGATCGGTTTCGAGGAAGATCTGGCCGTCGGTAATCGAAATCACGTTGGTCGGGATGTAAGCCGACACGTCGTTGGCCTGGGTCTCGATCACCGGTAGCGCCGTCAGCGATCCGGAGCCGTGATCCTTGCTGAGCTTCGCGGCGCGCTCGAGCAGGCGGGAGTGCAGATAGAACACGTCACCCGGATAGGCTTCGCGGCCCGGCGGGCGGCGCAGCAGCAGCGACATCTGGCGGTAGGCAACGGCCTGCTTGGACAGATCGTCATAGATGATGACGGCGTGCATGCCGTTGTCGCGGAAGTACTCGCCCATGGTGCAGCCGGTGAACGGCGCGATGTACTGCATCGGCGCCGGGTCGGAGGCGGTGGCGGCGACGACGATGGAATATTCCAGCGCGCCCTGCTCTTCCAGCACCTTCACGAACTGGGCAACGGTCGAACGCTTCTGGCCGATCGCGACGTAGACGCAATACAGCTTGATGTTCTCGTCGGGCTGCGCGTTGAGCGGCTTCTGGTTCAGGATGGTGTCGAGCGCGATCGCGGTCTTGCCGGTCTGGCGGTCGCCGATGATCAGTTCGCGCTGGCCACGACCGACCGGAATCAGCGCATCGATCGCCTTGAGGCCGGTCGCCATCGGCTCGCTCACCGACTTGCGCGGAATGATGCCGGGCGCCTTGACGTCGACGCGCATGCGCTTCTCGGCCTGGATCGGGCCCTTGCCGTCGATCGGATTGCCCAGCGCGTCGACGACGCGGCCGAGCAGGCCCTTGCCGACCGGCGTGTCCACGATGGCGCGGGTACGCTTGACGGTCTGGCCTTCCTTGATCTCGCGGTCGGCGCCGAAGATCACGATACCGACGTTGTCGGTTTCGAGGTTCAGCGCCATGCCGCGGGTACCGTTCTCGAACTCGACCATTTCACCGGCCTGGACGTTGTCCAGACCGTAGACGCGGGCGATACCGTCGCCGACGGACAGCACCTGTCCGACTTCGGTGACCTCGGCCTCCTGGCCGAAATTCTTGATCTGGTCCTTGAGGATCGCGGAAATTTCCGCGGCGCGGATGTCCATCAGCCTGCCTCTTTCATCGCGTGCTTGATCGAATTGAGTTTGGTGCGAAGCGAACTATCCACCATGCGGCTGCCGAGCTTGACCACAAGGCCACCGATGATGGAGGGATCGACATTCACGTTGAGCGCGACGTCCTTGCCCGTCACTGACTTCAGTGCGGTCTTCAGCGCGTCGAGATTCTTTTCACTGAGCTGTTCGGCCACGGTGACTTCGGCGGTCACCTCGCCCTTGAACTTCGCCACCAGCGCGCGGAACGCGCGGATCACATCGGCGACGGCGAACAGCCGGCGATTGGCGGTCAGGACTTTGAGGAATTTGGCGGAGGTGCCGGCAATCCCGGCCTTGTCGAGCACGGCACTGAGTGCCTTTGCCTGCGCATCTGCCGAGAAAACCGGGCTGCGCACGAGGCGCTTGAGATCGGGGCTTTCATTCAGCATGGCCTCGAATTTGTCGAGGTCGGCTTTGACGGCGTCGACGGATTTCTCCTCGCGCGCCAGTTCGAACAAGGCCGTAGCATAACGGCCTGACACTCCCGAGACGGACGGATCTTCAGCAGCCACAGAGACGCTCTTTTCAGCTGTTAAACTCGCAAGGGAAAAACCGTCGCCACGGGTAGCGGCGCCTAGCGATCCAAGCCCTTGGAATTCAAGCGGGACTTCGATTTTCGACCGGCACGCGAGGTGTCGGGACCGTTAAAATCGCGGCTTTGCTAACATAGCAAGCGCGCAGGTGCAACATGACGGCACCTGTGGGCGATGCCTTGTCGCACGGGAATCTCCAGGCCGCGCCAGAATCTCGCAAGCCTGCCGGCCGTCGTTTTTTTGAAAGTGATTCGGCCTTCCCGAATCACGACGACGAATTTCTCGCCGGCACCGCGCTTCGCCTCCGCGAAAATCCGTTCCACCCGGATTTGCATGGCGGCCATGAACGGAACCAACCGCGGCGACGCTCTTCATTTGACCATTACTTGGACACAACTTTCGGGATCGAGCGATGACTTTATTCCGAAGTAACCGACAGTATTTAAATAGTTAAAGATCAATTAACGCTGAAGATTACGGAACATCGGCTGATTAGTTGGCGCCGGTAACAAGATATGTCAGCACGGGACAAATCGGAACTACTGCCCAATTCGTGCCTCATTGCGCCACCAAACGGCGACCTCCGAAACTGGGACGGGGGCTCCACTTGTCACAAATGTGGCAATACTGTCTGAGGGAATGGTTTATGCTGAATACCAAGAATGCAGTACCGGGACGTGCAATCCGGTCACGCGCGGCTTTCGCCTTGATCGCCACGACGCTCCTGGTCGGGGGCAGCATCTCCGAGGCTTCGGCCAAATCCAGGCACCATCGCCACCACGCCAAGCATCAGGCCGCCGGCAACTGGCTCAATGCCAATGCCGCGATCGGCGGCTCCGGGCGCAGCTTCTCCGGGAAGGCCTCGTATTACGGCAATGAATCCGGCAGCAAGACCGCTTCCGGACAGCGCTTCAACCAGAACGCCATGACCGCAGCCCATCGCTCGCTGCCGTTCGGCACCAAGCTCCGGGTGACCCATCGCGGCCAGAGCGTCGTCGTCACCATCAATGACCGCGGCCCCTTCATCCGGGGACGCGTGCTCGACCTATCCAAGGGCGCCGCCCGCGCCATCGGCCTGACCGGCGCCGGCGTCGGCCACGTCACCGCCGAGATCGTTTCCTAAGTCGAAGTCATAATGGCCGCGAATTTATTCACGACCCGAAAGGGCCTCTCGTCGAGCAAAATGACGGCAGGCCTTTTTTTATCGATGATCTCTCGCCGTCATTGCGAGCGAAGCGAAGCAATCCAGAGATGGATTGCTTCGTCGCTTCGCGCAATGACGGTGAGAGGCTTGGCTCCAGCTACAAAAAACTCTGCGGATCGACGTCGACCTCGAGCTTGAGATTGCCCTTAGTCTTCGGCCTGGCCGCCAGCCACTCGCGCAGATATTGCGACAGGTCGACATTGCGGAGCGACTTCACCAGCAGGCGGAATCGATAGCGACCCTTGATGACCGCGAGCGGCGCCTCGGCCGGGCCGAGCACCTGGATGCGTTCGTCGATCGGCGCAATGGCGGCAAGCTTGCGCGCGAAGCCCTCGGCGGTCGGGCGATCTCCGGCGGAAATGATCAGGCTGGCCAGCCGGCCGAACGGCGGGTAGCCCGATCGTTCGCGCGCTTCTATCTCGCTGGCATAGAACGCCTCGCGGTCGCTGGCGACCAGCGCCTTCATCACGGGATGCTCGGGTTGGTGGGTCTGCAGAAAGCCCACGCCCCTGCCCTGCTCGCGTCCCGCGCGGCCGATCACCTGGTTCAGCAATTGGAACGTCCGCTCGGCCGCGCGCGGATCGCCGTTGCCGAGGCCGAGATCGGCATCGACGACGCCAACCAGATTGAGCCGGGGGAAATTATGTCCCTTCGCCACCAGTTGCGTGCCGATGATGATGTCGACGCGCCCTTCCGCGATCTCGTTCAACTCGCTACGCATGGTCTCGATCGAGGTGATGAGGTCGCTCGACAGCACCATGGTGCGCGCATTCGGAAACAGCGAGGCCGCCTCCTCCTGCAAACGCTCGACGCCGGGGCCGACCGCAACCAGCGATTCCTCAGCCTGGCAATGCGGGCAGATGTTCGGACGCGGCATCGAGAAGCCGCAATGGTGGCAGACCAGGCGCTGGCGAAAGCGATGATCCACCAGCCAGGCGTCGCAGATGGTGCAGGCGAAGCGATGCCCGCAGCCCCGGCACAATGTCAGCGGCGCGTAGCCGCGGCGGTTGAGAAACAGCAGTGCCTGTTCGCGCTTCTCGATCGCGAACCCAATCTGTTCGGCGAGCGGCGGCGAAATGAAGCGCCCGCGCGGCGGCGGCGCTCGGCGCAGGTCGATCGCCTCGATATGCGGCATGTGTTGGCCGCCGAAGCGCGACGGCAGCGCGACGCGCTGATAGCGACCCTTGCGCGCATTGACCTCGCTCTCGACAGAGGGCGTCGCCGACGCCAGCACGATCGGGATTTTCGCGATGTGCGCGCGCACCACCGCCATGTCGCGGGCGTGATAATGCGCGCCTTCGTCCTGCTTGTAGGCCTGGTCGTGCTCCTCATCGACGATGATCAGGCCCAAATCCGCATAGGGCAGGAACAGCGCCGAGCGCGCGCCGACCACGACAGGGGCTTCGCCGGCTGCGATCGCGGCCCAATTGCGCTGCCGCGTGCGCGGCGTCAATTCGGAGTGCCATTCCAGCGGCCGCACACCGAAGCGCAGCGCGAAGCGATCGAGGAACTGTCCGGTCAGCGCGATCTCCGGCATCAGGATCAGCGTCTGCTTTCCCCGCCGGATGATTTCGGCCACCGCCTCGAAATAGACTTCGGTCTTGCCCGAACCGGTGACGCCGTCGAGCAATGCTACGTGGAAGCTGCCGTTGGCGGCGAGCGCGTGCATGGCGTCTACCGCGGTGCGTTGCTGGGGCGAAAACTCCGGCTGGTCGAATTGCGGATCGGGCGCCGGCGGCGGCAATGGCGGCGGCATCACCTCGACGGCGAGCGTCCTCTCGTCGACCAGGCCGTCGATCACGCCAGAACTGACGCCGGCCTCTCGCGCGGCCTCGGATTTACCGTGCAGCAGGCCGTCCGACAGCACCTCGATCAGCCGCCGCCGCGCGGGCGTCAAACGCCGCGGCGGTTCGCCGACCAGCCGCACGCCGAGCCGCATCCGTTCGGGCCCGAGATTTTCGCCCATCCGCAGGCACATCCGCAAAACCATGCCGCGAGCTGAGAGCGTGTAATTGGAGACCCAGTCGACGAGGCTGCGCAGTTCCTGCTTCAGCGGCGGTACGTCGAGCTTTTCGCCGACGTCCTTCAGGCGGTTGTGCAGGCGCGGATCCGGCCTGGCGTTTTCCGCCCACACCACCGCCACCACCTCGCGCGGCCCGAGCGGCACACAGACGACATCGCCGGGCTTCAGCTCCATGCCGCGCGGCACGCGGTAGGAATAATTCTGATTGAGCGCAACCGGCACCAGCACGTCGACGAAGCGCGTCGACGATGTTGAGGAACTGGTTTGGCGGGTGGCGTGGTCCATCAGGGAATCAGGCTTTGCGATATTCAGAACAAGGCTAGCGCCGGCCGCTCAAGTTAGCGAACGGTAAACGAAGGAGGTGCGATATAATGGATGGAATCATCGTCTCCAAGGCATAGGCCCATGGTCAAGCCAGTTCCGGCCCCTCAACCGATCGAACTCGATTGCGCCGACGAGACCCTCGCGCTGCAAATGGCGCGCTGGCTGACGCATCTGCGCGCCGAACGGCGGCTGTCGCCGAAGACGCTGGAGGCCTATGCCCGCGACCTCCGCCAGTGCCTCACCTTTCTCGCCGAGCATTGGGGCGAGAAGGTCACGCTGAAACGGTTCGCTAGCCTGGAAGCCACCGACATCAGGGCCTTCATGGCGATGCGCCGCGCCGACGAGATCGGCGGGCGCTCGCTGATGCGGGCGCTGGCGGGGCTGCGATCATTCGGACGCTTTCTTGAGCGTGAAGGCAAAGGCAGGGTCGGCGCCCTTTCGGCGATCCGCGCGCCCAAGATCGGCAAGAGCCTGCCGAAGCCGATCCATATGGGAGCCGCCAAGCGCCTTGCCGATGCCGACGAACGCGCCGGCGAAGATCGCGACCCCTGGATCCTGGCGCGCGACGCCGCCGTGATGGCGCTGTTATACGGCTCGGGCCTGCGCATCTCCGAGGCGCTCGGCCTCAAGCATCGCGACGTGCCCAGGCCCGGCGAAGGCGACGTCATCATCGTGACCGGCAAGGGCAACAAGACGCGCATGGTGCCGGTGCTGCAGAACGTGCTGGCGCTGATCGCCGACTACACGAGAATGTGCCCGCATCAATTGCCACCGAACGGCCCGATCTTCGTCGGCGCACGCGGCGGGCCGCTCAGCCCGCGGATCATCCAGCTCACCATGGAGCGGCTGCGCGGCGCGCTCGGCCTGCCCGACAGCGCCACACCGCACGCGCTGCGGCATTCCTTTGCGACCCACCTGCTCAGCCGCGGCGGCGACCTGCGCGCGATCCAGGAACTGCTCGGTCACGCCTCGCTCTCGACCACGCAGATCTATACCGGCATCGATGCCGAACGGCTGCTGGAAGTGTATCGGGCTGCGCATCCGCGCGGCTGACGCCCGCCAGATACAAAAACGCGAAAACAACCCCATGCAAAGTAGCACGGGGTCGGCTCAGTCATGCCGCGACGAAGCCGGCGAATGTCATATTGGGAGCCTAAAATGCCGATAGAACAATCCTTTGATGGATGCGCCAAAAATCCGCTCAACTCTTGCGTTGAACGGGCGGTCCGGCAATCGTGACCGCGGGGCACCTGGGGGAGAGGAACATGGGCGCACATGAGAGTATGGAGCATGCGGAGCATGCCGAGCACGCGTCGGGCTCGAACAAGAAGATCGCGCTGCTGATCGCCGTGATCGCCCTGTTCCTGGCGCTGTCGGAGACGCTGGGCAAGGGCGCGCAGACCGAAGCTATCAGCCGGAACGTCGAGGCGTCGAACCTGTGGGCGTTCTTCCAGGCCAAGAGCATCCGCCGCACGGTAGTCCAGGCCACCGCCGAGCACGCCAGGCTCAGCATGGGCACCGTCGGCGACGATGCCGCGAAAGCTGCGCTGCAGAAGCAGATCGACGACTGGAACAAGACCGCGCAGCGTTACCGCTCGGAGCCGGAGACCGGCGAGGGTTCGGAACAGCTCGCCGCGCGCGCCAAGCATGCCGAGCACCAGCGCGACGAGGCGACGGCAAAGTATCACCACTACGAAATTGCCTCGGCCGCCTTCCAGATCGGCATCGTGCTGGCTTCCGCCACCATCATCACCGGCATGATCGTGCTGGCCTGGGTGTCCGGCGTGCTGGCGCTCGCGGGCATCGGCATCACCGCGCTTGGCCTCTACGCGCCGCATCTGTTGCATCTGCATTAGATAGCCGCGCGCCCTGCCCGTCATCATCCGCGAAGGCGGGTGATCCAGTACGCCGAGGCTCGTCGGCTCAAGCTGACTTCTCTGGGATACTGGATTGCCCGGTCAAGCCGGGCAATGACAGCGGTTGGCTACCGCGCCTGGTGCACGCTTTTGCGGAAGCGTTGGATCATCCGCAGCGTGCGCGATGACCAGCCATTGCCGTCGCCGCGCAGGATTTCGCGAATGCGCTGCTTGATCGGATTGACCAGCGCGGCCGCCCTGGCGCGCAGCACCAGGATGAAGTGGTAGATCTTCCTGAACCACCCCATCTCCAGAAGCTTGACGCGCGTCACGTCGAAGATGAAGGCGGTGACGCCGACGCCGACAAATTTTCCGAGCAGGATGACGATTGCGGCCGTCAGCCAGTATTCATGCGCGAGCAGCCAGAGGCCGACCAGCTTGAGCGGAAACAGCGGGATGACAGGCACCGCGAACACGATCAGCGTCATCGCCGGCGACAGCGCGTCGACCCGCTCGGACAGCCACTGCTTGAACGCCCGAAGCGGGATCCGTGCGACGATGCGCGCCACGACCGGCTCGAGGTGATCCCACAGCCACGCTTCGATCAGGAAGATTACCGCGAGCAGAACCCAGAACGGCTGAAGCAGGCGGCGCATCATCGATGTGGTCTCCGCCCGGTCATGGGCCGTCGATCACATATGGATGGCCCGCTTGCCGACCGCAAGCGCGGCTTCCTTGACGGCTTCGGAGCGCGTGGGATGCGCGTGGCATGTGCGCGCCAGATCCTCGGCGGAACCGCCGAACTCCATCAGAACGCAGGCTTCATGGATCATTTCACCGGCTTCGCGGCCGACGATGTGCACGCCGAGCACGCGATCGGTCTTCGCATCCGCGAGGATCTTCACAAAGCCCTCGGTGGTCTGGTTGACCTTGGAGCGGCCATTGGCGGTGAACGGGAATTTGCCCGAGGTGTAGGCCACGCCGGCCTGCTTCAGCTCTTCCTCGGTCTTGCCGACCGACGACACTTCCGGCGTGGTATACACGACGCCTGGGATAACATCGTAGTTCACGTGGCCGGCCTGCCCTGCGATGATTTCGGCACAGGCGACGCCCTCGTCCTCGGCCTTGTGCGCGAGCATCGGACCCGCGACCACGTCGCCGATCGCGTAGACGCCCTTCACCGTGGTGGCGAAATGCGTGTCGATCTGCACGCGGCCGCGATTGTCGAGCGCGATGCCGGCTTCTTTCAGACCAAGTCCTTCGGTGTAGGGCACGCGGCCGATGCAGACCAGCACCACGTCGGCTTCGAGCGTCTCCGCCGCGCCGCCGGCGGCAGGCTCAACGGTTGCCTTGAGCGTCTTGCCCGAGGCGTCAACGCCGGCGACCTTGGCGCCGAGCTTGAACGCAAAGCCCTGCTTTTCGAGGATGCGCTGGAATTGTTTTGCGACCTCGCCATCCATGCCCGGCAGGATGCGATCGAGGAATTCGACCACGGTCACCTTGGCGCCGAGGCGGTGCCAAACCGAGCCCAGTTCCAGCCCGTTCACGCCGGCGCCGATGATCAGGAGGTTGGCCGGCACTTTTTCCAGCGACAGCGCGCCGGTGGACGACACGATGCGCTTCTCGTCGATCTCGATGCCCTTGAGCCGCGCGATGTCGGAGCCGGTGGCGATGACGATGTTTTTGGTCTCGACCGTCTGCGCCTTGCCGTCGCTGCCGGTGACCTCGACCTTGCCGGCGCCGAGAATTTTTCCCTTGCCGCTGATGACGTCGATCTTGTTCTTCTTCATCAGGAACTCGACGCCCTTGACGTTGCCGTCGATACCCTGCTGCTTGAAATTCATCATCGACGGCAGATCGAGCTTCGGCGCGGAAACGCTGACGCCCATCCTGGCAAAGGAGTGACCTGCCTCCTCGAACATTTCGGACGCATGCAGCAGCGCCTTCGACGGCATGCAGCCGACGTTCAGGCAGGTGCCGCCGAGCGTCGCGTTCTTCTCGACCACGGCCACCTTCATGCCGAGTTGCGCCGCGCGCACTGCGCAGACATATCCGCCCGGGCCGGTGCCGATGACGACGAGATCGTAGGTAGCCATGATGAAGTCCTGTAGCTGGGAAGCGTGTCAGGCGTTAGCGCCCGCCCGACACATCGAGAGTGGTACCGGTGACGTAGGAGGCTTCGTCCGACATCAGCCAGACGATGGCATTGGCTATTTCTTCGGCCTTGCCGACACGCTTCATCGGCACCATCGGCGCAAGACGCTGCGCCCGATCGGGCTCGCCGCCGGAAGCGTGAATCTCGGTATCGATCAACCCGGGACGGATGCCTGCAACGCGAATGCCGTCGGTGGCAACCTCGTGGCTGAGGCCGACCGTGAGGGCATCGATCGCGGCCTTGGAGGCGGCATAATCGACATAGGTGTTGGCCGAGCCGAGCCGGGCTGCGACCGACGAGATGTTGACGATGACGCCGCCCTTGCCGCCGAACTTGGTCGACATCCGCTTCACCGCCTCGCGCGCGCACAGGATGGCGCCGGTGACATTGACCGCCATCACTTCCTGAATGCGCGCGGCCGTCATGTCCTCGACACGTACGCCGCTCTTGCCGACGATACCGGCATTGTTGACGAGCGCTCCCAGCGTACCGAAACCGTCCGCCGCCTTGAACAGCGCGAGGATATCGCTCTCATGACCTACGTCGCACTTCACGGCGATGGCCTTGCCGTTCCTGGCTTCGATCAGCGAGACAACTTCGTCGGCGGCTGCCTTGTTGCTGGCATAGCCGACTACGACACGATAGCCGCGTGCAGCGGCCGCAAGCGCGGCAGCACGGCCGATGCCGCGGCTGCCGCCGGTGATCACAACAACCTTGTCCGTCACATCAGCCCCCACACTTCAACGCACGATGACACAAGGCTGCACGACGCAGGCATCGAACGCCGGCGCCGGCAAACCAGATACCTCAGAGATCCAGCACCAGACGCGCCGGGTCCTCCAGGCTTTCCTTGACGCGTACCAGGAACGTCACCGCTTCCTTGCCGTCGATCACGCGGTGATCGTAGGACAGCGCCAGATACATCATCGGGCGCACCTCGATCTTGCCGCCGACCACCATCGGCCGCTCCTGGATCTTGTGCATGCCGAGGATGCCGGACTGCGGCGCGTTCAGGATCGGCGTCGACATCAGCGAGCCGTAGATGCCGCCATTGGTGATGGTGAAGGTGCCGCCCTGCATCTCGTCGATCTTGAGTTGGCCATCGCGGGCGCGGCGACCGAAATCGGCGATCGACTTTTCGATGTCGGAGATCGACTTGTGGTCGCAGTCGCGCACAACAGGCACGACGAGGCCCTTGTCGGTGCCGACGGCAACGCCGATGTGGTAGTAGTTCTTGTAGATCAGGTCGCTTCCGTCGATCTCGGCGTTGACGGCCGGGATGTCCTTCAGCCCCTGCACCACCGCCTTGGTGAAGAAGCCCATGAAGCCGAGCTTCGAGCCGTGCTTCTTCTCGAACACGTCCTTGTACTGCGCGCGCATCGCCATGATGTGAGTCATGTCGACCTCGTTGAAGGTCGTCAGCATCGCGGCGGTGTTCTGCACGTCCTTCAGCCGCCGCGCGATGGTCTGGCGCAGCCGGGTCATCTTCACGCGCTCCTCGCGCGCGGCATCGTCGGCGGGCGAGGGGCTGCGAACCTGCACGGCGGCCGCCGGTTGATTGACCGGCGTCGGTGCGGACGCGGCCTTCTCGATCGCGGCCAGCATGTCGCCCTTGGTGACGCGTCCGTCCCGCCCCGAGCCCGGAACGGTCGCGGCATCGATGCCGCTTTCGGCGGAGAGTTTGCGAACCGACGGCGCCAGCGGCGCATCCGATGGTGCGGCCTTCGGCGGCGCAGCCGCCGCGGGCGCGGCGGCAGGAGCTGCGGCTGCAGGCGCCTTGGCGGGAGCCGCGGCCGGCTTCGCGCCACCGGCGGCACCTTCGGTGATCTGCCCGAGCAGCGCACCGACGGCGACGGTCTCGCCGTCCTTGGCCGAGATTTCGCCGAGCACGCCCGCCGACGGCGCCGGCACTTCGATGGTGACCTTGTCGGTCTCGAGCTCGACCAGCGGCTCGTCCACCGCAACCGCATCGCCGGCCTTCTTGAACCAGCGGCCGATGGTGGCTTCCGTCACGGACTCGCCGAGTGTCGGAACACGAATTTCAGTCATGGTAGGTTTCCTCAATCGTTGGTGCGTCATCGTCCGCGAATGCGGGCGATCCAGTACTCCGAGACGGTCGTGATAGGAACGGCGGCACGGCGTACTGGATGCCCCGCCTTCGCGGGGGCATGACAAAAGACAAAAATCCTAGTTCAGCGCCTCATCCAGGAATGCCTTGAGCTGCGCCAGATGCTTCGACATCAAACCGGTGGCCGTCGCCGCCGCAGCCGCGCGGCCGGCGTAGCGCGGGCGCCTGTTCGGCGCGTGGACCTGGTTCAGCACCCATTCGAGATAGGGCTCGATGAAGTGCCACGCGCCCATGTTGCGCGGCTCTTCCTGGCACCAGACCACCTCGGCGTTCTTGAAGCGGGCGAGTTCGTGCACCAGCGCCTTCAGCGGCACCGGATAAAGCTGCTCGACACGCAGGATGTAGATGTCGTCGATGCCGCGCTTTTCCCGCTCCTCGTAAAGATCGTAATAGACCTTGCCCGAGCACAGCACGACGCGGCGGATATTGTCGTCCGCCACCAGCTTGATCTTCTCCTCGGGGAGCATCTGCGCGTCATCGTAGAGGATGCGGTGGAAGGTCGTGTCGCGTCCGAGTTCGTCGAGCCGCGAGACGGCGCGCTTGTGCCGCAACAGCGACTTCGGCGTCATCAGGATCAGCGGCTTGCGGATCTGGCGGTGGAGCTGGCGCCGCAGCACGTGGAAGTAATTCGCGGGCGTCGTCGGGTACACCACCTGCATGTTGTCTTCGGCGCACATCTGCAGGAAACGTTCGAGCCGCGCCGAGGAGTGCTCCGGCCCCTGCCCTTCATAGCCATGCGGCAGCAGGCAGACCAGGCCGGACATGCGCAGCCACTTGCGCTCGCCCGACGAGATGAACTGGTCGAACAGCACCTGGGCGCCGTTGGCGAAGTCGCCGAACTGGGCTTCCCACATCGCCAGCGCCTTCGGCTCGGCCAGCGAATAGCCGTACTCGAAGCCGAGCACCGCCTCTTCCGACAATAGCGAGTTGATGACCTCGTAGTGGCCCTGGTCATGGCCGAGGTGGTTGAACGGGGTGTAGCGGCTCTCGTCCTCCTGGTCGATCAGCACCGAATGGCGCTGCGAGAAGGTGCCGCGCTCGGAGTCCTGGCCCGACAGCCGGACGTGATGGCCTTCCTGCAGCAGCGTGCAGAACGCCAGCGCCTCGCCGGTCGCCCAGTCGATGCCGACGCCGTTGTCGATGGCCTTGGCGCGATTCTCCAGGAAACGCTGGATGGTGCGGTGAACCCGGAAACCATCCGGCACCTTGGTGATCTTGCGGCCGACATCCTTGAGGATGCTGGCATCGACGCCGGTGACACCGCGGCGGGCGTCCTCTTCCTGGTCGGCGGACTTGAAGCCGGCCCACTTGCCGTCGAGCCAGTCGGCCTTGTTGGGCTTGTAGCCGGAGCCGGCCTCGAGTTCGGCATCCAGCCGCGCGCGCCAGTCGGCCTTGGCCTTCTCGACCTCACCCTCGGTCATCACGCCGTCAGCGATCAGCCGCCTGGCGTAGATTTCCAGCGTCGACGGGTGCGAACCGATGCGCTTGTACATCACCGGCTGGGTGAACGCGGGCTCGTCGCCCTCGTTGTGGCCATGGCGGCGGTAGCAGAACATGTCGATGACGACAGGCTTGTGGAACTTCTGCCGGAATTCGATCGCCACCTTGGCCGCGAACACCACGGCTTCCGGATCGTCACCGTTCACGTGGAAGATCGGCGCGTCGATCATCTTCGCCACATCAGACGGATAGGGCGAGGAGCGCGAATAGCGCGGATAGGTGGTGAATCCGATCTGGTTGTTGACGATGAAGTGCAGCGAGCCGCCGGTGCGGTAACCCTTCAGGTCCGACAGGGCGAAGCATTCGGCCACCACGCCCTGGCCGGCGAACGCAGCGTCGCCGTGCATCAGCATCGGCAGCACGGAAATGCGCATGTCCGGCGGATCGCCGTGCTGGTCCTGCTTGGCGCGCACCTTGCCGAGCACGACGGGATCGACGATTTCGAGATGGGACGGGTTCGCCGTCAGCGACAGATGGATCTTGTTGCCGTCGAACTCGCGGTCGGACGATGCGCCGAGATGGTACTTGACGTCGCCGGAGCCTTCGACCGCGTCGGGGTTGGCGGAGCCGCCCTTGAATTCATGGAACAGCGCGCGGTGCGGCTTGCCCATCACCTGGGTCAGCACGTTGAGCCGGCCGCGATGCGGCATGCCGAGCACGATTTCCTTCACGCCGAGATTGCCGCCACGCTTGATGATCTGTTCGAGCGCGGGGATCAGCGATTCGCCGCCGTCGAGGCCGAAGCGCTTGGTGCCCGTGAACTTGAGGTCGCAGAACTTTTCGAACCCTTCCGCTTCGACCAGCTTGTTCAGGATCGCGCGGCGGCCCTCGCGGGTGAAGCTGATTTCCTTGTCCGGTCCCTCGATGCGCTCCTGGATCCAGGCCTTCTGCGCGGCGTTGGTGATGTGCATGAACTCGACGCCGAGCGTCTGGCAATAGGTGCGCTCGCAGATCGCGACGATTTCGCGAAGCGTGCCGTATTCGAGGCCGAGCACGTGGTCGAGGAAGATCCTGCGGTCGAAATCGGCTTCGGAAAATCCATAGGTGCGCGGATCGAGTTCTTCGCGATCGCGTGGCGCCTCGATCCCGAGCGGATCGAGCTTGGCGTAGAAGTGACCGCGGATGCGGTAGGCGCGGATCAGAATCAGGGCGCGGACCGAATCCCGCGTCGCCTGGTTGACGTCGGCGGCGGACAACTCCGCACCCCTGGCCTGCGCCCTGGCGGCGATCTTGCTGCCGACGGCCTTTTCGACCTGCGCCCAGTTGCCGTCCAGCGCCGAGGTCAGTTCGTCGCGCGGCGGGATCGGCCAGTTGTCCCGGCCCCAGGAGGCGCCCTCGGCGTTCTTCTGGACGTCGGCGGGAGCGTCCTTCAGGCTCTTGAAGAAATCCTGCCAGTCGGTATCGACCGACGCCGGGTCCTGCTCGTAGCGGGCATAGAGGTCGTCGATGTAGGTGGCGTTTGTGCCCTGCAAAAACGAGGAAAGGGCAAATGCTGCGTTCGCGTCCTGGCGAGACATGATGGCGTCCTGGTGATTTTCGGTTTGCGCGTAGAAGACGGCGCATCGCCGATCCGGAAACCGGATCAGCGGGGTAAAGTACCCTTTACCCTATTTGGTGCGAAACTTCGCCCCGAAAAGAACCAAGGATTGAATTAGGACTTCAATTTTTCGGCAAGCGTGTGTCCAAGCCGCGCCGGCGACGGAGAGACGGTGATTCCGGCCGATTCCATCGCCGAAGTCTTCGAGCCGGCGTCGCCCTTGCCGCCGGAGATGATCGCGCCGGCATGGCCCATGCGGCGGCCGGGAGGCGCGGTGACGCCGGCAATGAAGCCGACCATCGGCTTCTTGCGGCCGCGCCGGGCCTCGTCCTTGATGAACTGTGCGGCGTCTTCCTCGGCCGAACCGCCGATTTCCCCGATCATGATGATCGAGGTGGTCTTGTCGTCGGCCAGGAACATCTCCAGCACGTCGATGAATTCGGTACCCTTGACCGGGTCGCCGCCGATGCCGACCGCGGTGGTCTGGCCGAGGCCCTCCTGGGTGGTCTGGAACACGGCTTCATAGGTCAGCGTGCCCGAGCGGGAAACGATGCCGACGTTGCCCGGCTTGAAGATGTTGGCCGGCATGATGCCGATCTTGCACTCGCCCGCGGTCATCACGCCCGGGCAATTCGGCCCGATCAGGCGCGATTTCGACCCCGACAGCGAGCGCTTCACCCGAACCATGTCGAGCACCGGAATACCCTCGGTGATGCAGACGATCAGCGGGATTTCCGCGTCGATCGCCTCGCAGATCGCGTCGGCCGCGCCCGGCGGCGGCACGTAGATCACCGAAGCATCGGCCCCGGTCTTCTCGCGCGCCTCGCGAACCGTATCGAATACCGGCAGGTTGAGATGCTTCGATCCGCCCTTCCCCGGCGAGGTGCCGCCGACCATCTTTGTGCCATACGCGATCGCGGCTTCCGAATGGAACGTGCCGTTCTTGCCGGTAAAACCCTGGCAGATGACCTTTGTATTTTTGTCGATCAGAACGGACATGGGGGATGACGCTTTCGTGGATGATCGGGAAGGAGGGGGTTTCAGTGAATCCGCCGGTAGGTGCCGGTGAGCACGTCGGCCCATCCCTCGGCATCGGGTGAGAACTGGATCTTCATGGTGTAGCTGTCGTTGTCGACGACTTCGTAGACGTGGCGGGCGTTGCCGCGCAGCGATCCGCGCACCAGCGTCAGCTTGTTGCCGACCCACGCGCCGGAGGCCGGCGCCGGCGAATAGTAGCCGAGCGAATCGTGCCAGAACAGTTTGTAGGTCCGGTCCTCGCGGTCGTAGGTGAACACGCCGTGGGTGGCGAAGGTCTCCTTGCCGTCGCGCATCTGGCGGGTGTCCTGGATCAAATAGAAGCCGTTGAGATCGACGCGCGCTATCACATGCGAGGTGGCCGGACCGCCCGCGTTCCAGCGCGACGGATAGACCATCTCCTCGCCCGCCCACTCGCCCGCAAAGACCGCGAGCCGGCGGTGTTCTTCCAGCGCTGTCGGTGCGGCGAGATGGTCAGCCATTGCTAGCCTCCCTTGACGGCTTTCACGATTTTCTGCGCGGCATCGTCGAGATTGTCGGCCGACACCACGTTGAGGCCGGATTGACTGATGATCTTCTTGCCGGCCTCGACATTGGTGCCTTCGAGCCGCACCACCAGCGGTACCTGCAGGCCGACCTGCTTCACCGCGGCGACCACGCCCTCGGCAATGATGTCGCACTTCATGATACCGCCGAAGATGTTGACGAGGATACCCTTCACGTTCGGATCGGCGGTGATGATCTTGAAGGCGGCCGCCACCTTTTCCACGCTGGCGCCGCCGCCGACGTCGAGGAAGTTGGCGGGCTCCATGCCGTAGAGCTTGATGATGTCCATGGTCGCCATGGCGAGGCCGGCGCCGTTGACCATGCAGCCGATGGTGCCGTCGAGGGCGACATAGTTGAGATCGTATTTCGACGCCTCGATTTCCTTGGCGTCCTCTTCGGTCTCGTCGCGCAGCGCGGCGACTTCGGGATGGCGATACATGGCGTTGTCGTCGAACGACACCTTGGCGTCGAGCACGCGCAACTGGCCCTGCTTCGTGACGACCAGCGGGTTGATTTCCAGCATCGCCATGTCCTTGGCGATGAAGGCGCTGTAGAGCTGCGCCACCAGCTTCTCGGCCTGCCTGGCGAGATCGCCCGAGAGATTCAGCGCCTTGGCCACCGTGCGGCCGTGATGGCCCATGATGCCGGTGGCGGGGTCGACCGAGAAGGTCACGATCTTTTCGGGCGTCTTGTGGGCGACTTCCTCGATGTTGACGCCGCCCTCGGTCGAGACCACGAACGAGACCCTGGAGGTTTCGCGATCGACCAGGATCGAGAGATAGAACTCCTTGTCGATGTCGGAGCCTTCCTCGATGTAGAGGCGGTTGACCTGCTTGCCCTGCGCGCCGGTCTGGATCGTGACCAGCGTCGCGCCGAGCATCTGTTTGGCGAATTCGTTGACTTCGACCACCGACTTGGCGATGCGGACGCCGCCCTTGTCGCCGGCGGAAGCTTCCTTGAACTTGCCCTTGCCGCGGCCGCCGGCATGGATCTGGCTCTTCACCACCCAGATCGGGCCGGGAAGCTGCCTGGCGGCGGCGTCCGAATCCGAGGCCTTCAGCACAGCCACGCCGCGCGAAATCGGCACGCCGAATTCATGCAGCAGAGCCTTGGCCTGGTATTCATGGATATTCATCTGGACGCTCCCCAAAACCCGGTGCGGCGATTTCTACAGTTCACCGTCATTGGTAGTTGGCATACCATATACCAATAGAACCGCAACCCCCGAACGGGCTCCCGGCCCAGGACGGACCGAAAGCCCAACGAAATCAGCGGCCGAGCAGGTCGGGCGCGATCTTCTTGCAGGCATCGACGAGACCCTGAACGGCACCGACCGACTTGTCGAACGCCTCGCGGTCCTTGCCGGCCAGTTCGATCTCGACGATACGCTCGACGCCCTTCGAGCCGATGACAACGGGCACGCCGACATACATGTCCTTCACGCTGTATTCGCCGTTGAGATAGGCGGCACAGGGCAGCACGCGCTTCTTGTCCTTCAGGTAGCTCTCGGCCATTGCGATAGCGGAGGCGGCGGGCGCGTAGAACGCCGAACCGGTCTTCAGCAGGTTGACGATTTCGGCGCCGCCGTTGCGGGTGCGGTCGACGATCTCGTCGATGCGCGCCTGCGAGGTCCAACCCATCTTGACCAGGTCCGGCAGCGGAATGCCGGCAACGGTGGAGTAGCGCGTCAGGGGCACCATGGTGTCGCCATGGCCGCCGAGCACGAAGGCGGTGACGTCTTCGACCGAGACGTTGAATTCGTCGGCCAGGAAATAGCGGAAACGCGCGGAGTCGAGCACGCCGGCCATGCCGACCACCTTCTTGTGCGGCATGCCGGAGGCCTTCTGCAGCGCCCACACCATCGCATCCAGCGGGTTGGTGATGCAGATGACGAACGCGTCGGGGGCGTACTTCTTGATGCCGGCGCCGACCTGCTCCATGACCTTGAGATTGATGCTCAAGAGATCGTCGCGGCTCATGCCGGGCTTGCGCGGTACGCCGGCGGTGACGATGCAGACCTTGGCGCCATCGAGCGCCTCGTAGGAATTGGCGCCGGTCAGGTTGGCGTCAAAGCCGTCGACCGGAGACGACTGGGCGATATCCAGCGCTTTACCCTGGGGAACACCCTCGGCGATATCGAACATCACGACGTCGCCAAGTTCCTTCAGGCCAATGAGATGAGCCAGCGTTCCGCCGATCTGACCGGAGCCAATCAAAGCAATCTTGTCGCGCGCCATGGGAAATCTGTCCTTCTGAGACGAAGAGGAGGGTGAGAATAGTCAGCCGGATGGCTGGTTATCCCTTTCGATTGACCGGTTCAAGACGGAGCACGCCCAATTGTAAGGCCCTGCCTCGAATTCGGTCAGGTATGCCACGACCGCTCCCGCCCGTCATTGCGAGCGGAGCGAAGCAATCCATAGCGCGGCAAGCGGAGAAATGGATTGCTTCGTCGCTTTCGCTCCCCGCAATGACGCCGGAGAGACTACGTCTCCACCAGCCCCGTGGTCGAACCGCTCGCAGCCGAATCCTTCCGCCCGTGCGGCAACGCCAGGTAGGACTCCGAGCTCATTTCGATCAGCCGCGACGAGGTGCGCTTGAATTCGTTGGCCTCGACGCCCTCGGTCGCCAGGTACAGCGACAGCGGATCGGCCCCGGCCGAGGCCATCAGCTTCACGGCGTTGTCGTAGAGCGTGTCGATCAGCGAGATGAAACGCTTGGCGGCGTTGCGCTCGGCGTAGCCCATCACCGGAATCCGGTCGATCAGGATGGTGTGATAATCATGCGCCAGCCGCAGGTAGTCCGAGGCGGCAAGCGGTTTTTCGCAGATGTCGGCAAAGGAAAAACGCGCGACGCCGTGCGCCGAACACGGCACGCGCAGAACGCGGCCCTTGATCGCGATATCGCGCGGCTTGCACGGCGCGTTGCCGGTCATCCTGCGCCAGGCGCGGTCGAGCGCGGCGCCGGCTTCATCATCCGGCGGCACCAGCCACATCTTCACCCCGGTGAGTTTCTCCAGCCGGAAATCGGTGCGCGCATCGAGCCGCAGCACGTCCATGCGGCCTTCGATCTGCGCGATGAAGGGCAGGAACAGCGCGCGGTTGAGACCGCCCTTGTAGAGGTCTTCGGGCGCGACGTTCGAGGTCGCCACCACGACGGTGCCGAGTTCGAACAGTTTCGAGAACAGCCGGCCGAGGATCATGGCGTCGGCGATGTCGGTGACGTGGAATTCGTCGAAGCACAGCAGCCACGCCTCGTCGAAGATGGCGTTGGCCGTCAGTTCGATCACGTCGCTGTCGGCGATCTCGCCGCGGGCGATGTTCTGGCGATAGGCGTAGATCTTCTCATGCGCCTCGGCCATGAATTCGTGGAAATGGGCGCGCCGCTTGTGCCGGACCGGGCTCTGCTGGAAGAACAGATCCATCAGCATGGTTTTGCCGCGGCCGACCTCGCCATGAACGTAAAGTCCCTTCGGCGGCGGTTCGCTCTTGTCGCCGAACAGGCGGCCGAGCAGGCTCAGCTTGCGCACCGGCTTGTAGCTCGAAAGCCGCTCCTCCAGGCTGGCGAACGCCTCGACAGCGTCGGCCTGCGCCGGATCGGCCTCGATGGCGCCGGAGGACACCAGAGACTCATAATGCGCGCGGAACGAGGTGGGGTTGGCCGACAGCATGGCCCCCTTTCGGCCTCAAGCGGGCGAAAATTGCAAGTCGCCAATTGGCGGAAGGGGTATGCAGGCCGGGCGACTCATACGCCGGGCTACAGCCTCACGCGCTCAGCGCGTAGGAATCCTCGACCACGTAGGGCCCGCCGCCGGTCGAGGCGCGGGAGGAGAACAGCACGAAGCGCGAGGCCAGGAACGTGCGGCTGGGGAAGTAACCGCGCACCGAGAGATAATCGGCGACATCCCGGCTCGACGCGTCGTGCAGCCGGGCCAGCGTCACATGCGGGGTGAATTTCCGGCCCTCGGGATCGAGCCCGAGCCGTTGCATCAGCCGCTCGAGTTCGGCCTGCAGTTCGATCAGCGGCCGGCTCGGCTCGACCGATGCCACCACCGCGCGCGGTTTCCTGCCGCCAAAGCTTTGCAGGCCCCGTACCTTGACCTCGAACGGCTTGCGATTGATCCGAAACAGCATCGAGGCGATTTCATTCGCCGACATGCCGTCGATGTCGCCGATGAAGCGCAAGGTGACGTGATAATTTTCGGGATCGATCCAGCGTGCGCCGGGAAGGCCGCCACGCAAATTGGAAAGGGTCTGGCCGATCTCGGCCGGAATTTCCAGTCCAGCAAACAAACGTGGCATCGCATGACTCCCGATGCTTGGACACGACCTTGAAAAGGCCCATGTCCTGTAGATTCGCCCGGTGACGAATCACCGATAGCTGTTTTCTAGCCGACTTATGTGACTCTGCGAAGCACGGGGCGTTTACGAACCGGAAACCGTCGGGGAAAACGCGCGGTAACCTTGTCTCCTGCCGCTTTTTCAACTCCGTTGCGCAGAAACCGTGCCAACCAGTGCCTCCGCCATGGGCAGAATGTTCTTCACGATGACGTCGACCCCCTCGGCCGTCGGATGGATCCCGTCGGCCTGGTTGAGCCTGGCGTCGGCTGCGACCCCTTCCAGGAAGAACGGATAGAGCGGCACGCCGAAGGATTTCGCAAGCTCCGGATAGATCGCGTTGAAACGGGCGGCATACTCGGTGCCGTAATTGGGCGGCGCAAGCATTCCGCACAGCAGGACGGCGATCTTGCGCGCCTTCAGCCGCGTCAGGATCTCGCTCAGGGCGGCGCGGGTGACGCCGGGATCTATCCCGCGCAAGGCGTCGTTGGCACCGAGTTCCACGATGACCGCCTCGGTTCCCTCGGGCACCGACCAGTCCAGCCGGTCGCGACCGCCCGAGGTGGTATCGCCGGACACCCCGGCGTTGGTCATGTCGACCTTTATCCCCTTGTCGCTCAAGGCCTTCTGTAGCCGCGCCGGGAACGCGGCGGTGGCAGGCAGGCCCAGTCCCGCGCTTAAGGAGTCGCCCAGGACGACCATCTTGACGGGCCGTTCCGGCGCGGCGGCCGGAGTTTGGGCCAAAGCGGGTCCGGCCGTCATCAAAGCCACAATCAACACGCGTATGTGCGCGAACATCCTTTTCAAGCCCTCGACCCGAGCGGTGGAAGTGCCATATGACCGAGCCATGGACAGTCTCATCGATCCCTCTTCACTGACCGGCGTCGAGCCGGACACGATTTCCATCGCCAACGTCAACCTCTCGCTCGGCACGGGCGCCGCGCGCGTTCATATCCTGAAAGATATCAGCCTTCGTGTGGCATCCGGGGAAGCAATCGGCCTGATCGGCCCGTCAGGTTCGGGCAAATCGACCTTGCTGATGGTGATGGCGGGATTGGAACGTCCTGACAGCGGAGAGGTGGTGGTCAACGGCACGCCGTTCAATGCCCTCGACGAGGACGCGCTGGCCCGATTTCGCGGCCGCCAGGTCGGCATCGTGTTCCAGTCGTTTCATCTGATTCCGACGATGACGGCGCTGGAAAACGTAGCGGTGCCGCTGGAACTCGCGGGCAATCCCGACGCCGCACAGCGCGCGGCGAAGGAATTGACCTCGGTCGGGCTCGGCGATCGCCTGCACCACTATCCGACCCAATTGTCCGGCGGCGAGCAGCAACGCGTTGCGCTGGCCCGCGCGCTGGCGCCCGACCCCGCGATCCTGGTGGCGGACGAACCGACCGGCAATCTCGATGAAGCCACCGGCAGGCAGATCGTCGATCTTCTGTTCACCAAGCACGCCGAGCGCGGCATGACGCTGGTGCTGGTGACGCACGACACCTCGCTGGCGCAGCGTTGCGACCGCGTGGTGCGCTTGCGTTCGGGCCGGATCGACGGACATTCATGACCACGGTTTCCGAACCCGTTTACCGCAGCCGGGCATCGTCGCTGGCACTGCGCTACGCGCTGCGCGAACTGCGTGGCGGCCTGCGCGGCTTCTACGTCTTCATCGCCTGCATCGCGCTCGGTGTGATGGCGATTGCCGGCGTCGGCTCGGTCGCGGCCAGTCTCAGCGAAGGCCTGACGCGCGAGGGCCGCACGCTGCTCGGCGGCGACGTGGCGTTCTCGCTGATCCAGCGCGAAGCGAAACCTGAGGAACTCGCGTTCCTGCGCGCGCGCGGCGAGGTCTCGGTCGCGGCAGCATTGCGGGTCATGGCCCGCGGCAGTGACGACAAGCTGGCGCTGGTCGAACTCAAGGCCGTGGATGGCGGCTATCCGCTCCTCGGCCAGGTGACGCTCGAGCCGCAAATGCCGATGGCCGATCTGCTGGCCGAGCGGCAAGATACATCCGGTACCGCGTTCGGCGCGGCGGTGGATTCCACCCTGCTCGCCCGGCTCGATCTCAAGCTTGGCGACCGCATCGGCATCGGCAGCGCCACGTTCCAGATCCGCAGCGTGGTCACAGCCGAGCCGGACAAGCTCGCCGGCAATGTGGGGCTGGGTCCGCGTGTCCTGGTCAGCGAGGCGAGCCTGCGTGCCACCGGGCTGTTGCAGCCCGGCAGCCTGGTACGCTGGATCTATCGCGTGAAGCTGCCTGATAACGCGGCCGACGACCGCGCGGCGAACCGGCTGATCGAGAACGCGCGCAGCGCCCTGCCCGAGGCAGGCTGGTGGATCCGCAGCAGCAGCAACGCCTCGCCGCAACTCGAACGCACCATCAACCGCTTCACCCAGTTCCTGACGCTGGTCGGCCTCGCCGCGCTCCTGGTCGGCGGCGTCGGCGTCGCCAACGCGGTCAAGAGCCACATCGACCGCCGCCGCGACGTCATCGCCTCGTTCAAGGCGCTCGGTGCCACCGGCCGCGACGTCTTCACGATCTATTTGACCCAGGTGCTCCTGCTCGCCGGCGTCGGCGCGGTGATCGGCCTGGCTGCCGGCGCGGCGTTGCCGTACGTCATTGTCGGCGTTTTCGGCAAGCTGCTGCCGCTGCCGGTGGTTCCAGCCCTGCACGCGGGCGAACTCGCGTTGTCGTTCGTCTATGGCCTGCTGACGGCGCTCGCCTTCGGACTATGGCCGCTCGGGCGGGTGCATGACGTGCCGGTTGCGGCGCTGTTTCGCGAAGAGGTCGCCCGCGAGTGGCACCGTCCGCGCTGGAGGTATCTCGCGCTGATGGCCGTGGTGATCGCACTTCTGGTCGCGGTGGCGATCGGTCTTGCCTACGACAAGCGGATCGCAGCCGTGTTCGTCGTCTCCTCGGTGGCGGTATTCGCGCTGCTGCGCGGCGTCGCCGCCGGGCTGATGGCGCTGGCGCGCCGGCTGCCCCGGAGCCGCATCACCATGCTGCGGCTGGCGATCGCCAATATCTACCGGCCCGGCGCGCTGACGCCCTCGGTCGTGATGTCGCTCGGCCTCGGGCTTGCGGTCCTGGTCACGATCACCCAGATCGACGGCAATCTGCGCCGACAGTTCCTGGCCGCACTGCCGGAGCGCGCACCCTCGTTCTACTTCATCGACATTCCGACCGCCGACGCCGACCGCTTCGGCGACTTCCTCAGGAAGTTGGCGCCGGAATCGACGGTGGAGGAGGTCCCGATGCTGCGCGGGCGCATCGTCGGCGCCCGCGGCGTCAAGGCCGACGAACTCGAGCCGTCGAAGGATTCCGAGTGGGTGCTGCAGAGCGACCGCGGCCTGACCTACACCAGCGAAGTTCCCAAGGGCTCGGAGGTGGTCGAGGGCGAATGGTGGAGCGCGGACTACAAAGGGCCGCCGCTGGTCTCGCTGGAAAAAAGGATCGCCGACGGGTTGAATCTCAAGATCGGCGACGAGATCGTCGTCAATGTCCTCGGCCGCGACATCCCGGCCCGGATCAGCAATCTGCGCAACGTCGACTGGCAGGGGCTGGGCATCAATTTCGTGCTGGTGTTCTCGCCCAACGCCTTCAAGGGCGCACCGCACAGCCATGTCGCGACCCTGTCTGAAACCCACCCCGATCCGGCCGGCGACGCCCGGATCGTCAAGCAGGTGGCCGAAGCGTTTCCGACGGTGACCAGCGTGCGGGTCCGCGAGGCGCTGGACACCGTGGGAACCGTCGTCACCAACCTCGTGCTCGCGATTCGCGGCGCCAGCGCGGTGACGCTGATATCCGCCATCCTGGTGCTGGGCGGCGCGCTCGCTGCCGGCCATCGCCACCGGGTCTACGACGCGGTGATCCTGAAGACGCTCGGCGCGACGCGCTCGCGCCTGCTCGGCGCCTATGCGCTTGAATACCTGATGATCGGATTGGCTACGGCAGTGTTCGGCGTGATCGCAGGCTCGATCGCGGCCTGGCTGATCGTCACCCGGCTGATGACCTTGAGTTTCATCTGGCAAGCCGGCAGCGCCGCGGGCGTCGTGGCCGCCGCCCTGATCGTCACGGTAGGCCTCGGGCTCGCCGGGACGTTGCTGGCCCTGAACCAGAAGCCGGCCAGCGTGTTGCGAAATTTGTGACAATTTGTAGCGGCGGAAAGGCGGGGTTAACGCTGCTTTGCACCGGAATGGCTGGCAGAAGCGACATTCAGCCGCGCGTGGAAGCTTGCACCGAATGTGTTAGTTTCCCACATACCAGCCAAGCTCAGTGGCCGGTTTGATGACCCAGCTTGATGACCCAAGTGTAATGTCGGCAAATCGGATATCTGAGATAGAAATCTAACCGGGGCCGCAAACCCTTGCGTTCCGCCGGGCAACCAACGGGAATTCGACCATGTCGGACCTAGACCGTAACTACACTTCTCCTTTCGGCCGGGCCGCCGGGCGCGTTGATGCCGCGACCGTCGATGCCGGTCTGCGCTCCTACATGCTGCGCATCTACAACTACATGAGCATCGGCCTGGCCATCACCGGCCTGGCGGCGCTCGGCGTCTACATGGCCGCCGTGACCACCGACCAGGCTGGTGCCGCCGCCAGGTTCGGCAACGCCTTCCTGACGCCGTTCGGCTACGCGATGTATGTCAGCCCGCTGAAGTGGCTGTTCATCCTCGCGCCGCTGGCGATGGTGTTCGCGATCTCGGCCGGCATCAACCGGCTGCGGCCCGCGACCGCCCAGATGTTGTTCTGGGTGTTCTCGGCGCTGATGGGCATTTCGCTGTCGTCGATCTTCCTGGTGTATACCCACACCTCGATCGTGCGGGTGTTCTTCATCACCGCGGCGACCTTCGGCGCGCTGAGCCTCTACGGCTATACCACCAAGCGTGACATGAGCGGCATGGGCTCGTTCCTGTTCATGGGCCTGATCGGCGTCATCATCGCGAGCCTGGTCAACCTGTTCCTGGCGAGCTCGATGTTGCAGTTCATCGTCTCGGTGGTCGGTGTGCTGGTGTTCGCGGGCCTCACCGCCTGGGATACCCAGCGGCTGAAGAACGACTACATCTACGGCTACGCCGCCCAGGGCGGAGAGATTGCGGAGAAGGCGGCGATTAGCGGTGCGCTGTCGCTCTACCTGAACTTCATCAACCTGTTCACGCTGCTGCTGCAGCTGCTCGGTCAGCGCGACTAAGCGAGACCCGCAAAGGTGAAGAGTTCGAGCCCCGGCCTTGCGGCCGGGGCTTTTCTTTTGCCGACAGCAAAAATATTCTGTCGGCCATGTCCGCTCCCGAAATCCGGCCGGCCGCCGAGGCCGACCTCCCCGCCATCACGGAAATCTACGAGCACGCGGTGCTTTACGGCACCGCGACGTTCGAACTGATCCCGCCCGATCTCGCCGAGATGACCCGGCGGTTCCGGGCGCTGATGGACGGCGGCTTTCCCTATTTCGTCGCCGCGGTCGACGGCCATGCGATCGGATACGCTTATGCCGGCCCGTACCGGCCGCGGCCGGCCTACCGGTTCACGGTGGAGAACTCGGTCTATTTGCAGCCGGCCATCCACCGGCGCGGTATCGGCCTGCAGCTGCTGCGGCGGCTGATCGCGGAATGCGAGGCCCGCGGCTACCGGCAGATGATCGCGGTCATCGGCGATTCCGCCAATGCCGGTTCGATCGGCGTTCACACCAGGACCGGCTTCCAGATGATCGGGACGCACCCCAGCGTCGGCTTCAAGTTCGGCCGCTGGCTCGACACCGTGATGATGCAGCTGGCGCTCGGCGAAGGCGCGGCCACAGTGCCGAAGGACGGAGCGTAGGTACTCGCTACCGGCCTCATGGTGAGGAGCGCGTCTTCGCGCGTCTCCGGACGATGCAGGCATCGCCGGGCGAACCATGAAGGCCCGATGTGGCCATCCTTCGAGACGCGCAGACTCCTCAGTATGAGGACCCCGCCTAAACCACCGCCAGCTTGCGGTCGATCACCAGCAGGACGCGTTCCAGTTCGTGACCGCGGCGCAGGATGAGGCCGGTCGCCGAAATCACGCTGTACATGCCCTGCTTGCGCGCCAGCCGCGGATCCTTCTCGATGCGGTAGATCGGCACTTCCGACGCGCGGCGGAATACCGAGAACACCGCGCGGTCCTTCAGGAAGTCGATCGCATAGTCTCGCCACTCGCCATCGGCGACCATGCGCCCGTACAGATTGAGGATTCGATTCAGTTCGAGACGATTGAATGTGACGCGATTCGGCGGTGGGCTCGCAGCGGCTGCGCGCGCCACCGCGCGGCTCTCGGTTGGATCGGTGTCCTCCGATATCGAGCTCATGGAGCGCCTCCTGTCATCTCAGGCATGCTCTCGCTCCGAAAACCGGTCCCCACTTTTCGGGAGCATGTCACAATGTACATGATCGCGCTAACTGCAGGCCGCCGCAAGTGGGTTGTAAAATCGAAGGAAACCGCCGCGAGCCGGGCGAATTGTCGGAAAATTCCGAGTCACGGGATCGTTAGCGGAATCTTATTACTGCCCAACTTCCGCCCAGCGCCCGCCCCGCTGGTCTGCGAAAAAGTAATCCTGCGTTGGCCCGGTCCTTTCGGTTCCGGATTCCTCAGCCCCCAGCCCCCCGGGGCCGTCGGGATCGGGCCTGTTACGCAGGGGAGTTAATCCCGATACTGGGCCAACGAAAGTTGGTCCTTTTCGTTTGTGGGATGCCTGTCTCGCGAACGATGCGAGAGCTTCACCGGATATGGCGCTAGGTCCGGTTTGAAGTCTCGGGAATCGAAGCCCGGATGCAGCGAAGCATGAACCGGGAATCATCCGGGCGGAAGAAGCCGTTCCGGATTTCGCGCTGCGCCATTCGGGCTACGCGAATGTGCCCGGGCTACGCCAGTGTGCCATTGCCAAATTAACGGAGCACCAAATTAGCGGAGCGCCAAATTAACGGAGCGCGGTGTAGGCGGCGCCGAGCATGGCGCCCGGCTTTTCGCGACTGCCGTCCTGGACGTAGACGACAGCGGCATCGACGCCCTCGCGGGAAATGTTTTCGAGCGGCACCGTCCAGCTTCCCGCAGTGCCGTTCCAGTCGCCCACCTTCAGCAAATTGCGCACCACGTTATGGTAGGTGACCTCCTGGCCGCGATTCTCGCCGCGCCCGATCATGATCGGAACGGCCTTCGAGACCGAACATATCCAGACTTCGCCGCGGGCTGCCGCCGACGGCACCTTGCTGGCCGCCACCGAGACGTTGAGCAGCTTGCCTGACAACGTCATCTTCACCGGCACCGACATCACACCGTCGGCCTTGCTCGTGCTCTTGATCGCGCCTTCGATGCTGGCGCGATCGCTGCCGATCACCTGCGTCGAACCATTGACGATCATCTGCGGCGTATAGAGATTGCGATCGCCGCGTACCTGCGAATAGGCTTTCTGCCGCGCGCTGAACCGCTTGTCCGCCAGCGTATCCTTCCAGCCGAGATAATCCCAATAGTCGATCGGCAGGCTCAGCGCGATCACGGACGGATCCTTTGCGAGATCGCCGATAATCTGGTCGGCCGGCGGGCATGACGAACAGCCCTGCGAGGTGAACAGCTCAACCACCGCACGTGGCTCGGCATGAGCAGGGCGGATGACGGCGACGATGGCGCAGACACCGAGCGTGCCGGACCATCGCGAGATAGAGCTATAAGCCATCAACGCTGTCATGCTGCGGACCGGCGGTGGCGAATTTCCGTATTTGCACGGGGCATGATTTGATCCCAAAAAGCGCGCCCCAAACGCGCGAAAGCGGCCTTGTCATAGGCCGCCCTCCTGTTGCTCGCTACTCACTTCGAAGTGACACTGATCACAAAACCGCGCTTCATGGCGCTTTCAACCGAAGTGGTTACCAAACAAAAACGTGGTTACCAAACAAGAACCTGGAGCCCGGTTCTGACCTGGTCAGAACCGGAAAACCTCTAGGCGGCCAGTTTGCGCAGCACATAATGCAGAATGCCGCCATTCCGATAGTATTCGAGTTCATCGAGGGTGTCGATGCGACACAGCAGCGGCACGCGCTGCAGCGAACCGTCGCCCGAGACGATCTCCGCCGTCAGGGTCTGGCGCGGCTTGAGGTCGCCCTGCAGCCCACGGATGGTAACCTTTTCGTCGCCCTTCAGGCCGAGCGACGTCCATGAAGTACCGTCCTCGAAGGTCAGCGGCAGCACGCCCATGCCGACCAGGTTGGAGCGATGGATGCGCTCGAAGCTCTGGCAGATCACGGCGCGGACGCCGAGCAGACGCGTGCCTTTTGCGGCCCAGTCGCGCGACGAGCCGTTGCCGTATTCGGCGCCGGCGAACACCACCAGCGGCACGCCCTCCGCCTGGTACTTCATCGCGGCGTCGTAGATCGACATCTGCTCGCCGTCAGGCCAGTGCTTCGTGAGGCCGCCTTCAGGAATGTTGCCGTCGGCGCCCTTGAGCATGAAGTTCTTGATGCGGATGTTGGCGAACGTGCCGCGCATCATGATCTCGTGATTGCCGCGCCGCGTGCCGTACTGGTTGAAGTCGGCCGGACGCACCTGGTGCTCGCTGAGGAATTTTCCGGCCGGCGAGGTCAGCTTGATCGAGCCGGCCGGCGAGATGTGGTCGGTGGTGATCTTGTCGCCGAACATCGCCAGGATCCGTGCATCGACGACGTCGCTGATCGGATCGGGCTGCTTCTTCATGCCCTCGAAATACGGCGGGTTCTGCACGTAGGTCGAGCTCATGTTCCAGCGATAGGTTTCGCTCTCCGTGGTCTTGATCTTGCGCCAGTTGGTGTCGCCCTTGAACACGTCGGCATACTTCTTCTTGAAGATCGTCGCGGTGACGAACTTCTTCATGAAGGCGTTGATCTCCTTCGTGGTCGGCCAGATGTCCTTGAGGTACACCGGCTTGCCGTCCTTGCCGTTGCCGATCGGTTCGACCGAGAGATCCCTGGTCACGGTGCCCGCCAGCGCGTAAGCCACGACCAGCGGCGGCGAGGCCAGATAGTTCGCCTGCACGTCCGGGCTGACGCGGCCTTCGAAGTTGCGGTTGCCCGACAGCACGGCGGCGGCGACGATGCCGTTGTCGTTGACCGACTTCGAAATCTCCTCCGGCAGCGGACCCGAGTTGCCGATGCAGGTGGTGCAGCCGAAGCCGACGAGATTGAAGCCGACCTTGTCGAGGTCCTTCTGCAGTCCGGAATTGGCGAGATATTCCGCCACCACCTGGCTGCCCGGCGCGAGCGAGGTCTTCACCCACGGCTTGGCTTTCAGGCCCTTGGCGGCGGCGTTGCGCGCCAGCAGGCCCGCGCCGATCAGCACGCTCGGGTTCGAGGTGTTGGTGCAGGAGGTGATGGCGGCGATCACGACGTCGCCATGGCCGAGATCGAAATCGCGGTTCTCGACCGGGAAGCGCTGCGATTCGGCGTCGGGCTTCTTGTATTCGCCCGCGAGCGCGGTGGCGAAACCGGTCGAGACGGCCGGCAGGGCGACGCGGCCCTCGGGACGCTTCGGTCCGGCCATCGACGGCACGACGTCGCCGAGATCGAGCGTCAGCGTCTCCGTGAACACCGGATCGGCCGACTTGGCGGTGCGGAACAGGCCCTGCGCCTTGCTGTAGGCCGTCACCAGCGCGACGCGGTCAGCCTTGCGGCCGGAGGTCTTGAGATAATCGATGGTCGCGGAATCGACCGGGAAGAAGCCGCAGGTCGCGCCATATTCCGGCGCCATGTTGCCGATGGTTGCCTTGTCGGCGACCGAGAGATAGTCAAGGCCGGGGCCGAAGAACTCGACGAACTTGCCGACCACGCCCTGCTTGCGCAGCATCTGCGTCACGGTCAGCACCAGGTCGGTCGCGGTGACGCCTTCCTTGAGCTGGCCCTTCAACTTGAAGCCGACGACTTCCGGCAGCAGCATCGACAGCGGCTGGCCGAGCATGCAGGCTTCCGCCTCGATGCCGCCGACGCCCCAGCCGAGCACGGCGAGACCGTTGACCATGGTGGTGTGCGAATCGGTGCCGACCAGCGAATCCGGATAGGCGACTTCGAAGGTGCCGGTCTTCCTGCCGACCGTCATCTTCTGCTTCCTGGTCCACACCGTCTGCGCGAGGTATTCGAGATTGACCTGGTGGCAGATGCCGGTGCCGGGCGGCACCACGGAGAAATTCGAGAACGCCTTCTGGCCCCACTTCAGGAATTCGTAGCGTTCCTGGTTCTGCTTGTATTCCTCGACCACGTTCTTGCCGAACGCCTTGTTGTCACCGAAGAAGTTGACGATCACCGAGTGGTCGATGACGAGATCGACGGGGACCAGCGGGTTGATCTTCTCGGCATCGCCGCCGAGCGCCTGCATCGCGTTGCGCATCGCGGCCAGATCGACCACCGCCGGAACGCCGGTGAAATCCTGCATCAGCACGCGCGCCGGGCGAAACGCGATTTCGTGTTCGAGCCTGCGCTTGCTGAGCCACTTCGACACCGCGACGATGTCGGCCTTCTTGACCGTGCGGTCGTCCTCGTTGCGCAGCAGGTTTTCCAGCAGCACCTTCATCGAATAGGGAAGTTTGGAAATTCCTTTCAGACCGTTCTTCTCCGCGGCGGGCAGGCTGTAATAAACGTAGGTCTTGCCACCGACCTTGAGGGTCTTGCGGCATTTGAAGCTGTCGAGCGAGGTCATGTCCGGAAATCCCAATTCTTAAGGTATACCCAGCAAGGGTATTTAAACACCGTCGGCAAGGCCAGCCTATTGGCTTGCGGGCGCCGATTGTGTGCTGCATCAAGTTCCGGGCTTATAGAATCTTTCTAGAAGCGCCGCCACACCGACAAACGTGCTGCAGCAATGCGGTACCCACAAATTCTGACGCGGTACCCATCAATTTCAGAGGGCTGTGAAGGGGAAAATGCGGCTCTCGGGGCGCCATATCAACTGCATCAGGGGCGGCCGTGACGTCTTCACCGGCCTCGATTTCGACGCCTCGTCGGGCGAAGTGCTGGCCGTGGTCGGCCCGAACGGATCGGGCAAGACCTCGCTGCTGCGCCTGATCGCGGGGCTGCTGGCCCCGGCTGCCGGGTCGGTCGTCCTGGAAGGCGGCGAGACCGAGCTGACCCTGCCGGAGCAATCGCACTATCTCGGCCATCGCGACGCGCTGAAGCCGGCGCTGAGCGTCTCCGAAAACCTGTCGTTCTGGCGGGATTTCCTTGGCGGCGACATCGGCGACATCGGCCACTGCCTCAAGGCCGTGGGGCTCGGACATGCCACCCACCTGCCGGCGGCATTTCTGTCGGCCGGGCAGCGGCGGCGACTTTCGATAGCCCGCCTGCTCGTGGTGCGGCGGCCGGTCTGGCTGCTGGACGAACCGACCTCGGCGCTCGATACCGCAGGCCAGGAACTGTTCGGCGGGCTGATGCGCAATCATCTCGCGACCGGCGGCATCATCGTGGCGGCGACTCACACCCCGCTCGGGATCGAGGCGAAGGAGCTGCGGATGGGAGCCAAGGCATGACCGCCCTCGCCGCGCTGATTCGACGCGACATCCGAATTGCCGTTCGCGTCGGCGGCGGCGCGCTGATCGGCGTGCTGTTCTTCCTCACGGTGACCGTACTGATGCCGTTCGCGATCGGACCTGACCTGCCGCTGCTGACCCGGCTCGGGCCGGCGATCCTCTGGCTCGGTGCGCTGCTGGCCAGCCTGCTCACGCTCGACCGCCTTTTCACCGCCGACCACGAGGACGGCTCGCTCGACCTGATCGTGATGGGCCGGACACCGCTGGAACTGGCCTGTGCGGCGAAAGCATTGGCGCACTGGCTCGCCGCCGGGTTGCCGCTGATCGTGGCGACGCCCCTGCTCGGGCTGATGCTCAATCTCGATGTCACGGCGACCTCGGCGGTGGCGCTGACGCTGCTGGTGGGAACGCCGGCGCTGACCTTCACTGGGATGATCGGCGCAGCGCTTGCCGTGACGCTACACCGCGGCGGGCTGTTGCTGGCGGTGCTGGTGCTGCCGCTGTCGATCCCGGTACTGATCTTCGGCGTCGCGGCGTCGCAGGCGGCCATAACCGGCCCGCTGGCGTTCGGAACACCGTTTTCGATCCTCTGCGCGCTCTCGCTGGTCAGTTTCGTGGTCGGACCGTTTGCCGCAGCGGCCAGCCTGCGGCACGGCCTGGACTGACTGACAATATCTTGACGCCGATCAACTCTCGCAGGGGGCAATATGAAACAAGCCGAGCCGCATTGCCTGCCCCGCCGCTGACGACTATCAGGATGCCATGACGCTGATCGACCTCGCCAACCCGACGAAGTTCCTGTCGCTGACGGCGCGCGTGCTGCCGTGGCTGGCAGGCGCGACCGCGATCCTGCTGCTGGTCGGCTTCTACCAGGCGGCGATGGCGCCGGACGACTATCAGCAGGGCGCCACCGTGAAGATCATGTTCGTCCACGTGCCCAACGCATGGCTTTCGATGTTCGTGTGGGGCGTCATGAGCGTGGCCGCGCTTGGAACGCTGGTATGGCGGCATCCGCTGGCCGATGTCGCGGCGAAGGCGGCGGCACCGATCGGGGCTGCATTTACTTTCCTCGCGCTGGTCACCGGCTCGCTGTGGGGCCGGCCGATGTGGGGCACCTATTGGGAATGGGATGCACGGCTGACCTCGGTACTGATCCTGTTCCTGATGTATCTTGGGCTGATCGCACTGTGGCGCGCGGTCGACGATCCGTCGCGGGCCGCGCGGGCCGCCGCCATCCTGACGCTGGTCGGCGCGCTCAATTTGCCGATCATCAAGTTCTCGGTCGACTGGTGGAACACGCTGCATCAGCCGGCCTCGGTGATGCGGATGGGCGGCCCTTCGCTCGATAACGCGTTCCTGATTCCGCTGCTGGTGATGGCGGTCGGGTTTACGCTGCTGTTCGTCACGCTGCACCTGGCGGCGATGCGCAACGAGATCCTGCGCCGCCGCGTGCGCAGCTTGCAGATGATGCAAGCCAGCCAGCAGGCGGCGTGACGCGATGTCGCTCGGCCCCTACGCCTCCTTCATCGTGACGTCCTATGCGCTGGTGGCGGCGATCATTGCCATTCTCATCATCTGGATCGGCATCGATTACCGCCATCAAAGACAACGCCTGCGCGACCTCGAGGCCAGCGGCGTGACCCGCCGCTCCGGCCGCACCGCCACGGAAATCTGATGAGCGCACCGCAAGCAACACGGGGGACATCGCCGCGGCGCTGGGTGGTGGCGTTGCCGCTGATCGGCTTCATGGTGGTGGCCGCACTGTTTCTGTTGCGGCTGTATGGCGGAGATCCCTCAAAACTCCCCTCGGCCCTGATCGGCCAGCCGGCGCCGCAGACCGTGCTTCCGGCGCTGCAAGGCCTTGTCCGCGACGGCGCGCCGGTACCCGGGCTCGATCCAACGGCCTTCAAGGGCAAGGTCAGCGTCGTCAATGTCTGGGCGTCCTGGTGCGTGCCCTGCCACGACGAGGCGCCGCTGTTGACCGCGCTGGCAAAGGACACGCGGCTGCAGATCGTCGGCATCAACTACAAGGATTCCCCCGACAACGCCCGCCGCTTCCTCGGCCGCTACGGCAATCCGTTCAGCATGGTCGGCGTCGACGCCAATGGCCGCGGCTCGATCGAATGGGGCGTCTACGGCGTGCCCGAGACGTTCGTGGTCGGCCGCGACGGCACCATCGTCTACAAGCTGGTCGGGCCGGTGACGCCGGAGAACCTCGACAGCGTGCTGAAGGTCGCGATCGAGAAGGCGCTGAAAGCGGGGACCTGATCCACCGTCGTTCCGGGGCATCGCGCAGCGATGAACCCGGAATGACGAGCGGGACGCGATCGACTACCCCTTGCTGACATCCCCCGCATCCGCCTCACTCGCCTCGAGCGTGGCCGGCTCCAGATGATGGCGCTTGATCAGCGGCATCTGCGTCATGGCAAACAGCATGGTCAGCGGCACCATGCCGAAGACCTTGAAGCTCACCCAGAAATCGGTCGATTGCGTCCGCCAGATGATCTCGTTCAGCACCGCCATCGCAAGGAACCACAGCGCCCAGCGCCCTGTCAGGACGCGCCAGCCATGCGGGGTGAGATTGAACATCTGGTCGAACATGATGGCGATGAAGGAGCGGTTGAACAGCAGGCCGCCGGCGAGAATGGCGGCGAAGAGCGTGTAGACGATGGTCGGCTTCATCTTGATGAAGGTCTCGTCGTGCAGGATCAGCGTCAGCGCGCCGAACACGAAGACGACCACCGCCGTCACGATCGCCATCATCGGGATGTGCCGCGTCACCACGTAGGACGCAACCATCGCAGCCAGCACCGCCACCATGAATACGCCGGTGGCGATGAACAGGTTGGTCTTGGCGTTGGCGAAGAAGAAGATCAGGAGCGGACCAAGTTCGGTCGCAAGCTTGAACAGCGGGTGCGGTACTTTCTTGTCCATTGCTTCACTTCGTTCCTTGTTCGGGCATGATCCTGCCCGAGGGCCGGCCGCCACTACTCGGGGTCACGCCTTTTCAATTCCCGCAATCGCGTTGGCAAAGTCCCGCGCGGTGAACGGCGCGAGATCGTCGATGCCTTCGCCGACGCCGATGAAGTGCACCGGCAGTTTGAATTTCTCCGCCAGCGCCACCAGGATGCCGCCGCGCGCGGTGCCGTCGAGCTTCGTCATGACGAGGCCCGTGACGCCGGCGGTACGATGGAAAGCCTCGACCTGCGACAGCGCATTTTGTCCCACGGTGGCATCGAGCACCAGCAGCACCGCATGCGGCGCCGTCGCATCGACCTTCTTCATGACGCGAACCACCTTTTCGAGTTCTTTCATCAACTCTGCCTTGTTCTGCAGGCGGCCTGCGGTATCGACCAGCAGCACGTCGACGTTCTGTTCCTTCGCCGCCGTCAGCGCGTTGAAGGCAAGGCCCGCCGAATCCGAGCCTTGCGCGCCCGATATGACCGGCGACCTGGTGCGCTCGCCCCAGACCTTGAGCTGCTCGATGGCCGCGGCGCGGAACGTGTCGCCGGCGGCCATCATGATCTTGCGGCCCTCGGCGCTCAGCTTGGCCGCGAGCTTGCCGATGGTGGTGGTCTTGCCGGAACCATTGACGCCGACCACGAGGATGACGAACGGCCTTTGCGCGGCGTCGATCTCCAGCGGCTTCGCCACGGGCGACAGCACCTTCTCGACTTCGGTCGCGACCACGGTTTTCACTTCGTCGGCCGAAATCGCCTTGTCGTAACGGCCGGTGCCGACCGCATCCGCAATCCGGACCGCGACCGTGGTGCCGAGATCGGCGCGCAGCAGCACATCCTCGATATCGTCGAGCATGGCGCGGTCGAGCTTGCGCTTGGTGACGAGATCGGCAACGGCTGACCCCAACGAAGTCGAGGTCCGCTTCAGGCCGCTCGAAAGCCGCCGCCACCAGCTCAATTTTGGCGTTTCGGGAGTGGTATCGCTCATGGTGGGGACGTGTTAGCGGTTTCGCGCCATGAGCGGAAGTCACAACAAATCTTTAGGTATTCCAGGAGCATCCCTCGATGTTCCCGGGGCATCTCTTGATGTCCCCGGGGTATTTGATGTCGCGGGGCTGACGGCCGACGAAATCCAGGCCCGCGTGCTCCATCGCGACGGGCTGATGCTGGGCATCGACAAGCCGGCGGGGCTGCCGGTGCATCGCGGCCCCAAGGGCGGGGCGAACCTGGAGGCGTCGTTTGACGGCCTGCGCTTCGGCCTGCCGCGGCCACCGGTGCTGGCCCACCGTCTCGACAAGGATACCTCCGGCTGCCTGGTGCTGGGTCGCCATCGCAAGGCCACCGCCTCGCTTGGGCTGCTGTTCAAGCACGGCAATATCGGAAAGACCTATTGGGCGGTGGTCGAGGGCGGACCTGCCGAGGATGAAGGCACCATCGACATGCCGCTCGGACGGCTCAACGCCGAGCGCGGCTGGTGGCAGAAGCCGGACCCGGACGGCCAGAAGGCCATCACCAACTGGAAAGTGCGCGGCCGCGGCGACGGCCTGACCTGGCTGGCGATGGAGCCCGTCACCGGCCGCACCCATCAATTGCGCGTGCATACATCAGCGATGGGCTGGCCGATCGTCGGCGACAACATCTACGGCCGTGGCCCCAGATTCGGCGAACCGACCCTGCATCTGCATTCGCGCGAGATCGTGATCCCGATCTCGAAGAACAAGGAGCCGGTGCGTGTGACCGCGCCGGCGCCGGTGCATATGCGCGAGCGGCTCAGGGCGTGCGGATGGAACGGGGAGTGACTGTCCCAACCACAACTGTCATCATCCGCGAAGGCGGATGATCCAGTATTCCAGAGACGTCTGCGATCGGCCGAGAGGCCTCGGCGTACTGGATCGCCCGGTCAAGCCGGGCGATGACAGCGAATATTGCGACTCACACCGTCAACCGCGCACCATCATGACCCTTGATCGCCAACGCCATCACCGCGCCGGGCGTCTCGCCTGACACCGCAACCGGCAGGAAATGCTCCGTCCGCCCTTGCGCCGCACTCTCGATCAGAACCTGACGTGTCGTGCCGACCTCTGACGTCAGGCGCCGCTGCAATGCCGCCTCACCGGCCGCGCGCAATCGCTTCGCGCGCTCCCTGATCTCGCCGCCGGCAACCTGCGGCATCCGCGCGGCCGGCGTGCCGGGACGTTTGGAATAGGGAAATACGTGCAGGAAGGTGAGATCGCATTCCTCCACCAGATCGGCCGAACGCGCGAACATCTCTTCGGTCTCGGTCGGAAAACCCGCGATGATGTCGGCGCCGAGCGTGATGTCCGGACGGAGCCGCCTCACTTGCGCGCAGAACTCGATCGCATCCTTGCGCGAATGACGCCGCTTCATCCGCTTCAGGATGAGATCGTCGCCCGACTGCAGCGACAGGTGCAGATGCGGCATCAGCCGATCTTCGTTGGCGATGACGTCCAGCAGGTCGCGATCGGCCTCGATGGAATCGATCGACGAAATCCGCAAGCGTTTCAGTTCCGGCACGTGCCGCAGGATCTGTTTCGTCAGTTGGCCGAGCCTTGGCGTGCCCGGCAAATCTGCGCCGTAGCTCGTGAGATCGACGCCGGTCAGCACGATCTCGGCATGGCCGCGCCCGGCGAGCGTACGCACCTGATCGACCACCGCCCCCATCGGCACCGAGCGCGAATTGCCGCGGCCGAACGGGATGATGCAGAAGGTGCAGCGGTGGTCGCAGCCGTTCTGCACCTGCACGAACACCCGCGGCAGCCCGGCCTTGAATCCGTCCAGCAGGTGCGGCGCCATCTCTTTCACCGCCATGATGTCGGCGACCGCGATTTTTTCGCTGGCCTCGATGCCAAAGCCGGCGTCGAACGCCGCGCGCGCGGCGCGCCAGGCCTCGCTCCGCATCTTCTCGTCGTTGCCGACGACGCGGTCGACCTCGGCCATTTCGGCAAACATTTGCGCTTGCGTCTGCGCCGCGCAGCCGGTGACGACGATACGCAGTTCCGGCCGCTCGCGCTTCAGCCGCCGGATCGACTGCCGCGCCTGCGCCACCGCCTCGTTGGTGACGGCGCAGCTATTGATGACGATTGTATCGGAAAGTCCGGCGCGCTCCGCCTCGCGGGCGATCACCTCGGATTCGAACGCGTTGAGGCGGCAGCCGAAAGTGAGGACGTCGACGCTCATTGTTCTCAGGCGACGTTGGCGAACAGCGCCGGATCGAAGCGGCCTTCATATTCGAAATCGGCCGTCCCGGTCATCAGCACATGGTCGTCGCGCTCGCGCCATTCGATTGCAAGCTTGCCGCCGGGCAGCGTGATCTCGACATGGCGGTTGGCGCGCTTGAGCCGCGCCGCTGCGACCGCGGTCGCGCAGGCGGCGGAGCCGCACGCCCTGGTCAAACCGGCGCCGCGCTCCCAGGTTCGGATCGTGATGTGATCCCGATCGACGATGTGGGCGAGCGTGATGTTGGCGCGCTCGGGAAAGATCGGGTGGTTTTCGAGAAGCGGCCCGAAGCGTTCGAGGTCATGGGCGTTGACGTCGTCGACCCAGAAGATCGCGTGCGGATTGCCCATCGAGACCACCGAGGGCGAATGCAGCACCGGCGCGTCGATCGGCCCGACCTGCAGTTCGATGTAACGGGTATCGCGAAATTCCTCCGCCAGCGGGATGTCCTGCCAGGCAAATTTCGGCGCGCCCATGTCGACGGTGTAGAGGTCGGGCGCCGGGCCCTGCCAGCAGTTCAAGAGGCCGGCGCGGGTCTCGAAGGTCACGGCGGTCTGGCCGGTCTTCTCGAACAGGCGCCGCACCACGCAGCGCATGCCGTTGCCGCAGGCGCCGGCTTCCGAGCCGTCATTGTTGTAGATGCGGATGAAGGCCTCGGTGCCTTGCAAACGCGGCGGCTGCAATACCATCAACTGGTCATAGGGAACGCCCGCAGGCGAAGCGACCGCCCGCGCCTCCTCGGCCGTCACGGCAGCTTTGGAATCGCGCATGTCGACCACGACGATCTCGTTGCCGATGCCGTTCATCTTGGCAAATGCGTGGTTAGCGAGCGCGCTCATGGGATTTCCCAATTTATGCCTGCCTTATATGGCGAATAATGACGGATTGCCTAGTCCGCAGAGGCGCATGACGCATCTGTCATGGGACGAAAGCCGGCCTTGCATGTTAGGAGTAGCGGATCCGGGCCGGGCGCGATGATCGGGACGTGCCGCTGCCGCCTGGGCGGGATGGAGAATACCTCAATGAACCGTATCAGCAGTTTTCGCGCGGCCATGGTCGCGCTGGTCCCGATAGTGGCGATTGCGTTCGGCGGGACTGCCCTGGCGCAATCGCCGTCGCCGTCCGCCTCTCCGGCCGCGAGCCCGTCGGCATCCCCGGCGGCTTCCCCGGTACCAGTGGCATCCCCCACCCCCGCCCCCGCAGCGTCGGTCGCGCCCGTGCCGCCCCCGGCTGAAACCAGATCACCGGCCGATCCGCCGTCGACCGCCCAGTCGCCCTCGCCGCCACCGCCGCCCGCCGCCACGGTCAACACCGACCCCTTCGGCGAGGAGTTCACGCTGGCGCCGAAGAAGGTGCTGATCATGAAAGGCACCGCCAGTTGGGATGCGGCGTTCGACACGCTGATCGATTCGTTCAAGGCGCTGAACGCGCTGCTCGACAAGCAGGGCATCAAGGCAACGGGCAATTCGATGATCGTCTACACCTCGACCGACGATTCCGGCTTCACCTATCTCGCCCAGATTCCGGTCGACCAGGAGCCCAAAAACCTGCCCAAGACCATGAGCATGGGCAACTCGCCCGAGGGCAAGGCGCTGAAGTTCGTCCACCACGGCTCCTACGACAACATGGACAACACCTACGAGGCGATCACCAATCACCTCGACGACAAGAAGCTGGAAGCCAAGGATACCTTCATCGAGGAATACATCACCGATCCGCTGAAGACGGCGGAGGACAAGCTGGTGATCAATGTCTACGTGCCGCTGAAATGAGAACCATGAAATATTCGCTCGCCATTGCCGCCGTCACCGCCTTGATATTTGCCCCACCTGCGCTGGCGCAGGCAGCGCCGCCGCCCGCGGTCTCGGTCACCGGCGAGGCCACCGTGTCGGTGGCACCCGACCAGGCGCAGATCGACGGCGGCGTCACCACCGACGCCAGGACCGCGCGCGAGGCGTCCGAGGCCAACAATGCCGCGATGAACAAGGTGCTGCAGGCGCTGAAAGGCGCCGGCATCGAGGAACGGGACATCCAGACCTCGCGCCTGTCGCTGCAGCCGCAATATGCGCAGAACCGCACCGGCCCCTCACCGGTCACAGGCTATCGCGCCAGCAACCGCGTGACGGTGCGAATTCGCGACACAGCCAAGGTCGCCAACGTCGTCGACGTGCTGGTCGGCGCCGGCGCCAACGACATCGGCGGCATCAATTTCACGGTCTCGCAGCCGTCGAAACATCTGGACGAAGCCCGCGAAAAGGCAGTCGCAGATGCCCGCCGCAAGGCCGAGATCTACGCCAGGGCCGCCGGCGTGACGCTCGGCGAACCGCTGAGCATTTCAGAGGAAACCGGCGCACCCGGGCCGCTGTTTCGCGGCAAGATGGCCGCCCCCATGGCCGTTGGCGCCCCGGTGGCGCAAGGGGAAGAGACGCTTTCGGTGACGGTGGTCGTAAGCTGGGCGATCAAGCCGAAGCAGTAGCTCCTTTGGAACCGCAAATACAAACCTCATCCTGAAGAGCGCGCATAGCGCGCGTCTCGAAGGATGGATACGGGCCCTCGTGCTTCGAGACGGCGCTGTCGCACCTCCTCAGCATGAGGGATTACATCTAGATCTCCACCACCTGCCCCGGTTTCAGCGCCGCGAACCGCTCCGGCGGGATCTTCGCCTGCTTGAGCGCCTCATTAAGCGCAATGACAGGTGCGTCGATCGCTTCATCGGTCAACTGGAACGTGCCGTGATGATGCGCCAGCGCTGCCTCGGCGCCGCAATCGGCCAGCGCCTTCACCGCGTCCGACGGATTCATGTGCTGGTCCTTCATGAACCAGCGCGGCTCGTAGGCGCCGATCGGCAGGATCGCCAGCCGCAACGGCCCGTGTTGTTCGGCGACGCGCCGGAAATGCCTGCCCTCGCCGTAGCCGGAATCGCAGACGATGTAGAGTTTGCCCGCCGGCGTCTCCAGCACGAAACTCGCCCACAGCGCCTTGTTGCGGTCGAACAGGCCGCGCGCCGACCAGTGCCGCGTCGGCACCAGCGTCACCGCAAGGCCGTTGCCGAGCTCGACGCGGTCCTGCCAGTCGAACGCCTCGGCTTTGATCGCACTGTCCGCGTCGCGCATGGTGACGTCGTTGCCGAGCGGCGTGATCACGCGCGGAGAATGTTTTGCAGCAAGCTTCGACAGCGTCGCGATGTCGAGGTGATCGTAATGGCCGTGCGAGACCAGCACGACGTCGATCTCTGGCAGCGCTTCGAACGCAATGCCGGGATCGTGGTGCCGCTTCGGCCCGGCAAAGGCTACGGGAGAGGCCCGCAACGACCACACCGGATCGACGAGAATGTTGAGATCCGCCGTCTGGATCAGCCAGCTGACATGGCCGACGAACGACAGCCGGACCTTGTCGCCAGAGACGCGCGGCGGCGGCGTGTCGCTGTGCGCGTTCGGCACCCAGTCCGGCCAGCCGGCGCGGCGCCGGTCGGTGCCGACCTGCCAGCGCATCACCTCGGCCAATGATTTTGGCGGCACTCCGTCGGGGTCGAAGAAGCGCGTTCCATCAAAATGGTCGGAGACGGGGCCGTCATAGGTCTTCATGTTGCTGATCCAGATCGACGGCACGCCGACGGCCGTGGCGGCGCCGGCAAGCAGTCCAAAGGCACGGCGGCGGGTGAGCATTGGCACCGTACGTCACCAGGGGCGGAAGGAGAGGAAGGGCATGGGGCGTTATATGGCGTGTAGGGTTCAACTTTGAACCTGCGACGAAATGGACGGCCTATGATCCGCACCGGTTGCCTCTGAAAATATCGTGAACTCAATGTGTTAAGCTGCCAGCCGCGGCCATTTCGCGCCAGTTTCTCCTTGACTTCCGCAGCATCCGGGCGTTTAACCCCGGCACTTCTCGGAAAGGCTCTTCTTTTCGACCCGCCGCCCGGCCCGTGAGACCGGAGGCCAACGCCCGACAGCGCGATGCGCCCTCGGGCGCAAACGTGTTTGGAACATCGTTTTGGCGTTCGGCGCCGGAACATATAACTGGCCGTCATGCCCCGCGAAGGCGGGGTATCCAGTACGCCGCAGCTTCTCGGTTCAATACGAGTTGCTCTGGGATACTGGATCACCCGCCCCAGTGCGCAATTGCGCACAAGGCGGGTGATGACAACGGAACGGATCGAAGCGGCAGCGCCTGCAAGGGCAGGACAAAGGACAACGGCATTGTTCGACAATCTGTCGGAACGGCTTGGTGGAATTCTCGATCGCCTGACGGGGCGCGGCGCGCTGTCCGAAAAGGACGTCGACGCCGCGATGCGCGAGGTGCGCCGCGCGCTGCTGGAAGCCGACGTTGCGCTCGAGGTGGTCAGAAGTTTTACCGATCGCGTCCGCGAGCAGGCGGTCGGCGCCACCGTCGTCAAGTCAGTCACGCCGGGCCAGATGGTGGTCAAGATCGTCCATGACGAACTGGTCGCCACGCTCGGTTCCGACGGCCAGACCATCGACATCAATGCGGTGCCGCCGGTCCCGATCATGATGGTCGGCCTGCAGGGCTCCGGCAAGACCACCACCACCGCGAAACTCGCCCGCCGCATGGTCCAGCGCGACAAGCGCAAGGTGCTGATGGCCTCGCTCGACATCTACCGCCCCGCGGCGATGGAGCAGTTGGCCGTGCTGGGGCGCGATCTCGATATCCCGACGCTGCCGATCGTGGCCGGCCAGAAGCCGGCGCAGATCGCGCGCCGCGCGCTCGAGGCCGGCAAGCTCGGCGGCTACGACGTGGTGCTGCTCGACACCGCCGGCCGCACCACGCTCGACGAAGAAATGATGAGCGAGGCCGCGGAAATCAAAGCCGCCGCCAATCCGCATGAAGTGCTGCTGGTCGCGGACTCCCTGACCGGCCAGGACGCCGTCAACCTCGCGCGCGCGTTCGACCAGCGCGTCGGCCTCACCGGCATCGTGCTGACGCGCGTGGACGGCGACGGCCGCGGCGGCGCCGCGCTGTCGATGCGCGCGGTGACCGGCAAGCCGATCAAGCTGATCGGCACCGGCGAAAAGACCGATGCGCTGGAGGATTTCCATCCGAGCCGCATCGCCGGCCGCATCCTCGGCATGGGCGACGTGGTGTCGCTGGTCGAGCGCGCCGCGGCGAATATCGACGCCGAAAAGGCCGCGCGCACCGCCGAGCGGATGCGCAAGGGCCAGTTCGACCTGAACGACATGCGCGAACAGTTGCTGCAGATGGCGAACATGGGCGGCATCAGCGGCCTGATGGGCATGATGCCCGGCGTCGCCAAGATGAAGAACCAGATCGCGGCTGCGGGAATCGACGACAGGATCATCAAGCGCCAGGTCGCGGTGATCGATTCGATGACGCGGCAGGAACGCAAGAATCCCGACATTCTCAAAGCCAGCCGCAAGAAGCGTGTCGCCGCAGGCGCCGGCCTGGAAGTCCAGGAAGTCAACAAGCTCCTCAAGATGCACCGGAACATGGCCGACATGATGAAGGCGATGGGTTCGGGCAAGCGCGGCCCGCTGGCCGGCATCGCGCAGGCGATGGGCTTTGGCGGCGGCATGAAGCCGCCTTCGCCCGAAGAGATGAAGGCGATGGCGGAGAAGATGCAGGGCGGCGCCGGCGGCGGCCCGCCGAATTTGCCCAAGGATCTTCCCGTGGGCCTCCGTCAGGGCCTGCCGAATCTGCCGGGCCTCACCGGGCTCAGCGGCAAGCCGACCCTGCCGGGCCTCGGCGGCTTTCCGGGGAAGAAGAAATGACCTTTCGCCAACACACGCCGTCATCGTCCGCGAAGGCGGACGATCCAGTACTCCGCGCTCTCCCGGTTCAATCGCTGACGCCTGCGATTACTGGATGCCCCGCCTTCGCGGAGCATGACGAGGGCGGGACTTTACATCGTTCACATCACTAAATTTCGCGTTCAACAGGAGAACTTAATGTCAGTCGTCATCCGCCTCGCTCGCGCAGGCACCAAGAAGCGTCCGGTCTATCACGTCGTCGTCGCCGACTCGCGCTTTCCCCGCGACGGGCGCTTCATCGAGCGTCTCGGCCATTTCAATCCGCTGCTGCCGAAGGACAACGAGTCGCGGCTGAAGCTCGACATGGACAAGGTAAAGGCCTGGCTCGCCAAGGGCGCGCAGCCGTCGGATCGCGTCACGCGCTTCCTCGATGCGGCCGGCATCGTCAAGCGCGCCGCGCGCAACAACCCGGAAAAGGCCGTGCCGCGCAAGGAGCGCAAGGCGCAGGCCGAAGCCGCCGCGAAGGCGTAAGGCACGATGATCCGGGCCTCGTGCTTCGAGACGCACGGCTTTCGCCGTGCTCCTCAGCATGAGGGACTATCCCCTCATCCTGAGGAGCGGCGTCTTCGCCGCGTCTCGAAGGGTGAGGCCCGCTGATGCCGCCGAAGATTTGCGTCGCCCGGATCGGCGCTGCGCATGGCGTGCGCGGCGCGGTGAAACTGTGGACGTTCACCGAAGATCCGCTGGCCGTAAGAGATTACGGCCCGCTGATGACCAGGGACGGCGCGCGCCAGTTCGAGGTAACGCATGTCCGCGAGGCAAAAGACCATCTGGTGGCGACGCTGAATGGCATCGCCACCCGCGAGGATGCCGAACGGCTCAACGGCATCGAGCTCTATGTCCCGCGCGAAAAGCTGCCGGCTACCGAGGAGGACGAATATTACCACGCCGATCTGATCGGGCTTGCCGCGGTCACTGCCGCCGACGAACCGCTCGGCCGCGTCACCGCGATCCACAATTTCGGCGCCGGCGACATCATCGAGATCGCCCCGCCGCAAGGCCCGACCATGCTGCTGCCGTTCACCAACGCCGTGGTGCCGACGGTCGACCTCGCCGGCGGCCGCGTGGTGATCGAACTGCCGCAGGAAATCGAAGGCGACGATCAGGTTGAGGGGAACGGCTCGACATAGCTGTCGCCGGTTCGCCCGTAATAGACCGCGCGCCGACCGGCGAGCGATACGAAGTAGCCGACACAGCCGGCTTCCGCGATGCGTTCGCAGAACTCACGGTACTTGATCTGCTGCCGCTGGATCGCGCGCACCGCGGCCGCCACGCCGTCGGCGGTGAATGCTGCCGGCGGGACCGCGGCGATCGGGGCGGCCTTCACCCGCTGCGACTCGCCTGACGGCAGGTAATAGATCTTTTCCGCCCGCAGCAGATCGGCGTGATACCGTTCAACGCCTGCACCTGCGAGCTTTGCCACGACCTCGGGAAAAGTGACGCGCTCGTAGTCTGACCCCTCGGTGCATTCCTGCACGACCTTGATGACTTCTGCCTGCATGGTGATCTCCCTTCAATTCACTGGTGACGTACGCAAGCCGTGCCGGCGCACGATGTCCTGCATGACCCGCGTCATCGCGGCGCGATCCGCCGCGGTGAGATGGCCGAAGAATTCCGCATCGTTCTGATCGGCAAGCTTGGCGAGTTCAGGCACCAACGCGCGCCCGGCCGCGGTGATCGCAAGTTCCTGGTAGCGGCGATCGAGTTCGTCCACCTCGCGCGTGACCAGCGCCTTGGCAACGAGGCGATCGACCAGCTTGGAAATCGCGCCACGCGTCATGCCTAGCCGCTCGGCGAGCACGCTCGGCGCCAGTGCCTCGTGCTCGAACAGCACGCGAAGCATCACCCATTCCGCCACCGTAACTCCGCGCGCCAGAACCTTTCGGGCGAAAGCCTGCGAAACCTGGTTCGAGACGTAGCGAAGCCAGTAGCCGAGATGGTCGTCCAGATCGCTGACGCGCGCTTTGGCCATTGACCCTCTCAAATCAGTTGACAAGGAAACTACCGATATTAGTTTCCTTGTCAACTAACTCCGCGCAGTTTGATTTCTTTGTCGTGACGGGCGATGGAGGGCCATGACCGCTCCCTGGCGCGCCACGATCCTCACGCTGTTTCCCGAGATGTTTCCCGGGCCGCTCGGCGTCAGCCTGGCGGGCAAGGCGCTGGCATCGGGCCTGTGGGCGCTGGAGGCCCGCGACATCAGGGCTTCCGCCACCGACAAGCATCGCAGTGTCGACGACACCCCGGCCGGCGGCGGTCCGGGCATGGTGCTTCGGGCCGACGTGCTGGCGGCGGCAATCGACGCGGCGGATGCTGGCCAAAGCCGCCCCCGCCTGCTGATGAGCCCGCGCGGTCGGCCATTGACCCAGTCGACGGTTGAGGAACTTGCTGCCGGGCCCGGGCCGCTGATCGTCTGCGGCCGGTTCGAGGGCGTCGATCAGCGGGTCATCGAGGCGCGCAATCTCGAGGAGATCTCGATCGGCGACTACGTGCTGTCCGGCGGCGAAATCGCGGCGATGGCGCTGATCGACGCCTGCGTGCGGCTGTTGCCGGGGGTGATGGGCAAGCAGGCCTCGGGCGAGGACGAAAGCTTCTCCCATGGACTACTGGAATACCCGCAATTCACCCGCCCGCAGGAGTTCGAGGGCCGCGGCATCCCTGAAATCCTGGTTTCCGGCGATCACGCCAGGGTAGCGGCCTGGCGGCGGGCCGAAGCCGAAGCCCTGACCCGGGCGCGGCGGCCGGATCTGTGGGCGGCGAGGAGCCGCCAAAAAGGCACAAAAAGCACGACAGACGGGTGACAAGCGTGGCCCGATGCCTTATACGGGCGCCAACTCCGCACACGCGCAGGATAGATGGACGTTTGCGCAGCCCCCGAAAGGCTGGGCGCGCCGCCGATGGAGATTTCAATGAACCTCATTCAACAGCTCGAAAAAGAGCAATTCGAAAAGCTTTCGGCGACCAAGTCGATCCCGGAATTCGGACCTGGCGACACCGTGATCGTCAACGTCAAGGTGGTCGAAGGCGAGCGCACCCGCGTGCAGGCCTATGAAGGCGTCTGCATCGGCCGGTCCGGCGGCGGGCTCAACGAGAGCTTCACCGTTCGCAAGATTTCCTACGGCGAAGGCGTCGAGCGCGTCTTCCCGGTCATGTCGCCGATGATCGACTCGATCAAGGTAGTGCGCCGCGGCAAGGTGCGTCGCGCCAAGCTCTATTATCTGCGTAGCCTGCGCGGCAAGTCTGCCCGCATCGTCGAGAAGCAGGACCGCGCTGCGGCCGTCGGCGAGTAATTTTCCCCGGACGGGATGCGACAAAAGCGCGGGGTTTGCCCCGCGCTTTTTTTGTTGCGCCCAGCCTCTCCCCGCCATTGCGAGCCACCCGGTCGGCGCGAAGCGCCGCCGGATGGCTCGCAATGACGGTGGCAACAAACGCATATCGCACTTAGATATGCCCTGTGTTATGAGTTCAGAATGGTTCTAGATCGCACCATCTCCGGCCAGCGCGTCGTGATCGACGATCGCTCGCGCTTGCCCGGCCGCTTCTTCGGACGGTTCGCGACGTCGGCGACGTCTGCGCTTACGCGCGCAGCTTGACGCTGCGCCGAAATCCGCCGCCCGCGCGTATCCGCGCCTGACCGCTCACACAGAATTTCATTTTGGAGCTTACGCTCATGTCCAAACCGACCACGCTGTACGACAAGATCTGGAACGACCATCTGGTGCACGAAGCCGAGGACGGCACCTGCCTGCTCTATATCGATCGCCATCTGGTGCACGAGGTGACCTCGCCGCAGGCGTTCGAAGGGTTGCGCGCCACCGGCCGCAAGGTGCGCGCGCCGGAGAAGACGCTGGCCGTCGTCGACCACAACATCCCGACCACCGATCGCTCGAAGCCCAATCCCGACCCTGAAAGCATCGAGCAGATGCGCGTGATGGCTGACAACGCCAGGGAATTCGGCATCGAGTATTACAACGAGTTCGACAAGCGCCAGGGCATCGTCCACGTCATCGGCCCCGAGCAGGGCTTTACGCTGCCCGGCACCACCATCGTCTGCGGTGACAGCCACACCTCCACCCACGGCGCGTTCGGCGCGCTGGCGCACGGCATCGGCACGTCCGAAGTCGAGCACGTGCTGGCGACGCAGACGCTGATCCAGAAGAAGGCCCGGAATATGCGCGCGGTGGTCGACGGCAAATTGCCGGATGGCGTCACCGGCAAGGACATCATCCTGGCGATCATCGGCGAGATCGGCACCGCCGGCGGCACCGGCTACGTGCTGGAATACGCCGGAGACGCGATCCGCGCGCTCACCATGGAAGGCCGCATGACGGTCTGCAACATGTCGATCGAGGGCGGCGCGCGCGCAGGCCTCGTCGCTCCCGACGAGAAGGCGTTCGAATTCCTTAAAGGTAGACCGAAAGCGCCGAAGGGCGCCGACTGGGACGCCGCGATGCGCTATTGGGAAACGCTGCGCTCCGACGAGGGCGCGCATTTCGACCACGAGATCCGGCTCGATGCTGCAAAACTGCCGCCGATCGTCACCTGGGGCACCTCGCCCGAGGACGTGGTGTCGATCGCGGGCTTCGTGCCCGATCCGGACAAGATCGAGGACGAGGCCAAGCGGCTGTCGAAGCACCGCGCGCTGAAGTACATGGGGCTGACGGCCGGCACGAAGATCACCGACATCAAGCTCGATCGCGTGTTCATCGGCTCCTGCACCAATGGCCGCATCGAGGACCTGCGGGCGGCGGCGAAGATCGCCGAAGGCAGGACCGTCAACGCCAACGTCAACGCGATGATCGTGCCGGGCTCGGGCATCGTGAAGGAACAGGCGGAAGCCGAAGGCCTCGACAAGATCTTCATCAAGGCGGGCTTCGACTGGCGCGAGCCGGGCTGCTCGATGTGCCTGGCCATGAACCCCGACAAGCTGTCGCCGGAGGAACGCTGCGCCTCGACCTCGAACCGCAATTTCGAGGGCCGCCAGGGTTTCAAGGGCCGCACCCATTTGGTGTCGCCGGCAATGGCGGCGGCTGCCGCGATCGCCGGGCATTTCGTCGACATCCGGGATTGGCGTTAACGGTCCATTGCCTAGATAACGAGGCGTTCTGGAAACGCCTCGTTAAGGGCCGTGCCGCAGAATGGTGTCTTGCGAGCTTTTCGCGAGGACCCGGCCGTGGCGGACAAGCCTGAATACGTCGACATGATCAGCGAGGCGACGCAGCAGTTGCGGCGCCGGTCGATGCCGCGCGTCGTCGACCTCCCGGAAGCGCCCAAGGAAACCTCGCGTCTCAGCCACTGGCCGCCGGATCACTGGGAACAGTGGAAGATGGAAACGCTGACGCCGTGGCGGATCAAGCCGTGGCGCGGCAAGGACTGGATCTAATTTAGGCCAGTCAGAATTCACGAGACAAAAACAAGCGCCCGACCAGGCGCCTGTTTCGCGTTTCCCGCTTACCAATAGCGGTATCCGTAGTAGCGAGCGCGCCACCAGGGACGTTTGCAGATCTTGCGCGGCCCGTAATAGGTCCAGACTACGCGGCAGTAACGGTGGTGCCTATAGCCATAGTAGGACGGATAGCCGTAATAGGCCGGTGCGATATAGAAGCGCCGATGGAAGTGACGCCGGTGATGATGGAAGTGCGGCCGGTGATAGGCGTGACGGTAGCCGTGGCGATAACCGCCGCCATGGTAGATGCGGGCCGCACGAAAACCGCCTCCGCGATAAACGGGCGCAGCGCGAAAGCCGCCACGGTGGATCGCCATCCCGCCGCCCCTGAATCCACCGCCGTGGAACGCCCTGCCGCCACCCCTGAATCCGCCGCCGTGGAACGCCCTGCCGCCGCCCCTGAAACCGCCGCCGTGAAAGCCGCCGCCGCGAAAACCTCCTCCGCCACCGCCACGAAAACCACCACCGCCGCCGCCACGGAAGCCTCCACCGCCGCGGTGCTGAACTTCGATCGTCAGCCCATCGGTTGCATGCTTCGCAGCCGGAGCCGTGCCTGGACTTGCGAGCGACAGCGCTTCGGCGCGCTGTTGTGACGCAGCAAGCGCAAAAACGGCCGCAACCGTAACACCCAGACAGCGGACAAGTCCGCGTCCGGCTTCGAATGTTGTCATCGATGAATTCTCCCTGACCGGCGACGACGTGTGATGCCGAATGGCGACAACGTCCGTCGCGTCCACTCTGCGGTCGCTCCCGTTCGTGACGTTAGAGTCATCCACGTGAACGCGTCATGAATGCGCGGGCCGCAAAGATGAACGCAAAAATGTCGCAGCAGTTCCTGCTCACCACCACGTCGGACCAAAACCGATGCCGAAGGTGAACGGCGCCAGCGTCTGATAGGGATATGGCCGATAGTAGGCGGGGCGTCCGTAATATCGGGGCTGATATTGCGGACGATGATAACCGTGGTGCCGATGGTAACGCCTGTTGTGCCGGTTCGCGCTGAAATCCGTTGCATCGAACGTGCCGGCGCTTTGCGTCTTCGCCTGCGGCGCTGCAGAGGCCGAAGTGATCGCTGCCAAACCGGCGAGCACGAGCGTCGCCGCGACCGGAACTGTCGCAATCAGGCTCTTCATGACGGCCCCTTCTCCATGGGATCGAGTTGCACGCCGTAATTTCATCCGTTTCGTCGCAACGGCCAAGACGAAAACAGGCCCGCGGCGAAGCGGGCCTGCTCGTGCGTCAAGCTGCCGCGCTTACCAGCGGTGCCAGTGACGGTGGTGATGGCGGTGATGATGGTGGTGGTGGCGATGATGCCAGCGGTGCCAACGATGATGATGACGATGATGGTGCCGATAATGGTGACGATGATGATAACGATGGCGGTGATGCCGCCAGTGCACCGCCGTCGTCGTCAGTTTGGTATCTTCCTGAACAGCCGCCGCGGCGCCGGGATTGCTGAGCGAGAGCGCGTTCGCGCGCTCGGCCGGGGCTGCGAGCGCGAGCAATGCGCCAACGGCCGCAAGGCCCAGAATTTTCTTAAGCTGCATGTGTGGTCTCCTTGGGTCACCGGGATCACGCCCGCATCGAACCGCTTAATTCAAGCAAGACGGATCGCCGCGACGCAGTTCGCAGACTGATGCGGGCGACTTGAATAGGGTGTGAATGAATGCGCCACGGACATGAACGAATAACGGCCGGCGCAAACGGCAAGGCAGGAAGAACTAGCCGGGCCGCCAGTAGCAGTTCATGCGCGGCGTGATCACCGTGCCGCTTGGCCGGTGCTCCTGCACGTAATGCGCGGTGCAATCGCGCACGGCGTTGGGGCCGGGGTTGTAGCGCGGATAGACGTCGGGCACCCACTCTTCGCGCCGATAGATCGGCACGCGCGGCAGCCGTCGCCGCCGCTGCTGCGCGGACACATCCGTGACAATGGGCGTGGAGGCGTTGGGCGCCTGCGCCGCACGCAGCCTCGTGGATGCCGTCTGCGCATGCGCCGCGCCATCAGCGAGCAAGAGCCCGGCAACAGCAGCCGATATTGCGACCGTCACAATCCGCTTCATGGAAGTCCACCCACGCCTGATATCAAACCCTACGGTCTCCGATTGGCGCGCCAAGGTCAACCATGCGTCCGCGCGGAACACCGCGTTGTCCGGCATCTTCCCCGCGCCGCCTCCCGGCGCCGGGTGGGTGGAAAACCGCTACCACCTTCCGGGGATCATGCTCTAAACAGCCGGTATGTGGACCGAAGCAAAAGCTCCCTCGCTCGCCGAAATGGAAGCCATGGCGCACGAGGTGTTCGAACGCCTGCCGAAGGGGTTTCGCACCCTTTGCGAGGGCGTCATCCTCCGCGTCGACGATTTTCCGACCGATGAGGTTCTGGAGGAAATGCAGGCCGAGAGCGAATTCGACCTGCTCGGCCTGTTCCAGGGCGTCGGCCTGCCGCAGCAGAGCAACAGCGACATCGGCCGCCTGCCCAACATGGTCTGGCTCTACCGCCGCCCGATCCTCGATTACTGGGCCGAGCACGAGGAAACGCTGGGCCACATCGTCCGCCACGTCCTGATCCACGAGATCGGACACCATTTCGGCCTGTCGGACGCCGATATGGAGGCGATTGAGGCTTCTGCAGGCTAGAATTGCGCAAATTGGCCTTTTGCCGGGGCCATATTCGCGATAAATCACTGCCCCATCCCACAATTTCAACCGGGAAGTGCGACCGATGGAAAAATTCACCACACTGGAAGGCGTAGCTGCGCCCCTGAAGATCATCAATGTCGATACCGACATGATCATTCCGAAGCAGTACCTGAAGACCATCAAGCGCACCGGCCTCGGCAAGGGCCTCTTCTCGGAACAGCGCTACAAGGATGACGGCAGCGAGAACCCGGACTTCGTCCTCAACCAGCCGGCCTATCGCAACGCCAGGGTGCTGGTCGCCGGCGACAATTTCGGCTGCGGCTCGAGCCGCGAGCACGCGCCGTGGGCGCTGCTGGATTTCGGCATCCGCTGCGTGATCTCGACCTCGTTCGGCGACATCTTCTACAACAACTGCTTCAAGAACGGCATCCTGCCGATCCGCGTCACCCAGGACGACCTCGACAAGCTGTTCGACGATGCCGAACGCGGCGCCAACGCCACGCTGACCATCGATCTCGCCAACCAGGAGATCCGCGGTCCCGACGGCGGCAAGGTGAAGTTCGAGATCGATCCGTTCCGCAAGCACTGCCTGTTGAACGGCCTCGACGACATCGGACTGACCATGGAAAAGAAGTCGTCGATCGACGACTACGAGGCGAAGGCGAAGAAAGAGCGCGCCTGGGCCTGATCGTGCTACGAGAGCCCCGGCAAAACCGGGGCTCTTTTCTTATGTGCGGAGGCGACGCGAATGCGGCCTGACGTCGTGACCTTCTGGCATGGCCGGCTCGATGCGCTGCGCCTCACCTGCCTGAGATCGCAGGTCGCAGTGGGCCACAAGGTCACCGTCTACAGTTTCGATCCGCTGCCGGGCCTTCCCGACGGCGTCGGCAACGCCGAGGCCGAAGCGATCCTGCCGCATTCGTTTTCCGAACGGCTCCGACCGCCGCAGCCGGACGGCAGCTGGCGCGACTGGACCGTTCTTCAGTTCAGCGATTTCTTCCGCATGCGGCTGATGGCGGAGAAGGCGGGGCTGTGGCTCGACGCCGACGTCCTGCTGCTGAAGCCGGTCGAGATCGATCCGGCAAAACCCTATTTCGCCTGGGAGCGCCGGCGCCAGCTCGGCAACTCGGTCCTGTACCTGCCTGCGAACGATTCGATCGTGCAGGCATTCGAGGAGCTGATGGAGCAGGTGGACCTGACGCCGGACTGGCTGGCGCTGCGCCACCGCCTCACCTTCATGCTGCGCCAGTTGCGTCACCGATCGAGCCGCCTCTCCGACATCCGCGTCGCGATCTACGGCCCGGCCGCCATCACCGCGCTCGCGCGCCGCGCAGGTCAACTGCAGCACGCGCTGCCGAAGCAATCATTCTATGCGGTCCACGCCGAGCCGAGGCGCTTCTTCGAGCCGACGGATTATTCGGCATTGCTCGCCGATCCCGGCATCATCGGGCTGCACATCTCGCCCAAAGGCCGTGGCGGCGACAAGCCGGTTCCAGGCAGCCTCTATGCGTGGGCCGCGGAGAAGTTCGGCAAGTAGCGGCTGTCCCCTCCTCCCCTTGTGGGAGAAGGGGAAGACGAGCGGGTCCGGCGGCGCCTGCACCCATCCCCAAATTTGATCTGGCGCAACGACAGCCGCCAGATATGCGCGCACCCTGGCGCATTACACCCAAGGGAGAGCGCGCCATGACCGTTCAGGAAAAGCTCGTCGGCCGCGTGGTCGATATCTTCGGCGACTGGCTGAAGCACCGGCGCGAGCTGAGGGAAATGCGCGAGATAGACGCCGCCAATCTCGGCCAGATCGCGAGCGAGTTGCGGATGACGTCCGCCGATCTCGAGGCATTGGTGCGGCAGGGCCCGCATGCCGCGGACGAACTGCCGATGATGCTGAGCGCACTCGGCATCGATCAGGAAGCTCTGGCGCGAACCGAACCGCTGGTGCTGCGCGACATGGAACGCGTCTGCGCGATGTGCAGCCACAAGCGCCGGTGCGACCGCGATCTCGCCGCCGGTACCGCCGCCGCGCATTACGAAGCGTACTGCGCCAACGCCCCGACGATCGACAGCCTCGGCCCTCGGGTCAATCCATAGCGCCCGCGTTCTCTCGATCCAGGGGCTGGAAGCAAAATATCGAAAACAACCCCATGCAAAGTAGAACGATCCCGGCCTCGCAGCCCCTCATGCCGGTTGCGTCCGGGCCACGCGAGGGTCCGTGGTCACGGCCTGATCTGCCGCTGCTTTAATGCCCCATCGCCGCGATCGCGTCCGCGATCGCGATCGTGCGCTTCGCCATGTCGGCATGCAGCCGCTCCACCATCCGTCCGTCGAGCTGGATCGCGCCGCGTGAGGCGTTTTCAGGCTGCTCGAATGCCGCGATGATCTTGCGCGCCTGCGCCACCTCCTCGGCCGGCGGCGTGAAGATGGCATTGCACGCCTCGATATGGCTCGGATGGATCAGCGTCTTACCGTCGAAGCCGAGATCGCGGCCCTGCGCGCATTCGACCGCAAAGCCGTCGATATTGCTGATGTCGCTGTAGGGGCCGTCGAGAATTTCGAGCCCATGGGCGCGCGTCGCTAGGATGCAATGCGTGATCATCGGGATCATCGCTGCGCGGCCCGGCTGCATGCGGATGCGTGTCTCGCGCGAGATATCATTGGGTCCGAACACGAAGCCGGCGAGCCTGGTTTCGGAATCCTTCGACGCCGCCGCCAGTTTGTCCGCATCCAGCACCCCGCGCGCGGTTTCGAGCATGGCCCAGACCCGGATCGACATGTCGGCGTTGATGTCGCTCAGGCGGTTTGCGATGGCGTTGAGATCGGCCACGGTGGAGACCTTGGGAACCAGGATGCCGTCGGGCCGGGCCTTGCCGGCCATGGTGACGTCATCGACCCACCAGGGCGTATCGAGGCTGTTGACCCGGATCAGGACTTCCCGCTTGCCGAAGCCGCCGGCCGCGATGGCCTTGGCGATCTGGTCGCGGGCCACGGCCTTGGCGTCCGGCGCCACCGAATCCTCGAGGTCCAGGATGATACCGTCGGCCGGCAGATTGCGCGCCTTTTCGAGCGCCCGCGCGTTCGATCCCGGCATGAACAACAGGCTGCGGCGCGGACGGATCATGGGCTGGTTTCCTTGAGGGGTGTCTTTGCCCCACGCGATATCACCTCGCGCCGCCGCCCGAAAGCCTTGTTCCGGTCACCGGCATATGGTTAGCCATGAGCCAACACAGGCGGCACCCATGACATCTTCTTTCCCGCAACACCTGATCGACGGCTACCGGGCCTTTACCTCGCAGCGGCTTCCGACCGAACAGACCCGTTACCGGGAACTCTCCGAGCGTGGCCAATCCCCCGCCGTGATGGTGATCGGCTGCTGCGATTCCCGCGTCTCGCCGGAAGTGATTTTCGACGCCGGCCCGGGCGAACTGTTCGTGATGCGCAACGTCGCCAATCTGGTGCCGGTGTACCAGCCCGACGCCAACGCACATGGCGTCTCGGCGGCGCTGGAATATGCGGTCACCGTTCTGCGCATAAAGCATATCGTGGTGCTCGGCCACGCGCAGTGCGGCGGCATCCGCGCCTTCATCGACAAGGCCGCGCCGCTATCCCCGAGCGACTTCATCGGGCGCTGGATGGCGATGTTCATCAAGCCGGGCGAAGTCGTCGAACAGCGCCACCGCGAGACGATGCAGGAGTTCACCGTCAGGATCGAGAAGGCCGCGGTCTTCCGCTCGCTCGAAAACCTGATGACGTTCCCGTTCGTGCGCACCCGCGTCGAGAGCGGCGAGATGGAGCTGCACGGCGCCTATTTCGGCGTCGCCGAAGGCTCGCTGTTCGTGCTCGACAAGGCGACGAAAGAATTCAGGAGCGTGCGGGAAGCGCAGAGCTGATCCCGAACTCGGAGGGTGGGCAAGGCGAAGCGTGCAACGCCTACCCAAAAGTGCAGGACCTCATCCTGAGGAGCCGCGCAGCGGCGTCTCGAAGGATGAATGTCACCGGCAGGGCCTCATGGTTCGCCCGGCGATGCAACAGCATCGTCTGGAGACGGCGCTACGCGCCTCCTCACCATGAGGGTTCATCGTTGCTTCAAGCCTACGCCGCCTTCTTCTTTGCGGTGATCAGTTTGCGGTTGATCAGGGCTTCGGCGATCTGCACCGCGTTCAGCGCGGCGCCCTTGCGCAGATTGTCGGAGACGCACCACAGCGCGAGACCGTTCTCGACGGTGGCATCCTCGCGGATGCGGCTGATATAGGTGGCGTCTTCGCCGGCCGCCTCGTAGGGCGTGACATACCCGCCGGGCTCCTGCTTGTCGATCACGAGGCAACCGGGCGCATTGCGCAGGATGTTGCGCGCCTCATCCGCCGTGATCGGATTCTGGAATTCGATGTTGACGGCTTCCGAATGGCCGACGAACACCGGCACCCGCACGCAGGTGGCGGAGAGCTTGATCTTGGGATCAAGAATCTTCTTGGTCTCCGCCATCATCTTCCACTCTTCCTTGGTGTAGCCGTCCTCCATGAACACGTCGATCTCGGGGATGACGTTGAAGGCGATACGCTTGGGGAACTTCTTGTTGATCAGCTCGTCATTGGTGTAGACGGCCTTGGTCTGCGAGAACAGTTCGTCCATCGCATCCTTGCCGGCGCCCGACACCGACTGGTAGGTCGCGACCACGACGCGCTTGATGGTCGCCTTGTCGTGCAGCGGCTTCAGCGCGACCACGAGCTGTGCGGTCGAGCAGTTCGGGTTGGCGATGATGTTCTTCTTGGCAAAGCCCGCAATCGCCGCCGCATTCACTTCCGGCACGATCAGCGGCACGTCCGGGTCCATCCGCCAGGCCGACGAATTGTCGATCACGACTGCGCCCGCGGCGCCGATCTTCGGCGACCATTCCTTCGACACCGAACCGCCGGCCGACATCAGGCAGATGTCGACGTCGGAAAAATCGTAATGCTCCAGCGCTTTGACCTTCAGGGTGCGGTCGCCATACGACACTTCGACGCCGACGCTGCGGCGCGAGGCCAGCACCACGACCTCGTCGGCGGGGAATTTGCGTTCGTCGAGAATGTTGAGCATTTCCCGACCGACATTGCCGGTCGCACCGACGACAGCGACTTTGTAACCCATCGTTCACTCTCCGAGGAAAAATGCCGACCCCGCCGCTTCTTGCGGAAAGGGAAGAGGCAGCGCTTCTATGCGAGAAACGCCGATTAGACAACGCGGCGTTTGGCGTTCGATGCATCCGATTTCGGCCGGTCCGGCCAGTTCCAATAATATAGCGACAATTCGCCCGGCGCTGACCGGCTTTGCGGATGAGGTCCGCGGCACGCTGGCCCGGCTTTGCGCCTACGGAATGACGCTCGCCCTCTTCGCCATCCTGGGCCTCGCCCTCTGCAATGCGCTGTCCGATGCGATGGTGGCTGCGCCGTCCACCAGGGCCGGCTGGAGCCAGGTTGAGCGCCCGGCGCAGGCATTTGCCGTCAGCCAAGCCAATTTACACGACAAAACAGAAGTTTACGAGATATTCCGGCACCCCGCTGGGGGCCGCAAGGATACCCTCCGCTGGATCGCCGCCGACGGGAAGCCGGTCGCCGAACTCGAAATCTATCGACCGGGCGGCGAATACCAGCAGCCAGGTCTTGTCGGGCCAGGTCTCGTCGGATCAGGTCTTGTCGAGTCAAGCCTCGTCGTGGCCGGACTTTCCGCCGGTATGGATCAAGGCGATGCGCGCGAGCTCGCAGCCGCAGGGCTGATCGCCAGCAAATTCGGTGCGGTCAGCCTGCGCGCGCCCACCGGCAGCGCCGATGACGGCCGGGCCTGTCTTGGATTCATCAAGCGGATCAACGACCTGCCTTTGCAGATATCCGGCTGGTCGTGCCAGGGCGACGATCTGCCGGCCCGTCGCGCCGCGGTCGGCTGCCTGCTGAACCGGCTTGTTCTGCTGACCGCCGGAAATGATGCGAAACTGGCCGAACTGTTCGCCCGTGCCGAGCTCCAGCGCCGCGATTGCGCGACTACCGCTGCATCTGCCGCCCCGGTGGACTGGGTGACGGCGGCCGACAACCCCCGGCTCCGCGGCGGATTGTAACGCGGCCTTCGAAGCGGCCGATTTCGGCTGGCCTACGCAATTGTGGCAGCATCCGGCCAAGACACTGGTTTTCATGAAACTTTCTCGGTCCGCATCGCATTATTCCGGCACGGTGTGGCGCAATTGACCTAGCGACGGTGCGCCTGCCGTGGCTACAATGACGGTAACCGGATTTGGCCATCGGCCAGCCGCCTCAGGGCGGACAATGACGAGGATGCAATGACCCGAAAATTCCCTGCTGCGAGCAAGCTCGCGATAATGCTTGCTGCTGCGTCCCTCGTCGCGGTCAGCACGACCTCCGCCGATGCCCAGTCCAGGCAGCGATATGACCGGGACGGCCGTCCCTATTACGGTGCGAACGGTCCCAACCGCTCGTACCAGCAGGGCCGCACCCGCGTTTACGTCACCACGCGCTCCTGGCTCGATGCCGGCACCGAAGTCCTGCCCGGCGATCGCAAGTTCCAGGATTACGCATTCCCGCCGGCGATCGGCTACCCGTCGTTCGCGCGCGAAAACCTCAACCGGCCGATCGACCGCCAGCCGCTCAATCCGCCGTCCGATATGGGCGGCTATCCGGAGCGGATCCCGCTCCCGTATTGATAGCGGCGATTGTCCGACGAAAAATGCCCGGTCGAGACCGGGCATTTTTGTTTGGTGATGGCTTCATGCTTGCGCCGTGTAGCAACCATTCAACCCTCATGGTGAGGAGGCGCGAAGCGCCGTCTCCGGACGATGCTATTGCATCGCCGGGCGAACCATGTGGCCCGGCTCGTGCCATTCATCCTTCGAGACGCTTGCTGCGCAAGCTCCTCAGGATGAGGTTTGGCCGTGGGCGGCGAAGGACGTGCCGCAGGATGGGTAGAGCGAAGATGGCGTTACACGTTGTCCCTTACACGTGCAGCTTCTGCACTTCCTTCAGGATCGCCTCGCCCATCTGCGTGGTGCTCGCCGCCGTCGTGCCCTCGGACTTGATGTCCGCGGTGCGCAATCCGCTGGCGAGCACTGCCGCGATCGCCGCATCGACCTTGTCGGCCAGCGCGCCCATGTCGAAGGAATAGCGCAGCGCCATTCCGAACGAGGAGATCATCGCGATCGGGTTGGCGAGGCCCTGGCCGGCGATATCGGGCGCCGAGCCGTGCACCGGCTCGAACAGCGAGCGGCGCTTTTTGGTCTTGGCGTCGATCTCGCCGAGCGAGGCCGAGGGCAGCATGCCGAGCGAGCCGGTCAGCATCGCCGCGATATCGGACAGCATGTCGCCGAACAGGTTGTCGGTGACGATGACGTCGAACTGCTTCGGCGCCTTCACCAGCATCATGCCGCCGGAATCGGCGAGCTGATGCTCCAGCGTCACGTCCTTGTATTCGCGCGCATGCACCTGGGTCATGACCTCGTTCCAGAGCACGCCTGACTTCATGACGTTGCGCTTTTCCATCGAGGTCACCTTGTTGCGGCGCTTGCGCGCCAGGTCGAAGGCGACGCGGCCGATGCGCTCGATCTCGTAGGTGTCGTAGACTTGCGTATCGATGGCGCGCTTCTGGCCGTTGCCGAGATCGGTGATGGTCTTCGGCTCGCCGAAATAGACGCCGCCGGTGAGTTCGCGCACGATCATGATGTCGAGGCCTTCCACCGCCTCGCGCTTCAGGCTGGAAGCCTCCGCCAGCGCCGGATAGCACACCGCAGGCCGCAGGTTGGCGAACAGGCCGAGATCCTTGCGCAGCCGAAGCAGACCGGCTTCCGGCCGCACCTCGTAGGGCACGCTGTCCCATTTCGGGCCGCCGACGGCGCCGAAGATGATGGCGTCGGCCGCCTTGGCCTTGTCCATGTCGGCTTCCGAGATCGACACCTTGTGGGCGTCGTAGGCGGAGCCGCCGACCAGCCCCTGCTCGGTCTCGAACGACGCGATGCCCTGCTTGTTCAGCCAGTCGATCAGGCGCTGCACCTCGCCCATCACTTCGGGGCCGATGCCGTCGCCGGGGAGAAGCAGCAGTTTATGGGTCGCCATGGGGAGGTCCTTGCTTTGTTCGTCATTCCGGGACGGCGCAACGCGCCGGACCCGGAATCCCGAGATTGGATACAACGAGATTCCGGGTTCGTGGCTTCGCCACGCCCCGGAATGACGGGTCGCGCCGAGTGCTAAAACGCCGGAAGCGGATTGGCAAGGCACCGCGGACACGGCAGAAATGACGGGCAAAGAGCAACCCGCAGCCCCAAGAAGGCAACAAGACGGACCTCATGACCACAGCCATCGTGTTCGCCTTTGCTTCGGCCTTCTTCCTCGGGGCCGGGGTCGTCCTGGCACAATTGGGCTTGCGGACGGTCGAGCCGTTGTCGGGGGCCGCGATCAGCGTTCCGACCTTCACCGTTCTGTTCCTGCTGCTGTCGCCGCTGATCCTGCAGGGCGAACCGGTGGTCTGGCGCGCCCTGCCGGTCTTCATGGCGATCGGCCTGTTCTTCCCGGCCGCGCTGACGCTGCTGACCTTCGCCTCCAACCGGGCGCTCGGACCCGTCATCACCTCGACGCTCGGCAACCTCGCGCCGCTTTTTTCGGTGACGGCGGCCGTGGTCCTGCTGCAGGAGCCGCTGCACCCGCCGCAACTACTTGGCCTCGTGGTCGCGGTCGCCGGGGCTGCGATGATCACCGTGACCCGGCCGCGCGACCTCGGGCACTGGCGAAGCTGGGCGCTGCTGCTGCCGCTCTGCAGTGCGCTGGTGCGGGGTGCAACGCCGCCGATCATGAAACTCGGGCTCGAGGTATGGCCGAGCCCACTCTGGGCCTGCCTGATCGGTTACGTGATGTCCTCGATGGTGGTGCTGACGGTGCAACGCGTCCGCAAGGGCAGCTTCATGGTGCAGGCGCCGCGCGCGGGCCGGTTCTGGTTCGCGATGACCGGAATCAGCAACGGGCTGAGCGCGCTCAGCCTGTTCATCGCGGTTCGCAACGGCCCGATCACGCTGGTGGCGCCGCTCGCCGCCATCTATCCGCTGGTCACGGTGGGGCTGAGCGCGATGCTGCTCAAGCATATCGACATTACCGCGCGCATCGTGGCCGGGACCACGCTGACCGTGATCGGCGTCGCCCTGGTGCTGATCGGCTGATCCCGTTGCCGGATCGGCAAGACACTGTTGCGTATCACGCGCCTGTGCAAGCAGGCCTCCGCCTGTCAGAATGAAGACTGCCGGAGTTTTCAGTGCGATCCCCAGACGCTACCCAACGCTACCCGCATCCCGCGCGGCTGATCCTTACCCTGTCGCTGGCGCCGACGGTCGGCCTCGGCATCGGCCGCTTTGCCTATGCGCTGGTGCTGCCTGATATGCGCGACACGCTGGCCTGGTCGTACTCCGCGGCCGGCTTCATGAACACGATCAACGCCGCCGGCTATCTCGTGGGCGCCCTGCTGGCGTCGCGCATGATCGCGCGGTTCGGGCTCGTGGCCTCGGTGCGCTGGGGCACGCTGGCCTGCGTGCTGTCGCTGGCGCTATGCGCGGCGTCAGGCAATTTCTATGTCCTGAGTTTCGCCCGCCTGCTGGCAGGCGTCGGCGCCGCGGCCGGGTTCGTCGGCGGCGGCGCGCTCGCCGCGACCATTGCGCAGTCGCGGCCCGAACGGGCGAACTTCCTGCTCAGCCTGTTCTATGCCGGCCCCGGCATCGGCATCCTGTCGTCGGGACTGGTGGCGCCGTTCGTCCTGCAATGGTTCGGGCCGGGCTCGTGGTGGATCGTGTGGTGGGCGATGACGGCGCTGGCGGTCATCATGACCATTCCCGTCCTGCTCGCGCCGCTCCATGCCGACCCCATGACCGCCCAGACGGCAACGGCGAAATTCGCGATCACACCGGTCCTGATCTATCTCGCCGGCTACTTCCTGTTCGGCGCCGGCTACATCGCCTACATGACCTTCATGATCGCCTATGTGCGCGATGCCGGCGGCGGCGCAGCGGCGCAGAGCGCGTTCTGGAGCCTGATCGGTCTCAGCGCCTTCGTCACGCCATGGGTATGGCGCCGCGTGCTGGCGCTCGACCGCGGCGGCCTCGCCACCACGATCATCCTCGGCGTCAACGCCATCGGCGCGGCGATGCCGATCTTCGGCCACTCGGTATGGCTGCTGGCGCTGTCGGCGCTGGTATTCGGCGTCGCCTTCTTCGCGGTGGTCGGCTCCACCACGGCCTTCGTCCGCTTCAACTATCCGCCGCAGGCATGGCCCGTCGCGATCGCAGCCATGACGATTTCATTCGGCATCGGCCAGACGCTGGGCCCGATCGTGGTCGGCGCGATCACGGACGCGATGGGCAGCCTGTCGTTCGCGCTGAATGTCTCGGCCGCGATGCTCGCGCTCGGCGCGGTGCTGTCGGCGTTTCAGCGGAAGCTGGCGCGGAAGCCGTAAGCGTCGCGTTCGCGTGCGGCAGTTTGTTACCTCGATCGACGCAGTCCTGTGGTAAGGTTCCCGCCCGCCACGGCACACCAACGGACACAAGACGCACAACCGATCATGGAGTTGAGGGGTCATGACCTATTTTGATCTCGGGCCGTACAGCCGCAAAATCACCACCTCATCGCAGGACGCCCAGATCTGGTTCGACCGGGGCCTCAACTGGCTGTTCGGATTCAACCACTACGAAGCGATCAAGTGTTTTCAGAAGGCGCTGGGCCACGATGGCGAATGCGCGATGGCGCATTGGGGCATCAGCTACGCCTCCGGCCCCAACTACAACCTGCCCTGGGTTCGCTACGACCCGGTCGGGAGACAGAATGCGCTGTCGGCATCCTACGACGCCATGCAGGCGGCACTCGCGCATGCCGGCAAGGCAAGTCCGGTCGAGCAGGCGATGATCAAGGCGCTGACCGCGCGCTATCCGCAGCGCGAGGCGATCGAGGACATGTCGCCCTGGGACAAGGCCTACACCGGCGAAATGCGAAAAATCTTCGCGGCCTATCCCGACGACCTCGAGGTCCGCGCGGTGCTTGCCGAATCGATCATGAACGAGACGCCGTGGCAGATGTGGGACCTGCCTTCGGGCAAACCGGCCGAGGATGCGGGCACCGAGGAATGCAGGACCGTGCTGGAATACGCGCTGGAGCGAATTCCGGCCGCGTGGGATCACCCGGGCTTGCTGCATCTCTATGTTCACCTGATGGAAATGTCGCCGTTCCCGCAAGCCGCGTTGCGGGCCGGCGATCGCTTACGCGAGATCGTGCCGGACTCCGGCCACCTCATCCATATGCCGACCCATCTCGACGTGCTGTGCGGGCACTACAGGGACGTCCTTGTCTACAATCAAAAGGCGCTGGAAACCGACCGCAGGTTCCTCGCCTATTCGGACGATCCGGGCGTCTATCTCGTCTACGTCATTCACAACTTCCATTTTGCGATCTACGGCGCCATGTTCCTCGGCCAGTATACGCCCGCCATCGCCGCGGCGGAGGAACTGATCGCGACGATCCCCGAGGCTGTGCTGCGTATTCCATCGCCGCCGATGGTGGATTTTCTCGAGGGCTATCTGACGATGAAGCAGCACGTCCTGGTGCGCTTCGGCAAATGGCACGAGATCATCGCGCAGGAACTACCGAAGGACAGAGAGCTTTATTGCTCGAATGTCGCCATGATCCACTACGCCAAAGCCGTTGCGCATTCGGCGCTTGGCAATGTCGCCGCGGCCGAGAAGGAGAAGGCCTCGTTCATGGTGGCGAAGGCCCGCGTGCCCGAGAGCCGTCGCGTCCACAACAACAAGATGGTCAATCTGCTTGGCGTCGCCGAGGCGATGCTGAACGGCGAGCTGGAATATCGGAAAGGCAATTTTGACATTGCCTTCGCGCATTTGCGCAAGTCCGTCGAAATCAGCGACGGACTGCCCTATGACGAACCGTGGGGATGGATGCAGCCGACCCGCCACGCGCTCGGCGCGCTTCTTTTGGAGCAGGGCCGGATCGACGAAGCCGAGGCGGTCTACCGCTCCGATCTCGGCCTCGACGGCAGACTGAGCCGCGCCTGCCAGCATCCCGATAATCTCTGGTCGCTGCACGGCTTGCACGAATGCCTGATCCGCCGCGGCGAAAAGGCCGAGGCGGCCTTGATCAAACAGAGGCTGGATCTGGCGCAGGCGCGGGCGGAAATTCCGATCAAGGCGTCGTGCTTCTGCCGGCGGATGGATCTGGCGGCGGCGTAGCGGATCAGCATTGTTGCATCACACGCCATGCAGAACCCTCATCCTGAGGAGCCCGCGGAGCGGGCGTCTCGAAGGATGAAGGCCACAGACGGGCCTCATGGTTCGAGACGCGCGTTCCGCGCTCCTCACCATGAGGGACTAGTGACGCAGTAGATCAACTCCCGCTGAACGAATTGTATCCCTGGTCCTCCCAGAAGCCGCCCTTGTAGTCGTTGGTGACTTCCATCGACATCACGTATTTCGGGTTCTTGAAGCCGAGCTTGGTCGGCACGCGGATCTTCATCGGAAAGCCGTATGCGCGCGGCAGGATCTCGTCGCCGAACTTGAAGGTCATCTGGGTCTGCGCATGCAGCGCGGTCGGCATGTCGAGCGGCGAATTGTAGCCGTCCTTGTCCGCGCACTGGAACCAGACGTATCTGGCGCGCGTATCGGCACCGATGATCTTGAGGAAATCGCGCAGCGGCGTGCCGGTCCAGCTTCCGATCGCGCTCCACCCTTCCACGCAGATGTGGCGCGTTACCTGCTTGACCTGCGGCAGCGCGTAGAGCTCCTCCAGCGTCCACGGCTTCCTGTTCTCGACGAGGCCGCGCACCTCCAGCTTCCAGCTCTTGCCGTCGACATCAGGCGCGTCATCGAGATCGTAATAGGCGTTGAACGGAAATGGTTTCGTAATCGCGCTCTCCGGGAAGGTCGGCGCCATCGCATTCGGATTGAACATCAGCGCCTGCACGCCGTCATTGAATTTCGACACCTGCTTCAGCATCTCTTCAGCCGAGAAACTGTCCGAGACGTCACAGCCCGTCAGCAGCGTCAGCGCGCCGAGGCTGGCGCCGCCCGAAATGAAACGCCGGCGTGTCAGATCCGGCATCGTCTTGACGGCGTCCCTGACAAGAAGCGTCTTGTCGACGCCCGGGATCAGCAGATTGCGCATGCGGCCCATGACTGTGCTCCCTTGAACTAACGACCGATGATCATGGCGCGCAGGCTCTTCGGCACCAGCAGCGCGAGCGCGACGTGGACCACCATGAAGGCCACGATACCAGCCATGCAGAAGAAGTGAACGTAGCGAGCGCCCTCATAGCCGCCGAACAGCGCTGTCAGGTATTGCAGTTGCACCGGTTTCCAGATCGCCAGGCCGGACAGTACGATGAGGATGCCGACGACGATCACGCCGGCGTAGAGCAGCTTCTGCACCTGGTTGTACCTGGTGAGATCGTCGTGCGAGAGCTTGCCGGTCAGCGCGGCTTTGGTATCCGAGATCACGCCCCCCGGCGTAATCGGCAGCAGCTTCTTGCGGAAGCGGCCGGTGGCAAGGCCCACGGTCAGATAGATCAGGCCGTTGACCATCAACAGCCACATCGCGGCAAAGTGCCAGAGCAGTGCGCCGGCGAGCCAGCCGCCCAACGTGATGCTCCTGGGGAAGGTGAAGCCGAACAGCGGCGATGCGTTATAGATCTGCCATCCCGACATGATCATCAGCACCATCGCAAAGGCGTTGGTCCAATGCATGGCCCGCACCCAGGCCGGCTGGATCACCTTCGTCCTGGTGGAGGCGGCTTGCTCGTCGCTGACTGTCAGGGCAGACATGACTGTTTCCTGCTTGCAATTCCATACCGGTTATACGCCCGGAACCGGGTTTCCGTTACTGCCATGACCCGATCAAAACGACGCACGGCAGACGTCGTGTTCACGAAAAGGCGAGCCGGGTTGCCCCGGCCCGCCAATCCCACGCGCCCGGTTGGGACCAGTCAGGCGCGCGCGGGGATCAGGACGCCGGCAGCAGCACGGTGTCGACCACGTGGATCACGCCGTTCGACTGGTTGACGTTCGAGATCGTCACCGTCGAGGAGCCGCCCTTGGCGTCGATGATCCAGACCTTGCCGTCGGCCTTCTTGACGGTCAGTTCTTCGCCTTCGGCGGTCTTGAGCTTCCTGCCGTCGGTCAGGTCGGACGCCGCGAGCTTGCCCGGCACGACATGGTAGGTGAGGATCTTGGTCAGGGTCGCCTTGTTCTCAGGCTTCACCAGCGTCTCGACGGTCCCGGCCGGCAGCTTGCCGAAGGCGGTGTTGGTCGGCGCGAACACCGTGAACGGGCCCTTGCTTTGCAGCGTTTCGACGAGACCGGCAGCCTTCACCGCGGCAACCAGCGTGGTGTGGTCCTTCGAGTTGACGGCGTTCTGGACGATGTTCTTCGAAGGGAACATCGCAGCGCCACCGACCATCACGGTCTTTTCTTCCGCGCGGGCCGGCGCGGTGATGGTGGCGGTGAGGGCCAGGACGCTGAACGCGGCGGACAGAAGTGCAATACGCTTCGACATGGAATTATCTCCCGTGGATTGACTGGCCGGCGGGGATCCGCCGGTGACAACGACGCTGGTCGAGTGACCGGTTGATTTCGTCGTCGTTGGCCGAGCTACGGGAGGTTTTTCGTCCGGTTTCGGGAAATAAATTATCGTGATGGTTGAAACTTTTGGGCAGGCAGTTCGTGCTTCCCCGTCATTGCGAGCGGAGCGAAGCAATCCATCGCGCGGCATCCCGGATAGATGGATTGCTTCATCGCTAACGCTCCTCGCAATGACGGAACCCTTCCGTCCATGACTTTTCGCCAATGACTGGCTAATCCCTGTTCGCCGGCGTCTGGATAAACCCGCGGTTATGCGTCGGGCTGATCAATATCTCGTTCATGCAGACGCGCGGCGGCATGCTGGCGACGAAGGCGATGGTGCGGCCGCAATCTTCCGGCTGCAGCATCTTCGCCTGCTCCTCGTCCGACGGCACCACCGGGCGCAGCTTCAGGATCGGGGTCGCGACCTCGCCCGGCGACAGGCAGCAGGCGCGCAGGCCGTTGACGCATTCGTCCATGTTGAAGGAATGGGTCAGCGCCAGCACCGCATGTTTCGTGGTGGTGTAGGCCGGGCCCGGCATCTTCGAAACATGGCGGCCGGCCCAGGACGCGACGTTGATGATGCAGCCGTCCTTCTGCTTCCGCATCGCCGGCAGCACCGCCCGCATGCAGTAGAGCACGCCATTGAGGTTGACCTCGACGAGCTTGTCCCAGCCTTCCAGTTCCATGTCGGCCCAGCTACGCTTCGGCACGTTGATGCCGGCGCTGTTGACCAAAAGGTCGATCCGGCCGTGTTTGGCCAGGATCTGGTCGGCGGCCTTGTTGACGTCGGCCTTGTTGCTGACATCGAGCTGGATCGCCTCGGCCTTGCCGCCCTTCTTGGTGATGTTGGCGACCACGCGTTCGAGCTCTTCCTTGCGGCGGCCCGAAATCACCACGGTCCAGCCATCGGCCGCCAGAAATTCCGCCCCGGACTCGCCGATTCCACTGCCACCACCGGTCACCCAGGCCACGCGTTTCCCGTTATTTGACATGCAAACTGTCTCCGTTGCTTTCTGAAGGGCGTTTTTGCTAATCCAGCCCGCGGAATTCGCGAGGCCTTCCGCCCTCTGAGGGGATGTTGCATGAACACGACCGCCAACGCCAACCTGTTTTCACGCCTGTTCGACGGCCTCGACGATCCGAACCGGCTCGCGATCGAGACCGCCGATGGCACCCGCATCAGCTATGGCGACCTCATCGCCCGCGCCGGCCAGATGGCAAACGTGCTGGTCGCGCGCGGCGTCAAGCCAGGCGACCGCGTCGCGGCGCAGACCGAAAAATCCGTACCGGCGCTGGTGCTGTATCTCGCAACGGTTCGCGCGGGCGCGGTCTATCTGCCGCTCAACACCGCCTACACGCTGAACGAACTCGACTACTTCATCGGCGACGCCGAGCCCGCGCTGGTCGTCTGCGACCCCTCGAAGGCGGAAGGCATCGCCGCGATCGCGGCGAAGGTAAAAGCGAAGGTCGAAACGCTCGGGGCCGACGGCAAGGGATCGCTGACGGATGCGGCCGCCAAGGCCGATGCGGCGTTTACGACCGTCACCCGCGCCAACGACGATCTCGCGGCGATCCTCTACACGTCGGGCACCACCGGCCGTTCCAAGGGTGCGATGCTGACGCACGATAACCTCGCGTCAAACTCCTACAGCCTGGTCGACTACTGGCGCTTCACGGACAAGGACGTGCTGATCCACGCGCTGCCGATCTATCACACCCACGGCCTGTTCGTGGCGAGCAACGTCACGCTGTTCGCCCGCGCCTCGATGATCTTCCTGCCGAAGTTGGATCCGGACCTGATCATCCGGCTGATGGCGCGCGCCACCGTGCTGATGGGTGTGCCGACGTTCTACACGCGGCTGCTGCAGAGCCCGGCGCTATCGAAGGATTCGACCAAGCACATGCGGCTGTTCATTTCGGGCTCCGCGCCGCTGCTCGCCGACACCCATCGCGAGTGGTTCGCGCGAACCGGCCACGCCGTGCTGGAGCGCTACGGCATGACCGAAACCAACATGAACACGTCGAACCCCTACGATGGCGAACGGGTCCCCGGCGCGGTCGGCTTTCCCCTGCCCGGCGTCTCCGTGCGCGTCACCGATCCCGAGACCGGCAAGGAACTCGCGCGCGACACGATTGGAATGATCGAGGTCAAAGGCCCCAACGTGTTCAAGGGTTATTGGCGGATGCCGGAGAAAACCAAATCCGAATTCCGCGACGACGGTTTCTTCATCACCGGCGACCTCGGCAAGATCGACGACAAGGGCTATGTGCACATTCTCGGCCGCGGCAAGGATCTGGTGATCTCGGGCGGCTTCAACGTCTACCCCAAGGAAATCGAGAGCGAGATCGACGCCATGCCGGGCGTGATCGAATCCGCCGTGATCGGCGTCCCGCACGCCGATTTCGGCGAAGGCGTCACCGCGGTCGTGGTCTGCAACAAGGGCGCCGACATCACCGAGGCCGGCGTGCTGAAGGCGCTCGGCGGCCGGCTGGCGAAATTCAAGATGCCGAAGCGCGTGTTCGTGGTCGACGAACTGCCGCGCAACGCCATGGGCAAGGTGCAGAAGAACATCCTGCGGGACATTTACGCGAGGATCTACGCGAAGTAACTCGCTGTCGTCACGAAGTAGCTCGAGTCGTCCCTGCGAACGCAGGGACCCATACGCCGCGGCGGACATTTGAGAGACGATGTTCGACGACTTTTTTCCAACCACAGACACCTGTGGGTATGGGTCCCTGCGTTCGCAGGGACGACAACGATGGCTATGGCGTAATCTGCGGCTTCACAGCAGGCTGACCACAAACCTCCCGCCGACAACAAACAGATACGTGCCGAACGCCATTTCCAGCGCCCGTTTCGACATCGCATGCGCGGCGCGGACGCCGAGTGGCGCCGTGAGCAGGCTGGTCGGCATCACCAGCAGCGCCCCGATGAGGGACACGTAGCCGATCGCAAACGGAAACTGCAGCGCGGTGACGTCAGGGAAGCGCGCCGCGGCAGGCCAGCCGGCGTAGACGTAACCGATCGCGCCGGGAATCGAGATCAGCACCGCCAGCGCCGACGAGGTCGCCACCGCCTGATGGATCGGCCGGCCGTAGAACGTCATCAGCAGGTTCGCGAACAGGCCGCCGCCGACGCCCATCAGCGTCGAGAGCAGCCCGATGACGAAGCCATAGAGCCGCATCAGGGGGCCGGTCGGTATCTTGTCGCCGAGCTTCCAGCCGTCGCGCGCCAGCAGCAGCCGCGCGGCGGCGGACCACGCCACCATCACGAACACGATCTTGAACAAACGCTCCGGCGCGAAGCGCGCGGTGACGCTGCCGGCGATCACGCCGATTACGATCGGCAGCCACCACAGCTTGAGAATACCCATATCGACGGCGCCGCGGGCGTAGTGGGCGCGAAACGAGCTGATCGAGGTCGGGATGATGATGGCGAGCGAGGTGCCGATGCAGAGCGGCATCCGCACTTCCAGCGGGACGCCAGCCAGCCGGAAGCATTCGTAGAACACCGGCACCAGGATCGCGCCGCCGCCGATCCCGAACACGCCGGCGAAGAACCCGGAAACCGCCCCCACCGCGAGCAGCATGAGCGCAAGCTCGACAAGCTCGGCGACGTTGAGCCCCGCGACTGTCATCGGTGGTTCCTTGAGTCCGAACGTTCATGAATCGTGCTTCAGGTATACCAGCCAAGCGGCTGCAGCAGAGCTTTGTCAATGCCTGCAATTGCAGGCCTCCCCACTAGCTATGAACCACCATTCGCAAATGGTGATTTTGGTCGTTGCGCTCGGTGTTTCGACTTCGTAAATAGAATTGCTCTACCGCGATCCGCGAAGGGCCTCACCCATGGCCCCGCCAACTCGAAGCTGCCGATGACCGCCAGGATCGAACGACCTTTATCGCCCCACCTGCAGACCTATCGCTGGACCCTGACGATGGCGCTTTCCATCGTCCACCGCGCCACCGGGGTCGCGCTGTATTTCGGCACATTGCTGCTGGCCTGGTGGCTGATCGCCGCCGCTTCGGGGCCCACCGCCTACGCCAACGTGCAGGCCTTCACCGGCAGCATCATCGGCAAGCTGATCGTGTTCGGCTACACGTGGGCGCTGATCCATCATCTCCTCAGCGGTATCAGGCATTTCGTCTGGGATCTCGGCTACGGCTTCAAGGCAAATGAGCGCGAGGCCCTGACCTGGGGCGCGCTGATCGGCGGCATTTCGCTCACGGTGCTGGTCTGGATCATCGCCTACACGGTCGGAGGCGGACGATGAGCGGCCCCTCCTCGATGCGCACCCCGCTTGCCCGTGTCCGCAACCTCGGCTCCTCGCATTCCGGCACGTCCGATTTCTGGCGCCAGCGCCTGACCGCGGTGGCCATGACGGTACTGATCGTGCCCGTCATCGTGATCGTGCTGATGCTGATCGGCCGCAACCAGGCCGGCGCAGCGCAGATTTTGGGCTCGCTGCCGATCGCGATCATCCTGCTGCTCTTCATCATCGCCAGCGCCTGGCACATGAAGATCGGCATGCAGGTGGTGATCGAGGACTACGTGCATAACGAGAAGCTGAAGCTCGCGAGCGTGATGGCCAATAATTTCTTCTGTGTCGCGGTGGCGCTGGCCTCGATCTACGCGATCCTCAAACTGTCGTCGGGAGTCTGACCCATGGCTGCTGAAGGCAACGGCAGAGCCAGCAACGGCAGTAGTCCTGCCACCAACGGAAAATCCTATCCGATCGAGGACCACACCTATGACGTGGTGGTGGTTGGCGCCGGCGGCGCCGGCCTGCGCGCCGTGGTCGGCTGCTCCGAGGCCGGCCTGCGCACCGCCTGCATCACCAAGGTGTTTCCGACCCGCTCGCATACGGTTGCGGCCCAGGGCGGCATTTCGGCGTCGCTCGGCAACATGCATCCGGACGACTGGCGCTGGCACATGTACGACACCGTCAAGGGGTCGGACTGGCTCGGCGACCAGGACGCGATCGAATACATGGTGCGCAACGCGCCCGAGGCGGTCTACGAGCTCGAGCATTGGGGCGTGCCGTTCTCGCGCACCGAGGACGGCAAGATCTACCAGCGCCCGTTCGGCGGCATGACCATGGACTTTGGCAAGGGCCAGGCGCAGCGCACCTGCGCCGCCGCCGACCGCACCGGCCACGCCATGCTGCACACGATGTACGGCCAGGCGCTGCGGCACGCCGCCGAATTCTACATCGAGTTCTTCGCCATCGACCTGATCATGGACGACCAGGGCGTCTGCCGCGGCGTCATCGCGCTCAAGCTCGACGACGGCACGCTGCACCGTTTCCGCGCCCAGACCACGATCCTCGCCACTGGCGGCTACGGCCGCGCCTACGCCTCCTGCACCTCGGCGCACACCTGCACCGGGGACGGCGGCGGCATGGTGCTGCGCGCCGGCCTGCCGCTGCAGGACATGGAATTCGTCCAGTTCCATCCGACCGGCATCTATGGTTCGGGGTGCCTCGTCACCGAAGGCGCCCGCGGCGAAGGCGGCTATCTCGTCAATTCCGAGGGCGAGCGTTTCATGGAGCGCTACGCGCCGTCGGCCAAGGACCTTGCCTCGCGCGACGTGGTCTCGCGCGCGATGACGATCGAAATGCGCGAAGGCCGCGGCGTCGGCAAGAAAAAGGACCACATCTTCCTGCACCTCGATCACCTCGATCCGAAGGTGCTGAACGAGCGGCTGCCGGGCATTTCGGAATCGGCGAAGATCTTCGCCAATGTCGACGTCACCCGCGAGCCGATCCCGATCACGCCGACCGTGCACTACAACATGGGCGGTATCCCCACCAACTATCACGGCGAAGTGCTGACCAAGAAGGACGGCGACGACAACGCCGTGGTTCCGGGCCTGATGGCGATCGGCGAAGCCGCCTGCGTTTCGGTGCACGGCGCCAACCGCCTCGGCTCCAACTCGCTGATCGACCTCGTGGTGTTCGGCCGCGCCGCAGCCCTGCGGCTTGCGGAAAAGCTGACGCCGAACGGCAAGCAGCCGGACCTGCCGAAGGATTCCGCCGATCTCGCGCTCGGCCGTCTCGACCATTACCGCTACGCCTCCGGCGGCACGCCGACCGCGAAGCTGCGCGACAGCATGCAGCACGTGATGCAGAACAATTGCGCGGTGTTTCGCACCGGCGAGGTGCTGTCGGAAGGCCAGAACCTGATCCACAAGGTGCACGGCGGCATCGGCGACGTCGCGACCTCCGACCGCTCGCTGGTCTGGAATTCGGACCTGGTCGAGACGCTGGAATTCGACAATCTGATCGTACAGGCGGTGGTGACGATGGACTCGGCGGCCAACCGCTCCGAGAGCCGCGGCGCGCATGCGCGCGAGGATTTCCCCGACCGCGACGACAAGAACTGGATGAAGCACACGCTGGCGTGGATCGGCGACCGTGGCGACACCACGATCGATTACCGCCCGGTGCACGATTACACGATGACGAACGACGTGCAGTACATCCCGCCGAAGGCGCGGGTGTATTGATGAACCACAGCTCGAGATTCCGGGTCTGGTCCTTTGGACCATCCCGGAATGACAGAAGGTTGGGATAATGGTTGAATTCGCGCTTCCGAAAAATTCAAGGATCACCGGCGGCAAGAGCTGGCCGAAGCCGACCGGCGCGACCGAGACGCGCGAATTCAGGGTGTATCGCTGGAACCCGGACGACGGCAAGAACCCGTGCGTCGACACCTATCACGTCGACATCAACGATTGCGGGCCGATGGTGCTCGACGGCCTGATCTGGATCAAGAACCACATCGACCCGACGCTGACCTTCCGCCGCTCCTGCCGCGAGGGAGTCTGCGGCTCCTGCGCCATGAACATCGACGGCCAGAACACGCTGGCCTGCACCAAGTCGATGCACGACGTGGCGGCAGGCGGCGCGGTGAAGGTCAACCCGCTGCCGCACCAGCCTGTCGTGAAGGACCTTGTGCCCGATCTCACCAACTTCTACGCGCAATACGCCTCGATCGAGCCGTGGCTGAAGACGACCACGCCGACGCCGCAGAAGGAATGGAAGCAGAGCCACGAGGACCGCGAGAAGCTCGACGGCCTCTATGAGTGCATCCTCTGCGCCTGCTGCTCGACCTCGTGCCCGAGCTACTGGTGGAACAGCGACCGCTTCCTCGGACCCGCCGCGCTGCTGCAGGCGACGCGCTGGGTGAAGGATTCCCGTGACGAGGCCACCGGCGAACGGCTCGACAATCTCGAAGACCCGTTCCGCCTCTACCGCTGCCACACCATCATGAACTGCGCCAAGGCCTGCCCGAAGGGCCTCAACCCGTCGGAAGCGATCGCCGAACTCAAGCTGAAGATGGTCGAGCGGCAGATCTAGCGAGCTGACCGGTAGGCTGGATGCTAAGGCCTGCCGGTAAAGTTGCGTCGCAGCCGGTCGGCGAGCCAGAACCCGACAATGACGGCGAACGAGAGAACGAACAATTCTCCGGTCAGGACAAAAGCCTGCTGTGCAGCTGACATGAATTCCTCCATTGCCGGCTTTTTTCTCGTTTGCCGCCCGAATGCCGGCACGCGGCTGACGGATAGCGGTCGTCAGCAGTTTGCCTGCAACCGCCAAACCGATATTGCGCCAGATCAAATTTGCAACGTCCATTCGGAACGTCCCGCCGGCAACCATCTTGTGTCCCGGACGCGGCGCGGCACGAAGTGACGCTCCACAGAGTCGGGACCTGGGGCGATAGGCCCTGGCTCGGCAGCGCACCACGCCGCAAGGGCGGCGCACTGCGCTGCGTCCGGGGCATGAGCAGCGACGTGGTCGTGCCCTTCCTGCCGGGATATCCTGTCCTTCCGGCATGAGCGGAACCGGCGGGAATCTTTCGATCCAGTTCCCGTTGTGCCGCCATGGCGGACATCATGGGCAGCCCGTGGCCAGCCTAGTCGAATGCAAAGATCCGCTTCCAGTCCTTCTTCATGTCGGCCACCGTCCACCTGTTCACCGCTGCGGCATCCAGCGCCTTGTCGAGCCTGCCGAAATGCGAATCGCGGTCGTAGGCGTATTCGCGCTCCGCATCGGTGTGGTGGACGATCAGGCCGAACCGGGGACCGCCGGCGCCGAGCGTGGTCCATTGCAGCATTTCGAGATCGCCGTCGGAGTTGCCGAATGCGGCGATGGGACGGCGCCCGATATGCTCGTTGATGCCGATCGGCTTGCCGGCCTTGTCGTCGACGAAGTTGATGTCGGGCAAACGGAACAGAAGCGGCACGGTATCGCGCATTTCAAACCGGGTCTTGATCGACGATCCGACGACCTGCTCGGGCGGTATTCCATAGATCCGCTCGGTCCACGGCCGCATGAATTCGATGCCGCCGCCCGACACGATGAAAGTCTTGAAGCCGCTGGCCCGGAGATAGGCGAGCAATTCGAGCATCGGCTGGTAGACCAGTTCGGTGTAGGGCCGCTTGAAGCGGTGATCGCGCGCCGTCGCCAGCCAATCCGTGACGATCTTTTCGAATTCCGCCGTGGACATGCCGGCGTGCGTCACCGCGAGCAACTCGATCAAGCCCTTTTCGCCCGACGCGGCCAGCGCTTTCATGTCGCCGTCCAGAATCGCGGCGAACGGCTGCCTGGTCTTCCAGTCCGGGTTCATCGGCGCCATGGCCTTGACGCGGTCGAGCGCGAAGGCCAGTTGGATGTACATCGGCTGCTCGATCCAGAGCGTGCCGTCATTGTCGAAGGTCGCGATGCGCTGATCGACCGGCACGAAGTCGGACCCGCCTTGCGTCGTGACGCGCGCAACGAAGTCGAGGATCGAGGATTTCGTCGCGCCGTCGTTCCAGGAGGGAAGCGGATCGCGCGGCGCCTGTGCAAGCGCGTTGGTCGAGCGAAGCGAGGCTGAGAGCAACGGAAGCATCGCCAACGACGAAAGCACGGCGCGGCGATCAATGCCCGGAAACGGCTGGACGAATTTCATGACTGGCTCCTTGCTGAAACGGTCACGGTGAGCAGGCTTGGCCAAATGTTCATCGCAAAGCCATCATACACTCATTGGAGGTCACAAACGGCGATATCGGACCCGAGCCTGGGCTTCACTTTCAAGGCGTGACCTCCCTGCCGATGCATTGCCATGTCATGTAGGGGAAGCGTCGATCGTATTGGGCGGTGATATTGCTCTCGGCGCCGCAGGCGTCACAATCAGACTGCCTTAATTTGAAAGTGTTGGGGGTTTCGTCGGGATTATCTTGATCTATGTCAAAGGACCGCCGCAAAACCGGCTATGCATGCGCCGCTCACAGAGGACCGCCGATTGACGCCCGACAACGACCCCACTCCCGCGCCGTTCGGCGCATTTGCGCCGAATGCCGCGCAGGCTGCGATCATCTCCATGGCGCATGGCTCGCGGCTGAAGCGCGGCGCGTTCCGACCCTGGCTGTCGCGGCTGGTCAATCTGCTGCGCGCGGGTCCGCTCGACGTGCAGTATCAGGGCGCCTCGTTCCGCTTCCACCACCAGGCCAGCGCCACCGAACGCGGCGCGCTGTTCAACCCGGACTACAATCTCGAGGAGCTGGATTTTTTGCGCGCGCATGTTCCCATCGGCGGCGTGTTCGTCGATGTCGGCGCCAATGTCGGCACCTATGCGCTTGTGCTGGCGCTTCATGTCGGCGCCAGGGGCAAGGTCATCGCGATCGAGCCGCATCCGGTCATCCATGCACGGCTCGCCTTCAACAGCACGGCGTCGGGCCGTACCCAGGTGAAACTGGTTGCGGCCGCCGCCGGCCCCGCCGATGGCGGGTTGATGATCGAGACCGACGGCGAAAATCTCGGCGCCAGCCACATCGTGTCGGGTGCAGGTTCGAGCAAGGCGATCAGGGTACCCTCGCTGCGGCTGCAGCGCATCCTCGAGGAAGCCGGCGCATCGCATGTCGACGCGCTCAAGATCGACGTCGAAGGTTTTGAGGATCGCGTGTTGACGGGCTTCTTCGCGCAAGCGCCACAGACGCTGTGGCCGCGTGCGGTGGTGATCGAGCATTTGTCGAAGGACGAATGGCAACAGGACTGTATCGCCGACATGCGCACGCGGGGCTATGTCGAGACCGGCAGGACCCGCAGCAACACGCTGTTGGTACGCGGCTGAAATCTTCCTTGCGCAACGAACGGCCCTCGAACCGACGGCCATAACATCGAAGCCGTCTGCCACGCGCCGGCATGACCGGTTTCCACCGTTTCCATCATCGCGTTGCGCAGGAACATCCCGCGGTCGCCGCCGTTGTCGTTCCATGGGCTGGACCCACGGGAGAAACAGGCAATGAGCAATGAGTAACGACGGCGCGCGCGATCAGGATGGTGTTTGGCAGCTAGCGAGGAAGATCGGCTTTGCGGCGCTCGTTACCCATGACGACGGCAGGCTTCGTGCGCCCGGCGGCAATCGCAGGGTCTCGATGTGATGCCGATAGAACCGCCGGAGGTACCGCCGGCAACGCCGGGACAGCCGACCGAGCCTCCGCGCGAGGAGCCTCCGGGCACCCCTCGCCCGGAGGTGCCGCCGCCGGTACGCGAACCGGGCCAGCCTCCGCAACCGCGGGAGTTGCCGGGCAAGACGCCGGACGAACTGCCGGTGCGCGGACCGAATGGTCCACGCACGCCCAATCCGGCGACCGATCGGGGAACCGGACGAGGCGGCGGCGTTGAGGCCATCGTCTGAACACGCAAT